>CAJURX010000001.1:0-298763 GCA_910589125.1 uncultured Eggerthellaceae bacterium
AGCCGCTCCTTGATGACCTCCATGTGCAGCAGCCCCAAGAACCCCACGCGGAAGCCGAACCCGAGCGCGACCGAGGTCTCAGGCTCCCACACGAGCGCCGGATCGTTCAGCGCGAGCTTCTCGAGCGCCTCCTTCAAGGGCTCGTACTGGTCCCCTTCGATCGGGTACACGCCGGTGAACACCATGGGCTTCGCCTCGCGATACCCCGGTAGCGGCTCGTCCACGCCCCCCTCTGCGAGCGTCACGGTGTCGCCCACCTTCACCTGGCTCACATCCTTGAGCCCGGTGACGAGGTATCCCACCTCCCCGACAGAGAGATCGGGCAGCGCGAGCTCCTTCGGCGTGCGGACGCCCACCTCCTCCACGAGCGCATCGGCCCCCGTTGCGAGCATGTGGATCCGATCCCCTGTCCTCATGGACCCGTCGATGACGCGCACGAGCGCCACCACGCCGCGATAGGCGTCGAAGTAGCTATCGAAGATGAGCGCGCGCAGGGGCGCATCCGCATCCCCGATGGGCGGTGCGATGTTGTAGACGATGGATTCGAGCAGCTCATGGATGCCCGCGCCGGTCTTGCCAGAGGCGAGCACGGCGTCATCGGCGGGGATGGCGAGGCCATCCTCTATCTCCACCTTCACACGCTCAGGCTCTGCTGCGGGCAGGTCGATCTTGTTGATGAGGGGGATGATGTCCAGGTCGGCATTCATGGCGAGCATGGCGTTCGCCACCGTCTGCGCCTCCACGCCCTGCGTGGCATCCACGACGAGCACCGCGCCCTCGCATGCAGCGAGGCTTCGGCTGACCTCATAGGTGAAGTCCACGTGCCCAGGCGTGTCGATGAGGTTCAGCTGATAGGTCTGCCCATCATCGGCCGTGTACTCCACGCGGACGGCTTGGCTCTTGATGGTGATGCCGCGCTCGCGCTCGATATCCATCGTGTCCAGCAGCTGCTCTTGCATATCGCGCTCGGAGACGGTGCCGGTCTGCTCCAGGATGCGATCAGAGAGCGTCGATTTCCCGTGATCGATATGCGCGATGATGGAGAAGTTGCGTATGTTGTTCGGGTCTGTAGCCATCGGTCCTTCACTTCTCGGATGCTCTTCGAGCGTATCTCACATGACAACGAAGCAATGTTGCGGTATTCTATCGCATCAGCGTCAAGCGACAGCATCCGCGCATAGCGCGATCCGCAGACATGGCTGCATCATGGATCGGCTGCTGCTTGTGGCCTTGCAAGGCTAAGGCTCGCCGTCCGAAAATCCAGGGGATGGCCACACGGAACATCGCATGTGCGATCCGTGCCCTCTCGCCTTGCATCTCCACATGCCAGCTTTGCCCCTCCCCTGCATCCGGGCCTGCGTCCGCTTCGCCCAAGGCGCGAGCATACGACCATAAGGAAGCACGAGGAAGGCACGGAGAAGATGGCGAACATCAAGTCCCAGAAGAAGCGCATCATCACCAATGAGAAGGCCCGCATGCGCAATCGCGCGATCAAGAGCGAGCTCAAGACCGCTACGCGCCGCGTTCGCGAGGCTGTCGCTGCAGGCGACGGCGCTGCCGCGTTCGCTGCCGCTTGCAGCGCATGCCGCCTCATGGACAAGGCTGTGTCCAAGGGCGTCATCAAGAAGAACCAGGCCGCGAACCGCAAGAGCGGCATCATGCAGCTGGCTAACACCATCGTGACCGATGCGGACCGCAAGGCATACGCGAAGCC
This sequence comes from uncultured Eggerthellaceae bacterium, assembly GCA_910589125.1. Lineage (GTDB taxonomy): Bacteria > Actinomycetota > Coriobacteriia > Coriobacteriales > Eggerthellaceae > MGBC163016. The sequence continues at coordinate 1,715 of CAJURX010000001.1, forward strand.
TGCGCGCAAGGAAGCTGCTACGGGTGGCAACAAGAAGAAGGCTGCCAAGGAAGCTCGCGTGGCTGCCATGAAGGAGCAGGAGGCTGAGAAGGCCAAGAGGCGCGAGGCTCAGGCCAAGCTCGAGGCGAAGGCCAACGCCCGCAAGGCCAAGGAGGCCGAAGAGGCTGCCAAGGCTGAAGCTGAGGCTGCTGAGGCCGATGCCGAGGTCCAGGAAGAGGTCCAGGAGGACGACGAGGCGGCTCAGGCTGAGTAGCTATCCCTGGATGACAGATACCATCCATGCATCGAAGGCGGCGTCGGGATCGGCGCCGCTCTTCATATCCCGGTCGCATATGAGCGCGCTCGCAAGCGCCGCCCGAAGCTCGCAAGCGCGATAGCGCCGCGCATTCGCTTCGATATCGCGCACCTTCCAATCCGGTACCTTCAGCTCAGAGGCGATCTGCGCCTTGCTCCCACCAGCTTCCATCACCGCTTTCGCGCATATGAGCTCGCGGATGCGCGAGACGCACATCCCCAACAGGGAGTACGGGGTGGCGCTCGGCATGCGACGGCGCACGGAGAGGGCGCGACGCAGGTCGCGAGCAGCGAGCGCATCGGTCAGGTCCCATGGCTTCGCCTCCGCCTCGCGCATGACGGCTCGCCTGACCTCCTCTTCGCTGATGGCAGCCTTCCCCGAACCTGAGAGCGAGAGCTTCTGCAGCTCATTGTCGATGCGCACGGTATCCTCACCGAGCAGGTCGACGAGCGCAGCTGCCGCGCCGTCGGTGAGGGTGATCCCGTGCGCCGGCGCCATGTTGCGCACATGCGCCGCCAGATCGCGCTTCTTCGGGCGGCTGCAATCGATCACAGCAGAGCCGCCGAGCGCGCTCACGGCCTTGTAGAGGCGCGTGGTCTTGGCGAGCTTCTCGGCGATGATCAGCAGGACGGTGGTCTCGGAAGGCGCGGACAGATAGCTCACGAGCGCTTCGGAGTCCGCCTTCTTGAGCTTCTCCGCACCGTTCACGATGACGAGGCGCTTCTCGCTCGCGAACGGCATGGTCTGGCACGCAGATGCGATCTCCTCGCCTGTTGCGCTCTCGCCATCGAATGTGTCGGAATTGAAGGAGAGATCCCCCAGCTTCTCAAGGCGGATGCGCATGCGCTTGAGCACCGCTTCCTTCTTGAGGGCATCATCTCCGATGACCGCGTATGCAGCCAGCAATGCTTGTTCAGTCGTTCGTGCCATGGCTCAGATGATATCCGATTCCGATCGGTTCAGGGTCCGCGTTCACAGCGTATGGTCATCGACTCCTTCGCGAAGGCGACCGTCACGCTCCCCTGCTCATCGGTCCTGAGCACCTCGCAGCCGATCGAATCCAAGCAAGTGAGCGCCTCATCGCTGGGGTGCCCGTATCGATTCTGAGCACCCGCGCTCACGAGGGCCACCTCGGGCGCGATGGCTCTCAGGACGACATCGGTCAAGCTCGCCTTCGAGCCGTGATGCCCCACCTTGAGAAGATCGATATCCCCGAGGGTGCCCGCTGCCACCATCTGCTCGAGCTGCTCTGCTTCGGCGTCTCCGGTGAAGAGCGCGGACCAGTCTGCGACCTCATCCCCATCAGCATCCAACGTGCCCAGGAGGCAGATGCTGTCAGCGTTGCCGCCCTCATCCGAGAAGCGATCCGGCCAGATGACCGTGAGCGCGAAGCGCCCGACCTCGAGCACATCCCCTACGGCAAGCCCTACCCTCTCCGCACCCGGCGATCGCTCCTCGCAGAGCGCGAGCAGTCGCGAGCATGCGTCGCAGCTGCACGTGAGCACGTCGCGCGCGAAGCAGATGCGATCCACCTCCACATACCCTCCCAGCGTTGCGAGGGATGCGCAGTGGTCGTCATCGGGATGCGTGATGATGACGGCGTCGAGGTGGTGGACGTTGAAGCGCCCGAGTTGATGGCGCAGCTTGGCATCTGCATTGCCCGTATCCACGAGCACGCTCGCTCCATCTGAGCGGATGAGGATGGCATCCCCCTGCCCCACATCGAGCGCGATCACCTCGTCGCGCTGGAAGGCTGCCGAGACGGCGAGGGTGCACGCGACGAGGACGATGCATGACCCCGCGAACAGGCCAGCGCGCCTTAAGGTCATGCGCGGCCATGTCACCCAAAGGAGGATGCAGAGGATGGCTGAGAGCGCGATCATGGGCATGGGGTCCGCGGCACACGCGATGGAGGCGTAGGGCACGTGCGCGAGCCCGCTGACGACGAAGGAGAGCGGAGCCATGGCAAGCGACGCCGCGCCGATGATGGTCGCGCTCGCAGCGGGTGCGACCAGGCACGACACGCAGCCGATGAGCCCGACCATGCAGCTGAGCGCGAAGAGCGGAGCTGCGAGCACGTTCGCCACAGGGGCGATGAGCGATAGCTGCGAGAAGAGCGCGGCAGAGAAGGGCAGCGTCACCATGTTCGAGGCGATCGTGAGGCTCACCGGCGCGATCACCGCATCCTCGACGATGCGCCGCGTGCGCGGGAACCATGAGGAGAACAGCCCTGCGAAGAGCACGATCCCGAGCGTTGACCCTGCAGAGAGGAAGAGCGCGACCGAGAGGCATGCAGTGGGGTCGGCCACCAAGAACAGGATGATGCAGAGCGCGATGCTGTTCAACGACGCTGCGCGCCTGCCCGCGAATGCTGAGGTGAGCGCGCATATCGCCATGAGCGCGCTGCGCAGCGCAGAGATCGGCATGCCCGCGAATGCGACATAGGCGCAGATGAGGGCTATGGAGAGCGCGACCGCTATGCCCTTGCGCACGCGCAAGAGCCTCAACGCTCCCATGAGCAACGCGAGGACGATGGCGGCATGTGCACCAGAGACCGCTACCAGGTGCGCAAGGCCGCTCACCTTGAAGTCCTCATAGAGCGCGCTCTTGGCCATCAAGGGACGATGTCCGCAGATGAGGGCAGCGTAGAGCGCAGCATGGTCTCCTGCGTGCGCGCAGATCGCATCGATAGCCGTCCGGCGAAGGTCACGGATCGCGTCGACGAGCGAGCCATCAGGTGCACGCTCCGTCTGCGTGGCGCGCACCTCAGCGCTCACGCCCTGCGTTCGGTAGAACCCGCGCGACTGCTCTGCCAGAGGCTGGATCGATGCATCGCAGATGATGCGATCGCCCACCAGATAGCGCTCATCCTCAGGGGTGAGGAGGCGCACCTTGCAGGGGACGTGCGCGCCGCTTTCGACCGCGCAGATGGTAGAGGTGCCGTAAGCAGTGGAAGTCGAATCCTGGAGGGCTGTGACAGCCGTGATGGGCATCCGCTCATCTGCCAGATGGCTTCCCTGTTGGACCTGCATGGACGCGACGAATCCCATGGATGCGCCGCATGCCGCGAAGGCGCACGCGAGGAGGATGCGACGATGCGAGCAGAGGGCCATGGATGCACAGGAGAGGCACGCGCATGCAAGGCCGGCTATCGCTGCTGTCCTGCATCCATCCATGGAGGTGCTTCTGCTCATATGGAAGGCGAGAGCCGAGGCAGCCCAGAGGATGATCGCTCCTGCGAGGAGGATCGGCACGCGGCTCCTCACAGGCCGCATCCTCATATCCTCTACGGCGCACGCACCCTCATGCCCTAGAGGTGCAGCAAAGCCCTTCACCCCTACCCTACGCTGATCTGGTCCCGAATGGATTCGAGCGTCTTCGCGCCGATGCCGCTCACCTTGCAGATGTCCTCTACGGCTTTGAAGCTGCCATTCGCCTCGCGATACGCGATGATCTTCTTCGCCTTGGAAGGGCCGATGCCCGATATCGTCTGGAGCTCTGCCTCGGTTGCGACATTGATGTTCACGCGCGCATCCGCACGTGTGCTCTCCTTGGGCGCGACCGCTCCGCCCATCTCCCCGGATGCGGCGTGGCCTCCATCAAGGACAGTTGAGGACGCCACCACGATCTGCTCGCCATCTTGCACCTGACGCGCGAGATTCACGCTCTCAGTGGCGGCATCTGCCGTGAATCCCCCTGCTGCTTGGACGGCCTCTGCAACGCGCGCGCCCTCTTCCACCTGATAGATGCCCGGTCGCTCCACGCTGCCTGCGACATGGACATAGAGCGCAGGTGAGGTGCCCGCTAGCCTCCCCTCGCTCTCATCCGACTCCTCAACGCTCGCGGATGCAGCGTCAGCCTTCGCAAGGGAGAACCCATCCTCTGCGCGCAAGGCGCCTGCTGCGACCGCGACCATGCAGATGGAGAGGAGGATGATGGCACCCGCAAGGGCAGCCTTCCCGAACCGGCTCTTGAGCATCTTCCTCGGAGCATCGCGCCCGAGCGCTTCTGCGTGGTCTTGAAAGGACATCCTTGTCGCTCCTTCCCATCCATCTGCTGATGGGATGAGCATACGGGCGCCATCTCCAAGGGACCTGACAGGGATCTGACAGGAATCGGATCAAGATCCTCGCGCGGTTCGCATATCTTCTGAGAGGATGTACGCTCTTCTCCTCACGCATCCAGAGCGCATCCGCACAAGATCCTCGCCTCGATCTGCACAGGATCCGTACCGCTCTGCACGGGATCATCATCGCATCGCACAAGATCAGAGGGCGATCGATCGCGCTCTTCCAGGGGATTCGCACGCGTCGTGCTGAGAAGGGTTCGGAGGCACCTCACACCGCGCAGACCGCTATGATGCAGCTCGCGCGAGCTGCAAGCCTCCTAGCGGGGTTGCTTGAAGTCGGTTCTCCGCGCGGCCTGGACGATCTCCTCCACCCATGCCTCTTCGGGGAATGCGCTCTCGGCCTCTTCGACGACGGGTATCTTCGCGTGGGTCTCGGGAGAGCGGGGCATGAAGAGCGTGCAGCAATCCGGTGCCTCTTCGGTGGATATCTCATAGGTGCCGATGGCATGGGCCGTGGTGATGATGTCCTGCTTGTCCGTTCCTATCAAGGGGCGGAAGATGGGCATGGACACGGATGCGTCCGTACAGCAGATGTTGTCAAGGGTCTGGGAAGCCACCTGACCCAAGCTCTCACCCGTCACGAGCGCTTTGGCGCCACAGGTGCGCGCAAGGCGCTCCGCAACCTTGAACATGAGGCGACGATAGAGGATCACCCGCAAGGCAGGCGGGCACTCAAGGGATATCTGACGCTGGTAGCTGCCCAGCTCAACAGTGTAGATGCGCGCGATGCAGCCCGTCTTCTCCAGCACCTTCCCGATGTCCTCCACGAGATACTCTGAGGTGCTGCTGGTCTCTGGCGCGCCGGAGAAGTGCACGGCATTGCATACTGCACCGCGCTTCGCCATCTGCCAGAGCGCGACCGGGGAATCGATGCCGCTCGACAGCAGGCACATGAGCCTGCCCGAGCTGCCAACGGGAAGGCCGCCCACGCCAGGGATGCTGAACGCGTAGGTGAATGCGGAGTTCTGCACCACCTCCACGCGCACTTCCACATCCATGCCCTTCATCTTCACCTGCGCATCAGGGAACGCATCGCACAGGACCGCTCCCACATCCTTGTTCATGGTCATGGAATCTATGGGGAAATCCGTGTGAGCGCGCCGGGCTGCCACCTTGAAGGTGCGGAAGGGCTCGGCTTCGGCAAGCGCGATGATGGAAGCCTGTTCGATGTCATCCATCTCGCGGGGGCATTTGAATCCGCACGATGTGCGCGCGACCCCCGGTATGCGTGCGATGAAGGAGGCGCATCTCTGCGCCTCCTCGCGTGGGGTGCCCTCTTTCAAGAATACGATCAGGCGCCCCGATATCTTATGGATGGTCACCACGGGATATCCGCCTATGAGCCCGAGCACGTTCTTCATGAGCCGCGACTCGAACTTGGAGCGGTTGTGGCCCTTGAGGCCGATCTCGTGGTAATGGATCAGGATGACCCTCTGATAGGGTCCTGCTGCCATCATTCGCCTTTGAGGTCGATGGACTCCGGATCGAAGGAGACGTCCTTGCGGGCGATCTCATTGAATGCCATCGTGAGGGGCTTGGCGTCCGCAGCGCGGGCGATCTCGATCGCAGACTGGAGCTGGATGGCGCGATCGCGCTGACCGCACATCATGTCGTTGATGTCATGCGCACGCTTCGATGCCATGGTGCAGAGGAGGAAGCGATCGTTGTTCGCGTCTTCCAACAGCACGTCGATGTCTGGCTTGATGATGCTCATATGCTCAGGTACCCTCTTCCCACGTATCAGATAGATGCCATGTAGCCGGTCATTGCTCGGAACGCCTCATCCAAGTCGTCGTTCACAAGCGTGTAATCATACTTCATTTTCTCGCCCAACTCCACCCTCGCCGTTGCGAGCCTTCGGGATATGGCGTCCTCGGACTCCGTCCCGCGTCCGCGCAGGCGCTCCTCCAATGCGTCCATGGAGGGCGGTTCGATGAAGATGAGCTTGGCCTCGGGCAGCTTCTCCTTCACTTGGAGAGCGCCCTGCACCTCGATCTCCAGCACGACGTTCCGGCCAGCAGCCAACTGCTCTTCCACCTTGTCCTTCGGGGTGCCGTAGCAGTTCCCGCTGTATTCGGCCCATTCGATGAAGCCATCTGCCGCCGCCTTCTCCAGGAATGCGTCTCGGCTCATGAAGAAGTACTCGCGGCCATCCTCCTCGCCAGGGCGCGGTGCGCGCGTGGTGGCGCTCACGGAGACCCAGGCGTCATCCCTGCCCGCGAGCATGCTGACGAGCGTCCCCTTGCCCACGCCTGACGGACCGGATACGACGAAGAGCTTGCCGCGTGCGCTCATGAGAGCTCCTCGATGATGGACTCGAACGCAGCTATCGGGTCGGGCGCATCCGTGATGGGGCGACCCACCACGATGTGCGAGGCTCCGTTGTCGAATGCTTGAGCCGGCGTGGCGATGCGGCTCTGATCCCCCGCCGCAGCCCATGTGGGGCGCACGCCAGGCGTGACGATGTAGGCATCCGGGCCCAGGAGCTCCCGGAGCTCGCGCGCCTCTTGCGGTGACGCCACCACGCCCGATATCCCCGCCTCGTGCGCCAGCTGCGCGAGCGAGGCGACCTGCTCCTGCATGGGACGGCGCACGCCCGTCTGCTCCAGCGTAGCCTGGTCCATGGAGGTGAGCACCGTGATGCCGAGCGTCACGGGCGCATCAGCACCGATATGCTCTGCGCCTGCCAGAGCCCCTGCCTGCGCTGCCTCCATCATGGGAACGCCACCGACCGTCTGCATGGTCAGCATGTCCGCTCCCGTCTCCGCTGCAGAGCGGGCAGCCCCGAGCACCTGATGGGGGATGTCATGGAACTTCAGATCCAGGAACACCTTGTAGCCGCGGGCCTTGAGCATCTTCACCAGGTCGGTGCCATAGGCATAGAACAGCGTCATGCCGATCTTCACCCACCGTGCGCGTCCTGCAAGCTGATATGCGATGGAGATGGCCTTGTCGGCCTCGCAGTCGAGGGCCACGATCACGCGATCGGCCCGTGATTCGGTATCGAATGCCGTCAGCATATGAGACCTCCTATGATCTCCCTCACGTCTTGAACGCCCTCATCCTCGCACCATGCGCGGATGCCATCGATGACCTCCATGGTGGCGAAGGGGTTGCCGAAATTCGCCGTGCCCACGGCAACGGCGGTGGCGCCTGCCAGCATGAACTCTATCGCATCCGCTCCCGTTGAGATGCCGCCCATCCCCAAGAGCGGGATCTTGACCGCCTGCGAGCACTGCCAGACCATGCGCACGGCGACCGGCTTCACCGCAGGCCCCGACAAACCGCCCACGACACGAGAGAGCAAGGGGCGCCGCGTGCGCACGTCGATCGCCATGCCCAGAAGCGTGTTGATGAGCGAGAGCGCATCGGCTCCTGCGCTCTCTGCCGCGCGGGCGATCTCGGTGATGTCGGTCACATTCGGCGTGAGCTTCACGATGAGCGGGCGCGCAGTGGCCTCGCGGCACATCGCGACCACCTGCTCGACCGAAGCGCATGAGCAGCCCATGGTCATGCCGCCGGCGTCCACGTTCGGGCATGAGATGTTCACCTCATACGCATCCACCGGAGCATCCTCCAGTGCGCTGATGACATCCACGTACTCCTGGAAGCTGTGCCCCGACACGTTCACGATGGTGGTGGCCCCCTGGCCTGCGAGCCAAGGGAGCTCATGCTCCCTCAGATGCGCCACGCCCGGATTCTGCAAGCCGATGGAGTTCAGCATGCCGGAAGGGGTCTCGGCGATGCGCGGAGCATCATTGCCCTCCCAGCCATGCAGGGAGACCCCCTTCGTCGTGACGGCGCCGAGCTTGGCCACATCCACGAAATCCGCGTACTCGCGCCCTGCGGCGAACGTGCCGGATGCGACCGTCACGGGATTCTTCATGGCGAGGCCGCCGAGATCCACGCTCATGCTCACCACACGATCACCTCCGCATCGAATATGGGGCCGTCCACGCAGGCGCGCTTCCTGCCTTCGGTGGTCTCCACCACGCAAGACAGGCACGCACCCACCCCGCACGCCATCCTGCGCTCCATGGAGACCTGGCAGCGCACGCCAGCCTCCAAGAGCATGGTGGATGCAGCGCGCATCAAGGGCTCGGGGCCGCATACGGCGGCGAAGTCATAGGGCTTGCCCGACCGCTCAGCCTCTGCGAGCGCCTCTTCGATCAGGACGGTCGCGAATCCCTCGCGCCCGAAGCTGCCATCATCGGTGGAGCAGAGCGGCTCCTTGCCGCATGCATCCTGATAGCGCTTCCGGCACACGAGCGCGCCCTCCGTCTGCGCGCCCAGGATGACATCCACATCCACGTCGTTGTCGATGAGCTCCTGGCAGAACAGGTTGAGCGGAGCTGCGCCCACGCCGCCCCCCACGAGCAGCGCGCGCTTCGTGTCGAAGGGCGCCTCCCAGGAACGTCCGACGCATCCGATCATCCGGCAGCGCATCCCCGGCTCCCACGCGCTCATCGCGCGCGTGCCCGCACCCACCACCTGATACAGGATCTCGACCACACCCGCATCCTCATCCCTGTCGAAGATGGAGAAGGGACGACGCAGCACGCTCGCCTGGAGGTCGGGTATCTCCATGTGCACGAATTGTCCTGGCATGATGTTCGCCGCAACGCTCGGGCACGCGAGCTCCATCAGGTAGAGCGAGCCGAACAGCTGCTTGTTCGAGATCACGCGAGCATGGCTATCCTCAAGCCCCATGTCGCACCTCCTCCCCGATCTGCCATTGCGGCAGATCCTGCAATGCGACCACATCCAACCCGCCAGCGCGAGCCGCCTCCATCCCCGCGGCCATTGCCTGTGCGCCCGCGAGGTTCGTGACCTGCGTGATGCCGCGCTTGACGGCCTGGGTGCGTATCTCATACCCGTCGTCGCGCGTGGCGTTGCCGAACGGCGTGTTCACGAGCAGCACGACCTCGCCCGAATCGATGAGGTCGGTCACATTGGGCGAACCCTCATGGATCTTCTTCACCACATCGCAATCGATCCCGGCGGCTCTCAGCGCAGACGCGGTGCCCTCCGTGGCCACCAAGCTGAATCCGAGCCGTGCGAAGTCGCGCGCGATGGATGTGAAGGAGCGCTTGTCATGGTCGCAGACGCTCACGAACACCTTCCCCGATCGGGGAAGCGTGTAGTCGATGGCGAGCTGGGTCTTGGCGAACGCACACGGGAAGTTGCGCGCGATGCCCATGACCTCGCCCGTCGACTTCATCTCAGGGCCCAGCACCGTATCCGCACCGGGGAAGCGACCGAAGGGCATGACGGCTTCCTTCACGCTGAAATGGTCCAAGCGCCGATCATCGGGGGGCAGCCCCATGTCCGCAAGGCGCTCCCCTGCCATCACGCGCGCCGCCACCTTCGCCAAGGGGACGCCGGTGGCCTTCGATGCGAACGGCACCGTGCGCGATGCGCGCGGATTCGCCTCGATGATGTAGATGACCTGGTCCTTGATGGCGAACTGGATGTTGATGAGCCCGCGCACGCCGAGCCTGAGCGCGAGCTCGCGCGCGATGGAGCGCAGATGGGCCTGGACGGACTCCGAGAGCGAGAACGGCGGCGTGCAGCATGCCGAGTCACCCGAATGGATGCCCGCCATCTCGATATGCTCCAAGATGGCGCCCACATGCACGTCAACGCCGTCGCAGATGGCATCCAGGTCGACCTCCACGGCCCCTTCCAGGAAGCGGTCGAGGTAGATGGGATGGTCCGGCGACACCTTCGCAGCCTCCGCCATGTAGCGCTCGAGCTGCGCGCCATCATAGACGATGCCCATGCCGCGTCCGCCCAGGACATAGCTCGGGCGCACGAGCAGCGGGAATCCGATCCTATCAGCGACGATGCGCGCCTCGGCGATGGTGGACGCCATGCCGGAGGGCGGATATGCGATGCCGAGCTCATCGAGGATGGCCGAGAAGCGGTCGCGGTCCTCGGCGAGGTCGATGGACTCCGGCGAGGTCCCCATGATGGGCACGCCTGCATCCGCGAGCGGCTTTGCGAGCTTCAAGGGTGTCTGGCCGCCGAGCGTGACGATCACCCCATCGGGCTTCTCCACATCGACGATATCCATCACATCCTCGAACGTGAGCGGCTCGAAGTAGAGCTTGTCGGAGGTGTCGTAATCCGTGGAGACGGTCTCGGGATTGCAATTGACCATGATCGTCTCATAGCCCGCGTCATGGAGTGCGTAGGATGCATGCACGCAGCAGTAGTCGAACTCGATCCCCTGCCCGATCCTGTTCGGCCCAGCGCCTAGGATCATCACGCGCGGGCGCTCCTTGGGGCTGACCTCCGTTTCGTGCGCATCGTAGGTCTTGTAATGGTATTCGGTGAAGCTGGCGAACTCCGCTGCGCACGTGTCCACGGTCTTGATGGCGGGCGTGACGTGCAGCATCTTCCGGCATGTGCGCACGGTGCGCTCATCCGACCCGGTCAGGTTCGCTATCTGCGCATCCGAGATGCCCATCTGCTTGCAGACGCGGAAGGCATCCGCATCCAGCTCGTCGAGGCGCGCCTCAGCAAGGCCACGCTCCACTTCGATGATATCTCGCATGCGGAACAGGAAGAACGGGTCGATGCCCGTGAGCTCATGCAGGTCATCCACGCTCCAGCCGCGCCTGAGCGCCTCTGCCAGGTAGTAGATGCGGGCAGGAGTGGGTCGGCTCACCGCATCGCGGAAGGCATCCTCATCGGTACAGGCTCGCTCCGCGGCCGCCTTCGCATCTCCCCCGAAGCCTGCGCGCCCATCCTCCATGGAGCGAAGGGCCTTGCCGAGCGCCTCTTCGAAGGTGCGCCCGATGGCCATGACCTCCCCGACCGCCTTCATGCGCGTGGAGAGCGTGTCATCAGTGCCCTGGAACTTCTCGAACGCGAAGCGGGGGACCTTCACCACGCAGTAATCGATCGACGGCTCGAAGCATGCCGGCGTTGCCTCCGTGATGTCATTCTGGATCTCGGGCAGCGTATAGCCGATGGCCAGCTTCGCCGCCGCCTTCGCGATGGGGAATCCCGTCGCCTTGGAGGCGAGCGCAGAGGAGCGGGAGACGCGCGGATTCATCTCGATGATGACCATGCGCCCATCGGTCGGGTTCACGGCGAACTGCACGTTCGAGCCGCCCGTCTCCACTCCGATCTTGTCCAGCACGGCAAGGGAGGCGGCGCGCATGCGCTGATACTCGATGTCAGTGAGCGTCTGCGCGGGTGCCACCGTGATGGAGTCGCCCGTATGCACGCCCATCGGGTCGAGGTTCTCGATGGAGCACACGATGATGCCGTTGCCGCACCGATCGCGCATGACCTCCATCTCGAATTCCTTCCATCCCTCGATGGATTCCTCGACGAGCACCTCTCCTGCCGGAGAGAGGCCCACTCCCTGTGCGACGATCTGACGGAGCTCCTCTTCGGCGTGCGCGATGCCGCCACCGCTGCCACCGAGCGTGAAGGAGGGGCGGATGACCACCGGATACCCTATCTCGGCCACGATGGCGAGCGCGTCCTCCACGGAATAGGCGTACCCCGCGCGCGAGGTCTCGATCCCCAGGTCAGCCATGCACTCGTTGAAGAGCTTGCGGTCCTCGCCGCGCTCGATGGCTGCAAGGTCGCATCCGATCATCTCCACGCCGTAGGCATCCAAGACCCCCGACTTCGCCAGCTCGACAGCGCAGTTCAGGCCGGTCTGGCCACCGAGGGTGGGCAGCAGCGCATCAGGCCGCTCGCGCTCGATCACCTTCTCCACGAACTCCGCCGTGACCGGCTCCACATAGGTCCGCGCGGCCAGCCCTGGGTCGGTCATGATCGTGGCCGGGTTGCTGTTCACCAGCACGACCTCGCACCCGCACTCCTTGAGCACCTTGCATGCTTGCGCGCCCGAGTAGTCGAACTCGCAGGCCTGGCCGATGACGATCGGCCCCGACCCGATGACGAGCACCTTGCGTATGTCCTGTCGCTTAGGCATGGGCCTCACCCCCGAATCTCCAACCAGCGAGCCTGTCATCGGCGATGTCGATCCTCAAGGGGTCATGATCCCCATCCATGAGGCGCATGAAGGCCGTGAACAGGTAATGGGCATCCGTGGGTCCCGGAGATGCCTCAGGGTGGTACTGCACGCAGAATGCGGGCACGTCGAGGAATTGGATGCCCTCGAGCGTGCCGTCGTTGAGGTTCACATGCGTGAGGCGGATGCGCCCGAAGCGCTCATTGCGCACGACGGGCGCCACACCCCGTGCAATCCACTCCCGCAGGTCATCGACATGGTCTGCGAAGCCGCCGGACTCCTCTGCGATGATGGGCCCCAAGCTCTCGAACACGATGCCGAACCCATGGTTCTGCGCGGTGATCTCGACCCGACCGGTCAGCAGGTTCTGCACCGGATGGTTGCCACCTCGATGACCATACTTGAGCTTCTCGGCCTCAGCGCCCGAAGCGAGGCCCATCATCTGATGCCCCAGGCAGATGCCGAACAGCGGCACACGCCCCATGAGGCGCGCTGCCTCTTCGAAGGTGGTGCGGACCGCATCAGGGTCTCCCGGCCCGTTGCTCAGGAACACGCCATCGGGATGCATTGCCAAGACCTCTTCAGCGGGCGTATCCCACGCCACGCAGGTGACATCGCAGCCCGAGCGGATGAGGTTCTCCAAGATGGAATCCTTGACGCCGCAGTCATAGGCGACGACCGATCGGTGCACGCGGGCGATCGGTGCCTGTGCGAACGCGTGCGCATCCGGGACCGCACACGAGGCGCTCGCGGCATCGGATGCATCCGAGACGAGGTTGCGCCCCACGAGTGACGGTGCCGCCTTCGCCTTCACAGCAAGGCTCGATGCATCCATATCCTCAGTGGAGAGCACGCCCATCATGGCACCATGGTCGCGGATGTGGCGCACGAGCGCGCGCGTATCGATGCCCTCGATGCAGACCACGCCCTCAGCGCGCAGCATGTCGGGAAGCGATCGGGTGCTGCGCCAATTGGAAGGGGTGGCGCACATGTCGCGCACCACCATCCCCTTAGCATGGATGCGCGAGCGCTGCGCATCCTCGTCGCAGATGCCGTAGTTGCCGATCTGCGGATAGGTCATCGTGATGATCTGCCCGGCGTAGGAGGGATCGGTGAGGATCTCCAGGTAGCCGACCATGGAGGTGTTGAAGCAGACCTCGCCTGCCACCTCGCCTGCTGCTCCACAGGAGCGGCCGACGAAGGTGGTGCCGTCCTCGAGGACCAGCATGGCGGGTGCTTGGACGCCCTTCGATGTGCGCGAGAGGAGCCTCTCGCTGCTCTCACTCAACTACCACACCGTCTTCCATGGTGGCGTATCCGCCCACATAGGCATCCGTCGCCTTGCCCTTGAATGCGCACCCCGTGAACCCTGAGTTCCCTGCCTTGGAGTAGGAGCCCTCGCGAGCGTAGGTCCATTCGGCATCAGGGTCGATCACGGTGAGGTCAGCGACCGAGCCGGCTTCCAGGCGCACGGGCTCCTCGCGCAGGATGCGGCGCGGGGCCACGGCCATCAGCTCGATCATGCGGTCGTATCCGATGATGCCCTTGTGCACGAGGTTCGTGAGCACGGAGGCAAGGGACGTCTCCAGCCCGATCATGCCGAAGGGCGCGAGTTCGAACTCCCGATCCTTCTCCCAGTCGGTGTGCGGCGCATGGTCGGTCACGATGGCGTCCACCGTGCCGTCCACGATGCCAGCCACGAGCGCGACCGCATCATCGGAGGTGCGCAGCGGCGGATTCACCTTGAGGGCGGTGGGATAGGTGTCGTCGATGTCGTCCTCGGTGAGGAACATATGGTGCGGGGTCACCTCGCATGTGACGGGCAGCCCCTCTGCCTTGGCAGCGCGCACCATCTCGAGGCCGCGCGCGGTGGTGATGTGCTGTATGTGCACAGGGCAGCCGGTGAGCCGGCAGAGCGCGATATCGCGTGCGATCTCCAGCTCCTCGCCCTCAGCAGGCCAGCCGAGCATCCCCAGGCGCGTGGAGACGACGCCTTCGTTCACCTGCCCCTCCCCCACGAGGGAATCATCCTGGCAATGGGGCATGACGACGCAGTCGAACTGGGATGCGTAGTCCATGACGCGCCGCATCATGCCCGCATCCTGTATGCCATGGCCATCATCGGTGAAGGCGCGCACGCCATGGGCATGCATATCGCCCATCTCAGCGAGGATCTCTCCTCCGAGCGACTTCGTGCAGGCACCAGATACGATCACGCGACAGGCACCCACCTCCTTCGCGCGCGCCTTGACGTATTCCACGCCAACAGCGTTGTCTATCACCGGATCGGTGTTGGGCATGGCGCAGACAGCAGTGAAGCCGCCATGAGCCGCCGCGCGCGTGCCCGAAGCGATATCCTCCTTCTGCTCGTAGCCTGGCTCGCGCAGATGGACATGCATATCCACGAGACCAGGCACGATGACCTTGCCGGAAAGGTCGCGCGTGACGCCCTTCTCCATGGTGAGGTCATGCCCCACGCTCACGATCTTGCCATCGCGGATGAGGATGTCGCACACCTCGTCCAGCCCGACCTGCGGGTCGATGCAGCGTGCACCCTTAAGCATCAATGCCATCGTTGGAACCTCCTAGCAGAAGATAGAGAGCGGCCATGCGCACCAGGATGCCAGCGTATACCTGGTCCAGGATCACGGAGCGCTCGGGGTGGTCAGCCATGAACGAATCCAGCTCGACGCCGCGATTGATGGGGCCGGGATGGCAGACGATCGCATCGGGCCTCATCAGGCGGTCGCGCGCCTGCGTGAGCCCGTAGAGCATGTTGTACTCGCGCAAGCTGGGGAACGGTGCACCCTCCAGGCGCTCGCGCTGGACGCGGAGCATGTAGACGACATCCAGGTCCGGCAGGACAGAATCGAGGTCAGAGGTGACCTCGTCCGCACCCAAGACGTCCGGGCATGCGGGCAGCAGGGTGGGAGGCGCTATGGCCACCGTATGCGCACCCATGATCTTGAGCGCCGGGAGCAATGACCCGCATACGCGCGAGTGGGCGATGTCTCCCACGATGCCCACGTTGAGCCCTTCTAGCGTGCCCTTCTCCTGCCAGATGGAGTACAGGTCCAGGAGCGCTTGGGTGGGATGCTGATGCTTGCCATCGCCTGCGTCGATCACATGCACGCCTGAGAGGTCGGCGATCTTGCGGGGGACGCCCGCATGCTTGTCGCGCACGATGATCATGTCGATCTTGTAGGCGCAGAGCGTCTCGACGGTGTCGGACAGGCTCTCGCCCTTGACCGTTGACGTGGAGCTGCCGCCGAAGTTGAGGCTATTCGCCGAGAGCCTCTTCTCCGCCATCTCGAAGGATGAGCGCGTGCGGGTGGAAGGCTCGTTGAACATGTTCACGATGGTCGTGCCCTTGAGCGTGGGGACCTGCTTGATCCGCCGCTCGTTCACTTCCTTGAATCGCTCCGCCGTCTCCAGCATGAGCATGATGTCATCACGCGAATACTCCGTGATGTCGATGAGGTGCCTGTGCGGGAACGTCATCTCCTACTCCCCCTTCCTGAGCTGCAACGGCGCCGCGCCCACGCGCTCGCCCGGAGCCACTTCCAAGATATCCACTGCCGAGGCGATCCCATCCACTTCCTCCAAGAACAGGCGAACGCTCTCGTCAGATGAGGACGGCACGTTCTTGCCGACGAAGTCAGCTCGGATGGGGAGCTCCCTGTGCCCGCGATCCACGAGGACCGCCAGCTCCACGCGCGCAGGACGCCCGATATCCATGAGCGCATCGAGCGCAGCGCGGATCGTGCGCCCGGTGTAGAGGACGTCATCCACGAGCACGACGGTCTTGCCGTCGATGGAGAAGGGGATGTCGGTGGAGTGCACCTCAGGGGCGAAGTGCGTCATGTAGTCGTCGCGATAGAAGCTGATATCCAGCGCGCCCAAGGGAACATCCACGCCCTCTATGGAGGAGATGCGCTCTTGGAGCTTCCGCGCGAGGAGGTCACCGCGGGTGTAGATCCCCACGATGGCCAGGTCGTCTGCACCCTTGTTCACCTCAAGGATCTGATGCGCCATGCGCGTCATGGCACGCTCGATATCCTCGGCATCCATGCAGACTGATTTGATGATCTCAGGACCGTTGCCCATACACACCCTTTCTCTCGAGTGCGCACAGAGCAAACCGAGAAGACGCTGCTGCGTTCGACGTGATGCCTTGTCGGTCTCTCTGTACCGCTTTTAAAGACAGGCACACTATAGGGTATCTGCTACCGAGTTGTAACCCCTCATTTGGCAGTTTCAGGATGTTTGCTAGACTTTTTCCCACGACAAGAGCCAAGGAGGTACGCATGAGCGCATTCCTGGATAGGATGATCGAGACGGCAGCATCCGATACGAGGACCATCGTCCTCGCTGAAGGGTCGGATCCGCGCACGCTGGACGCGGCAGCGCAGATCGCAGAGCGCGGCTTCGCTGAGGTGATCGTGCTGGGCGACCCTGTCGCCATCCGCGAAGAGCGCCCAGAGCTTGCCGCCGTCACCATCATGGACCCGACTTCAGACCCGCTCTCCGAGGTGCTGGCCGACGAGCTCTTCGAGGTGCGCAAGGTCAAGGGCATGACTCGCGAGGATGCCGGGAAGCTGATCTCGGATGAGCTGTACTTCGGCGTGATGCTCGTGAAGACGGGACGCGCCGATGGGATGGTGGCAGGCGCGTGCCACTCCACCGCGGATGTCCTGCGCCCGAGCCTCCAGATCCTCAAGACCGCACCAGGGGCTGCTCTCGTGAGCTCCTTCTTCGTGATGATCGTGCCCGACTGCGATCTAGGCGAGCAGGGAACGTTCATCTTCGCCGATTGCGGGCTGAACGTGGATCCGGACGCGACGGGCCTTGCGAACATCGCCGTGTCGAGCGCGCGCTCATGGGAGAGCCTGATCCAGACCACACCCTACGTGGCGCTCCTCTCCCATTCCACCCATGGCAGCGCCTCCAATGAGGACGCTGACAAGGTGGTCGAGGCCGTTCGATGTGCACACGAGCTGGATGCATCCATCGCGCTCGATGGCGAGCTGCAGGTGGATGCCGCGCTCTGCCCAGAGGTGGCTGTCCTCAAATGCCCGGATTCCCCCGTTGCTGGGCGTGCGAACGTCCTCATCTTCCCTGACCTGGATGCAGGGAACTCCGGCTACAAGCTCGTGCAGCGCCTGGCCAAGGCGGAGGCCTACGGACCCATCACCCAAGGGCTCGCACGTCCCGTGAACGACCTCTCTCGCGGCTGCTCTGCCGAGGATATCGTGGGGGTCGCCGCCATCACGTGCGTCCAAGCGCAAGGGTAAGGGACACATCTGCGCGAGACGGACGCGAGAGCAGGTTCCGCACAAGAGAAAGGGGGTCGCATATGCGACCCCCTTTCTCACATCCATCTGGAAGGTGATGCGATCAGAGCGTACCCTCGAGCCTCATGCCCTCGACCACATCCAACGTGTCGAGCGCGATCATGAGCTCCTCGTTGGTAGGGATGACCAGGATCTGGACCTGGGAGTCATCGCTCGAGACCTCGCGCTCGCCCCGTCCCGTCTTGTTCTTCTCAAGGTCCAGGATGATCCCCAAGGGCTGCAAGCCCGCGAAGATCATGCGGCGCATCTTCTCGCAGTTCTCGCCCACGCCCGCCGTGAGCACGATGACGTCGACGCCACCCATCTCCACGATGTACTGCCCTAGGTACTTCTTCACGGAATGCGAGTACATCTCATAGGCAAGCTGCGCGCGCTCATCGCCCTCTTCGGATGCGGTGCGCACGCTCCTGAGGTCATTCGAGATGCCGGATATCCCCAAGAGCCCGGACTTCTTGTTCATGACATCGTTGATCCCATCGAAGGAGAGGTCCTCGTGCTCCATGAGGAAGGGCACGATGGCGGGATCGATGGCGCCGCAGCGCGTTCCCATCATGAGGCCATCGAGGGGTGTGAGCCCCATGGAGGTGTCTATGGCGATGCCATGGTCGATCGCGGACATGGAGCAGCCATTGCCTAAGTGGCACGTGATCATCTTGAGGTCGCTCAGATCCTCGTCCAAGAACTGCGCTGCGCGCTCTGCCACATAGCGATGCGAGGTGCCGTGGGCCCCGTACTTGCGCAGCGAGTACTTCTCGAAGTACTCATACGGGATCGGATACATGTAGGCCTTCTGCGGCAACGTCTGGAAATACGATGTGTCGAACACCGCGACCATGGGCTTGCCCGGCATGTTCCTCCGGCAAGCCTCGATGCCCATGAGGGCCGCCTTGTTATGGAGCGGCGCGAGCTCTGCCAGCTCGTCGATCCTGTCGATCACGTAGTCGTCGATGAACACCGACTTGTCGAAGTGCTTGCCGCCCTGCACCACGCGATGCCCCACGGCATCGATCTCATCGAGGGAGTCGATGACCTTGGCAGGGCCTGAGGTCAAGGCCTCGAGCACGAGCTTCATGGCGTCATCGTGGTCCTTCATGGGCGTGTCGATGACCATCTCGTTGTCATCGATCCCGTGCTTGTGGAATGCCTCGTCAGAGCCGACCCGCTCGCAGATGCCCTTGGCCAGGACATCACGGCTCTCGATGTTGATGAGCTGGTACTTCAATGAGGAAGAGCCAGCATTGATGACTAGGACGTTCACGTTCCGGGCTCCTTCGCTGCGTTGCGTTCTCCAGATATTCTAGTATGACGGGCTGCGGCTGGACGCGCTTGCCCGAAACGGGGGATCCCCCGTTTCGGCGAAAGGGTCGCTACTGGACGGAAGGGTCCCCATCGTTCATGGGCGCGCCGCCCAGGACATGCACATGCAGATGATGCACGGATTGGCGCGCATCATCGTTGGTGTTGGAGAGCATGCGGAAGCCGCTCTCGCAGATGCCCTCGATCCTGGCCACCTCTCCCACTGCGCGCATGACGGCGACCATATCCTCGTCCGAGACGCCATCGGCGATGTTGTCATAGTGCTCCTTCGGGATCACGAGCACATGGGTGGGCATCATGGGGTTCACGTCGCGGAATGCGAGGACGCGATCATCCTCATAGACCACGTCCGACGGGATGTCCCCAGCGACTATCTTGCAGAATATGCAATCATCCTTGCGAGCCATGGCTTCCTCCCCTACGCCTTCGAGAGCGTGCTGTCTTGGATATCATCCTCGGGCGCTTGCGCGAGCTCGCCCATGAGGACCTGCACCTTCTGCTCCGCCGCATCGAGCTTCCCTTGGAGCAGGGAGAGCAGCTGCACGCCCTTGCCGTAGCGCTCTAGGCTCTGCTCGAGCTCGAGGTCCCCCGCTTCGAGGGATGCGACGATGGATTCAAGCTCAGCCATGGCCTCCTTGAATGTGAGGCCCTCTGCGCTCTTCGCGCCTTCTGTCATGCAAAGCTCCCTTCTATGAATGAGTATTCCTCTCGTGCGATCCTCATGACCTGGCATCCCATGATGCCATCCGCCACGCGGACATCGACCTCATCCCCAACGCTCACGCCTTCGACCGAGGATATGACATGGCCCTCCTCCGTGAAGGCAGCCGCATAGCCGCGGGTGAGCACCGCCAAGGGGGACAGGCTCTCCAGCTTGGCTGCATCCACGGCAACGCGCTCCTTGTAGGGGCGCACGAGCGTGCGTCCAGCACCCTCCATGCCCACGCGCATGCGCACAAGGCGCGATGTCGGCTCTGCGAGCACGCGCGGGCCCACCTTCGCGAGGCGCATCCGCATGTGCGCCACCCGCTCAGCCGCCCGTGCGACCGAGCGCGCGATGGCCAGTGCCAGCCTGGATGACAGGTCATCCAGCCCTTGCGCATCGTCGCGGATGAGCGCGAGCGGGTCTGCGAAGAGCGGACGGGTGCGCATATCAGAGAGAGCGCGCTGATGCTGGGAGATCAGAGATGCTTCCGCGAATCCCATGCGCCGAGCGATGCCGCAAAGCGCTTGGCGCAGGTCAGCGAGCGCGGGTGCCACCGCCTCAGCTGCCGCTGTCGGCGTGGAGGCGCGCACATCGGCCACCATGTCGGCGATGGAGGTATCCGGCTCATGGCCGATGCCCGTGACCACGCAGACGGGAAGCGCTGCGATGTGGCGCGCGAGCGCCTCATCGTTGAAGGGCATCAGGTCCTCGAAGGAGCCGCCGCCCCTGACGAGCAGGATGACCTCAGCTCCTGCGGCTGCCACCGCATCCAAGCCAGCGATGAGGTGCGCAGGGGCATCTGCACCCTCTACGGGCACGCCTGCCACGACCACCTCTGCGAGCGGGTAGCGGCGCCTGAGCGTGCGCAGGACGTCATAGACCGCAGCACCTCGAGGAGAGGTCACCAACCCGATGCGCGCAGGGAGCACCGGGATCGGGCGCTTCATCTCCGGGCGCATGAGCCCTTCAGCCTCGAGCTTCTTCGCCAGGTTCGCGATGCGCATGCGGATGTCGCCCTCGCCTGCCAGCACGATGGAGGATACGTCGAAGTTCATGCGGCCCTTCGCCGCATAGAGGCTGAACCTGCCCGTGACCTCAACGACCGCACCCACCTTGAGCTGGATGCCCGACGCCTTGAATCGGTTCATCCACATGAGGCATGGCAGCGACGCCTTCTCCTGGGCATCCTTCAGCGTGAAGTAGACCGCAGCGTAGCCTGGCTTGTTGGAGAGCTCGGAGACCTCGCCCACGATCCGCACGGTTATGGCTTCCAGCTGTCCCTTCGCGATGGCGAGCGCCGCAGCGACGCTCAGCGCCTTCGGTGCCGCCTCTGCCACGAGCCTAGTCCCGATTCTGACCGAGCAGCCAGAGCAGCTGCAGGATGGAGGTGAGGGCAGCTGCCAGGTACGTGAATGCGCAAGCGCGCAGCACGTCGAATGCACCCTTCTGCTCCGCCGCCGGCAAGCCGACGGTGCCCATGTAGGCCATGGCGCGTCGGGATGCGTTGAATTCGACGGGCAGGGTGACCAGCTGGAAGAGCACGACGGCGGCATACATGATGATGGCTGCCGTGATGAGGCCGGCCATGTTCATGAAGATGCCGATCATCAGCAGGAAGATCCACGCATTCGATGCCATGTTCGCCACGGGCACGATGGCGCCGCGCACCTTCATGGGCGCATACCCCATGGCATGCTGGCATGCATGCCCCACCTCATGGCATGCTGTGGCCGTTGCCGTGATGGAGGTGGCGTCGAACGCATCGGGCGAGAGCGTGACAGAATTGCTGCGCGGGTCGAAGAAGTCCTGTCCGGGGCCTCCCCGTCTGATCTCCACGCCCTGGATGCCGTAGTACGCGAGCATCTGGCGCGCCATCTGCGCACCGGTCATCCCATTGGATGCGCGCACGTTGGAATAGCGCTTCAGCTTGTGGTTCACATACCCCTGGGCTGCAAGCCCGATGACGAGCGTGACGATGACGAGTGCAAGGTATCCATTGCCCATGTTCGATCCTTTCGTTTCCCCCGATGGTAACATACATCTGTTCGCATGCGTCGGGGCGTTGCCTATCAGATGGATTCGATCGCAAGCTCTCCATCCACGAGCCGCATCGAGAGCTTCCCCTCCAGAAGGCGCACGAGCTTCTCTCCGATGAGATTCTTGCGCCAGCCCTTCATCAGCCCCGATTCCTCCACATGCCCGCGTGCCAGGTTGGTGAGGTCTGCGTTGGAGGCGAGCGTCTGCATGGCGATGTCGTTCTCGCGGGATACGATGCGCGTGAGCGCCAGCATGAGGTCGAGGGCGCTATCCACGTTGGGCTCGCTCGACGCAGGACGGTCGAGCGCGGGCAGCTCATCCTCTGGCATGTCGAATCCCTTGGCGAGCAGCGCCACGAACTCGCGTGCGTCCTTCGTGGAGAGCTTCTCCCGGATCCCCCGGATCAAGAACAGGTCATCGATCGTGCGCGTCTCCTTGCGGCACGCCTCCACGACCTGCTCATCCGAGAGCACCCACTTCCTGGGGATGTCACGCTCCTGAGCTCGCCGCTCGCGCCACGCCGCGACCTCTCGGGCACCGGCAAGCTGACGGCGATTCAGCTGGTTCCCGCGCTTCAGATGCCGGAACCGCTCGCGCGGGTCGATCGCATAATGGTCCGCATTCGCCAGCTCGCGGAAATCCGGGTCCAGCCATGAGAGCCTCCCCTTCTCCTCCAGCATGGCCGACATGCGCTCATAGAGCTCAGGTAGGAAGGCCACATCCCCTGAGGCGTATTCCAGCTGGCTGCGCGAGAGCGGACGGCGCGCCCAATCGGTGAAGGAATCCGATTTCTTCAGCGTCACGCCGCAGATGGCGCTGACGAGCTGCGCGAGCCCCACCTGATGGCTGAATCCGAGGAGCGCAGCTGCCACCTGCGTATCGAACAAGGGCCAGGGGATGCTGCCCGTCGTGCGCAGGAGCAGCTCGATGTCCTGGGTCGCTGCGTGGAGCACCTTCATGATGCTCTCATCCTCCAGCACCTCCCCGATCAAGGTCAGGTCGGGTATGGAGAAGGGATCGATGATCCAGATCTCATCATCGGTCGCCGCCTGTATCAGGCAGAGCTTCGGGTAATACGTCTTCTCCCTGAGGAATTCGGTATCGAGCGCCAGGACCTTTGAGGCTCGTGCGCGCTCGATGAATCCCACAAGGGCGGTCTCGTCGCTGATGTACTTCAAAAAGCTGCTATCTTTCGCGTATCCGGATGCAATGTCTCTGTAATATTATCAGTCATCGAAGAGATGGGGAGGGGCATGCCCGCATGAGATTGCTCGTGATAGCTAACCTGGCATCTGGCTTGGGCGAAGGCGTGATGTATGACTTCATGCGCGCGTTCGCCGAGGACGGGGACGAGATCATCATCCGCTACAGCGACGGCCAGACCGACCTGAGGACGTTCTTGGCAGATGCCGACAAGTTCGATGCCGTCGTGGCCTCAGGCGGAGATGGCACGCTGTCCATGGTCGCCTATCTCCTGGCTGATACCGGCATCCCCATCGTGCCCCTGCCCGCCGGCACCGCGAACCTCCTCACCCTGAACCTCTGCAGCCCCTCCGAGCCGCACGCCGTCGCGCAGATGCTCCGCGAGGGGCGCATCATGGATTTCGACCTGGGCGAGGTGACGCTCCAAGACGGAGAGCGGTCCGGCTTCATGATGATGGCGGGTGCAGGATATGACGCCTCCATCATGAAGGATGCGGAGGGCGGCAAGAAGCTCTGGGGGCAGATGGCCTATTTCACCTCCGCGGTGACCAATGCGACGCCACAGGTCGCCCGATTCGCACTCACGCTGGATGGCGAGGATGTGAGCTGCGAAGGCGTGGGCGTGCTGATCGTGAACTTCGCCAAGATCCAATTCGATGTGCCGGTGATCCATGAGAACAAGCCGCGCGACGGGATGTTCGATGTGGTGGTGCTCCGGACCAAGGACGCCTTCGGGCTGATCCCGGCGCTCATCACCGCCATCCTGGACAAGAGCGGCGATGTCCCGACCAGGACGGATGCCTTCTCCGTGTTCCAAGCGCAGAGCGTGTCGGTCGCAGCGGACCCGGCACTGCCCATGCAGTTCGACGGCGAGGCCACCGACCACCTCACGCCATTCTCAGCGCGCGTGCTCCCCCGCGCCGCGCGGTTCGTCGTATCGGAGGAGTGCGTCCGGACCTATTCCTGATCCGCCTTCTCGGACGGTGCATCTGCACCTTCCGACCCGAGGGTCGCGCGATAGCGCGCCAGATTCGCATTGAAGCGCATCTGCACGAGCTCCAGCACGATGGCGAACACCATGGCGAAGTAGACCATGAGCTTCTCCAGATGCATGTCCAGAAGCTCCACGCCCGTGGTGATGCCGAGCGAATCCAGGACCAGAAGAGCACCGATGGCTGCGATGAACACGAGGGCCAAGATCTTCATCTCCGCATGGGCGTTGATGAACTCTGAGATCGGGTCGATGAACACCATCATGATGACGATGGCGATGATGACCGCGGCGATCATGACGAACAGATGCTCGGCGAGCCCCACCGCCGTGATGACCGAATCGATGGAGAACACCACATCCATGACCATGATGGTGCCGATGGCCTGACCGAGCCCGATCCGATGGCGCGCCTTGTGCTCTTCCGAGTGCTCCGCCTTGATCTCCGTGAGCGAGAGCATCTCCTTCAGCTCGATGATCCCCTTGTAGATGAGATACGCCCCTCCTGCGAGCATCACCACATCCCGGATGCTCAAGGGATGATGATAGGCACCGAGGTTGATGTCCACGAGCACGTAGGTCAGGTGCACGAGCCAGCTTGCGAAGCAGAGGAACGCACAGCGCATGATGAGCGCGCCCGCAAGTCCCAGCTTGCGCCCGATATGGCGCTTCTCCTCCGGGAGGCGGTTGGTGGTGAGGGAGATGAACACGATGTTGTCCACGCCCAGCACGATCTCCAGGAACGTGAGCGTGATGAGGCTGATCCATATCTCCGGTGTTGTGAGCAATGCGAGGTCCATGGGGCAGCACACTACCAAAGGAGCGCAGATTTCTCAATGATATACTCTCAACAGTAACCGAATCGAAGGGATGATCGCCCCATGGAAGACGATCTGACAAAGCCGAACAGGCATGCGGATGATGCGCCCGCAAGCGCCGCATCTGACGCCACCAAGGCAGAGGATGGCCCTGCTGGGGCATCGCGGGACGCAGGCGTTGGAGCATCGCTTGCCGGCAAGCTCAGCGGACTGAAGAAGCCGAGCTTCGCAGATCTGCTCGACCCATCCCGCGGATCTGCGGATGACGCATCCGCGCGGAAGAAGGTGCGCGGTCCCGTTGTCTACCTCGATGGGGATCAGCTCGCCCGCCCCCTCGACATGCCGAAGAAGGTGCGCTTGGGCCTCATCGGCGCCCTCGTCGTCGCAGCCCTCATCGGCGCAGCGTTCCTGAGCTGGTACTTCGACGGCATCGTGAACGAGCCGAAGCGCCAGCAGGAGGCGCTTGCCGAGACGCTCTCCCAAGAGGTCTCCTACGAATTGCCGAACCTGTACTCGCTGATGCCGCTCGATGATGCCACTATCCTATCCACGCTCCAAGGATCAGGGCTCACCATCATCGAGCGCCCGCAGAAGGAGGGGCGCTCCCTCTATGAGCTGATCCGCTTGCCGGAGGGGCTCAACGTCGTGGATGCGGGTGCCATGTACCTCTCCGGCGTGGACAACCTCTCAGCTGGCGATGCTGCTCGCCTGCTCAATGGCGGATGGGATCTCCAGATAGATCGCGAGAACGGCGTCAACATGGTGCTCCACTACGCGGATTTCAAGGCGACGTCCGTGGACGCTGCCGTCCAGTCCGCCCTTGCCATCGAAGGCCTCACGGAGACGAGCATCGAAGAGAGCGGCGAGGATAGCGCTGGCAACACTTACGTGATGGGCACCATCACAGGCGATGCCGGAACCTTCTCCTGGAGGGTGTCCGCCCTCCCCCTCTCCGAGGTCTACAGCATAAGCGGGCTTCCCGAGAGCGCCGTCTACGTTGGCATCCGCATGACATCATAGTTTCCTCTTGAAAGCAGCGTACGGGAACGCTATCATATGCAAGCTGCTTGAGAGCAGCGCATGTTCTACGGGTTGTGGCGCAGTTTGGTAGCGCACTTGACTGGGGGTCAAGGGGTCGCAGGTTCAAATCCTGTCAACCCGACCAGGTATCCTGAAAGGGAGGGCTGATGCCCTCCCTTTCTTGCGTCTGGAAACGGTGGGGCGGGTCGGCCTGGACCAGGTGATCTACCCCTTCGCGATGAGAGCGATCAGCGCGCGAGCGACCTCTGGCTTCGGCATGCGGGCGAGGCGCGTGATGGCATGCTCGCTCACGAAGCTCACCTCATCCTCATCGGACCCGAACACGTCCTGGGCGGATACATCATTCGCCACGATGAGGTCAGCTCCCTTCCGTGCGAGCTTCTCTCGGGCATGCGCTTCGGCCTCGCCTGCCTCTGCCGCGAACCCCACCACCATCTGATCGGGGCGCTTGGCATGGCCTAGCTCTGAGAGGATGTCAGGGTTCGGCACCATGCGGATGCATGAGAGCGCATCATCGTCAGCACCCTTCTTGAGCTTGCCCGCATGGGCCCTCTCAGGACGGTAATCAGCAACAGCGGCAACGCAGATGGCGATATCGGCATTGGAGAACGCCGTGCATGCGGCATCGCGCATCTCGCGCGCCGTCTGGACCGAGACCACCTCCGCACGCGCATCGTAGGCGATGCTCACCGGACCAGAGACGACCGTTACGGACGCACCTGCATCCAGTGCGGCAGCTGCGATGGCGGCTCCCATCTTCCCGCTGGATCGGTTCGAGATGAATCGGACATCATCGATGGGCTCGACGGTGGGACCCGAGGTCACCAAGATGCGCTTCCCTGCGAGCGCCTGCTCTGATGCCTCAGAGCGACCATCCAAGCATGCGAGCACCGCACGTGAGATCCGCTCAGGCGCAGGGAGCTTCCCCGCCCCCACTTCACCGCAAGCCAGATAGCCCGCATCGGGCGCGATCACGTGCACGCCACGCGACCTCAGCACCTCGAGGTTCGCCTGCGTCGCCGCGTTCTCATACATATGCACGTTCATCGCTGGCGCGATGAACAGAGGGCACGTGCAAGCGAGCACGGTCGAGGTCAAGAGGTCATCCGCGATGCCGCATGCCACCTTCGCGCACACATCTGCCGTGCATGGTGCGATGACCATGGCATCTGCCTGCTCAGCAAGGGAGATGTGCGGGATCGGGTCGGCGTCATCGAACAAGCTCACCTTCGCCTGTCCCTGGGTGAGCGCACGGAAGGTCTCCACGCCCACGAAGCGCGTGGCCGCTTGCGTCATCACGACCGAGACGTCGCATCCTGCCTTCTGGAACGAGCGGATGAGCTCGCATGCCTTGTATGCTGCGATGCATCCGGTGACGCCGACGAGGATGTTCATCACGCCTCCATTCCCATGAGCTGGAATACCTCGCGCCCGTAGTCGGTGATGTCGCTCGTGCGCTCACGCAAGGAGGCGAGCACGCATGCCAGGTCATCGGGCAGGCCATCGACGAGCTCGACGGAGGCACCCGTGAAGGGATGCTCGAAGCCGATCCGGTACGAATGCAGGAACTGCCGGGTGAGCCCTAGAGATGCGGAAGGGTGCTTGGGGGCGTTCGCCGTATAGGTGGCATCGCCCACGATCGGGTGCTTGATGTATTGCATGTGCACGCGGATCTGGTGAGTGCGACCGGTGTAGAGCTTGCACTCCACGAGCGCATATCCCCCATCCTTCGACCCCACCTCGAAGCGCGCGAGCACCTTGAAGGTGGTGATGGCATCCCGCGCTGATGCGCCATCCCCCACCGCCATCTTCTGCCTATCGGACCGGGACCGCTCGATGGGCGCATCCACCATGCCCGAATCCACCGATATCGCCCCATGCACGAGCGCGAGGTAGCGCCGATCGACCGACTTCGTCGCGATGGCATCCATGAGCGCATAGCCCGCCTCATCGGTCTTGGCAGCCAGCATGAGGCCGCTCGTATCCCCATCGAGCCTATGCACGATGCCCGGTCGATCCTCCTCGCCCTGGACGTTGCAGAGCCCTTCCCAGCCATAGCGATGCAAGAGCGCAGAAGCGAGCGTTCCCGTCACGTGATCAGGGCTCGGATGCGTGATCATGCCCGCAGGCTTGGAGAGCACGAGCAGGTCATCATCCTCGAAGCGGACATCCAGCTCGATCGGCTCAGGTGCGAGCGCACGAGCCTCATCATCCACCTCCATGATGATGACGTCGCGCGCATCCACCACGCACCGCTTCGAAGCAGCGCTCCCATTGACGAGCACGCGACCCTCATCGCACGCCTTCGCGCCTTGGCTCCTGCTGCGCACCTCGCCCATGGTGCCCAAGAGCACATCCAAGCGCATGCCTGCCTCATCAGGCGTCACCACGTGGCTCACCGCTCTGGCCATCACCCACCTCCTTCGCGCTCATGAAGAGGGAGACCAGGAACAGAGCGATCCCCACCGTGACGCCTATGTCAGCTATGTTGAACACCGGGAAGTCCATGAATGCGACAGAGAGGAAGTCGAGCACGTATCCGTGGCAGAACCGGTCGATCGCATTCCCTACCCCGCCAGCGAACACGAGCGCGAGCCCGATGCAGGAAAGCCACGGAAGCCGCCCGGCGCAGATGAGCGCATATGCCAGGATAGCTGCGCACACGAGCAGGGAGAGCACGCCGAGCGCGAGCGTGGAATCAGAGAACATCCCCCACGCGCCCCCGGTGTTGTGCACGATGATGACATCCAAGATGCCAAGTCGCGACTCATAGAGCACATCTGCCACCTCATGGCTGAGGAGAGCCATCTTCACCGCTTGGTCGAGCGCAAGCCAGATGAGAGCCACGCACGCGAAGGCGATGCGCTTGGGCAGGGCAGATCCTTCCCTTCGCATCGCATCCTTCGACGCACGCGACGCCTGCTGTTGCTCCGATGCCCCCAATGCCAGCCTACAGGGCCTCGACCACGCGAGCGCACCGGGTGCAGATATCCTCATAGCCCGCTTCTCCTGAGAGCTCGCGATGATTCCAGCACCGCTCGCACTTCGGCATGTCGGTATGGGTGGTGTTCACGCTGAGCTCCTCGCCCTCCGAGATGGAGACGGACGCGACGATCAAGAGCTCAGCGAGCATGTCCTCGGGATACCTCGCGAGCACATCCGCCACCTGCGCTGGAGCCATGATGGCGATATCGGCTTCCTGGCTCTTCTTGATGACCCCTTGGTCGCGTGCATCCTCCATGGACCTCGTGACCGCATCGCGCACCTCCAGGAGCACGGCGAAGTCGGCATCCACAGCTGCATCGGCGCCCTCGGGCATCTCAGGCACGAAGTCGCACGGTTTGGGCCATCCAGCCAGCTGCACGCTGAAGGGCCTATCGGGATCCTCTGCCATGCCGCTCGGATAATGCTCCCAGACCTCATCAGCAGTGAACGAGAGGATGGGCGCCATGATGCGCACGAGCGTCTCCAGCACGTTCGCGAGCACGGTCTGCACCGCGCGCCTGCGCGGCGAGGTAGCTGCCTCTGAATAGAGCCTGTCCTTCGTGGCCTCCATGTAGATCGCAGACAGGTCGTTCACGATGAAGTCGTACACGCCGCGATAGACCTGATGGAAGCGGAACGCCTCATAGGATGCGGTGGCCTCCCTCAAGAGCTCGAGCGTGCGCACATAGGCCCACTGATCCAAGGGCTCCAGGTCATCCCACGAGGAGACGGCGTCCGTGGCGAACGAGAAGTCGTCAAGGCTGCCGAGCAGGAAGCGGAAGGTGTTGCGGATGCGCCGGTATGCCTCTGAGGTGCGCTTCAATATCTCATCGGATACGTTCACATCCTGCGAATAGTCCACGCTCGCCACCCAGAGGCGCAGCACATCAGCGCCGTACTTCCCGATGACATCCTCCGGATCGATGCCATTGCCCAAGGACTTGCTCATCTTGCGACCGTTCTCATCCACCGTGAAGCCGCAATGCATGACCGACTTGTAGGGCGCGATGCCATAGTCGCCGATGCTCGTGAGCAGGGAGGACTGGAACCATCCGCGATGCTGGTCAGAGCCTTCCAGGTACATGTCAGCCGGGAAGCGCACGCCCTCTGCCTGGCGATGCTTCAGCACGCTCGTGTGCGAGACGCCGGACTCCCACCAGACATCCAGGATGTCATGCTCGCAGACGATATCCGTGTTCCCGCACGTCTCGCACGCCACCGATGCGGGGAGGTAGTCCTTCGGATCCTCGGTGAACCACGCATCAGAGCCGGCACGCTGGAACAGGTCTATGACCGCATCGAACGTCTCTTTCGTGGCGACCGTGCTCCCGCACTTCTCGCACTTGAACACGGGGATGGGCACGCCCCATGACCGCTGGCGCGAGATGCACCAATCCGGCCGGTCGGCCACCATAGCGCCGATGCGACGAGATGCCCATTCCGGTATCCACCTCACCTGCTCATCGATCGCGATCAGCGCCTCCTCGCGCAGGGAGTTCGCATCCATGGAGACGAACCACTGGTCGGTGGCGCGGAAGATGACGGGCTCATGGCAGCGCCAGCAATGAGGATAGGAGTGCGATATCTCCTTGGCGGCGATGAGCGTACCCTGCTCCTCGAGCCATGCGATGATCTGCGGATTCGCCTCATCGACAGAGAGCCCCGCGAACCGTCCTGCCTCATCGGTGAGCACGCCATCGTCATCCACGGGCATGAGGATGGGCAGGTCGAACTCCAGCCCGACCAGGTAGTCATCCTGGCCATGTCCCGGTGCCGTATGCACCGCTCCCGTGCCCGTATCCAAGGTCACGTGGTCGCCATAGATGACCTTGCCCTTGAGGTCGTTGCGGATGGGCGCGGTATAGGTCAGCCCGAAGAGCTGCTTGCCCTTGACGCGCACCGGTTCCCCGTCGGCTCCCCTCAGAAGCGAGGCATCCTCCCATCCCGCGATATCGGACACCTCGGCTACGAGGTCCTCAGCCATGATGAGGGCCTTGCCTTCGATCAGCACCATCACGTAATCCGCATCAGGGGCGAGGGAGACGCCCGTGTTCGCCGGGAGCGTCCAAGGCGTGGTGGTCCAGATCAGGATATGCGCCACCTCAGGCGCACCAGCAGCCTCGAAGATGCCCGGGACAGCATCCAGCTTGAACGCGACGTAGATGGACGGAGAGGTCTCATCCCCGTATTCGATCTCAGCCTCTGCGAGCGCCGTATGGCAGTTCATGCACCAGTGGATCGGCTTGCGCCCGCGATAGATGGAGCCCTTGAGGTACATGTCGCGGAACAGCTCCACGTTGCCGGCTTCGTAATCGGGCGTGTAGGTGAGATATGGATGCTCCCAGTCAGCGTTCACGCCCAAGCGCTTGAAGCCCTCGCGCTGGATGTCGACGTACTTCGTGGCCCAGTCGCGGCAGAGCTCGCGCAAGCGCGGCAGCGACGTCTCGGCCATCTTCTCCGGTCCGAGCGTCTTCTCCACCATGTGCTCGATGGGCTGTCCGTGGCAATCCCACCCTGGGATGTAGGGCGTGTAGTAGCCACGCTGCGCATGGCTCTTGTTGACGAAGTCCTTGAGGATCTTGTTGAATGAATGCCCGAGATGGATGGGGCCATTCGCGTAGGGAGGCCCATCATGCAAGATGAACGGCGTCCCTTGGGCGTTCTTCTCCAGCACCTTCCAATACAGTCCCTCTTCCGCCCACTTCTCCAAGCGCTCGGGCTCCCTCACGGGCAGGTTGCCCCTCATGGGGAAGTCGGTCTGCGGCAGGTTCATGGTGTTCTTGTAATCAGCCATCTTGTGCGCCTCTTCGATGCATCCTCGAGTCCTTGCTTGAAACCATGCAAGTATAGAGGAAGGATGGGAGGCGAATGCCCGAGGATCGGCACGTGGGGGATGCGCAGAGCGCCCATGATCTTTCATTTCCATCTGCTTCTCAACGGTATGGCTACGAGGCGCTCCCAGATGGCATAATGTCCCCCACGCGTACGGGCACCGATCAAGGGGGTTGGCATGGGATACAGGATCGTCTCGGATTCGAGCTGCAATCTGCCGGAGAGCATCATCGACGAATTCGACATCCATATCTTCCCGCTGACGTTCATGGTCGATGACGTCCAGTACCAGAGCTATCTCAAGGGTCACAAGACCGACCTCAAGCAGTTCTACACCATGATGCGCGAAGGGAAGATGATCACCACCTCCCTCCCGAACCTCGCAGAGGCGGCTGATGCGCTCAAGGGCATCTTGGATGCCGGTGACGATATCCTCTACATCGGGTTCTCGAGCGGTCTGTCAGGGACATACGAGGCCATCGAGCTCTTGATGGGCTCCCTTGCTGCCGAATACCCTGATCGCACGCTGCTTGCGGTGGACACGCTCGCTGCATCCCTTGGCGAAGGGCTCCTCGTCTGGTATGCGGTGCAGATGAGGGATGATGGCGCCACGATCGAGGAGGTGCGCGATTGGCTCTGCGAGAATCGGCTCCATCTCGCGCATTGGTTCACGGTGGATGACCTGATGTTCCTCTTCCGCGGGGGTCGCGTGTCGCGCACGAGCGCATGGGCCGGCACGATGCTCAACATCAAGCCCGTGATGCATGTGGATGATGAGGGCCATCTGATCCCGCTGGAGAAAGTGCGCGGGCGCAAGAAGTCCCTGAACGCACTGGTGGACCACATGGAGCAGACGGCAAGCCAGCCCGTTGCGGACCAGACCGTGTTCATCACGCACGGCGACTGCCAAGAGGATGCCGAATACCTTGCAGGTCTGGTGCGCGAGCGCTTCGGCGTGAAGGACATCCTGATCAACTACGTGGACCCCGTCATCGGCGCGCATTCAGGTCCTGGTACGATGGCGCTGTTCTTCCTGGCGAGCGAGCGCTAGACGATCAGGGCGCACTCGCCATTCCCCATCCATCTGCTGCGACAGATGCGCTAGTTGAACTTGAAGATCTTCTGCGCGATGTGATACCCCCCAAGGCCCGCCTTGCGGCCGAGCTCGGTGGGCATGTTCGTCCCCACGTTGAGGACATTGGTGCGCACGCGACGATAGAGAGGCGCGGATGCATCCTTCAGGTACGCCCAGACATCTTGGAGCTTTGCGTTGTCCTCATCGGTGTTGCCCATGCGCAAGAACACCGAGCAGATGCACATCATCATGGATAGGTAGCTCTCCATGTACTTGCGCAAGCGCCGCGGCGTGACCTCCATCACATCGACGGCATCGATCATCGTCTTGGTGACGCGGAGCTGCTGATCGATGCGGCGCATCATGGTGGCCTCGTTCACCGACTGGTCCTCGCGCCCGATGAAGTACCGATACATATCCACATCCAGGTAATGCATGGTCTCCACATGCGGGAGCGGCACGTACACGAAGATGTTGTCCACATAGAAGCAGTGCTCGGGCAGCGTGAGGCCGATCTGCTTCAAGAGGTCCGTCCGATAGATCACCGAATGCATCAGCAGGTAATGCGAAGGACCGAATGACCCGACCTCATCCCAGCCGAACGTGCGGTCCTCGGGGAAGATGCCGCGGTAATCCATGACGACCTGCTTGCCCTCATGGACCTTCTCATACACGTAGTTGGCGATGACCATATCCGTCGCGCTCTCAGGGGTCTGGGAACGCAGGTAGGCCATGACCTCGTCCATGGCGGACGCATCCAGCCAGTCATCGGAGTCGACCACCTTGAAGTACGTGCTCGTCGCATGTGAGAGCGCCGTGTTCACCGCAGAGCCATGGCCGCCGTTCTCCTTGTGGATGGCGCGGATGAGGTCCGGGTGGCGCTCCTCCCACGCACGTGCCTTCGCCAGCGTAGCGCCGTCGTCAGTGGAGCCGTCATCCACGATCAAGATCTCGATGTCATCGCCGGTCTTGAGCAGCGACTCGATGCAGACGTCCATGTATGCAGCCGAGTTGTAGCAGGGGATGCCGTAGGTGATGGTCTTGCGCATAGGTATATGCTCCGGTGGATCGTCGCGTGCAGGAAAGGCTATTCTGCGTCCAGTATCTTGCGAGACAGCCCGAGGGCCAGATGCACGATCCTGTCCATGTTGTAGTAGCGATACTCAGCCAAGCGCCCGACCGGATAGAAGTTCGGGAGCGACTCGGTCAGCGCCAGATAGCGCTCGTAGTGCGCCTTGTTCTCATCATCGATGATGGCGTAGTACGGGATCTGGGTGTCGGGGTCCTCGTAGGCGCGCGAGTACTCCTTCATGATGGTGGTCTTGTCGGACTTCTGGCGCGTGAGATGCTTGAACTCGGTGATGCGCGTGTAGTCCTCCGTCACGGTGTAGTTGACCGTGCCGCACGGGAGCTTGTACTCCTCGTCGTAGGTCTCGTACACGAAATCGAGCGTCCGATACGGAAGGCGGCCGAAGCGCCCGCAGAACAGCTCATCCAACGGCCCGGTGTAGACGATCGGACCTGTGAATGCCTGACCCTTGATCTTGATGCAAGCGAGCTTGGAATCCTCCGCATCTCCCTCGAACTCGAGGTCGAACACGCTCACCGCATCCGTGGAGAGGCAGATGTCGATGCCTGCATGCCCGAGCATATCCTCGAACAGCGCCGTGTATCCCAAGGACGGCATGCCCTGGTACGTATCCTGGAAGTAGCGATCGTCGCGCGAGATGAACACGGGCACGCGCGCCGTGACCGACGGATCGACCTCCTCGGGCGTCACGCCCCACTGCTTCTGCGTGTAGTACAGGAACACGTTCTCATAGACGAAATCCGCCACCTCGGCGAGCTCGGCATCATCGGTGGCGCGCAGCTCGTTGATGGTGACCTTGCGCTCGTCTCCGAAGGTGTCGATGAGCTTCTGGATGAGGTGCGCGGCCTTCTCCTCGCCGAACGCGATCTCCATGGAGTTCTTGTTGAAGGGCACGGGCATGTAGGTCCCATACCAATCCGCCAGCACATGATGCTGATAGGCGATCCATCCCGTGAACTGGCGCACGTAGTTGAACACCTGCTGGTCGCAGGTGTGGAAGATGTGCGGCCCATAGCGATGCACGAGGATGCCCGCCTCGTCGTATTCGTCATACATGTTGCCGGCGATGTGCGGGCGCTTCTCGATGATGAGCACGCGCTTGCCACCACGCTCTGCCAGCTCGCGCGCGGTCACAGCGCCAGCGAACCCGCTGCCGACGACGACGGCGTCGTAGGAGGAGATGTCAACGTCCTTGAAGTCGATGATGTTGAGTGCCACTGATGCTCCTTGCTCCGTATCTCGTGCAGACGAGATTCTATCTCAAGATATGTGACCGAGGAAGTCACGGGTGCGCTCGGAGGTGGGGTGATCGAACACCTCATCAGGCGTTCCCTCCTCCACGATCACGCCCCCATCCATGAACACCACGCGGTCGGCCACATCGCGCGCGAATCCCATCTCATGGGTCACCACGATCATGGTCATGCCCCCATGCGCGAGCTCCTTCATGACGCCGAGGACGTCGCGCACGAGCTCGGGGTCGAGCGCGCTCGTAGCCTCATCGAAGAGCATCACATGCGGGTTCATGGCAAGCGCTCGCGCGATGGCCACGCGCTGCTGCTGCCCGCCCGAGAGCTCAGAGGGCTTGAAGTCCACGCGCTCGGAGAGGCCCACCTTCGCAAGCTCGTCGAGCGCGACCCGCTCCGCCTCCTCCTTCGTGCGCTTGAGCACCTTGCGCTGCGCGAGCATGACGTTGCCCTTGGCGGTGAGGTGCGGGAACAGGTTGAAGCTCTGGAACACCATGCCCACATGCGTGCGCACCTCGTTGATATCGGTGCCCTTCGCGGTGATCTCCGTGTCCTCGAAGAAGATGTGACCACTGGTCGGCTGCTCGAGCAGATTGATGCAGCGCAGCATCGTGGACTTGCCGGAACCGGAGGGTCCCAGCACCACGACCACCTCTCCCCTCTTCACCTCGAGGCTCACATCCTTCAGCACCTCGTTGTCGCCGAAGGACTTCTTCAGGTTCTCTATCCTGATGACGGCGTCATCCATCATTTCCTGCCCTTCATCTTCGCCCCTAGGGAATCCTCCGCATGCACCTGATGCGTCTTCGCGAAGCTCTCGGACATGCGCAGCGTCTTCGCGACGGCAGCCTCGCTCCCGTTCGCAGCAACGGCACCGACGGTGGCCATCATGTCCCCATCAGGCGCTTCCTTGAGCTGGTTGGCAGCACGATGCTTGGTGCGCCCCCCAGCCAAGCGCTCCTCCATGTGGTTGATGGCCTTGGTGAGCGGTATGGTCACGATCAGATAGAAGCATGCTGCCACGATGTAGGGCGTCACGTTGCCCGTTGCCGCGGTGATGGTCTTGGAGTACATCATGATCTCCATGACGCCCACGGCAGCCAAGAGCGACGTATCCTTGTACATCAGGATGAACTCGCTCGTCATGGTGGGTATCACGCGACGGAAGGTCTGCGGGATGATGACGAAGATCATGGTCTGCGCACCATTCATGCCCAAGCTGCGCGATGCCTCGAACTGGCCCTTGTTGATGGACTGGATGCCAGCGCGGAATATCTCTGCGAGGTAGGCGCTGGAATTCATCACGAGCACCACCACGCCCAGCACGAAGTTGTCCATCTGGATTCCCAGGAGCGGCAATCCGAAGAAGGCGATGTAGATCTGCAGGAACAGCGGCGTGCCGCGCACCACGTTGATGTAGAGCGAGCCGATCCCGCGTGCGAAGCGGTTCTTCGCCATGCGCAGGAACGACCAGCACAGCCCCAAGGGGATGGCCAGCGGGAAGCTGATGGCCACGAGCCCCAGGGCGAGCAGCCAGCCCCAGAACACCGACGGGATGGTGGTCACCACGATCGCGGGATCGAAGAACAGGTGCAGGAACTTGTTCGAGTTCCATGCCTGCACCCACGGCTGCTCGTTGAGCCAGCTTGCCAGCTGCTCTTGCGGCGTGGTGCTCGTCACCGTGATGCTCTTGCCGCCATCGGGGATGACCTGGATGGTGCCATCCGCATCCTCGAAGCTGCCCTGGACCGTGAACGTGCCCCCCTCGACAGGGAATCGCGCATTGTTCAGCTCCAGCATCACCATGGACCCCGCGGGGGTGGCCTCGGCGAAGGTGGCCGTCACGCTCTCGCCATCCGTGCTCACCTCGCTCGGCGCATCCAAGCGCTTCAGCCCGTCGAGCACGGTGACGGTGGTGCCATCAGCGGGGAGGACGGAGCCCTCCGGCAGCGTGATGGTCACGCTCTTGATGGATTCATCGGCACCAGCTTGGCCCTGCCACGTGATGCGCGTGTCAGTGGCGCCCATAATCCCATCAGCACCGTCTTGGTTGCTCTTCGCCGTGAAGCGCTCAGTGGTGAGCGCATGCGCCTGTACGGGCATGAGGCACGCCACGAACGCGAGCGCCAAGAGCAAAAGGGGCAGGCGCGAGCCTGCCCCGATCGATATGCCCTGCTCCCTATTCAGCGGAAGCACCGAACCACTTCTCATAGATCGCATCATAGGTCCCATCAGCCTTCACCTCAGCGATTGCATCATTGAGCGCCTGCGTCAGAGCAGGATTGTCCTTGCTGACCACGATGGCGTACTGCTCGCCCGTAGGGATCTCAGCGATGATGTCCATATCCGTGTAGGCGTTCTTCACGTAGTACTGGACGACCGGGAGGTCAGATGCGATGGCATCGATCTGACCGGACTGGAGCGCTGCGAACACGGCGGTCATCTCATCGAAGGGGATGACCTCTGCGCCCTCGATGTTCTCCACGGCCCAGTCATAGCCGGTGGTGCCGGACTGCGCGCCGATCTTCTTGCCCGCGAGCTCGTCCACGTTCGTGTAGCCGGAGTCCTTCATCACGACGATGCCCTGATTGGAATCGCAGATGACATCGGTGAAGTCGATCTCCTTCTTGCGGTCCTCGGTCACCGTGAAGCCGGACACGCCGACATCGGCCTTGCCGCCCGCGCTGATCATCGGGACGATGGTGTCGAACTTGGTGGAGGGCAGGTAGTCAGCCTCCAGGCCCATCTTCTCGGCGAGCGCCTTCATGAGGTCCACCTCGAAGCCCACAGCCTGGCCGTCCTCGAGATTCTCGAACGGCGGGAAGTCGAGCGACGCTGCGATGGTGAGCTTGCCGCCGTTGAGGACGACGAGATCCTCGGTGGCTGCTTCCTCCTCAGCGCTGGAAGCGCTGGATGCCTCATTGCTCGTGCAACCGAACAGGCCCACTGCTGCTACCAGCATGCCTGCGCCGATGATGGCGCCTATGCTCTTGATCTTCATCGGATTCCCTTCTGCTAGCTTATCCATGGAGAGCCATTATGGGCCAAGCAGGTCATATATGGCCACGAGATATCCATTACGGGTCCGTTACAGATGACGAGGGGCTATGCCGCCATGGCAGCGAGCCGGCTGTGCGCCTGCTCTGCGAGCGCGAGCGTGCCCCCGTGCTCTGCCACGAAGCCGAGGAAGCGGCGCTCTTCGCCGACGCGCCCCATCTTGAATGCCGATGCTGCTGCGTCCCATGCGTATTCGACGCGCAGGCGCATCGGATACGCACCCGATGAGGCCACCCGCTCATCGAGGTCCATCAGCTTCTCGTGATCGCCCGCCATGCGCGCTCCCATGATGGCGCGCTGGCTCTCGAGGTAGGTCCGCTGCGCCGACGCCTCCGCACTCGAGCTGGTGCTGATGAGGGCAAGCCCCTCGTCTATGAGGGCGAGCGCATCAGATGCGGAGGACAGCTTCTCTGCGAGCGGGACCAGGCTGACGATGATGGCGCACTTCTGATCCGGCTTCTTCTGCGCGGAGATGCTCTGGCGAAGGCCCTCCTCTATGGTGCGCGCATCCTCCGTCCGCCCCTCATCCAGGCAGGCTTGCCCGTAGTAGCCCATGAACCACGCTGCTTGCGCGTTGCATGGGAACGTGATGGCGCAAGCAAGCTTGTGCCCGCGATCGAGCAGGGCCTTCGGGTTGCACCCATCGTTGTAGGGCTTGAGATACCCATCCACCACGCTCTCGGCGCGGCGCTCGAATATCCGATATCCGACCAAGAGCCCTCCGAAGAAGAGCAGGAACTGGAGCGCCAGGCCGCCCAAGCTGGACGCGATGATCTGCCCCGTGACGAGCGGCCAGACGGTGGACGCGATCAGGGGCAGCGCGACGGCGATGGCGCATACGGCTATGGCATATCCCTTGAAGTATGGCAGCACGTCATGCCCCTCTCTCGAATGGCCTACCTTACGATGTCGCCTCGATCCCGAGCATGATAGCTTGCTTGTTCTTCTCCACGAGCGCCGCCCGGGAAGCTGATACGCATTTGTCTATCGCGCGATCGAGCACGTCCCGCTCGCAGAACCGCGCCTTCTCCCAGAGCGCGCCCACGAGCACGATGTTGGAGATGCCCGCAAGGCCCGCATCCTCGGCCATCTTGGTGGCGGGGATCGCAAGAGCGCCCTCCGGCAGCGATGAGGTCGGGCAGATCAGCGTCTCATCGAAGAGGATGAGCCCACCCGGCACCACATCGGGCAGGAACTTGTCGAAGGAGGGCTGGTTCATGGCCACCAGCACGTTGGGCGCGAGCACCAAGGGGCTCCCGATGGGGTCATCGGAGAGCGTGACCGAGCAGTTCGCCGTCCCTCCGCGCATCTCAGGGCCATACGAGGGCAGCCAGGACACCTCGCGCCCCGCGAGGAGGCCTGCATACGCGACCACCTTGCCCGCGAACAGGACGCCTTGGCCACCGAAGCCAGCGAATACGGCTTCCATCTTCTGATCGAACATCAGCGACCCGCCTCTCCCGAAACCGCCGGACAGTCATTGGCGCGCGCGAAGGCCGCCTCTGCCGCATTCGCGAACCCTTCTGCCTGCACATCCCGATACACGCCGAACGGATAGTACGACAGCATGTTCTCGCGCATCCAGTCGAAGGCCGCCTCAGGCGTCATCTTCCAATTCGTGGGGCACGTGCTGACCACCTCCACGAGCGAATAGCCCACGCCATCCACCTGGTTCTGGAAGGCATGCGCGATGGCGCGCTTCGCCTTGCGCACGTTCTTCGGGCTATCCACGCACACGCGCTCCAGATACGCCACGCCATCCAGCGTGGAGAGGAGCTCGCATACCCTGATCGGATATCCCGCCCCATCCGTATCCCTGCCATAGGGAGAGGTCTGCGTGACCTGGTGCGGGAGCGAGGTGGGCGCCATCTGGCCGCCGGTCATGCCGTAGATGGCATTGTTGATGAAGATGATGGTGATGTTCTCGCCGCGCGTGGCCGCATGGACGGTCTCGGCCATGCCGATCGACGCCAGATCCCCATCCCCTTGATAGGCGAACACCACATGATCGGGCAGCGAGCGCTTGACGCCCGTTGCCACCGCAGGCGCGCGACCATGCGCCGCCTCTATCATGTCGCATCCGAAGAAGTCGTAGCACTTGACAGCGCATCCCACCGGCGCGATGCCGATGGTCTTGCCCTCCACGCCCAGCTCGTCGATGACCTCGGCGACGAGGCGCTCGACGATGCCATGGGTGCATCCCGGGCAGTAGTTGGTGACGACGGGCAAGAGCGCATGGGGGCGCTCGAACACGCGCTTCTCTGACTGCTGGGCAGCGTCTGCCATGATCATTCACCCAGCCTTTCTGCGATATCCTCTATCTCTGACAGTATCTCATCGGGCGTGGGAAGGATCCCGCCGCACCTGCCGAAGAAGCTCACGGGCGCCGCATCTCCCACCGCCAGGCGCACATCCTCTACCATCTGCCCCATGTTGAGCTCCACGGTGAGGAACGCGCGCGCATCGCATGCACGGAATGCCTCTGTGGGATAGGGCCAGAGCGTGATGGGCCGGATGAGGCCCGCCTTGATGCCGCGATCGCGCGCAGCGTTCACGGCAGAGCGCGCGATGCGCGCTGCCGCGCCGAATGCCGCCAGCACGATATCCGCGTCCTCCGTCCGATACGTCTCCACGCGCACCTCGTCGCGCGCGAGCCGCTCGTACATGGCGAATCTGCGCACGTTGTCCTCGTAGAGCCTCTGCGGCTCCAGGTGGAGCGAATTGACGATGTTGTGGGGACGCTCGCCCCCATGCCCGCACGTGGCCCACGGCTTAGCCGGAAGCGATGCGGGATCGATCGCATCGGGCATCAGCACCGGCTCCATCATCTGACCGAGCATGCCATCGGCCAGGATGACCACGGGCGTGCGATACGCATCTGCCATGTCGAAGGCGATGTAGGTGAGGTCGGCCATCTCCTGCACCGTTGAGGGTGCGAGCACCGGCAGGTAGAAATCCCCATGGCCCATGGCGCGGGTGGCCTGGAAGTAATCGCTCTGCGATGGCTGGATGGACCCGAGCCCCGGACCACCTCGCTGCACGTTCACGATCACGCCCGGCAGGTCGGCACCGGCCATGTAGGAGATGCCCTCGGTCTTGAGGGAGATGCCCGGGCTTGACGAGGAGGTCATGGCGCGCACGCCGGCAGCGGCGGCACCATAGAGCATGTTGATGGCGGCTATCTCGCTCTCCGCCTGGAGGTAGGTGCCCCCCATCTTCGGCATCTTGCGCGACATGTATGCAGCAAGCTCCGTCTGGGGCGTGATGGGATAGCCGAAGAAGTGCCGGCATCCGGCACGCAGGGCGGCCTCGGCGATGGCCTCGTTACCCTTCATGAGCGTCTTCTCGCTCATGCGCTCACCTCCCTGTACACGGTGATGGCCACATCCGGGCACATGAGCGCGCATGTGGCGCAGCCCGTGCACGCGCTCTCATCCACGCACACCGCAGGGTGGTACCCCTTCTGCGTGATCGTGGCCTTGTCCAATTCCAGGATGTGCGCGGGGCAATACAGCGTGCAGAGGCCGCAGCCCTTGCAGAACCCCGCGTCGATCTCCACTCTTCCCT
This sequence comes from uncultured Eggerthellaceae bacterium, assembly GCA_910589125.1. GTDB lineage: Bacteria > Actinomycetota > Coriobacteriia > Coriobacteriales > Eggerthellaceae > MGBC163016. Next base: position 43,458 of record CAJURX010000001.1, read on the forward strand.
TTGCCATGTCTACACCAAGCCCTCTACTACATCTGCCTGCTTGTCCGCTTCCCGTATGGCCACGCGCCGGATCTTGCCGTTCACGGTCCGGGGAAGCTCATCCACGTATTCGATGATGCGCGGATACTTGTAGGGAGCCGTCTGGGTCTTGACCCACTCCTGCAGCTCCCGCGTGAGCGCATCGGTGCCAGCGACGCCCTCGGCGAGCACGATGGTCGCCTTGACCGCATGCCCGCGGAGCTCATCAGGAACGCCGGTCACAGCGCACTCCCTGACCGCGTCATGCTCCAACAGCACGCTCTCGATCTCGAAGGGACCTATGCGATACCCGCTGGACTTGATGACGTCGTCGTTGCGGCCCACATACCAATAATAGCCGTCCTCGTCCTCCCATGCGGTGTCACCGGTGTGATACCACCCATCATGCATGGCAGCGGCGGTCTTCTCCGGATCGCGATGGTATCCCATCATGATGCCCGCCGGGCGTGGGTCGATATGGATGCAAATCTCGCCCGTCTCACCGGTGTTGCACCTGGTCCCATCCTCGCGCAGGATGGCCACATCGTAGAGCGGCACCGGCTTTCCCATGGAGCCAGGGCGCGGCGTGGAGTTGGTGAGGTTGCCGATGGTGAGCGGCGTCTCCGTCTGGCCGAAGCCCTCGAAGATCGTGATGCCCGCCACATCCCTCCAGTACGCGAACAGATCGGGGTTGAGCGCCTCCCCAGCCGTCGTGGCGTATTCCAAGGACGAGATGTCATGCCCCTCGAGGGATTCCTGCTTGAGCAGGCGATACATCGTGGGCGGAGCGCAGAAGGTGGTCACCTGGTAGCGCTCGATCAGGTCGAGGATCTCATCGGCATGGAAGCGGTCGAAGTCATAGGTGAGAACGCATGCCTCCATGAGCCACTGGCCGTAGAGCTTGCCCCAGACCGCCTTGCCCCAGCCGGTATCCGCGATGGTGAAGTGCACGCCGTCCGGGCGCACGTTGTGCCAGTGCTTCGCGGTCATCAGATGCCCGATCGAATAGAGCGAATCATGCATGACCATCTTGGGATTGCCCGATGTGCCCGATGAGAAGTAGAGCAGCATGGGATCGGCCGCCCTCGTGCTCACGCGCTCGAAGTCCTCTGAGGATGCGCGCACGCAGGTGTTGAAGTCGAGCCACCCTTCCCGCTCGATGCCCTGGGCGCAGATGCCCTCGGGGCCTGAGAGCGCAGGACCTGCGAGCTTGCCGTCTGCCGCTATGGGCGTCCCGTCAGCATCGAATGCGGAGAGACCCGCACCGGCGGGCTCGACCAGGATGGTCACCTCGACAGACGGGCACTCCGGAAGGGATGCGTCCACCACATCGGCGATATCTCCCGCAGACGTGGCGATGACCGCCTTGATGCTCGCCCCGTTCAGGCGATAGACCATGTCATGCTCCTTCAGCATGAACGTGGCCGGCACCATGACCGCTCCGAGCTTCGCGAGCGCGAGCGCAGTGAACCAGAACTGATAGTGGCGACGCAGGATGACGAGCACCTTGTCCCCCGCGCCGATGCCCGCCTCCTTGAGGAAGTTGGCGGTCTTGTCGGACCACCTCTTCATGTCAGCGAAGGTGAAGATGTGCTCCTCGCCCTCAGGGTTGCACCAGATCATCGCGCGGCGCAGCGGATCATGCTCGGCGATGTCATCCACCACGTCATAGGCGAAGTTGTAGTCTTCATCACAGTGGATGTCGAAGCCGGTCAAGCATCCCGCCTCGTCATATCGCTCATCCACGTATCTGAGGTTTATCTCTCTCATGTCGTCCCCTCGAACTCCTTATGCTCCCTGCATTCCCCTCGCGTCCGTCTCCGTCGCCTGGCCTAGATCGCACCCTCTCCATGAGGCTTGATCACGATGGCCAAGAACGTGCACGGCTCTCCCCCTGTCGCGATCATGCCATGTCCGCGCCCTGAGTCGTACATCACCAGGTCTCCCGCATGGAGGGTCTCGACATGGTCCTCATAGGCGAACCTCATCGTGCCCGAGATGATGCAATCGATCTCTTGTCCCTCATGTCGCGAGAGATGGATGGGGACATCCTGCTGCTCTTCCATATATGGCGCCGTGACCATGAAGGGCTCAGCGAGCTTGTTGCGGAAATGCGGTGCCTTGTGCAGGTACTCGAAGCCAGCGCGACGGCGGATGACGAGCCCATCTCCCGAGCGCGTGAGCGCGTATCCGGTCAGATGGGGATCCTCGCCGGTCAGGATCTCGATGACATCCACGCCCAACCTGTCAGCGCACTTGTACAGGAAGGTGAAGGAGAGGTCTTCCTCGCCTGATTCCTGCGCAAGATACTCCGTGAGGGTCCGCCCGGTGGCGTCAGCCATCTCCGCTGCGGTGATATCCATGTCCTCGCGAAGCGCACGGATCCTGTTCGCGACCTCTTTGATGTTAGGTTCCATGGAAGCCTGCCTTACGTCCTGGGATGGATGAATCGCACCATGATAGAGGTTCGATGCTGGCAAATGTTGCCGATGCGTTAAATGGGGCCCGACGGCAGGCTGATGCCGCGACATCGAACCGCGGGCCTCCGCAGGTCAGGATGCAGCACGGTGCAGGACAGCGCAGAAATGGGCATCCGGGCCATCGGATGTGCAGAGCGTCTGGAATCCGCCCTCCATGGAGAAGGGAGCGCCCGCAGGTGCAGCCAAGAACGCATCCACCACATCCTCATCCTCCGCCCGCAGGATCGTGCAGGTGGCGTAGATGAGCTTCCCTCCGGGGCGCGTGAGGGATGCGGCGCTTGCCAGCATGTCCGACTGCACACCGCTCATCGCGCGCACGTCCCGAGATGACAGCCTCCAGCGTATCTCCGGATGCCTCCTGAGCGTGCCCACGCCCGAACAGGGCGCATCGATGAGGATGACGTCGAAGGCGCGTCCAGAGAGCGCATCATCCACATGGCGCCCATCCGCCACCACGAATGACTCGATGGGCGTCCCGCAGAGCGCAGCGCGCGCCTCGAGCACATCCTTCTTGAACGGCGCATCATCCACGCAGACGTGCTCGGGTATGCAGCGCCCCCACAGGGCGTGCGCCATGCTCTGGATGAGCACGGTCTTGGTGCCGCGCCCCGCACCCACCTCGAGGATGCTCTCTGGAAGGCGGTCGCAGACGCACTGGAGCGCCACGAGCTGCGACGCCATATCGGATACGATGGCGCGCCCCTCCTCCAAGAGATGCCGCACCGCATCTGCTGCGACATCTGAGGCGCGCGCGAGCTTGAGGCATCCGGGGATGGCGCAGATGCGCGTGGATGCGATGCCCGCTGCATCCAGCTGTGCGATGATCTCGCCCACATCCCCTTTGAGGGAGTTCGCATGGAGGTATATCGGCGGCTGCTCGTCAGATGCCGCCATCAGCATGCGCGCCTGCGCCTCGCTCCTATCCTCTGCGATCTGGCGTGCGAGCCAGAGCGGGAAGCCGTGAGCGCGACAGGAGGATGCGAGCTCAGAGCCTGCGGGCTCGCGATCGGATCGCTCCCGCTCGGAAGCGACGCGGCGCAGCACCGCGTTCGCCATCGAGCGCGCCCATGATGCTCGACTGCCCACCAAGCGCACGCCCTGATCCACGGCATGATGGGCGGCGTGGTCCATGAAGAGCAGCTCATAGGCCGCTATCTGCAGCGCACGGCGCACATCCCCGTTGATCCCCTTCGGCTTGGCGAGGAAGCCGTCGAGCACCTCGTCGAGCACGCCGCTCGTGCGCACGACGCCCAAGGTGAGCGCGGACGCGAATCGCTTGTCCTCATCCGAGAGGTCTGCTGATTCGATCTGGTCATCTATGGCGAAGGAGGCATAGGCGCCCCTCTCCTGCACGGCCCTGAGCGCCTTGAGCGCTGCCGCGCGACCGGGCGTGGGCGTCGTGCCGCCATTGCGACGGGAAGGGCGAGCGGACGTCAAAGCGCGCTCCAGCCTATCCCATCCTTGAGCGCGAGCATGCCCTGGGCGAATTCCCTGCCCAGCATCTCGCGCTTGCCATCAGGCTTCACGCGCACAGCCTCCAGTGCACCCTCCGCGCATCCCAGCAGGAGCTTCCCCTCATCTGACCATGCCTCGCCTTGATGCAGCGAGCGAGGACCAGCATCTGCCAGGCGCGCTTCCATGATGGTGAGCGCACGGTCCCCGATGCGGCACTTCGCTGGATGCGCGGCGGACGATGCGCGCACGCGCCTCACGTTCGAGAGCGCATCCGCTTCGGGGTCCGCATACAGCTCGCGCTTCCCTATCTTGCTCGCATAGGTGACGAGGGCCTCATCCTGCGCCGTCCAGCGCGCATTGCCGTGGCGCATCTGCGCGAGCGCGCTCACGAGCGCAGCAGCGCCCATGGTCGCAAGCTCTGAGGTGAGGGCCTCGGCTGTCATGTCCTCGATGGGGATGCGTCGGCAGATGCAGAAGTCTCCCGTATCCAGACCCTCCTCCATCTGCATGATGCACACGCCCGCTTCCGCATCCCCCGCCAAGATGGCGCGCTCTATGGGAGCTGCGCCACGCCAGCGCGGGAGGATGGACGCATGCACGTTGATGCATCCCAAGCGAGGGATGTCGAGCACGGAGGCGGGCAGGATGGCACCGAATGCGGCGACGCAGATGACATCAGGCTCCAAGCGCGCGAGCGCCTCCACATCAGCGACATCCTTGAAGCCGGGCACGCACCGGACGCTGACCCCCAGCGCCTGTGCACGCTCCTTGACCGGGGATGCCTGCGTCTTGCTCCCTCGCGCGCGCACGCGGTCGGGCTGCGTATACGCGCAGATCACATCCTCATGGGAGGCGAGCTCTTCCAAGATGTCAGCCGCGAAGAGCGGTGTGCCCATGAACACCACCTTGAGCGCATCAGCCTCACGCGACATCGAAGCTGGCCTCTCCCGGCTTCGCACCCGCTGCCCGCGCCTGCTCATAGACCTGCAGCGCACGCAGGCGGACCTCTGGCGCGCACGATTCGAAGAGCGTCTTGCCATCCAGGTGGTCGATCTCATGCTGGAGGCAGCGGCCCAGAAGGCCATCGCCCTCGATCTCCCACTCTTCGCCATCCAGGTCATGGAAGCGCACGCGCGCCCACGGTGGGCGCTTCACGGGCACGTTGATGCCGGGGCACGACAAGCATGCCTCCTTATCCTCCACCGGATCGCCCTTGGTCTCGACGATCTCAGGATTGACGAGGAAGATGGGGTTCCTCGTGGAGAGGTCCTCACCATCCCAGTCGACGTCGATCACGACGAATCGCTTGTCGAGGCCCACCTGCGGTGCCGCCAAGCCGCATCCGTTGTTCGCATACATCAGCTTCGCCATCTGCTTGGCGATCTTCAAGAGGCTTCGATCCCCCAGCTCGCATTCCTGGCACACCATGGAGAGCACGGGATCGGGAGATTCGACTATCTTCATCATCTTCGCTTTCACGAGGGGTCGGTCATCAGGATATGGTAAACCAAGGGCAGGGAGAAAATCCACCCGCACCCACCACGACGCCCCTTGTCTGGGAACGTGCGCCCCTCAGCCTCGAGGATGCGCCTGATGGTGCGCCGCTCTCAAGCGCTCGGGCGTCAGATGCGTGTATATCTGGGTGGTGGAGAGGCTCGCATGCCCGAGCATCTCCTGGACGCTGCGCAGATCCGCACCTCCCGCGAGCACATCGGTCGCGAACGTGTGGCGCATGTCATGCGGCGTATAGCGTGCGCCGAGCCCTGCACGCTGGAGCGTCTCCTTGAACATGAGCCGGATGGCATCCTCTGAGTAGCGCTTCCCGCGCGTGGAGAGGAATGCATGGTCATCCGATGCGGGTGTCGCCAGCACGCTTCGGCCGCCCTCGATGTATGCCTCGAGCGTGCGCGCAGCCAGATGATGCACGGGCACGATCCGCTCCTTCGACCCCTTGCCGAAGAGCTTTACCTGGCCCGCGCGAACGTCCACAGCGCCCAGCGTCAGGTTGGAGAGCTCCGATATGCGCGCACCGCATGCATATGCGAGCTCGAGCACGGCTTGGTCCCGTATCTCCTTGGCACGCTGCACATCCGTCGTGGCCGCCTGCGCTGCCTTCGCATGCACCGCGAGCAGCGCGCGCATCTCATCTCCCGATATCACGCGCGGAAGGTGCTTCTCGCTCTTGGGTCCATGCAGCGCGCTCACCGGATCGGCCTCCACCGACCCGTTCGCCGTGGCCCACCCGAAGAAGCCCTTCAAGGCCGACAGGCGCCTGTTCGATGTCCGTCGCGCATATCCTGCCTGGTCCAGATAGGCCAGATAGAGCCGCACGCCCCTCCGACCGGGCGCGAGGGGGTCGATCCCCTCCCGATATGCCCATCTGAGATAGTCGCCCATATCCTCGGCGTATGCCTTGGCGGTGTTCGCGGAGAGGTTGCGCTCGTAGGTGATATGCGCGAGGAATGCATCCAGAAGCGCTGAGGCACGCGCATCTGCTGCATCGGACGCGCTCGTCACGAGGTGCTCCAGATGCCCGCACGCTCGAGGGCGGCTGCATATGAGCTGAGCGCCCGATCGCCGCGCTCAGCGAAGGCGGCATAGCGCTTCCGCTTGTTCTTGATGGGAGGATCGAGCGGCGGCATCACGCCGAAGTTGACGTGCATGGGTTGATACTGCGTGGTCGCAGGGTCGGTCGCATGGCGCATGAGCGCACCGAATGCCGTCTCCGGCGGCAGCTCGGGTAGAGGCGCTCCCTTCGCGCGCGCTATGACCGAGATGGCACAGTTGAGGCCCGAGCGGATGGCCTCGCAATACCCCTCGGTCCCTGAGAGCTGGCCGGAGATGTGGATCGGTGCTCCAGAGGCACCCGATGCGCGGGAGGCCCCGGTCACGTCCAAGATCTTAGGGGCGTTCAGGAAGGTGTTGCGATGCATCACGCCGAAGCGCGCGAACTCAGCCTGCTCGAGGCCCGGTATCATCGAGAACACCCTGCGCTGAGCCGGGAAGGTGAGATTCGTCTGGAAGCCGACCAGGTTGTAGCTAGTGCCCTCAGCATCCTCTGCCCTCAGCTGGACGACGGCATGGGGGCGCTTGCCGCTGCGCGGATCGATGAGGCCCACAGGCTTCATGGCGCCGAAGCGCGGGGCATCGAAGCCCGCACGCGCCACCTCCTCGACCGGCTGGCATGCCTGGAAGAGGTCCTTCGACTCGAAGTCCTTGGCGACGACGCGCTCAGCTTCGAGGAGCGCTTCGATGAAGGCTGCATACTCCGCCTCATCCATGGGGGCGTTCAGGTAGTCGCCATCCCCCGCCTCCTCATAGCGGCTCTGCCTGAATACGATGCTCTCATCGAGGCTATCCCTCATGACGATGGGCGCTGCCGCATCGAAGAACGCGAGCTCCTCTTCCCCGTACATCTCGCACAGCTCTGCCGCCAGCGCATCCGAGGTGAGCGGACCGGTAGCCAAGATGATGGCTCCCGCATCCTCGGAGAGCTCGCGCAAGGAGCGCACCTCCCTGCGCACGACGGTGATGAGCGGGTGCTCCTCGATCGCGCGCGTGACCGCATCCGAGAACCGTTCCCGATCGACCGCGAGCGCGCCTCCTGCAGGGATGCTGGTGGCGCACGCGATGCGATAGAGCGGAGAGCCGAGGACATCCAGCTCATGCTTGATCATGCCTGCCGCGCTGTCCGCGCGCGTGCCCTTCAGGGAATTCGAGCACACCAGCTCGGCGAAGCCATCCGTCCTATGGACGCCCGTCTCGCGATGCGGTCTCATCTCATGGAGGGTGACGGCAAGGCCCATGCGCGCGCACGAGAGCGCCGCTTCGCTCCCTGCAAGGCCTGCACCGATGATGGTCACCGTATCGAACATGCTGAAAGCTTACCAGACGATCGCGCTCAGAGCACGACGCCGATGCGCCCTCCCGGATAGCGGGTGACCGCTCCTGCTGCCTCCATCTTGGATGCCCAGGCGCTCGTCTTGGATGGATGCCATCGCGTGCGGCTCGTGGTCGCAGCCAAGGCGTGCAGCGCCTCCACGCTCATGGGCTCAGCAGCGAGGGCGTCAAGGAGCACCCGATCGAAGGCGGAGCGCTGAGGCAGCTCCACCTCTGCACCTTGTGCGCTCTCCTGACGCATGATGCCGAACAGCGCGAAGAGCTGATCGTTGAACGAATCGTCATCCACGATGGGTGTGGCACCCTGATAGATGAGCCTGTTCGCTCCTCGCGACTGCGCAGATGCGATGGAGCCGGGCACGACGAGCACATCCCTGTTGGCTGCAAGGGCCTCATCGGCCGTGGAGAACGTACCCGAGGGGAGCCCTGCCTCCACGATCAGCGTCGCCTTGGCAAGCCCTGCGATGAGCCGGTTCCGCGCACGGAACATGTAGGGCAGCGGTGGGACCGCCCATGCGCGCTCAGAGACGAGCGCCCCTCCGGCTGCCACCACCTCGCAGAAGAGCCCGTGGTTCTCCCGAGGATAGATGGCATCGCAGCCGCCACCCAAGAACACCACGGTGGGCACCCCCGCATCGAGCGCCGCCCTGTGCGCTGCGGCATCGCATCCTCGCGCACCCCCTGAGATGATCGCGATGCCGCGCTCCGCGGCCCTCGTCGCGAACCTGCGGGCGCATCCGGTCCCGTACGGGGTCGCACGACGCGCGCCCACGATCGCAAGGCCCTCTTGGAGCGCTTTCACATCCCCGATGATGTAGAGCTTCTCCGGTGGATCGGCTATCGCCTCCAACGCAGGCGGATAGGCCTCCTCTCCTCTGCTCACCACATGGCGCGGACCCTTGATGGCGCATATGGCATCATCCACTGCTATCCCCTCCTCGATCGGCATCCATGCGCAGCGAGAACGCTTCAGCAAGGTGATCGACGCCCACCTGGGATGCCTCCTCCATATCCGCGATGGTGCGCGCCACCTTGAGCGTGCTCATGAGCCCACGACCGCTCAATCCCTCACCCTCGGCGATGCTGGCCGCGAAGGCATGGGCTTTCGCATCAAGCTCGCATGAGGCGATGGTCTCCTGCGGCGAGAGCGGGCGGGTGCGCTCAGGGCGCACAGCATCGCTGCGCGCACGCCGGAGCCCTGCGAATGCCCGGGCGACGAGGACGCCCTCCTTGAGCACCTCAGAGCTCGTGCCCTCGCCTGAGGAGAGCACGCTGGATGTGGGCAGGCGCTCCACATCCAACCTGATGCTGACCCTATCCATGAGCGGACCTCCGATGCGCCCCTGGTACTTCTTGACCTGCCACGAGGTGCATCGGCACTGGTGCGCCCTATCGCCCAGGTACCCACAGGGGCACGGGTTCGATGCCGCCACCAGCATGAAGCGCGCGGGCAAGCGCACGCTCGCCTCTGCGCGCGTGATGAGCACCTCTCCGCTCTCGAGGGGTTGGCGCAATGCCTGCAAGGTGGATGGCCTGAATTCGCTCAGCTCATCGAGGAATAGGACGCCGCAGTGCGCAAGCGATACCTCGCCGGGCCGGATGGGAGCACCACCTCCCAAGAGCCCTGCGGTGGTCGCCGAATGGTGGGGGCTGCGGAAGGGCCTCCGCCCAGCGAGGATGCGCTTAACATCCTCTCCTGCCACCGAATGCACCACCGCTGCCTCTAAGCTCTCTGCTTCGGTGAGGGGCGGCAGGATGGAGGTGAGCCGCGAGGCGAGCATGGTCTTCCCCGAGCCAGGAGGACCCATCATGAGCACCCCGTGCTGTCCTGCTGCCGCAATCTGGAGCGCGCGCTTGGCCACCTCATGTCCAGCTATGTCCCGGTAGTCGGGAAGCGACGCATCCGACGCTCCCGCATCCTCGCACCCCGCGAAGGCGAGCTCTTCCAAGGGCTCTTCCACATGCAGCATCCCAAGGCTGCGCAACCCCCATTGAGCGAGCCCCGGTATCGGAGCAGGTGCCTGGATGGCGGTGACCGATCCGATGCCGAGCCTCTTCGCGCATGCGGCGAAGGCAAGGCTGCCGACCACAGGCCGGACGGCACCCTGCAGCGAGAGCTCCCCGATGAGGAGCCGACCCTGCACCACCTCGCTGCTCACCTGGCCCGTCGCGACCAATATCCCGCATGCGATGGGCAGGTCGAAGCCTGACCCGGTCTTGCGCACGTTCCCTGGAGCGAGGTTCACGACCACCTTCTCTTGCGGCATGGCGAAGCCCGATGCCCGGATGGCAGAGCGAACGCGCTCCTGAGCCTCCTTCACCGCGGTGTCTGCCATGCCGACGATGGACATGCCCGGAAGCCCACTCCCGACGGAGACCTCTACTGTGACCGGCTGCGCCTCGACACCGCTCAGCACAGCGCTCTGCAGGGCGCATATCCCCATCACCGCTCAACGGCTGAGAATGCGTTGATGTGATGGCGCATCATCGCCTTGCCAGGCCCCATGACCACGATGGCCACGACATCGAATCTGACCGGGAAGTCCGTCTGGTCGAAGTCCGCCAGGTACGCGAGCGCTATCTTCTCGTATCGGCTCCGCTTCTCCGAGGTGACAGCCTCGGAGGGGAACCCTCGCGAGCAGTCCTTGCGCGTCTTGACCTCCACGAACACGACGGTGTCGCCATCCTTCGCGATGATGTCCGCCTCGCCTGCGAAGCATCCCCAGTTCCGCTCGAGGATGTCATATCCCCTGCGATCGAGGAAGCGCGCTGCGGCCTCCTCACCCCGCGCACCCAATGCCTTGTTGCGACGTCCCGCGCTCTGCTCATCCGCCGTCCGCGCGCTCGCTGCACGCTCGCAGCGCTCCTGCTGCCCTTCGGCCTGCGTGGCCGGTCTCTCCAATACGGCTTGCTCCATGGCTTCCTCCTTCATCGTGAGGAAGATGCTGATGGGTCCACCTTCAGATTCCCTGACAAGCCATGCGTCGCGCATCGTCAAGGATCGTGCGGCGTCTTGGCACGCGTCCATCAGCGATCGGGCATCGTCTCATCACCGCTCTCGCGCATCTTCGCATGCGATCCATCGAGGATCTGCGATCGCATACGCTCCCCTTCGCACGCGATCATCCCACCTAGCCGAGGGGCGCATCCATCCCACCTGGTAGATGCGGAGAGAGGTGCCCGCTGCCCTGCGGTGGATGAAGCCGTGCGATCGCGTGGATATCGAGCACGCGCCTCATGCGATGCGCGTGCAAAAGCTCCTCCTATGCACCGTGGATAACCCGAGCTCGCGTATCGCCTGGATGTGAGCGCTCGAACCGTAGCCCTTGTGCGTTGCGAATCCGTATCCTGGATGCTCCGCATCCAGCTGCTCCATGAGGCGATCGCGCTCCACCTTCGCGATGATCGACGCCGCAGCGATGGACGCGCACGTGGCATCACCTTTGACGACATTGACCTCGCGCGCATCGAATCCGAGCGGGTCGCCATCCAAGAGGACCACGTCCACGCTCACGCTCTGGCGCTCTATGCACGCCAGAGCTTCCGTGAATGCATGCCTCAAGGCGTACATGATGCCCCGCTCGTCGATCATCTGAGGAGGAGCATAGGCCACAGCGCACGCCCGTGCGGATCCCCTGATCTCCTCTGATATGCGCTCGCGCGCACCAGAGCTCAACTTCTTGGAGTCATCGAGGCCGCAGATCCGAGGAGCCGAAGGGTCAAGCACCACGGCTCCTGCCGCCACCGGCCCCGCCAAGGGTCCGCGCCCGACCTCGTCGAGCCCGCAGATGATGCCACCACCGCGCTCGCTGCCAAGGCGCGCTTCGGTCTCGTACAGGTGTGCAAGGCGCTCCTCTTCCACAGCCTCGCGCTCGAACCTCCGCACCATCTGGGCGAGTGCCTGGCGCACGCCCTTGCGCTCATCTGCTCCATAGAGCGCTTCGAGCGCGCTCCTATCCTCGATGCGCGCACAAGCGAGCTCTGACTTGATCTGAGAGACGGGCTTCATCGGAGCGGACCTCCTTGGGGACATGAAGATGAGGCCCTCATGACAAGGGCCTCATCGTATGCGTGCTATTGTGTTGAGCGAAGAGCCTAGCGGAAGGACTTCTCCTTGATCTTGGCAGCCTTCCCCACCTTGTTGCGCAGGTAGTAGAGCTTGGCGCGACGGACCTTGCCGCGACGCGTGACCTCGATCTTCTCGATCTTCGGGGAGTTCACCGGGAAGGTGCGCTCGACGCCGATGGAGAAGCTGACCTTGCGAACGGTGAACGTCTCGCGGGAGGACTCGCCATGACGGCGGATGACATCTCCCTGGAAGACCTGGATCCTCTCGCGGTTGCCCTCGGTGATGCGATAGTGCACCTTCACGTTGTCACCAGGGCCGAAGTCCGGGATGTCCTGCTTGATGTCCTGCGTTTCGATTGCGCGAATGATATCCATTTCTCTGTTCCCCGCTCTTATCTACAACATGTTCCGTCATATACATCTGTAAAGACACGATTTGCAAGTATATCCCTACGATGGCCGCCAAGCAAGAAGAATCTGATATACGGTGCCACATGCATGCGGCACCGCTCGCTCCTCCACCATGCAGCATGGCTCAGGTCCCACGCTAGATCATCAGCAAGAGGGCGTATGCAGCCACACCCGAGAGCGCGCACCAGATGAGCGACTTCGTCCTCACCGCCACCACGACCACCACAGCCGCAGCGCAGATGATGGCCCCGGCCGGCCAGAGGCCCGAGGTGAACATGCCCGGCGTCACGATGTCGTTCGCCACGAGGGCCGCGAATGCGGCGGGCGGGATCAGATTGAGCGCGCGTATCACGCGCTCGGGCAGCTCGCGCCCTTTGAGCAGGAACAGCGGAGCCACGCGGCAGATGAGCATGGTGATGCCGCACGCGATGAGGATGATCCAGAAGTCCCCCCAGCTCATGCGCGCCTCCCCTCGGATGCGCGCGCATACAGCATCGCGCATGCCACGCCCAGGATGGCGCCCACGATGATCGCGGCACCTGAGAGCCCTATCAGCTTGCATATGTACACGCCCAGGATGGCGAACACCGCCGCGATCACGTTCGGCGCTGTCAGCTTCTGGGTGAACAGGAGGCAGATGAAGATCGAGGTCATGGCGAACGATGCGATCGGGAGCGGGATATCCAGCAGCGACCCGACGAACACGCCGATGACGTTCGATATCGTCCATGAGCTCTGCGACAGGAGGTTCACCATGAGCGCCCGGTCGACCGACCACTCCCCCTCCTTGAACTTGGCGATGGACACCCCATAGCTCTCGTCGGTGACCGTGGCAGCGAAGAAGAACGAGAGCAAGCGGCTCGCACCTTGGCATTCAGGCGCAAGCGATGCCGAATAGAGCATCTGGCGCGTGTTCACCAAGGACACGCTTGCGATGATGGAAGCTAGCGGAGCGCCGGTGAGCCACATGTTGGGGATCATGAACTGCCCGGCACCCGAGTAGAAGAGCACCGAGAGGATGAGGACCTGCAACCAGTCCAGCCCGATGGAACCGCACAGGATGCCGCAGGGTATCCCGATGGCCACATAGCCGAGCATGATGGGATAGGCAGCGAGGAATGCATCCCTCAGATGCGAGCGTGACACCATGTGCGGACCCTACCCGAGCGCATCCAAGGCGCGCTGCGGCGCGAACGCACCGCGCTCCGTGATGATGGCAGTGACGAGGTCTGCGGGCGTGATGTCGAATGCGGGATTGATGATATCCACGCCCTCGATCGGATGCGCCGACACCTCGCACGCGCTGCGCTGCTCGATCCTGATATCCGCACCCGTGAGGGTATCTGGATCGATGGTGGATGTGGGAGCGGCCACATAGAAGGGGATGCCGAAATGCCGAGCGAGCACGGCCACGCCCAACGTCCCTATCTTGTTCGCCACATCCCCGTTGGCGGCGATCCTGTCCGCACCGACGATGACGGCATCCACCTCACCTGCTGCCATGACCGAAGCGGCCATGTCGTCGCAGATGAGCGTCACGGGCACGCCTGCGCGGGCGAGCTCCCATGCCGTGAGGCGCGATCCTTGGCAGACCGGGCGCGTCTCATCGGCGTACACGCGCACGAGCTTTCCCTGATCCGCAGCCGCATACACCACGCCGAGCGCTGTGCCGTAGAACGAGGTGGCAAGGCTCCCCGCATTGCAATGCGTGAGCACCGCACAGCCCTGCGGCAGAAGGGCAGCGCCCACCTCGCCGATGCGGCGATTCGCCTCCTCGTCCTCGCGCTGGATCGCGCACGCCTCATCGAAGAGCGCGCATGCCACCGAACGCGCATCCTCCCCAGCATCCACCCTCTGCTCGGCCAGCGCGACCATGCGCTGCGTGGCCCACATGAGGTTGACGGCCGTAGGGCGCGCGTCCCCTATGAGCACAGCCGCCTCCTGCACGTGCTGCAAGAACGCGCGGCCTTCATCCGCTCCCGCCGCATCGAAGGCGGCAAGGGCGACAGCGGCCGCTCCCGCAGCTCCGATGGCAGGCGCTCCGCGCACTGCGAGCTCGCAGATCCACGTGATGACGCAGCGCCAATCAGCGGTGATGAGGTGCTCGACCGCATCGGGCAGCACCCTCTGATCGAGGCATGCGAGCACAGGAGCATCGGATCCGATGTCCTCAGACGAGATGAGAGCAGCCACCTCCTGGGCAGCTGCTCTCGATATGACCTGATCTGATGCTTCCCCCGCACGGAAGAGCACGATGGTGCGCGGGAGCCTCTCCATGTGGATGGACACGTGCCGCGCTAGTCCTCTTCGATGGCAGCTTGAGCCGCAGCGAGGCGAGCGACCGGCACGCGATAGGGCGAGCAGGACACATAATCAAGGCCGATGCGGTTGAAGATGTGGATGGACTCCGGGTCTCCGCCATGCTCGCCGCACACGCCGCACACGATATCCGGGTTGCCATCATGACCCAGCTCCACGCCCATCTTCACCAGCTTCGCAACGCCATGCTCGTCGATCGTGGCGAAGGGATTGTGCGTGAGCAGCCTCTCCTGCAGGTACAGCGGGACGAACTCGCCCTCGACATCATCACGGCTGAAGCCGAAGGTCGTCTGCGTGAGGTCGTTGGTGCCGAAGGAGAAGAAGTCCGCCTGCGTGGCGATCTCATCTGCGGTGAGCGCGGCACGAGGGAGCTCGATCATGGTGCCGATCGGGATCTCCAGGTCCACACCCTCATCAGATGCCACCTCGGCGATGACCTGCTCAGCCGTCTCGCGCAAGCACGCGAGCTCGCTCACCGTGGACACGAGCGGGATCATGATCTCCGGCTTCGGGTCGAAGCCCTCCTTCGCGAGCTTGGCGCATGCGGTGGCGATGGCACGGACCTGCATCTTCGGGAGGATGGGATACATGAGGCCCAACCTCACGCCGCGCATGCCGAGCATCGGATTCTGCTCCGCGAATGCGTCGATCTTCTCGAGCATCATGCGCTTCTCGGCGATATCGGCCGCAGATGCGCCCTTCTCCTCCATGCGCGCAATCTCCACCTCGAGCGCGCGCGGATCATCCAGGAACTCATGCAGCGGCGGATCGAGCAAGCGCACGATGACGGGCAGCCCATCCATCGCCTTGAACATCTCGTAGAAGTCCCCTGACTGAGCCTCGTAGAGCTCAGCGGTGGCGCGCTCGCGATTCAGCTCATCATCATTCAGGATGAAGGATTGGATGATCTGCTTGCGGTCGCCCAAGAACATGTGCTCGGTCCGGCAAAGGCCGATGCCGCCCGCGCCGAACTCGCGTGAGAGGTGCGCGTCCTCTGGATTGTCGGCGTTGGCGCGCACGCCCAGGCGACGGTATTCGTCCGCCCACTCCAAGATGGTGTCCAGATCCCCCGTGAGCTCGGGCATCACCAGGTCGACCGCGCCGAGCACGAGGACGCCCGTGGTGCCGTCGATGGAGATCATGTCACCCTCATGGATGACGATATCCGTGCCATTGATGGATGCTTCCTTCTTCTCCGCGTCGATGCGCAGCGCCTCCACGCCGCACACGCACGGAGCGCCCATGCCACGCGCGATGACGGCGGCGTGCGAGGTCTTGCCACCATGGGAGGTCAGGATGCCCTCGGCCGCGATCATGCCCGCGAGGTCATCGGGAGTGGTCTCCCAGCGAACGAGGACGGTCTTGCGACCCTCCTCTGCCGCAGCGACGGCATCCGCAGCTGAGAACACCGCCTCGCCCACAGCGGCGCCCGGGCTCGCGTTCAGGCCCTTCGCCACCACGTCATAGTGAGCATCCTTGTCGAACTGCGGGTGCAGGAGCTGATCGAGCTGCTCCGGCTCCACGCGCATGACGGCCTCCTTCTTGGTGATGAGGCCCTCGTTCACCATCTGGATGGCGATATGCAGCGCTGCCTGAGCGGTCCTCTTGCCCGCGCGCGTCTGGAGCATCCAGAGCTTGCCCTGCTCGATGGTGAACTCGATGTCGCACATGTCGCGGAAGTGGTTCTCGAGCACGACGAAGATGTCCTCGAGCTGCTTGCCTGCCTCGCCCAAGCCCTCGACCTCCTTGAGCTCGGCGATGGGGCTCGTGTTCCTGATGCCCGCGACGACGTCCTCGCCCTGCGCGTTGACCAGGTAATCCCCGTAGAACTCCTTCTCGCCATTGGCGGGGTTGCGCGTGAAGGCGACGCCCGTGGCCGAGGTGTTGCCCTTGTTGCCGAACACCATGGACTGCACGTTGACGGCGGTCCCCAGGTCATCGGCGATCTTGTTCTTCTTGCGATACAGCGTGGCGCGCGGGTTGTTCCAGCTGCCGAACACCGCTTCGATGGCCAGCTGCAGCTGCACCATGGGGTCCTGGGGGAACTGCACGGTGCCGTCCACGATGAGCGTGGGGTACTCCTCAGCTGAGACGTTCTCGGTGAAGATGCGCTTGAACACGCCCACGAGCTCTTGCAGGTCCTCTGCGGTGAGGTCGGTGTCAGACCTCACGCCGCGCTCGTTCTTGATGGCCGTGATGGCATTCTCGAATAGGTCGCCATCGAGCCCCATCACGACGTTGGAGAACATCTGGATGAAGCGACGGTATGAATCCCACGCGAAGCGCGGGTTCTCGGTCTGGGCGATGAGGCCATTGATGGACTGATCGTTCAGGCCCAGGTTCAGCACGGTGTCCATCATGCCCGGCATGGACATGGGTGCACCCGAGCGCACCGAGACGAGCAGCGGGTCGGTCGCATCGCCGATCCTCTTGCCCATGCGCTCCTCGAGGTCAGCGCGGTATTCTGCGATGGTATCCAGAGCGCCCTCGGGCCACACGTTGCCAGCATTCGCATACTCCATGCAGGTCTGGCAGGTGATCGTGAAACCGGGAGGCACCGGCAATCCGATGTTCGCCATCTCAGCGAGGTTCGCGCCCTTGCCACCCAACACGGACTTCATATCCGTGTTGCCCTCGGTCACGTTCTTCCCCTCGGCATCCTTGCCGAAGGCGTATACGCGCTTGACTGTCTCGGCCACAGTGCACTCCTTCGATTTGCCAATGTATGCTCGCCCGCCATCGGGGATGCACGAGAGCACGCGCCCGATGCGAGCGGGACAATGATAGCGATCAAGCAAGCGCAGATGGAGCCTGCGAACGGGATGATCCCGTGGATGGCAGCCGATCAGACGTACTGGTCGAGCCAGGACTTCTTCGCATATGAGCGATACCCATTCCCACCCGGTATCTCGACATAGGCGGGGCTATCCTCGAAGTAGGGATCGGTGCCCGCGCCCTCCTCGATGATGAACACGTCGAAGTCGTAACGGTCGTTGTAGCTATTGAACGAGGTGTTCCCGAGCGCCATCTCGACGTACTCGTAGTAATGGTCCTTGCCCGTGCCGTTGATGGTGGCATTCCAGATCTCCGGGCGCGGATCCACGTTCACCTTGTACCCGCAGAACTCGACGTAGCCACCCGCGTTGAAGAAGCAGAACACCTTCGTGGTCTGCTTGTCCGCTCCGATGGAGTCGAGGTAGCGCATCGTCTCGACCGGGGTCCGAGAAGCATCCACGGGCTTCTCTGCGAGCGCGGGCGCACCCCTTGCGATGAGCGCGGAGAGCGCGACCACGCCCACGATGAGGATGGCGCACGCCACGGGCCTCGTCGCCCTTCCCTCCTTGAACACCGTGAAGGAGGATGCGCGCGTGGCCCACGCGAGATAGGCGAAGCAGAAGAGCCCCGCGAGCCAGCGATTCCTGATGAGCATGACAGCGCCCACGATCCCCACGAGCGCGAGGATGAGCAGCGGCAGGTTGATGCGGCGCAGCCCCATGCGGCCGATGACGCAGACCGTGATGAACATGAGGATGGTGCAGTAGGCATTGATGAAGCTCGCGGCGGGAACGAGGTTGTTCATCTCGCTGATGCGTCCCTTGTAGCTGGCTGCCCCATATGAGAGGAGCACGTAGAATGCACCGCTCGCACCATAGGGGTTCGCGAACAGCGCAACTGCGCACGCCACGAGCGCGAGGATGAGCGGCTTGCGCGGATAGGTCGCACAGACCAGCGACACGCCCTTGAGCCTCCCGCGCCGATGCAGCATGGATGCGACATCGGGGATGCAGTACAGTGCGATGATGAACAGGTCGAACGGCGCGATGGCCGCATGCAGGTTCACGTGCAGCACGACGATCAGCGGGAGGAAGGCGAGCTGCGCCTTGCGCTGATCGGCGCGATAGCCCTCGCAGAGATAGATGATCCAGACGAATGCGAGCATGGAGTAGAGGTGCGGGCGCACGGAAGCATAGGTGCTGCATGCCACGACGGATGCCGCGACCAGCATCATGACCACCTCAGCGCCTGACCGGCTCTGGCGGATCTTGAATGCGAGCGCCGCCATGGATGCGGCCAGTGCGAGGAAGAGCACCACCGCGACGATGCCCAAGCCCACGAAGCCGCCCAGCTGATACACCCCATAGGAGATGACGCAGTGCAGCCATTGCTGCGCGATGAAGCCCATGTCCGGATAGATGGAGAACGGGTTGGTGTACGGGATGCCGTTCTTGACGATGCATTCGCCCGTAGCCAGGAAGAACCAGACATCGTTGTCATAGGAGTTCGCGAACACGACCGCTCCCGCGAACACGAGCACGACGCAGCTGAAGAAAGCCGCGAGGACAAGATCGCTCTTCGGCTTCGCATGCGCCCTCAGCTTGAATCCAGGACGAAGCTCCTCGAAGCTTCGCGGTGCGACCTTCGCCGACATCGCCTCCACCGCACGCCCCTCGACCACGGGCAGCGGCATGGCATCCTCCTTGCTCACGAGCGCATCTCCCTCCTACGCGTCCATGCCATGCGTCTTGGAATACAGGTCCAGCACCTCTTGCGCCGTCTCTTCCACGGCCTTGCCGTCCGTGCGGATCACATAGCATCCCAACCGGCGCATGAGGGCCCGAGCGGCCTCGAGGTCCTCATAGATGTATTCGGGATCGGCATAGGAGCCTGCGACCGAGACCGCCTGACCGATGCGACGCGAGCGGATGCTGGAGAGCGCCTCAGGCGTGGACATCAGCCCGAATATGCGCGTGGAATCCACATCGAAGAGCTCCTTCGGTGGCGTGGTGTGAAGGTCGAGCGGCACATTGGCGACGCTATAGCCATGCTGCGCCAGATAGATGCACAGCGGCGTCTTCGAGGTGCGCGACACGCCGATGATGACGATGTCGGCCTTGGCGAGGTCGCACGCATTGCGCCCATCGTCGTGCTCGATGGTGAACTCCAGCGCCGCCACCCGCTTG
This sequence comes from uncultured Eggerthellaceae bacterium, assembly GCA_910589125.1. Lineage (GTDB taxonomy): Bacteria > Actinomycetota > Coriobacteriia > Coriobacteriales > Eggerthellaceae > MGBC163016. The sequence continues at coordinate 63,070 of CAJURX010000001.1, forward strand.
AAGTAGTCGATGTCGGCGATGCGCAGGACGCCGGGCGTATCGTTGGGCTCTAGGCCGCTCACATCCGCCATGGCGGTGATGGCAGCGGTGAGCAGGTCCACCCCATGCATGTTCTCATGGGAGAGGATGTAGGCGGACACCTCATCGCGCAGGTCGGGGTCCACGAGCGTATAGAAGATGAGCAGCTGGTCATCCCCCAGCTGCTCGACATGGTACGCGACATGCTCATCGAGGATGGTGCGCACCTGCTCGAAGGACTTGACCTTGCCGAACACCTCGATCTTGGGATTCTTCACGCCGAACTGCGCGGCAGCGGCTTGCGCCACCGTGCGCGCGGTCTCTCCCACCGAATCCGATAGGACGTGCACCGTGGGGAACGCAGGCGCGCTGCTTGGCGCACCAGGACGATGAGCAGCTTCAGCGCCCGTCTGCTTCGAGGATGCCATCGGATGTGCCTGCCCCATGAGCGCTATCGGGATGAGAGCATCCCGAAGTCAGCGACATCGGCGAACACCCCGACGAAGGCATTGAGGAGCTTCATCCTGTTCGCCCTGATGGTCATATCCTCATCCATGATCATCGTCGCCTCGAACAGCTCGTCGATCGGCTGGCGAAGGGACGCGAGCGCATCGAGGGCGGTCGGGTAATCCCCGCTCTCAAGGGCCTCAGCCACCTTCGTGCGCGCAGATTCCACCGCATCCGCGAGCGCAGATTCCACTGCATCGAACAAGCTTGCGTCATAGAGCTCGCCCGCCTCCGCGTCACGCAGGTTGTTGGCGCGCGCATACGCGGTTGACAGGTCCAGGAACGCCTCGGAAGCCTCCTTGCGCGCCGCATCGAGCGCACGCGCCCGCTCGGCGATGATGACCGGCTCGGTGATGCCCGCAGCGAGCACCGCGTCGATGGCATCGGGCGAGCTCCCGCCATCCTTGAGCATGACCTTCGTCCTCGTGACGAAGAAGTCGATGATGGCCTCGCGCACGCTGGCCTGATCGAAGTCGAGGCCATCCTCTCGGTAGATGCGCAGCGCATCGTCGATGGCGCGCTCGAGGCTGATATCCAGGCCGCTCTGCAGGATGGATATCACGCCAAGGGCAGCGCGGCGCAGCGCGAATGGGTCGGATGAGCCGGTGGGCAGCTGCCCGATGGCGAACAGGCCGCAGACCGTGTCCACCTTGTCGGCGATGGCGACCATCTGCCCGACGATGTTGCTCGGTATCTCATCACCCGAGAAGCGGGGCATGTAGTGCTCGGCGATCGCGCGGGCAACATCTGCATCCTCGCCCGCAGCCTCGGCATAGTAGGAGCCCATGATGCCCTGCACGCTGGTGAACTCCACGACGGCATTGGTGACCAGGTCAGCCTTCGCCAGGCGCGCAGCACGCGATACCTTGCCCGCGAGCGCCGCATCTGCATCCGCGTCAAGGCAGAGCCTCTCAGCCAAGCGGCAGACGCGATCGGTCTTGGCGCGCATCGTGCCCAGCTTCTCCTGGAACACGACCTCATCCAAGCGCTCGACGTAGTCCGCAAGCGGCTTCTTCAGGTCCTCCTCGTAGAAGAACTTGGCATCGTAGAGCCTGGCCGCCACCACGCGCTGGTTGCCGTCGATGATGTTGTCAGCGAAGCGCGCATCCCCGTTGGACACGATGATGAAGCGGTTCGTGAGCGCACCCTCGCGGTACAGCGGGAAGTAGCGCTGATGCATGAGCATCGCATCGACGATGATCTCCTCGGGGACCGCCAAGAACGCCTCGTCGAACTGAGCGAGCATGGGCGTGGGCACCTCGGAGAGGTTCACCACCTCCGTGAGGGTCTTCTCGGGGAGGACGGCGGTGAAGCCTGCCCCCAGCTCGGATTCGATGGCGCGCACGCGCTCCTCGATGAGAGAGCGACGCTCCCCTTCCGTGGGGATGATCCCCAGGCTGCGAACGGCTGAGACATACCCATCTGCAGATGCGATGTCCGCACCCTGCGGGGATAGGACGCGATGGCCCTCCGTGTGCCTGCCCGAGACGGCGCCCGCGAACGTGACAGGCACCACCTCATCCCCCAACAGCGCCACGATCCAGCGGACCGGGCGCGAGAACGCCTCGCGATAGCTCGCCCAGCGCATGGACTTCGGCCAAGGGAGCGATCCGATGACGCCCAGCAGCAGATCGGGCAACAGGTCCGCCGTCTGCTTCGATTCGATGCGGCGAGAGGCGAACACGTATTCCACGCCGCCCTCCTCGCGCACCTCGAGCGCATCCACATCCACGCCCTTGCCGCGCGCGAATCCAGAGGCCGCCTTGGTCGGAGCGCCATCCGCATCGAAGGCGATGGCGACAGAGGGGCCCTTGAACGTCTCGTTCACCTCAGGGGTGGCGTCCTCCACCTCATGCACGACGACAGCCATGCGCCGCGGCGTGGAGTACACCTCCATGTCACCATGGCCGATGCGCACATCCTCGAATGCCTGCGCCATGATCTGGGGCAGCTTCTCCGTGGCATTCTTGAGGTCGAATGCCGGGATCTCCTCGGTGCCTATCTCAAAGGCGAGCGTCCGCTTCATGCTCATCGCGCGCCTCCCTTCGCGTCAGCGTCAGCCGGCAAGCCGACCACATGCTCCATGTATGACTCGCAGCACGCCTTCGCGAGCGTGCGCACGCGCAGGATATAGCCCATGCGCTCGGTGGCGGAGATGACGCCGCGCGCATCCAGCAGATTGAAGGTATGGCAGCACTTGAGGACCGAATCGTAGGCGGGTAGCGGAAGCCCTGCCTCCAAGGTCCTCATGCACTCCGCCTCGCGGTCAGCGAACTCCTTGAACAGAAGCTCCGTATCGGCCACCTCGAAGTTGTATCGCGAGTACTCGCGCTCGTTCTCGAGGTAGACATCCCCGTAGGTGAAGGTGACGCCGTCAGAGCCCTTCGCCCAGACGATGTCATAGACCGAATCCACGCCCTGGACGAACATCGTCAGGCGCTCGAGGCCGTAGGCGATCTCCACCGGTACCGGAGAGCACTCGAAGCCGCCCACCTGCTGGAAGTAGGTGAACTGGGTGACCTCCATGCCGTCGATCCAGACCTCCCAGCCAAGGCCCCACGCGCCCAGCGTGGGGGACTCCCAGTCATCCTCGACGAAGCGCACATCGTGCGCATCCGTGTCGATGCCGATGGCGCGCAGGGATGCGAGGTATGCCTCCTGGATGTCATCGGGCGAGGGCTTGATCAGCACCTGGAACTGGTAGTAGAACTGCAGGCGATTCGGGTTCTCGCCGTAGCGCCCATCGGTCGGACGGCGGCATCCCTGCACGTAGGCCGTGCGCCACGTGTCAGGACCGAGCGCGCGCAGCGTGGTGGCAGGGGCATTGGTGCCCGCGCCCACCTCGTTGTCATAGGGCTGCAAGATGACGCACCCTTGAGAGGCCCAGAACTCCTGGAGCCTCATGATCACCTCTTGGAATGTCGGAGCGGTTTCGGATCTGCTCATATCCCCTCGATGCCTTCCTCTCATCATCTGCGGCAGCGATGCCGCATGCGTCAGAGCGCACCTATGCTCTCTGGTGGCCAGTACGTGAAGATGGCGCGTCCCGTGACAGACGAGATCGGGATGCTGCCGAAATAGCGGGAGTCCTGCGAATTGGTCCGGTTGTCCCCCATGACCCAGAGCTCGCCATCGGGGACGATGTAGGGATAGGTGATGGGCGAACCGAAGCTGGAGACGAGGGGCCATGATTCCTTGCCGTCCGTATAGGGCTCATCGAGCTCTTCCCCGTCCACGTAGACCTTCCCATCTATGAGCTGCACCGTCTGACCGCCCGTGGCGATGACGCGCTTGATGAGCGTGCGGGAGGGGATCTCAGGATCTTGGAACGTGACGATGTCGCCCGCCTGCGGATCGCTCTGATAGTACGTGAGCTTCTCGGAGAAGACCATATCCCCGGTCATGATCGTGTCCTCCATGGATCCTGATGGGATCTCATAGGCTTGGAACACGAAGGCGCGCAACGCCCACGCCACCGTCACGATGATGGCGATGGTGACGATGAACGAGAGTATGGAGCGGCCTATCCCCTTCTTCTTCTCAGCATGTTCGCCTGAATACATGAGACTGTCGCGATGCCTTTCTGATAGCGCTTGAGAGCTGGCTGCAATGGGCGCACATGATGCGCCTTAGCGCAAGCCGCATGCCATGATACCCCAGACCGCCAGCCAGATGGGCACGCAGCGCCAAATTGCGGCGAGATGCATGCGTCCTCCATGGGCAAGGGGGACCGCTCCGCTCAGGGCCGAGCAGGACAGGGGCGGATCTCAGGAGAGGAGGTCGGGGCGCAGGGCGCGCGTGCGGGCGAGCGATCGCTCGTAGCGCCACTCCTCTATGCGCGCATGATGACCGGAGGTGAGCACATCGGGCACGACCATCCCCCGATACTCTGCTGGACGGGTGTACTGCGGATATTCCAGAAGGCCGGCAGCGAAGGATTCGGTGAGGGCACCCGTGTCAGCCCCCAGCACCCCGGGCAGCTTGCGCACGACGGCATCGATCACCACCATGGATGCCAGCTCACCTCCTGTGAGCACGTAATCGCCGATGGAGATGATCTCATCAGCCAGCGCGTAGGCGCGCTCGTCGATCCCCTCGTAGTGACCGCATACGAACACGAGGCGCTCCGCTTCTGTGAGCTCGACGGCCAGCGCATCGTCGAACACGCGACCATGCGGAGCCATGAAGATCACCTTCGCATCATCTGCGGCAGGCGAGCCATCATCATGCGGAAGGCTCCCCGCATCGCATTCGAGCACATCCTCAACAGCGCTGAAGATCGGGTCGCACATCATCACGAGCCCACAGCCGCCACCATACGGGTAGTCATCCGTCTTGCGGTGGACGCCATGCGCCCATTGGCGCAGGTCATGCGCACGGAAGTCGAGGATACCCTTCTCCTGCGCGCGCTTCATCATGGACTCGCCCATGACCGAATCGTACATGGAGGGGAATGTCGTGATGGCATCTATCCGCATGGCCCTGTTCCTCCTAGAGATCCAGCAACCCCTGGGGCAGGTCGACCACGATGCGCCTCGCATCTTCATCGATATGGACGATGATGTCATCCACGAAGGGGATCAGCACCTCGGCCTCCCCTCCCGTGCGCCGAACGCAGACGAGCGGCTGCAGGCGATCCGCATCCACCGATGCCACCTCTCCGATCAGCCCTGCCACGCGATCCTCCACCGCGAACCCTGCAAGGTCTGCGCATGCCACTTCGTCTGGGCCCTGCGCAGGCGCTTGGCCTTCGAGGAGGACATGGCAGCCGACGAGGCCTTGCGCGGCTTCGATGCCCTCTATGCCCGCAAAGCTCGCGATGCATCCATCCAACGTGCGCTCCTCGATCGCGCAGACCTCAGCGAAGCGAGGCGACTCCTCGCGCGGAGGCACGAATGCGACCCGGCATCCAGAGAGCTCGAAACGCAAGAAAGCTGAGGCATCCGCGAGCCTCAGCTTCCCATCCAAGCCCTTTGCACCAGCGACGCGAGCCGCTGAGAACCATCCGTGCACTAATCGACCAGCTCCACCTCGACATGAGCTCCCTTGCGGGAGGCGGCAGCGCGAGTGAGCGTCCGAATGGACTTTATGATCCGGCCTTGACGACCGATGACCTTGCCTGCGTCGCTCTCGTTGACGCGCACCTCGATGAGGGTCTGCCCATCGTCATCCGCGACCGACACGTCCACGTCATCGGGACAGTCGACCAAGGGCGTGACGATGTACTCGACGAGCGAGGCCAGCTCTTCGGCGCTCTCAGCCATCGTGGCTATGCGCTTTCCTGCGCGAGCTTCATCAGGCGCTGCACGGTGTCGCTCACCTGTGCGCCATTCGCCACCCACTGCTCGATCTTCTCGTTGTCGAGCTCGATGAGCTTAGGGGTGGAGCAGGGATTGTAGCGGCCGACCTGCTCGATGAACTTACCATCGCGAGGGCAACGCGAATCCGAGACGACGACCCTGTAATACGGGCGCTTCTTCGCGCCATGCCTCGCAAGACGAATCTTAACCATGGAAATGAGCTCCTTTTTCGTGCATTTGAAAACAGCAGTTGCAAATCATAATCGCAAGCATGCTCTTTTGCAAGGAAGAAGCTCATCTTCGGCTGCATCTGCCACGCAAGCTGCGCGCAGGACAGCGCAGGGACGCCCCTGGGTGTCAGATCGGTACGCCATGGGCAGGGCGTGCGAGCGCAGGGGTGGCCGCATGCTAGAATCTCCGGCAGGTATGCAGCACATCTACGCAGAGAGGCCGATACGATGGCATTGGATGCTGATCTCACCAACGAATACTTCCAGATCATATCCGATCTGGACGGGGATATCGAAGGCAGGCGCGCGGCGTTCGCCTACATGATGGATTCGACCGCCATCGTCCATCATCAAGTGGTCGCATCCACCTTCATCCCCAAGCTGTTCAGCAGGGAGGTCTACGACCTCATGCGCACCTCAGCCGAGATGACGCATAGGGTGCTCTGCAAGGTCATGCAGCGCTACTTGGATGATCCCTCCTATCGCGACCTGTTCGACTTCGATGACCGGCTGCGCGAGCTGATCCTGCTGCCGCGCGGCTACGATTCGCTCCTCCCCTTCGCGCGCGTGGATACGTTCATCGACGAGGATACGCTGCGCATCGCATTCTGCGAATTCAACGGGGATGGCTCGGCGGGCATGAACGAGAATCGCGAGATCACGACCTCCATCGTGGGCTCAGAGACCTTCAAGGCATTCGCACAGGACCATGAGGTGCAAGGGTGCAGCTTGTTCGAGCCGTGGGTGGATGCCTTCTGTCGCATCTACGACACCTACGAGCATAAGCGGGAGCACCCGCGCTTCGCCATCTGCGACTACCTTGAGAATGGCGTCGTGGACGAGTTCCACGTGTTCGCCGACCTCTTCGCCGCACGCGGCATCGAATGCGCGGTCTGCGATGTGAGGGAGCTCAGCTTCGACGGGGAGCGCCTGAGGTCCCCTGACGGCCGCCCGATAGATGCCATCTGGAGGCGGTGCGTCACCAATGATGTCATGGAGCACTGGTCTGACTCGCAAGACCTCATCAACGCCGTCCGGGATGAGAAGGTGGCGCTGATCGGGAGCTTCGCGGGGCACATCGTGCATGACAAGCAGATATTCGATGTGCTCATGAAGCCCGAGACCGTGGATATGCTCACCGCAGAGGAGATATCGTTCCTAGAGCAGTCCATCCCGCAGACGTCATTCTTGGATGAGGCCGAGGTGAACCTCCCCCAGATCATCGAGAACAAGGACGGGTGGATCATCAAGCCCGCCGACCATTATGGCGCCGACGATGTCTACGCCGGGCTGGAGTGCACGCAGGAGGAATGGGCGCATCTGATAGAGCGCTTCGCCAACAGCGCCCAGGGCACCCCCTTCATCGTGCAGCGCTACATCCGCCCCTATAAGTCGAAGACCCTTCCCCCCGATGTGGGCATCCTGGATATGCCCGACGGAGAGGTCGCGAGCGAGCCTGTCCTCTACAACAACCTGAATGGCCTCTACCTCTATGATGGGCATTTCCAAGGCGTGTTCTCTCGGATGGGACCGCATCCGACGATCTGCAAGCAGAATGATGGCATGACGGCAGCATCCATCTGGGTGGATGCCCATGTGGAAGATGGACTGGAGCTCTGACGTGAGAAGATCGACCCGATCGCGGATCTTGCAGGTGCTCGCCGCGCTCTCCCTCGCATGCACCTATGTGGCCATCGGATTCGCCATCTGCGCGGGCTTCCCACAGATCACGCGCTCGCTCGCGCACGAGCAGAGCGCACATGAGGCTTCCCCGTATGCGCCCGATGCCCTCATCGACCTCGCGATGGAGACGCGCGCCTTCACCATCGACGACTATGGGCGCGACTCAGACGGCGAAGGCGCCGCAGATGCGCGCCTTGCTGCCCATCTGCTGGACCAAGCGGCCGCATCCGAAGCCACCCCTGACAAGGGGAGCGCATGGTCCGATGAGGCAAGGGCCATCATCGCCTCCGCCGAGGACCAAGGAACGGACGCCACCGAGGCGATGTTCGCCCTCTACGAGCTCAGCCCCTCCTATGCGCTCGATGCCGATGCGCTCTCCCACCTCGATGATGTCCATGAGGTCATCACGTCCGTGCGCATGCCCATCATGGGCTGCACCCTCATCGCGGCGTTCTGCCTGATGGCGCTCGTGCTCATGTTCGGGCCGAAGCCCGCAGGCCACGCCCTCATCGCGAGCGGCTGCATCGCGCTCGCATCATTCGCGCTCTGCGGCATCTGGGCCCTCATCGGATTCGATGGGCTGTTCAGCGCCCTGCATGGCCTCTTCTTCGCAGATGGCACCTGGACGTTCCCGCCCGAGAGCCTCCTGATCCAGATGTATCCGCAAGGGTTCTGGATGGGCATGGGGCTTTGGTGGCTCAGCTCGAGCTGCATCGTCGCCGTGGCGAGCATCATCATCGGCGCCATCATCGTGCGCCGTGCAGCCAAGCAAGCAAGAGAAGAGCCCCGCCAACCGGCAGGGCTCCAAGCGTGATCGCCTCTCGAAGCTGACCCTCTCTCAGGAGAGCACCTTCGCCACGACCGCATCGATGCGCGCAAGGACATCCTCGCGCGGCATGAGCTCGATGGACTCGAAGAGCGGCGGCGACACCTGGTTGCCGCAGATTGCTACGCGCAGCGGCTGGAACAGGAGCTTGGGCTTGATCTCTGCCGCCTCTCCCTTGGCACGGCACGCCTCCTGCAAGGGCTCTGCCTCCCACGGGATGCTCTCATCTGCCAAGACCTCGCGGCAGATCCGCAGCGCCTCATCAGCACGGCCGCCCTCCTTCAGGAGCACCTTGCTCACGCTCTTCTCATCCAAGACCACGCGAGGGCCCCAGAAGAGATACGCCAGCTTGTCAGGCAGCTCATTGAAGGTGGTCTGACGCTCGACGATGAGCGGATGGATGCGCGCATGCCACGCACGGCGATCGGCCACGTCAGCGAGCAATCCCTGCCACGACTCAGGAGCCACCTCCTCCCACGGAGCGATGAGCGCTTCTAGGCGCGCCTTCTGCTCATCCTTGCTCGCACTGCTCGCCACGCTCGCACCCGCAGGGGCAGCGTCACCCAGATGGTGGGCATACGCGAGCCACGGAGCTGCGACATCGAGCCACTTGCCCGCATCCATCTCGCGGATGTAGACACCATCGAGCCAGGCGAGCTTCTCCTCATCGAACACCGCGTCCTTCTTCGATATGCGATCGAGGGAGAACTCAGAGGCCAGCACATCGCGCGATATGACCGTGGTCTCCCCATCGAGCGACCACCCGAGGAGCGCCAGGTAGTTCACCATGGCATCCGACACGAACCCGCGATCGCGATAATCCTCTACGTTCGTGGCCCCATGGCGCTTCGAGAGCTTCTTGCCGTCGGGGCCCAAGATCATGGGGAGGTGCGCGAAGGTGGGCACCTCCATGCCGAGCGCCTCGTAGATGAGGATCTGACGCGGGGTGTTCGACAGGTGGTCGTCCCCGCGGATCACATGCGTGATCCCCATGTTCGCATCGTCGCAGACGACAGCGAAGTTGTACGTGGGACTGCCATCCGACCTCACCAGGATGAGGTCATCCATGACATCGGCCGGGAACGACATGTGCCCATAGACGGCATCATCGAATTCGATCGGACCATGGCCCTCGGGCACGCGCAAGCGCCACACATGCGGCTCCCCCGCGCTGATGCGCGCAGCGGCCTCGTCCGCGCTCACGCTCCGGCAGAGACCGTCATAGCCAGCATAGCCCCCCTGCTCGCACTCCGCCTCTGCGCGGCATGCATCCAAGCGCTCCTTCGTGCAGAAGCAGGGATATGCCGCACCCTTCGCCTTCAGCTCCTCGAGCGCAGCCGCATAGGTGGATGCGCGCTCGGTCTGGAAGTAGGGGCCGCTCGCGCCTCCGACCTCAGGACCCTCATCCCAGTCCAGGCCCAGCCACCGCATGGCGCGCAGGATGATCTGCGTGTTCTCCTCAGTGGAGCGCTCAGGGTCGGTATCCTCGATGCGCAAGATGAACGTCCCGCCCTGAGAGCGGGCGAACGCCCAGTTGTATATCGCGGTGCGCGCACCGCCCAAGTGCAGCATCCCCGTCGGGGACGGCGCGAATCGGACGCGCACGCATGTCGGGTCATTCGTCATCTGAGTGCTCTCCTTCCAAAACGGACTTCAGGTATCTTAGGGCATCATGGGCCACATCCCCGCTCTCATCCGCGGATACCCGGCTCATGGGGATGATGGCCTTCTTCGCGTCAGGCAGGTACCGCCCGCCGCTTCGCTTGAGGCGGGTGCGCTGGTCGCGATCGAGCGTTGCCCCCTCCACGTTGAGCTTGCCTGCGGCCACCGACACGTTCGCAATGCCCTTGGCGGCCGCATACGCGCGCAGGCGCGCCTTCTCGAGCAGGTTCATGGTCTCATCGGGGATGTTGGGATGGAGCCGCGCCAGGTCAGCCTCGACCGCATCCACCTCCTCCACGGAATACGCGCTCGCGATCTTGCGATACCACAGCACCCGCTCGGCGATATCCGGGATATGCTCATCCGAGAGGTACATCCGTCCCGGGATGTTGACGACGATGTCGGACACATCCACGCGAGGCGGCGTCGCGCCCCCAGAGGATTCGCGCACCTCCTCCACCGCTTGGTTGAGCAGCTGGGAGAACAGGTCGAACCCGACCACGCTCATGTTGCCCGACTGCTCAGCTCCCAGGATATCCCCCGCGCCCCTGATCTCGAGGTCCTTGAGCGCGATGCGCATGCCGCTGCCCAGGTCCTGGTTGTCAGCGAGCGCCACGAGGCGCGCATGCGCCTCCTCGGTGAGATAGGCATCCTCGGGGAACATGAGATAGGCATACGCCTGCGTGGATGACCTGCCCACGCGCCCCTTGAGCTGATACATCTGCGAAAGCCCCAGACGCTGGGAATCCTCGATGATGAGCGTATTGGTATGCGGGTTGTCGATCCCGCTCTCGATGATGGTGGTCGCGACGAGCACGTCCACCTCCCCTGCCGCGAAGTCCTCCATGACGCGCTCGAGCTCATCCTTGGACATCTTCCCGTGTGCCGCACCCACGCGCGCCTCAGGTGCCACCTGAGCCACGCGCTCGATCGCATCCGTGATGGTCCGCACGCGATTGCTCACGTAATACACCTGACCGCCCCGTGCCAGCTCATAGCGGATCGCAGCCGACACCACATCAGGGTCCCATTCGCCCACATGCACCTTCACCGGGAGCCTGTCATCGGGCGGCGTCAGGATCAGGCTCATGTCGCGCACGCCGGATGTGGCCATCTGCATCGTGCGCGGGATGGGGGTCGCGGACAGCGTCAGGACATCCACCGACTCGCGCAGGTTCTTGAACTGCTCCTTGTGGCCCACGCCGAAGCGCTGCTCCTCATCGATGATCACGAGGCCCAGGTCGTGCGGATTGACATCGCGCGAGAGCAGCCTGTGCGTCCCTACCAGCACGCCCACCTCACCCGTTGCGAAGCCCTCCAGGCTCGCCTTCTGCTGAGCGGGCGTCCTGAATCGGGAGAGCACATCCACCCGCACGCCGAATCCCTCCATGCGCTCCTTGAAGCTCGTGTAGTGCTGCTGCGCCAGGATGGTGGTCGGGCAGAGCACCATGACCTGCTTGCCGTCCTGCACGGCGGCGAAGGCGGCACGTATGGCCACCTCCGTCTTGCCGAAGCCAACATCCCCGCATATCAGGCGGTCCATCGGCTTGGCTGAGCGCATGTCAGCGAACACGTCCTCGATGGCTCGCTGCTGGTCGGGCGTCTCCTGATAGGGGAAGCTCTCCTCCATCTGCCGCATCCAAGGGGTATCCACGTGGAAGCTCGTGCCCTTCGCAGCGGCGCGACGGGCATACACATCCACCAGATCGAATGCCAGCTTGCGCGTAGCGCTCCGTGCGCGCGACATGGCGCGCGACCAATCCGTGCTATCCAGTCGCGTGATCTTAGGGGTGCTCCCCTCCGGACCCACATAGCGCGTGACCTTGTCGAACTGATCGATGGGCAAGAAGAGCTTGTCCCCTTCCGCATAATCCAGCTCGATGTAGTCACGCTCCACCCCATCCAAGTCGCGCCGGACGATGTCCTTGAACAGAGCGATGCCATACGTGGAGTGCACGACATAGTCACCTGGGGCATAGGGGAAGGTGATGTCGGTCACGTCGATGCGCTTGCGCTCGACCGAATCGGCGTTCATGCGCTTGAGGTCATTGATGGACACGAGCGCGAGCTTGGCCTTGGGGATGACCAAGCCGAGCGGGATGTCCTCTTCGACGACGTTCACCACGCCCCGCTTCATGCGCTCCCCATCATCCGATGCGGCAACATCGCAGATGGGCAGGTTGGCATCCACCAGATCGAGCGACATGGATGCGCGCGCCCGAGCATCGGGAACGGAGAACACACAGAGATAGCGCCCCTCAATCCACGTGCGCAGCTTCGCCATCAGGCGCTCCGGAGCACCTGCCACATCCGCGCGCTTCACGGGCACCTCGTCATCGGCGGTAGAGCCCACCTGCATGATGGACACATAGGTGGCGCGCACACCCGCGCCGAATCCCACCGCGGAGATGGGCTGATACAGCTCGTGGGTGGGAAGCTCGCTCGCGGCGAGCTTCTTCTCCATCTCTGCCATGGCATTCGTCATGTTGTCCATGAGGGAGCGCGGCTCGATGAGCGAGCAGAGCGAACCCGCACCCGCATAGTCGCCGAGCGTGGAGGTGCGCTCGTACGCATAGGGCAAGAGCGCCTCCGCCCCCTCGAAGCGCAGGCCGTCCTCGAGCTTCTGGAAGAGCTCCCGCGCCGCCTTGTTCGTGCGCGCGGGTACCTCCAACGCCTTGCGCACGCGCGCGAGGATCTGGTCATCCACCGCGAACTCGCTCACGGGGAACACCTCGATGCGGGCGAGCGAGGATATGGTCTGCCCCGTCGCAGGCACGATGCGGCGCATCTCCTCCACCTCATCCCCGAAGAAGTCGATGCGCACCGGATGGGGCATGTTGCCCGGGAAGATGTCGATGACCCCTCCGTGGGAGGAGAAGGTGCCCGGACCATCCAGCTCGCCTAGGCTCTCATATCCCGCACGCACGAGAGCATGCTTGAGCCCCTCCAGGTCCGCTACGCCCTTGACCGCGCCTGCGGCAAGATCATCTCCCACCGCGAGCACGATGGGCTCCTCCTGATGCGCGCTCACCGGCGGCAGTGCGCGCATGAGCGCCTGAGCGCTTGCCACCACCAGCACCTCGCGCCCGCTCGAGAGCGCGTAGAGCGCCTCCATGCGCTTCGCCACCGTTGCGGGAGACACGGGCTTGCCCACACCAGGGACATCGGTGCGCTCAGGGAAGTGGATCACCGCATCCTCGCCAACGTATGCCCTCAGGTTTCGCGCGAGGGCCACAGCTGCGCTCTCCCCCGAGACGATGACCAGCGTCGGCTGCGGCGCATGCGCGAAGCGCGCAGCTATGAGCAGGGGGCGAGCTGAGGAGGCCACACCCAAGGTGGCATCTTCCTGCGCGTCGAGCTTTCCCCAGAACGCATCAAGGCATCCTGAGGATGCGAGCATCTTCTCGATCGAGTCAATGAGCATAGGACACCAGCATCCAGATCAAGGGGATGGGCGCATCCGCCCTCCCACGTTCCTGCCTACGAGTTGGACTCCGCCGACATCACATGATGCCACCCGCGCTCGACGGGAGCGCCGGAATCCTTGAATGTCACGATATGGCCACGCAGCACCAGCTCAGCCAGCACCGCATCCACCAGATCGGGCACCGCATCGAATACGCGCGGGGAGAGCCCGATCGTGACCACCTCAGGCGATCGGTTCTCCACCTGCATGCCGAAGCAGGTCCCCTCCGCCCGATACCCCAAGAGCTCTGCCGCGTCGAAGAGGTCCACGAGCTTCAGATCATGCAAGCTAGCCATCGCAGAGCTATGCCGAGCCATGGCATCGGGCTCGAATCGGAACACCGTGCCCACCTCAGCATCGGTGCCATCCACCGCATCCACCGTGATGAGGTGATCGGCAGCGTCCACGAGCTGCACCATGGATAGGCTCATGCAGCCCACATCCATGAGCTCCACCTCAGGTGGCAGGTCATAGGTCGCCTGCAGCTCGTCGAACACAGCTGGCCCCACCCCATCATCCATCATGAGGCGATTGCCCACGCAGAATACGATCACGCGCTCAGGAGACGACATAGGGCCTCCATGCGATGTTGTACCACGTGGCGAGGGCGATCATCACGATGCCGATGACACCCGATGCCACCGCCCAGATCCGCTGGCGCGCCAGATACGCCTCGCGGCTCATGCCCCTATCCTGCGCACGATGCGCGGCCAGGGGTTGCGCGACCACAGAGAACGCCACCGTCACGCCCAGAAGGATGATGAAGGTGGAGATGGCGATGATGATGGCGAGCGGGGTGGGCTCTGCGAAGGCAGCATAGAAGACATTATCGGCTATGAGCCATGCGGGATAGAAGAGGATGGTCACCCAGAACCCATGCGCTGGCCCCCAGATGGGGGGCATGAGCAGCGCTCCCACGTTCACGCGGGGAAGCCCCTTCATGAACGCCTCTTCGCGCTTCACCTGTTCATCGGTCAATCCTGCCATCCAGCACTCCTCAGCAACGCGAAAGCGGCGGCCCATCCGAGCCGCCGCCATCATACCATCAGATGCTTGCTACCCTCATCTGTCCTTCGATGGGTCCATATCCTCGCCCACGATGTTGTGGAGCTCGGGATCGTAGACCAGACCACCATGCTCCTTGTGCACGAACATGAGCTTGGTCGGTGCGAAGCTCTCCACGTTCGCCAGATAGATGTGGATGAACATGAAGATGATGAACACGAACATCAGGTAGTAATGGATGATGCGCATGCTCATGGCTCCGCCAACGAAGTTGACCGTTGCCGCGAACGGGCCCATGTCCATGACCGGAGCCCAGATGCACATGCCGGTCCACCACATCACGAAGATGAGGACAGGGATGAGCAGATAGGACAGCTTCTGCGGCACGCCCAGCTTCGCTCCCAGCGGATGGTCCTTCTTCAGGAACAGATAGTACTTGATCCACTCGATCGCCTGATGGCGATTGTCCTTCTGCGGAAGCCAGGACTTGTAGTCCGCGGTCTGCTTGCGCGTGCCACCCGTCGGGGAGGTCTTGACGAAGAACGCCGCGATGACGCGGAAGATCATGTTGAGGAACAGGATGCAGCCGAACAGGACGTGCGAGCTGCGGCAGATGCCCATGATCCCCGCGATGAACGGATAGTGGATGATGAAGCCAGAGAAGATCAGCCATATCATGCAGATCAGGTTGATCCAGTGCGTCACCACGAACACCATCGGGTGCGCTTCACGATAATGTGCCAGATGTGCCATCTACTTCACCCCCCAAGGGCTGGTGACCGTCTTGAACGTCTTGCCCGTCGCAGGTTCGGTGATATGCACGGCGCATGCGGTGCAGGGGTCGAACGAGTGCACGGTGCGCAGCGCGTTGATGGGCATCTCCACGTCCTGGACAGGGCAGCCGATGAGCGCCTGCTCCATGGGACCATGCACCCCATCAGCATTCATGGGAGCCAGGTTCCACGTGGACGGGATGATGATCTGGTAGCCGTCGACGTTGTTGTCGGTGACCTTCTCGGAGTGGTACAGAGCACCACGCGGAGCCTCCCAGAAGCCAGTGCCCTCACCCGTGGTGGTCAGCGGCTCCTTGAAGTACTCGGAGTCGCCGCCGGCGATGGCCTCCATCAGCTCCTGCGTCCACTCCTTCATGAGACCGGCGATGTAGAGCGTCTCGATCTGGCGGCTCGCCGTGCGACCGAGCGTGTTCTGCAGGGCAGACAGCTGGCCCGGGCGTGCGCCGAGCGCGACGAGCATGGCATCGACGTTCTCCACGATGAACGGCACGTTGCGCTGATACGCTGCCAGGATGCGAGCGAATCCGCCTGCCTCCATGGGCTTGCCATCATAGGCCGGGCACTTCACCCACGTGTAGCGATCCTCCACGTCGTAGTCGGTGTAGTCCGGCTCGGTGACGAAGTAGGGGGACTCATACGTGTCGTCGCCCTTGTACCAGGAGTGGCCCATGTACTCGGTGATGAGCGGCTCCTGGACGTCGCTCACGTTGAGCTCCTCGTCCAGAACGCCCATCGGCAGGTAGCGATGGATCATCTGCTCGGTGTAGTTGCCGCCATACGGCCAGCCCGGACCCTCGAAGACGCCCCAGGCGATGTAGCGGCCGCAGCCCTTGCCGAACTTGAGCACATCGGTGTAGGCCGGTGCGAGCGCCAGCGTATCCTGGATCATGGTGGTGGAGACCCAGTCATAGATCTCGTTCACCATGGCCCACAGGTCGTCGAGCTTGCTCTCGGTGGGAACGAATGCCGTGCCACCCGGGATCAGCGTCATGACGTGCGGCATCTTACCACCCAGAAGCGCTGCCACCTCGGATGCGCGCGCCTGCATCTTGAGCGCCTCGAGATAGTGCGCCGTGCAGATGAGGTTGAGCTCAGGAGAGAGCTTGTAGCCCTCGCCGTTGTCGCAATCGAACCAGCTGCCCGAGAAGATGGAGAGCTGACCGTTGGCAGCGAAGGCCTCCAGCTTCTCCTTCAGGCCGTAGAAGTCCGTGTTCATGGACGTTCCCGCAGCCTGAGCCAGCTCGTAGGTGTCCGGAACGTTGGCGTTCAGGGCATCCAGCGGGTTGACGTAGTCCAGCGCGCACAGGTTGTAGAACCACAGGATGTGCGAGTGCAGGAACTGAGCGCCCTCGATCAGGTTGCGGACCAGGCGTGCGTTATTGGAAATGGTGATGCCATAGGCCTTCTCAGCAGCGATGGATGACGCGTGAGCGTGGCTCACCGGGCACACGCCGCAGATGCGCTGCACGATCTGGGCAGCATCCTGGGGAGTGCGGTTCTGAACGACGAGCTCCATTCCGCGGAAGCATCCGCCGGAGACCCATGCGTCGGTCACGACTCCCTGCTCGACCTCCATCTCAACCCTGAGATGTCCTTCGATGCGAGTGATCGGATCGATGATAGAACGTGTCATGTATGGCTCACCCCCTATTCTTTCTCGTAATCTTCGACGACGACATCAGCAGGCTCGACCGGATGCTCGGTGTTCTCCTCGCAGATGGCCGGATCGAGCACCGGGCCGCCCTTCACCGGGTCAGCGTAGACGCCGATGGACTGGTCGGGATGCTCCTTGTCCCACTTGCGGATGGGCTCGAAGTCAGCACCGCCATCCATGCGGCCGGTCTTCTTCATGCCGAAGCCATGCACGACGAGCGCTGCGGCGACGATGCCGGTGAGCACCCATGCGACGGGCTCGGGCTGGAAGTGGAAGTCGCCCACGCGCAGATCGCGGAAGCGCTTGTAGAACGGCGCGTTGACCTGCACCCAGTTGTCGCCCGGGTCGTTCGGGTTAGCCTCGCAGCAGCCGATGCACGGGCTGCCGGCCTGCACGCACCAGGAGCGGCGGTTGTTCCACAGCGTCACGCCGCACGGGGAATGCGTCTGCGGACCACGACAGCCGAGAGGATAGAGGCAGTAGCCCTTCGCTTCCTCTTCGCTTCCGAACTCGTAGACGAACTCGCCGTTCTCGAAGTGACCGCGACGCTCGCAGTTGTCGTGGATGGTCTGGTTGAACAGCCCCGCCGGCATGGCGAAGTCGTTGAGCTTGAGCAGACCGGGATCCTGCAGGATGACGACATCCACGAGCACCGACATGACCCACTCGGGGTTGACGGGGCAGCCAGGGACGTTCACCACCGGCGTCTTGATGCCCTCCTCTGCGAGGAACTGCTCCACGCCCATGGCGTTCGACGGGTTCGGATGGGCTGCGCACCAGCCTCCGTTGACGGCGCATGAGCCGACCGCCACGACCGCGTTCGCGCTCTCGGCAGCGTGGATGAGCGCCTCTGTGCCCACCTCTCCTGCCACGCGAAGAGCATTGCCACCCCAACCCTTGAGCACAGCGCCCTCATAGATCAGGATGTAGTTCCCGGCTTCGATGGTCTGAGCCTTCGCCTCTTCGACCGACCAGCCAGCTGCTGCGGACAGCGTCTCCGAATAGTTCAGAGAGATCACGTCCAGCACGACCGTTGCCACGTCCGGCGTCTCTATCTGAGCGAACGATTCCGTGCATCCCGTGCACGACGCCCCCTCGATCCAGATGACAGGATAGAGATCTCCGGATGTGGCACCGATGACAGACTTCTCGATGGCCTCGGCTACGCGCGGGATCGCCATCTGCGACAGCCCTGCTGCGGCTGCTACGCCTGCACAGAGCTTCATGAAGCTGCGGCGAGTGACTCCTCGTGACTCCAGGACCGAGAAAACATCTGTCGTCTTGGCCAGATCTTCCATGTGCACACCCCCTCCAGGTGCCCTCGTGATTTACGATCTGGGAACATTCTGCGATCTTCGCGCGCATAACGGAAGCGTGTTTCTCAAAAAAGCTTCCGGTTCATGGCAAGCGGTGTCAAAATGTTACGCGGAAATGAGCACGTAACAATATCCTGTCATGCTCTATCATCATGCAGGATACGCGCCTCTCAAGCCTCTCAAGAAGGGTTCCCCATGAGCACTGACAGCATATCCATCGCATTCCTCGGACCGTTCGGCACCTATTCGCATGAGGCGACCCTCTTCTTCGCGACCGAGCTCGGGCACGCGGATGCGGAGCTCTTCGAATGCACCACCTTCGATGAGGTGTTCGATGCGGTGGACCGAGGGCGCACCACCTACGGCGTGGTGGCGAAGGAGAACTCGCTCGAAGGCCCCGTGACCTCCACGCTCGACAACTTCGCGTTCCGCTCCTCCTCGGTCATCTTGGCGGAGAAGGTCTTGGACATACACCACAGCTTCATGGTCGCACCCGGCGCAGATCCTGCCAAGGTCACGACCATCGCCTCGCATCCGCAAGGGATCGCCCAGTGCCGCCGCTACCTCAACGAGCGCTATCCCGGGCGCGAGACGCTGATGACCACCTCCACGGCGCAGAGCGCACGACTCGCCAGCGAGGACGCAACGATCGCAGGGATCGGCAACCCCTTCGCCGCTGAGCTCTACGGCTGCGAGGTCCTGGATTCCTCCATCGAGGACAACCTGGGCAACCAGACCGCATTCGCGCTCATCGGGCGCCAGGGCAGCGCGCAGGTCATGGCGGGGGACGACTACAAGACCACCCTCGCGCTGTTCATGGGCACCGACCGCGCAGGCACGCTCAACATGATCCTGTCGGAGTTCGCCTATGCCGACATCAACCTGTCCATGATCCAGTCCCGACCACTGAAGCAGCAGCTCGGTGACTACATGTTCTTCATGGAGTTCCACCGCAAGGATACCGACCTCGCCACGCAGACCGCGCTCGCATGCTTGCGCTTGAAGCTGCGCGAGGTCAAGGTGCTCGGCTCCTATCCGATCCTCTAGGACAAGAGCCAGCCTAGCCCAGCAGGTGCTCCACCAGGATCTTCGCACCCAGCAAGATGAGTGCGCATCCACCGAGGATGGTGGCAGTGCGCTCATAGCGCGCACCGAAGCGGTTCCCCACTGAGAATCCCACGAGCGAGAGCGTGAAGGTGGTGAGCCCGATCACCAAAGCAGGCAGCCAGATGTCCATGCCCGACATGGCGAAGGAGATGCCCACCACGAGCGCATCGATGCTGGTGGCGATCGAGAGCATGATCAGCTCGCGGATGTCGAACCGCCCCGCATCGACCGGGCAGCTCTCCCCCGCTCCGCGAAGCGCATCCCAGAGCATCTTGCCACCCACGCCCGCGAGCAGCACGAATGCGATCCAGTGGTCCACCGGTTCTATATAGGGTGCGAACGTGCCGCCCAGCGCCCATCCGATGATGGGCATGACCGCTTGGAACACGCCGAAGGACAACGCGGTGATGATGGCATGTCGCCAATCGATGCGGGATGACCTGAGGCCCTTGCAGACGGATGCCGCGAAGGCATCCATCGAGAGCCCCACGCCCACCAGGAGCATATCCAGCAAGATCAAGGTGCGTCACCGGACCTCACGCAGCGCGCTGATAGGGCACCCGACCTCACCCCTCGCCCAATATGTCGTCGATGTTCTCCAGGTCGCGCCGGAAGTCCTTGAGCACGGCATCCTCGAGCTGAGAGTACTCGTCGGATTCGAGCGGCTGATAGGCCGCCAGCTTATCGAAGAGGTTGTCACGGGTGACGGGCACGTAGCGCTTGGAGCTGAGACCGGCCTTGTACGCATCCTCCACCGCATCGCGCGCAGCCATGTAGATGTCGAAGCGGGGCATGTTCGCAGAGAGCCGCACGAGCTCCGCCTTGTTGACGCCGCGCAGCGACGGATGCCTGCGCGAGATGTCCATCCAGATCTCCACGCGCTCCTCAGCTGTAGGGTAGTCGATGTCGACGACGGTGATGGGCTCGAGCGAGTCGAGGTAGAAGGCATCTATCGTGCCCTCAGTGGATGCCGTGGCGAGAACATACACATCCGGGTTCTCCACTGAGGAGCGGATGAGCTCCACCGCCTCGCGCGCACCGCGCGTGAGCTGCATCATGATGAGCGCCGGTCCCTCTTCGGGCAGGTCGAAGGAGGGAGAGGTCCACAGGTCCAGATCCTCCAAGACCAAGACGCCTCCAGCCTTGAACACATCCTGGAGGTTGCTCTGCTTCGGCATGATGTCGGCCCGTGCGCTGATGCAGAGCACGGGAAGCCCCTGGATGTTCTCCTCCATGCGCATGTGCACAGCCGGAAGACCGAGCTCGCCGATGGTGGCCATGACGAAGCGGCTGGCATCCTCGCGCACGGGAGAGCGGAACAGGAGGCTATCCATGGCTGGCATCTGGGTGAGCCCGTGCCGTGAGTTCAAGAGCTCCACGAGCGCAGCGAAGTCGGCGTCTCCCGACATGCCGAGCCCAAGAGCGCGCATGGCCTTGACAGCCTTGCCGTAGCCCGCGATGTTCCCGTAGTTCAAGGGCTCCTCATCGAACGCCATGGAGACCTCGTCCACCTCAGCGAGCGCGCCTGGATCCTCATCAGCATCAGGCTTCGCATCTGAGGTCGATGAGGGCAGCGACAGCGATCCCATGATCTGCGACAAGGCCGATGCGGGACCCGTGCCCTTGATCTGCGCAACGGAGAGGGAGCCACCCGGGATCTTGCTCGTGGAGATGTGCTCTATCTTGAAGCTCCCATCCTCCACTCCGAGCAAGCCCTCGGAGATCATCTGCGCCATCTCTTCGAGCTCATCGCGCGAAAGACCGCTCTCCTGGAGCTTGTCCAACGCGAGCTCTTGGAGCATGTTCGAGCACATCTCCATCTCATCATGGGAGAGATAGGGCTCCATCTTCTCGAAGATGTATTCTGCGAGTATGCGCTCCTTGCCAGAGCACGCGAGCGCCCATGCCTGCTTCAATCCGAGGAGCACGTCCTCTGCAGGCGCTTCGCCCTCCTTGGCGGCGCGCTCGAATGCAGCCAGGTACAGATGCATGCTGAGCGCTGCATCTCCGGACTCGCTCGCCGTGCGGGCGCGATCCAAGAAGTCAGCGACGCTCCCCTCGCCACCTCCTGGGCGTTCATCGCGTGAGCGCGCGTCGTCGTATCCATTCATATCTGCCATATCCGAACCTCTCGTGGTTTCGATGCGCGTTGTTTTTAACAGCGTATTGTATAACAGCGAAGCCAGCATGCATGCGAACATGCGTTTGCCAGCAAGCTCACCTACGAAATCACCACAGAGGCGAGCGAGCGCGCATAGGAAGGCACCTATGACCAGTCGAGCACCTTCCAGCCGCGCTCCTCTGCCACCCGCTTGAGCTTGCGATCCGGCGTCACCGCGCACGGATGCTCCGCCGCCTCCAGCATCTTGAGGTCAGAGAAGTGATCCCCATAGGCCCAGCCGATGGTCCAGCACCCCTCCCCGAACTGCTCATCTGCGAAGGCGCGCAGGACGGTCAGCTTCGCAGGACCCTCTGTAGGCAGGCCATCCACCTCGGCGGTGTAGCGTCCCTCGGCGTCGATCCTCATGCGCGAGGCGATGGCGAACTGGATGGGATGCTCTAGCATGGCTGAAGCGATGATGGGCTCGAAGCTGGCAGACACGAGGATGACCGCGTGTCCTGCCTCGAGGTGGGCCAGCATGCACGCATCCGCATCCACGCGGAAGAACGGGTCCACGCGCTCTTCGTAGAACCCGCGGAGCTGCGCGTTCACCCGCTTGGCCGACATCCCTGCGAATGCAGAGAACACGCGTGTGCGCACGCCCTCGTCATCACGCGGCTTGTTGAGCTTGTAGGCAAGGCCCCAGAATCCGATGCGCAGCAGCTTGTAGAGGGATATCCTCCGCTTCCGGCTGAGCACGTTCACGAGCTTCTTCGGCGAGGAGGTGGATATGCACGTCCCATCGAAGTCGAACGCCGCGATCTTGATGGGATCGTGCGCGCTCGGATGAGGCAGGGCCGCCAAGAGGCGCTCGGATGCGATGGCCTCGGGTGCTACGCGCACGATGCCGCAGGGCAGGAGCGACCCTTCGACGCATGGATCATTGGGGCTTGGCTGCGACGCGGGCACACCGGTCTCGCTCATGGTTCGTGCAACTCCTTTGGAAGGCATCAGCGGTTCATGGTCTGCATCGATGATGCTCCGACGATGGTGGCAACAGCTCTTCATCCGACATCCTCGCGCATCTCATCGAACTGCGAATTATACAGTTCGGCGTATCTCCCACCAGCCGCGAGCAGCTCTTCATGGCACCCCACCTCGACGACGGCTCCCTCATCCATGACGATGATCGAATCCGCGCCCTTGATGGTGGAGAGCCTGTGCGCGATGACGAAGGAGGTGCGCCCGACCATGAGGTTGTCCATGGCCTCCTGGATCATCGCCTCCGTGCTCGTATCGACCGAGCTCGTGGCTTCATCCAAGATCAGGATGCGCCTATCCGCGATGAGCGCTCGCGCGATGGTCAGGAGCTGCTTCTGGCCTTGGCTGATGTTCGTAGCATCCTCGTTCACCTCGAAGTCGTATCCGCCAGGCAACGTCCGGATGAAGTGGTCAGCGCACGCCCGTCGTGCAGCTTCCTCTACATCCGCATCCGTGGCATCCAGCCTCCCATAGCGGATGTTCTCGCGGATGGTGCCGTTGAACAGCCACGTGTCCTGCAGCACCATGGCGAACATGCGCCTCGAATCATCCTTGCTGAAGTCGCGCAAGCTCATGCCACCGACCGATATCTCCCCCGATGACACCTCATAGAAGCGCATGAGCAGCTTCACGATGGTCGTCTTGCCCGCTCCCGTGGGACCTACGATGGCCACCGTCTGTCCTTCCGCGACATCCATGCTGAAGCCCCTGATGACCGGATGCGCCGGATCATAGCCGAAGGTGACATCATCGAAGCGCACATCGCTCCCCACCTGATCAGCCAGATGCGTCTGCTCCTCAGGCGGCATCTCAGGCTGGTCGATGAAGGCGAAGATGCGCTCGGCCGCTGCGGCCAGCTGCTGGAGCACGTTGCTCACCTGGGCGAGCTGCGTGATGGGCTGCGTGAAGTTCTTCACATACTGGATGAATGCCTGAATGTCCCCTACCGTGATGGTCCCCTGCACGGCCAGAAACGCCCCTGTCACAGCCACGGCCACGTATCCCGCGTTCCCGATGAGGTCCATGACCGGCCGCATGAGGCCCGAGAGGAACTGCGACTTCCACCCCGCCTCATACAGGGCATCGTTCGCTTCCTCGAACAGATGCACGGTCTCATCCTCCCGGCCGAACGCGCGCACGATCTGATGTCCCGAGAAGGTCTCCTCCGTCTGAGCATTCACCTTGCCCAAGAGCGCCTGCTGCGCATAGAAGTGCCGCTGGGAGACCTTGACCACCAGTCCCACGAGCAGAAGGGATAGGGGCACCATCACAAGCGCGATCAAGGTCAGGAGCCAGTCGATCGAGAGCATCATCGCGACCACGCCGATGACCGTCACCACCGAGGTCACTAGCTGCGTGACACCCTGGTTCAAGCTCTGGCCGAGCGTATCCACATCATTGGTGATGCGCGAGAGCGTATCTCCCGTCGAATTCTCCTCGAAGTACCCGAACGGCATGCGATCGACCTTCTGGGCGATGGCACGGCGCAGCCGATAGCACGTCTCCTGCGAGACGTACGACATCGTCCAGTTCTGCACCCACGAGCATGCCGCCGATACGAGATAGAGGATGAGCGTGGTCAAGAGCACGCGCCCGATGAGCGAGAAGTCGATCCCACCCGTACCGTTGATCTGGGCGATGGTGCCATCGAAGAGCGCCGTCGTAGCCTCTGAGAGCACCTTCGGCCCCACGATGTTGAACACGGTCGACCCGATGGCGAAGGCGAGGATGAGCAGGATATGCAGCTTGAACTGTCCCATGAACGAGAGCATCTTGCGCATCGTGCCCGCGAAATCGCGCGCCTTCTCACCACCATGCATCCTGCCACCAGGGCCTCCGCGCCCATGCCCCATCCCCGCCCCTCGGTGGGGGTTCGCGTGAGGGCCCCTCGATGGAGCCGCGCCCGCCATAGCGCGCATGCGCACCGCTTGTCGTGCGCGCGCACGCTCCATCCCCGTCAGGCGATCGAGCTCAGCAGCTGCCACCTCAGGCGCATCGGATGCCACGAGACGTTGCGCTCCATCGCGCGCTCCAAGATGTCTCATGCGGCATCACCTCCACACCCGAGCTCCTCTTCCGTGAGCTGCGATAGGGCGATGCGTTGATACTCCGCGCAGGTGCTCATGAGCTCATCATGGGTGCCCTGCCCGACCACGCGCCCATCCTTGAGCACCACAATCGCATCTGCATCCCTGATCGTCGATATGCGCTGCGCCACGATGACCTTGGTGGCAGCGCTCATCTCGCTCCTCAGGGCAGCGCGCAGATCCGCATCCGTCTTGTAGTCAAGGGCGCTGAAGCAGTCGTCCAAGAGGTATGCTCGCGCGGGCTTCGCCAAAGCGCGTGCTATGCAGAGGCGTTGCCGCTGACCACCTGACACGTTCGTGCCGCCCTGCGCGATGGGGCTATCGGTCCCCTCCGGCTTCGCCATCACGAACCCAAGGGCCTGCGCCGTATCCAACGCGTGCACCACGCGCTCCTCGGGCATGGATTCATCCGCATAGGCCACGTTGGTGTCCACGCTTCCCGAGAACAAGTACCCCTTCTGGGGAACGAGCGAAAGCGCATC
Source organism: uncultured Eggerthellaceae bacterium (assembly GCA_910589125.1). Taxonomy (GTDB): domain Bacteria; phylum Actinomycetota; class Coriobacteriia; order Coriobacteriales; family Eggerthellaceae; genus MGBC163016. Next base: position 88,349 of record CAJURX010000001.1, read on the forward strand.
CCTCAGGTCAGCCTGCCTCATCTCGCGCACGTCGACCCCATCCACGAGCACCGCGCCCGCAGATGCGTCGTAGAACCGCTCGATGAGCTTGAGCACCGTGGACTTGCCCGACCCGGTCCCGCCGATGAGCGCGAGCGTCTGCCCGGGCCCCACCTCGAATGACGCATCCTCCAAGGCGCATTCGTCGCTTCCGGGATACCGGAACGAGACGCGGTCGAACGTGATGCGCGCACCTGCTCCCCCGTTCGCCGCAGATCGGGGATGTCCAGGATCGTGGATGGTCGGCTCGCACGAGAGCACCTCCATCACGCGCTCAGCGGCAACATCTGCGCGCGGCAGCATGATGGACACCATCCCGATCATGAGGAAGCCCATGATGATGACCATGGAATACGTGATGAATGCGATCAGGTCTCCCGTCTGGATGAGGCCCGCTTGGATGTAGTGGCCCCCGAACCAGACGATGGCAACGCTCGTGAGGTTCATGACCAGCATCATCGCGGGCATCATGAAGCTCATGGCGCGATTCGTGAACAGCTGCGTGCGCATGAGGCGCGCAGACGCCTCGTCGAAGCGCTCCTGCTCGTAGGAGGTGCGCCCGAACGCCCGGATGGCAGAGACGCCCGTGAGCATCTCGCGCGCAACCAGGTTGACGCGATCGATCAGGTACTGCATGGCCTTGAACTTGGGACCGGTCAGCTTGAACAGGAAGAACACGACCGACGCCACCACTGCTACTGCCACCACGATGATCCATCCCAGCGCCGCATTCGTCGCGAGCACCATGATGATGCCCCCGATGGCCACGATGGGCGCATAGAGGACCATGCGCAATATCATGATGCTCACATTCTGTATGAGCTGGATGTCGTTGGTGCCACGCGTGATGAGCGATGCCGCCGAGAAGCGACCGACCTCCGCATCGGAGAAGCTGACGACGCGCGTGAAGAGGCGAGCGCGCAGGTCATGGCCGATGGTGGATCCTGTGCGCGCAGCCACGAGGCCTGCCAAGATGTTGAGCACCATGCTCAGGACGGCAAGGCCGAGCATCACGGCTCCCGTGCGCAGCAGATACGCCATCTGTGCCTGCGGAAGATCGACGCCCGCAACCGATGCCTCCTTCAAGGCAGCCGCAAGAGCCAACTGGCGCGTCATCTCCGGAGCGAGCTCTGCTGCCGCTTCCCCCGGCGCTCCTGCTGGCTGTCCCGATGGCTGCGCAGCGCCATGGATGGAGATCATCGGAGCTGCGAGCAGCTCATCCAGCCGCTCTCCAGCAGCGCGCCCTGCCTCGGTGATGCGCCAGACGCCGTCACCACCTTGCTCATAGGCAGCATCGAAGATGCCCTCATCCTCACCAGAGAGCATGCCCTTGATGGCGCGGTGCGTCTCATCGGTCATGCGATCGACCGCGATGCGCTCGATCCCTGATTGCTGGATGCCCACATCCACGATCTGCGATGTCAGCTTCGGGATGGTCAGGTCGCAGAAGGCGCACCCTATGAGCAAGACGATGGCGATGAGCACCGCACGGGGATGCTCGCCCAGAAACCGGAACACCCTCATCGGGTCGCCCTCTCTGACCGTTCGCGATGATCGCCCATAGCTGCTTCTCGCCGTGCCCTTTCCCTCGCTCTCGTTCTGCGGGATTATCTCACTGTGCACCCCTCAGACTGGTGAGCTTGAGGCCGACGAAGCGGATCGGAATAATATTTTGGATTTCTCGTTGTCATCCCGAGAACTTGTGCTTATAATGTTCAGGTTGCTTTTCACAGCAGCTGATTTGCGGGGTGTTAGCTCAGTTGGTTAGAGCGCCGGCCTGTCACGTCGGAGGTCGCGAGTTCAAGTCTCGTACATCCCGCCACTTGAATGCTGAGGTCAGAGGTTGTTTCCTCTGGCCTTTTTGTTTTCTAGGAGAGCGCCCTATGAGCAAGTTCGGATTGAGGGACGAGGTCCTAGGATTCATCATCGCTGCTGCCTCTGAGCAGGATATGTCGAAGGTCGTGCTCTTCGGCTCACGCGCACGAGAGAGCTATTCAGAGAAGAGCGATATCGACTCGGTCATCTCTGGCATGAACAAGGAGCGATTCATCGAACAACTGGAAGAACACTGCCCTACGTTGCTGGCATTCGACTTCATCGACCTTGCATGCGATATGAGCCCAAGCCTTCAGCAGCGCATCTCAGAGGAAGGGATCACCCTGTATGAGCAAGTATGAGAATTACCGATCCAACCTGAAGGTCTTGAGGAGATCCCCCGAACAGGATCTGGACAATGAGTTCATCCAAAGCGGCATCATCGATAAGTTCACCATGCAGTTCGAGCTCGCATGGAAGCTCCTGAGGAAGACCCTCGAATATGAGGGTAGGCTAGATGCCGCCACAGAATCACCGCGCGGGATCATCAAGGCTGCCTATGCTGCCTACGATTTCATCGATGAGGCCCTCTGGCTCGCCATGCTCGATGACCGTAACGCCGCAGAGCATGTCTATGATCAGAACCTTGCCAATAGGCTCGTAAGGAGCATCCTTGCTGACTACATCAGCGGATTCGACCACCTTCTCGCCGAGCTTGAGAGGCTTTATGACAAAGACCTGCTCAAGCAGCTCTAACCCATCAGCAACCTAAAGAGACTATCAGACGAGCGCAGGTCGAAGCTCGACCCAACGAACCCGTGACTGCACCCTTTGCGCAACAGCGCGCTCCATCAGATGCTCTCACGTCCTCCACCAGCGCGGCTATGGGCACTCTCAACTGGGATGATCTCTTCCTGGAGAGCCAGATGCCGTCCATGCAAACGACGTGGTGGACCTCGGCGCATATGGGCAGGATTGACCATATGCGCCAGAACTTGCGCGTATGCTCGCGGAACATCCTTGCGTTGGTCTTCAGTTCCAATCGAGAGAGCTTCCCTAGCAGTCACGGCACCAAGGCTCTGAGCCATTTCGATGTCGTGTCGTTCCTGATGATCAAGGAGCCTCCGCACGCCTTGCACCGTCATTTTTTGGTACCCGCTTTGGCGAATCCGTTCTGTTTCATGGATGCGCCACAGATGCTGCATTTCCTGATTGCCACCGCTTACCCCTGCCCGAAGCCGACTTCTTCTTTGAAAAGCTAGCCCGACCAGGCGGACGAAGAGACTCCTATCGCATTAACGAGTCCATGCTGCTATGCACAAAATGGATAACTCTGATGACGGCAGTTATGCTGTTGACAACTATAACCAACGTTTTGATTGAAATCTTCCAATGAGTAGAGCTTAATGCTCAGCTCTCCACGTCTTATAGTCATCAACATCTGACTGAACCATTGAGAGGCAAGCCGCTAAAACGGCAGCGTCATCTGCGTATCCAAGAACAGGAATGCTATCTGGAATCAAATCGATAGGCGATAGGAAATAAATCAGAGCACTTACAATTGCAACCATTGTCCCAAGAGGAAGATCTGTATACTCCTTACTAGCGTAGCTTCGTACCATTGCGATAAGAATGGGAATATTGGATAGCGCGTCACCTGCTACAGGAACCATCTTTAGTTTCTCTTCTAATCTTTGAAGAAGGTTGTCGAGGACATCTGGATTGTTGATAACCTCTTCTGCTTCGCTGTAGCCCGACTCTAAAAGTAACTGAGCTTCTGACTCTTCCGTCATTTTCTTTGCCTCCATCTTGATAATGTATCGCTTGCCAGGAAAGAATATATAATGAAATCCTACGTGATTGATCATATAGGATTCTAAGCTTATTGCAGATTGATTAGCTTCTTAATCTACTTTCAAATCTGCGATATAGCTCGCGAGCGCTCGATGATCCCGCAGGGGCGCACTTCATGCGCGCCCACCCATCCGATATGCAGGCGCAAGCAAGCTGCACCCTTTAGGCTCAAGCCTCTTTCTTGGAGCAGAGGAGCAGGACGCCCGAGACGACACCGACGAACAGGAGCGTGCACACGTCGAAGCCGACGGTGTTCGGCTTCGTGCCCTTGTAGATGCCCCACGAATGGACCGTCATCGGGATCATCCATGCGAGCGGGATGATGAGGAAGCCCACACCCACCGTGCAGAGCACGTTCCATACGAATGCGATCAGACGCAGCGTGCGATCCGTCTCCGTCATGGGGTAGATCTGCCCTGGCGCCATCACCATCGAGCCATCGCACCCAGGAGCATATCCAACGCTCGGATTCGGAGTCATCGGGGTCGGCTGGGAAGGTGCGCTCTCCACATATGCCTGATAGGCATATTCCTCCTTGGGCTGCGACGCAGCCCCTTCGACCGACACCCCCTCGGGCACGGGCATGTGCTGATCTGTCCACTGCGCGCCATCCCAATAGCGCAAGCGCGTGGAATCTCCGCTTGGGTCTGCATACCATCCAGCTTGTGGGCTCATATCAAAGCTCCTTCTCGAAGAAGACGAATTCACCTTGGTAGTCAGGATACTCCAACCATGCGCCGCCGCATTGAGCGAAACCGAGCCGCTCGTAGACCCGCTGCGCGCCGACGTTCTCAGCGATCACGTCCAAGCGCAGCACGCGCTCACCCGCTGCGCGCAGATCGGATGCCACCCACTCCATGATCGGTCGCGCCAAGCCTTGCCCCTTGAAGTCAGGATGCATGCCGAACAGGTGGATGATGACGGAATCCTCCAAGGGGACATCCGAGTGCCACGCGACATCCTCATAGCCATCCTCGCCCCCATGCGTGGCCACCAAGGCACCTGCCATGCGCCCTTCCACCTCTGCGATGTAGAACGCCCCCTCATCTATGAACCGAGCGAGCTCCTCCATGGTGGGATAGACGCCCACCTCCCAGATGGGATCGTTGTCCGTGCCCGATACCTCTTGCGACACCGCCCTATACAGGTCTGCGAGTGCATCGATGTCTGTGCGCGCAGCCTTCCGCATCGTGATATCCATCTCACACCCCTCTCCTAGAAGATGCTCATCCCAGATCAACCCATGGCTAGATTCGACTCAGGCACCACAGGCACCGCGCATGCCCCGCTGGGTGCCTCCGCGTGGCAGCTCAGCAACCCGATCAGCTCATCCACGTCCTTCGCCATGATGAATCCGGCATCCACCTGAGCCTGCTCGATGAAGCGGGCTTCCACCATGCGGTCGAGCAACCGGGAGAGCCCTTCATAGAAGCCATCAAGGTCGAGGAAGTAGCATGGCCCTGGTGTCATCTGCAGGCGGATGCGGCTCATGATCTCCGAGATCTCCTCCAGCGTGCCCACGCCGCCGGGAAGCGCGACGAACACATCCGCGAGCTCGATCATCATCGCCTTGCGCTCCTCCATGGTCTCCACCACATGGAGCTCCGTGAGATCATGCTGCGCCACCCCTGCGTCGATGAAGAACTGGGGTTCCACTCCATACACCTCTCCCCCGGCAGCGAGCGTTGCCGCAGACACCTCCCCCATGAGCCCGATGGAGCTGCCTCCATATACCAGAGCATGCCCGCTCTGACCGATCCAGGTCCCGAGCGTGCGCGCAGCTTCCTTCAAGTGCGGGAGCGCCAAGGGGCTCGATCCGCAATACACCGCTATGTTCATATGCCTTCTACCTATCCCATCTACCAGCGCATCCATCGCGCCTCAGTGCATCTGGCTCACCAGATCATCCGTCTCGCGTGCGATGCGCATCTCCTCGTCCGTGGTCACCACGCAGATCCTGATGGGGCTATCATCGATGGAGATCACCCGATTCACGCCGATCTGCCCCGTCACATCATTGCGCTTCTTGTCCAAGATCATCCCCATGTGCGCCAACCCATCGAAGATGCGCTCTCGAAGCTCCGCGGAGTTCTCGCCGATGCCGGCCGTCATGACCACGGCATCGGTGCGCGTCATGGCCGCATAGTAGCTGCCTATCGCCTTCTGGATGCGATACACGTACATGTCGATGGCGAGCTCAGCGCGCTCGTTGCCCTTATCAGCCGCTTCCAGCACGTCGCGCATATCAGCCGAGAGCCCCGAGACGCCCAAGATGCCGCTCTCGCGATTCAGGATGGAATCCATCTCATCGAAGCTGATGCCCTCCCTGCGCATGATGTAGGTGATGATGGCAGGATCGATGGAGCCAGAGCGCGTGCCCATCATCAAGCCCTCCAAGGGCGTGAACCCCATGGTGGTGTCGATGGACTTGCCGTGATTCACCGCCGTGATGGATCCGCCATTGCCCAGATGGCACGTGATGAGGCCCAGATCGCGCAACGGACGCCCGAGGAGGTTCGCCGCCTGCTGCGCCGCATAGCGATGGCTCGTGCCATGAGCGCCGTAGCGACGGATGCGGTACTTCTCGTAGTACTCCATCGACAGCGGATAGAGGTAGGACTTCGGGGGCATGGTGGTATGGAATGCCGTGTCGAACACAGCCACCTGCGGTGTCTCCGGCATCATCTGGCGCATCATGGCGATGCATGCGTCAGCAGGCGGGTTGTGCAGAGGTGCCAGGTCCTCGCAGAGCTTCAGCTTCTCCCAAGCAGCGTCATCTATGAGCGCGGCCTTGCTGAAGTATTCGCCGCCCGCGACGATCCTGTTCCCCACCGCCTCGATCTGCTCAAGGCCGCTGATCGGGCTCTCTGGATCATCCACCATGACGTCCAGGAGCTTCTCCAAGCATTCGGGAACGGAGAGCCCTGCCACGTTATAGCGCATCTTCTGGAAGTCAGGAGCGAACGACACGTTCATGAATGCATCAGGCGTGCCGACCTTCTCAGCCAGGCATCTCATGAGCGAGACCTTGCCATCGGTCTCGATCAGCTGGCACTTCAAGCTGGAGCTGCCAGCATTCACCACCAGAACGCGCATATCCCCTCCTTGCATCCTTCGCTCGACGAAGGCTCAGAATTCGCTCCTCAGCGGCCTATCCAAGAGCATCCGGGCGACGGCCTCAGGGTCCGCCCCCTCCCATACCAGCGCTCGGACCGCCTCCGTGAGCGGAAGCTCGACCTGATGCCGCTCGCTCAGGACATGGAGCGTCTTGCATGCGAGCGCGCCCTCCACCACCATATGCGTGTCAGCCTCGAAGTCATCGAGGGTGCGCCCACGCGCGATGTAATCCTCGCCGAAGCGGCGGTTGCGCGAATGGCGCGACGTGCACGTGACCACCATGTCTCCGGTGCCAGCAAGGCCCATGCAGGTGAGCGCTTCCCCACCGCATGCGCACACCATGCGGCTCATCTCGGCCATGCCGCGCGTGATGATGGCGGCAGCGGTGTTGTCTCCCATGCCAAGCCCATAGGAGATGCCCACGGCGATGGCGATGACGTTCTTGAACGCGCCGCAGAGCTCCACTCCCACGATATCCCCTGAGGTGTATGCCCTGAAATACTCCGTTGAGAACAGATCGCGCACCCAGACGGCCGTATCCTCTGAGACCGAGGCGCACACCACGCTCGACGGGATGCGATGCACCACCTCCTCAGCATGGGTGGGACCGGAGAGCACGCAGATGCGCTCCGCACCCCCGAGCTCCTCTTCGAGCACATCAGCCGGGAGCGCACCCGTCCCCTCTTCCACGCCCTTGGAGCAGATGACCAAGGGGAGGTCGTCCGCAACGTAGGGCTTGATGGCGCAGGCTGTGGCGCGCAGGTACCGCGAAGGCGTCACGAGCACGCAGAGAGACGCATCCGCGAGGGCCTCCTCATGCGATGTGGTGGCCACGATCGCATCAGGTAGGACCGCATCGCTCACATAGTCAGGGTTGCGATGCTCCTCGTTGATGCCTGCGACGACGCTCTCCCGCCGAGCCAGCAAGCGGACATCGCAGCCGGCATCAGCGAGCACTTGCGAGAGCGCTGTTCCCCATGAACCGGACCCGATGACGCATGCCCTCATCTATTCTTCCTTCTTCTTGAAGCTCAAGCGGCGCTCTTCCCCATGCGCGATGCGAGAGATGTTGCCCCGATGCGCCCAGATGACCGTGAGCGCAGCGATGCAGCAGAGCGCGATCGATGCAGGGCTTCCCTGATACACGAAGAACGAGAGCGGCATGAGCGCGACAGCAGCCATGACCGAACCGAGCGAGACATAGCGGGTCAGCGCTACCATCACGATGAACACGGCAAGCTCGATGAGCGCGGGGATGGGCCCGATCGTGCAGAAGAGGCACCCGAACGCAACGGATATGCCCTTGCCGCCCTTGAACTTGAGCCAGGGGCTGAAGATATGCCCCCACACGCACCCCACAAGCGCGACCGCACCACAGAGCGCGCGAGCGTCTGCGATGCCCAGCGAAGCGGCATCCACCCAACGAGGCCAGATGACGCCACCCAAGAGGCCCGCTAGCACGCCCTTGCCCATATCCAGCAAGAACACGGACGCACCGCCCCGCTTGCCCATGGCACGCAGCGCATTCGCGGCGCCGATGTTGCCCGATCCCACGTTGCGGATATCCTTCTTGTAGGCCACGCGCGAGATGATGACGCCCCACGGGATGGACCCCAAGAGGAACGCGCATGCGAACAGAAGGGCGATCAGCCCCAGCGATGCAGCCATCTATCGATCCTTCTTCTTGAACTTGAAGCGCACCGGCGTGCCCGTCAGATCGAAGGTGCGTCGCAGCCGGTTCTCCAAGAAGCGCTCGAAGTTGTCGTTGACCAGGTCCGGGCGGTTGCAGAAGAAGGTGAGCTGCGGGGGCCTGGTGCCCGTCTGCGTGACGTATTTGATGCGCAGGATGGTCTTTCCGCGCGTGACGGTATGCCCCGTGTCTTGGATATCCGCCAGCCAGCGATTGAGCTTAGCCGTGGGAAGGGTGGCGGCGTAGTTGGCGAAGGACTCCTTGATAGCCTTCCACACGCGCTCGACGCCCTTGCCAGAGAGCGCAGAGATGGCGATCACGGGCGCATAGCTGATGAACACGAACTCGTCCTCCAGATCGAAGCGCACCTTCTCCTTTGCCTCGGGGCCTTCGACGATATCCCATTTGTTGAGCACCACGACGAGCGCGCAGCCACGCTCAGCGGCATAGTTCGCTACGCGCTGGTCCTCGTTCGTGACGCCGAGCGTGCCGTCGATCACGAGCACAGCCACATCCGCGCGATCTATTGCGCGCATGGCACGCACGAATCCGTAGTACTCCACCGATTCGGTGATCTTGCTCTTCTGGCGCATGCCCGCCGTGTCGATGATGCGATACAGCTCATCATCATGCGTGACGAGGGTATCGATGGCATCTCGCGTCGTCCCCGCAACAGGGCTCACGATTGAGCGCTCACCACATGTCAGCTTGTTCGTGAGCGATGACTTGCCCGCATTCGGGCGCCCGATGATGGCGATGTTCACCGCAGGGACGTCAGGCTCCTGATCATCCAAGCCCGCATCGCGGATCGCCTGCACCACGGAATCGAGCAGGTCTCCCGTCCCATGCCCATGCACGGAAGAGACCGGCCAGGGGTCTCCCAAGCCCAGCTGGTAATACTCCCAGATACCCTCCTCTGCATCAGGGTTGTCCAGCTTGTTCACGATGAGGAACACGGGCTTTCCCGTTCGCTTGAGCAGGCGCGCCACCTCTTCGTCGTCGGTCTGCATGCCGACGCGCCCATCCACCATGAACAAGATCACATCAGCCTGGTCCTTCGCTTCGAATGCCTGAGCGCGGATGGACTTCTGGAAGTCGTCATCAGTGGATACCTCGATGCCACCGGTGTCCACCAGCATGAAATGGACGCCGTTCCAATCCGCCTCGTGATAGCTCCTATCACGCGTGACGCCGCGCATCTCATGCACGATGGCGTCGCTTGTCTGGGCGATCTTGTTCACGAACGTGGACTTCCCCACATTCGGACGTCCTACTACTGCAACAAGGGGCAGTGCCATATCAGCTATCCTCCGCGATCTTGATCAATCGGTCGATACAGTCTAGCGGATTGGATGGGATGACGCATACGCGCCGACCCGAAAGGCGCTGGATGTCTGCAGCGCTCATCTCGTCGATCGTGAGCCCGTCGGCATTGAATGCGATGGCTGGCAGGCAGAAGGTCGCATCCGCCCACGCATGCTCGCGCACGGCATCCGCCATGTCGGCGCCCGACAGGAGACCCGTGACATCCACGTTGCCTCCCAGGAAGCGATTGGGGACGAATACCAGGTCCACGACCCCTCGCAAGGGCGACCCATCGAACAGGCGCTTCGCATAGGGCTCCATCGCGCACCCGAAGAGCAGCACGGCCTTAGAAGCGCTTGTGCGCAGCAGATGCGCCGCCCGCGCGACAACGCCCTCCTCCTCTGCGCGCGCGAAGTCATCCACCGAGCTGCGCACGACCCCGATGCCGTCCTCGAAGAGCGGGAAGCCCCCGTAGAAGCTCGCAGACGGGAGATGGTCCAAGACATGATCGCCGTAGGCATTCAGATAGAATTCATCCGCCGCGAACACCCACGGATACCCCCGCTCTGCCAGCGCGCGCTCCTGGAAGGGCTCGATGCGCTCCAAGACCGCCCGGGCAAGGGCAGGCTCATCGAAGCTGGCTGAGAAGGTGCTCTGATGATCGGTGAATCCCAGCGGCACGATGCCGACATCCTCGATGCCTTCGTGGGCATATGCCCATGCGAGCGTCTCGTCCAGGACATCCCCATCATTGGCACCGGGTACGAGCACGATCTGCGCCTCCACGGAGATGCCCCCTTCGAGCAGCGCCTCCAAGTTGCGCAAGCCCACGTGCGCATGCTTCCCCATGAGAGCGGCGCGCACGTGAGCATCCACAGCATGCAGCGATACGCGCAGGGGCGATATGCGCTGCTCTATGATGCGCTCGACAGAGGGCGCATCCAGATTCGTCAGCGTGACGAAGTTCCCTTGCATGAAGCTCAGGCGGAAGTCATCATCGCGCACGTAGAGCGTTCGACGCAGCCCGCGCGGCAGCTGATGCATGAAGCAGAAGGTGCACGCATTCTTGCACGTGCGAACGCCATCGAACACCGTCTCGGCGAACGTGATGCCCCACGGCACGGGATCTGTGCGCACGAGCTCCACGCATCCGCGCTCGCCATCCTTGCCCACATAGGAGATGACGCACTCATCTTGCGCGGTCAACCACTGCCAATCGAGGATATCGGCAAGAGGATGCCCGTCCACGGCCTCTATGCCATCCCCTACCTCGAATCCCGCCTCCCACGCAGGGGAGCCAGGATCGACCGATGCGATCTTCGCCACTGCCATGACGTGCGCCCTCAGCCTTCCTTGGCTTCGAGGATGCTCGCAACCTCTGCGATCTGGTCCTCGGGCGTGGATGCGCCCGCGGTGATGCCGATGCTCTCGCATCCCTCCAGAGCAAGCCCGCGCACCTCATCAGCCGTTTCGATATGGAACGTGCGAGGGCACACCTGCGCGCATATCTCAGAGAGACGGGTCGTGTTGGAGGAGTTGCGCCCTCCGATGACCACCATGGCATCCACCTTCGATGCCAGCTCATAAGCGGTCTTCTGTCTGCGGCGCGTGGCCGAGCAGATGGTGTCCTTGACGATGGGATGCAGCCCGCGCGCTTCGAGCTCGGAGATGATGCCGTCGAGGTTCTCGCGCGTCTGCGTGGTCTGGACCACCACCCCGATCGGGTCATACAACCCGTGAGGGATATCCTCGGCACCGAGGACCACATCGGCAGCGGCACCCGACTCGCGCGCATAGGCGACGAGCCCTTCCACCTCAGGATGGCCTGCCTCCCCCACGACCAGCACGCGGCATCCGAGCGATGCCAGCTCAGCGGCGCCAGCTTGCGCGCGAGCGACATGCGGGCAGGTGGCGTCCGCCACCTCCAGCCCACGACGCTCGAGCTCGGATCTCACCTGGGGGGTCACGCCATGGCTGCGGATGACCACCGTGCCACCATCGATGCCCGCAGCATCGTGGGACACCTTGACGCCCTGGCTCTCCAGCTTGCTGACCACTTGGGGGTTATGGATCAAAGGTCCGAGCGTCGTCACCTTCGCATCTTCTGAGAGCAGGTCATCCACCATGTCGAGCGCCCGCTGGACGCCATAGCATGCGCCAGCGAACTTCGCCAAGATCACCTGCATGCGCTGATCGCCTCTTGCGGGGTGCGCACCGGGATGGGGTGCTCCTCGAACACCGCAGCGTAATCGCGCGTCTCTGGGAAGAGCTCGACCATGTCGACATCCTTCGCCGGGATGCGACGCGACAGCGCGAAGCATTCGCGCATGGCATACCACGTGCACGCTTCCAAGCGATCGGCCTTCGGCAGGAAATCGAAATCAGCCAAGACGATGGGGCTCCCATATTCGATGGTGATCTTCGGGAAGCGGAAGCGCTCCCCTTTGCGCTTCACATCCTCCGCATTGCGCACCGCCATGGGGAGCAGGGGCACATGCCCCATCTTGGCGATGAACGCAGCGCCTGCATGTAGCGAGGGAATCTTCGAGCCCTTGCCGCGCCGAGTCCCCTCGGGCAGGATGCCCACGAGCTCGTCATCCTTGAGCATGCGGGTAGCCCGCTTGATGGCAGCGCGATCGGAGGTATCCCGCTTCACTGGGAACGCGCCGACGCGCGAGAGGATCTGGCCCACCAAACCATGGGCGTTGTCGAAGAGCGAATCACGGCCCATGAGGCGGATCCACTGCTTCGTGCGCGCAGAGAGGTAGATGAAGGCGACGTCCAAGAACGACGTATGATTGCAGACGACGACCGCTCCGCACTTGTCCTTGAATGCGCGCAGGTTCTCGCGACCCGACACCTCATAGCGGAACAGGAGTTTGCACACGCCCCCGACCACCACATAGACCACGTTGCCGAACCAATGGGGGATCTGCTTCTCCTTCGACACGCCGCCAAGCGACATGTCCCACATCTTCTCGTATGGCAGGAACAGGCCCATCAGGCACGCTCGCTCGCTTCTGCGCGCGTCATATGCGCCAACACGCAGATGTTCTCGATGATGTCCTCGATGTAGGTGCCCGTGGAATCAATGATGCGCGCATCATCGGCCGCCTTCAAGGGCGCGCATCCCCTGCTGCTATCCGCCTCGTCGCGGCGGATGATGTCAGCTAGGACCTCCGCGTATTCGATGGAGCCCACGCCCCTATCAGCGTTCTGGCGAACGCGCCTATGCGCACGCTCCTCGTTCGTCGCGGTCAGGAATATCTTGAGCTCGGCATCAGGGAACACTACCGTACCTATGTCGCGCCCTTCGATGACGTAGTCGCCCCCAGAGCCGATGCGCCTCTGCTGAGCGGTCATCGCATGGCGCACGGATGCGGCAGCAGACACCGGGCTCACCGCCTTGTCTATCTCGGAGGTGCGGATGGCCTCCGTGACATCATGGCCGTTGATGGATATGCCCTTCGCGATGGGATCGCCCGCATCATGCTCGAACACGATGCGGCACTCATCCGCAAGCTGGCCGAGCGCGCGATCATCATCGAGCGCAACGCCCTCCTTGACCGCAAGCCACGCGACCGCCCGATACATGGCACCCGTGTCCAAGCACTTGAATCCCAGCTTCTTCGCGCATGCGCGCGCGACGCTCGATTTGCCAGCGCCCGCTGGCCCGTCGATGGCGATGATCACCTATGCCTCCAATGAACGGATCGCATCCATGAATCCCGGGTAGCTGATGGCGATGCAATCGAATCCCTTGATCCTCACGGGAACGCCTGCGCACATCCCGAGCACTGCCCACGTCATGGCGAGCCTGTGATCGCCCCGCGAATCGAACTCCGTCATGGCTGGCACCGTGAGGTCGGGATCGCCCTCCACATAGAGGTTGTCCCCCTCTGCCCACGCATCCACGCCGATGAGCTCGAGCCCGTCGATGATGGCCTGCAAACGGTCGGTCTCCTTGACGCGCAGCTCGCCCACGCCCTTGAACACCGTGACGCCGCGCGCATGCGCAGCCACGATGGCCAGGATCGGGACCTCGTCCACGATCGAGGCGAAGTGCTGCGAGGGCACCTCGCACCCATGGAGCGCGGGGGTGTGAGAAGCGCAGATGGAACCGAACGGCTCCTTGCCCTCAGAGCCCGCGCGGGCCTCTTCGATGTTCGCGCCCATGCGCTCGAGCGTGCGCACGAATCCGATGCGCGCCGGATTCAGCGAGACGTCATCCACGCAGATGCTGCTCCCGCGCTTCAGGATGGCCGCCGCGCAGAGGAATGCCGCTGAGGACGGATCGCCCGGCACGTTCACGTCCGATGCATGCATGACGACAGGTCCCGAGACCGTTGCCACGCGCGTGCCCGCCGTAGTGGGAACGCCGAACTCAGGCAGCATCAGCTCGGTATGGTTGCGGGAAGGGGCTGGCTCGTTCAGGGTGGTCGTGCCCTTCGCATAGACGCCCGCCATGAGCACGGCGGTCTTGAGCTGCGCTGATGCCATGGGCGCGTCATAGGAGATGGCGCGCAGGTTCGGATTGCCCACCTCCGTGATGGGAAGATGGTCGGCCTCGGCCGGCTTGAACTGCACGCCCATCTTCATGAGCGGTGCGGTGTTGCGACGCATGGGACGGCGGCAGAGCGACTCGTCCCCGGTGATGGTGACCTCGACCTCCCAAGGAGCGAGCATCCCCATCAGCAAGCGCGCGGTCGTGCCCGAGTTCCCGCAATCGATGGGACCTTCGGGCTGCACGGGACCTGCAGCGCCCCAGCCAGTGACCTGGCCAGCGAATGCACCACCATCATCCACATCCAGCTCCACCTGTGCGCCCAGCTCCCTCACAGCGCAGATGGAGGAGCGCACGTCCTCGGAGTCGAGGACGCCGGTGAGCTTGGATGTGCCCTCAGCCATGGCGGCGAACAGCACCGCGCGATGAGAGATGGACTTATCACCCGGCACCCGCACATGCCCTGCAAGCGGGGATGCGAGCGGCTCTATGATGGTGCATTCATCAGACATGAGCATGCTCCTTCGGCTCGATCGGTCTGAAAGAAACAGTATACCCTGCGTCTATGAGCTGGAATGAGAGCTGCCCGATGTCCCCTTCGTCGGTGAGCATGAGGGAGAGCACGGCGTTGCCCTCTGAGAGATGGTCTATCTCGATGGATTGTATGTTGCACCCGACCGAGCTCGCGATGGTGGTCACCTCTGCCACCACGCCCGTGCGGTTGATCATCGGGATGCGGACCTCCAGCAGCTTGTCCGAACCGGGCACCCACTGCGCAGGGAGCGCCTGCCTCGCATCGGCTGAGATCCGCAAGAGCTCCTTCAAGCCTTGAGCGTCGCGCTCCTCTATCGCGCGCGCATACGACGAGATGATGTCCTCCATCTCATGCAGGCCGCTCGCGAGCGCATCGGCGTTGTCGAAGGCGATGCCGCACCATAGCTCCGGAGAGCCTGCTGCCACGCGCGTGGTGTCCTTGAAGCCGCCCGCCGCCAAGCGCATGAGCGCGTTGTTCGCGTCCGCATGGTCGAGCGCCAAGCGCATGAGCGAGGAGGCCACCATGTGCGGCACATGGCTCACCACGGCAACGGCGCGGTCATGGTCCTCACGGGGCAGCGACACCACGCGGGCATCGATGCCGCAGATCAGCTCATGGAGCTTCTGGAAGCTATCGGGGTCAGTGGAGCCATCAGGGCAGAGGATCCAGTTGGCACCCTCGAACAGGTCGGTGCGCGCGCCATCTATGCCGCTGGCCTCCGATCCCGCCATGGGGTGCCCTGGGATGTAGCGCGCATTGTCCGCGAGCAGGTCGCGTGCCGAATCCAGGATATGGGACTTGGTGGAGACGGTATCCGTGACCACGCCCGAGAATCCCACCTCGGAGATCAGCTTGAGATAGCCATCCACCGCTGCAACGGGCGTGGCTATGATCAGGAGGTCAGCCTGGTCGGCCAAGAAGGCGGCGAATGCAGGGTCATCGGGCGTAGATGCCTCATCAGCCCAGCCACGCTCCCGCGCCACGACCCCGCTTCGGGAATCGGGATCGACGCCGAACAGATGGATATCCGGATATGCTCGCTTGAGAGCGCCTGCGAGAGATGAGCCGATCAGCCCAAGGCCCGCTACGGCTACGTTGGAGAAGGGTGCGTCCATCTTCTGGGAGTCGTCTTTCAATGCCAGCCTCTTCGTCATTCCTCTATCGTGTGGAGCTATTGTAATGGTTCAGCGAGGAAGAGGCTCTCCACTTCCTCGGGCGAGAGCTCCCTCCAAGCGCCCTCGGCAAGCCCCTCGAGCCGCACTGACCCGATGGCCGTGCGCTCAAGGTCGCGCACCGGATGCCCGATGGCATCCATCATGCGCCGCACTTGGCGATTGCGCCCCTCATGGATGCGGATGAGCACGCGCGAGGATTCTCCCGCATCCAGGACCTCGGCGAACGCCGGAGCCGTCATGCCATCATCGAGCATGATGCCCTCCCGGAGCGCCCGCAGCTCATCATCCCGAACGCGCCCGCGCACCCGAGCCACATACTCCTTGACCACCTCATGGGATGGATGAGCGAGCGCATGCCCCAGCTCCCCATCGGTCGTGAAGAGGAGCAGGCCGCTCGTATCGCAATCGAGCCGCCCCACATGGAAGAGCGCGGGATGCGCATCCATGGGAAGCAGCTCAGACGCGCACTTCCGGCCGCGGTCATCGCTCATGGCGCTCAGATAGCCCCGCGGCTTGTTGAGCGCGAGCACCACCGAAGGCGCCTCAACGGCCAGCAGCTCCCCATCCAATCGGATCTCATCCCGCGCTGGGTCGGCCTTCTCCCCCAGCTGCGCGATGCGCCCGTTCACGCTGACGCGGCCCTCCTCGATCATCCGCTCGCATCCGCGCCGTGAGCCTGCGCCCGAGCGTGCGAGCAGCTTCTGGAGCCGGGCCTCACTCATCGTCGGTGTCGAACACGAGCGAATCGAAGTCGATCTTCTCCACCACGCCCGCCGTGGATTCGAGCGCCTTGCGCATCATCGCGCGGACAGCATCCGTGCCGCCTTGACCGGCGTCGTCATCCTCGGCATCCGCGAGCGCAACGGGATCGGTCGATGCAGCCACCGCATCCTCTGCCTCGGCAAGCACCTCAGCAGCGATCATGCCTGCCACCGCACCATCCGCATCATCATCGTAGAGCATCTGCTCTGCCAACCGCGCCGCCTCCTCATCGGTGAGCGCTGTCTCATCACGCGTTGCAGAGAGCCGATCGCGGATGAGGCGCTCCGTCTCCTCGTCCGGAGCGAACACAGCAAGGTCGGGCATGTCATCCACGCTGGCCAATCCGAACTTCTCCAAGAACGTGCGCGTCGTGGCGTAGAGCGTGGGATTGCCCGGCGTATCTGCGCTCCCCGCCTCGCGCACCAGCCCCTTCTCCACCAGAGAGCTGATCGATGAGTCAGAGGTGACGCCGCGCACCGCCGAAACCTGCGCCCGCGTGACAGGCTGCATGTAGGCGATGATGGCAAGCGTCTCCATGGCCGCAGCGGAGAGCTTCCGCGTGTCCCATGAGCGGACATAGCGCTCTATCAGGTCATGATGCCTCATGTGCGTGACGAGCTGCCAGCCACCCGCCACCTCTCGCAGCTGCACGCCGCACTCATCTTCCTGCTTGCGCGCCCTCATGCGCTCGAGCGCCTCCGTCACGCAAGCGGCATCCATATCCAGCATCTCAGCTAGGCGCGCCGCTGCTACGGGCTCATCGCTCACGAACAGGAGCGCCTCGAGGGCGCTCTCCACGTACCCTTCATCTTGGAACGTCATTCGACCTCTCCATCCTCTATGAACAGCGCGCCCGACCCTTCGATGTAGGTGATGCTGATATCGCCGAAGGTGACCTCCTGCTCCACGCGCACCATCTGCCGCTTGTAGAGCTCCAGCACCGCGAGGAACGTGACCACGACGACCTCTGGCGTGCGCGACTCGCTCACCAGCTCGTTGAAGGACAGGTGCTTCTCGCGCACGATGCGCTCATGTATCCCCCGCACGAACGTCTCGACCGGTATGGGCTTGCTGGCGATGTGCTCGCTCTCCAGCAGGAACACCTCGCGCCGCGCGAGCACCTCAGCGCACACGCGCCCCATATCATCCAAGCTCGCGCCTTTCAGGAAATCCGGCATGAGGTCACCGAACTCGGGGCCCGGCCCGAAGGGACGCGCATGCATGCGCCCCTCGGCCAAGAAGCGCGAATATAGCTCCTCCGAGGCGTTCTTGAACTGCTTGTAGGCGATGAGCTTCTGCGCCAGCACCTCGCGCGCGGCATCCGGAGGCAACCCTTCGACATCCTCCTCCAGCTCCACGGGCGGACGCGGCACCAAAGCGCGCGCCTTCATCTCGAGGAGCGTTGATGCCACCAAGAGGAAATCCGATGCCACATCCAGATCGAGGCTCCGCATGCGGGAGACCTCGGCGAGGTACTGGTCAGCGATCTCAGCGATGGAGATGGCGCCGATGTCCACGCGCTTCTTGCTGACCAAGAAGAGCAGCAGGTCGAACGGACCCTCGAATGCCTCTGTCTTGACCTTGTACGCCATGCTCCCTCCCTACGAGATCCTGAAGGGGAAGATGGCATTCGCCACATTGCCAGCGGTCACATCCAGATACCACGAGAACGGGTTGAACCCCACGAGATAGGGCAGCGTGATGACCGCGATCATGAAGATGGGGAAGGCATAGTGCTGGATGGAATACCACCTGGGCAGCCATGCCGGAGGGATGAATACCGCGATGATGGATGAGCCATCCAAGGGAGGTATGGGGATCAGATTGAAGAACATGAGATAGAGGTTCACCAGCGTGAACGTAGCCAGGAGGAGCATGATGAAGTAGCCCACCTCCCCTTGGATGAAGCGCGCATCGAAGGCGAAGATGACGTGCGCGATGATCGCTGCGACGAGCGCCATGGCCAGGTTGGCCGCCGGACCCGCGAAGCCCGTGATGGCATCCCCCTTGCGAGGATCCTTGAAGTAGCGAGGGTCATACGGCACCGGTTTGGCGTAGCCGAAGATGGGCATGTGCAGCACCATGAGCGCAAGCGGCAAGATGACCGTGCCGAACGGGTCGATGTGCTTGAGCGGATTCAGCGACAGCCTGCCAGCGCGCTTCGCCGTAGGATCGCCCAGCTTGTAGGCAGCCAATCCATGCGCCACCTCATGCCCGGTGAGCGCCACGACGAAGCTGATGATGGCGCATGCGTAGTACATCAGATCATCTGCGCTCATGCGCCCACCTCCGCCAAGATGCGCTCAAGCTCCTCCGAGAGCTCCAACCATGCAGCCTCGTCCGCTTCCATCCGGCTCTTGAGCTCGCCGTGCTCCTTGATGACATCGGTGGCTGCATCCTCCTTGATGTAGAAGTCAGGGTCGCTCATCAGCGCCATGATCTCATCCATGCGAGCACCCTCGCGCTCCATGCGCTTCTCTATCGTCTCCAGCTTGCGCTTGACATCCTTCGTAGCAGAGCTCCTCCGCTGGCGCGCCTCCGCTTCGAGCCGCTTCTGCTCTCGGCTCTTGGGAGCCGAGCCTGAACGCGCTCGCGTGCCGTGGTCGATGCGGTTCACCGTGAAGGTAGTCCCACGCTTGCCCTCATCTGCGCCAGCGCTCTCCTTCGCATCATCATCGAAGAGCTCATCGATCGGAGAGGGCGCGCTCGGTTGCCTCTCAGCCGCCTGACCGGATTTGAACAGATAGTAATCCCAGCCACCGGGATAATCCCTCACCTGCCCGTTGTCTATCTCGATGACCCGATTCGCAACGCTCTCTATCAGATGCCGGTCATGCGTGATCAAGAGGATGGTGCCCTCGAACTGCCGCAATGCCTGCTCGAGCACATCTGCGCTCGAGATGTCGAGGTGGTTCGTGGGCTCGTCCAAGCAGAGCAGCGGCGTAGGCGCTACCAGCATCTTCGCCAACGCCAAGCGGCTCTTCTCGCCACCCGAGAGCACGGACACGCGCTTCTCCACGTCATCCCCCTTGAAGAGGAATGCGCCGAGCAAGCTGCGCACCTGCGAGATCGACCAACCGGGAGCTACGCGATCGAGCTCCTCGAACACGGTGTTCCCACCCGTGAGCTCTTCGAGCTGATGCTGTGCGTAGTAGGTCAGGCTCACGTGCTCGCCATACGAGATCTCCCCCGCATCGGGCGAGATGGCCTCTGCCACCATCTTGAGCAACGTGGACTTGCCAGCGCCGTTGGGACCCACGAGCGCCACCTTCTCGCCACGATACAGCGTGAGATCCAACCCGTCATAGACCTGCTTGTCGTCGAACGCCTTCGACACGCCCCGCACGCGGACGACCTCATCCCCTGTGCGCGGAGGCTGCACGAAGTTGAAGCGGATGGCCTTCTTCTCTTCGGGTATCTCGATCAGCTCAGCCTTCAAGCGCTCGAGCTTCCCCACGCGATCTTGCGCCTGCTTGGCCTTGGAAGCCTTGTAGCGGAAGCGCTCGATGAATGCCTCCAGCTTGCGCATCTCATCCAGTTGAGCCTTGCGCTCCTCGCGCATGCGCTCGATGCGCTCATCCCGCGCCTTGAGATAGGCGGAGTAGTTGCCCTTGTACATGGTGAGCGAGCCATTCGCTATCTCGGCCACGTTGTCCACCATGGCGTCCATGAAGGCCCGATCATGGCTCACCACGATGACGGTGCCCTCATAGGTGCGCAGGAATCCTTCCAGCCACTTGACCGATTCCAGATCCAGATGATTGGTGGGCTCGTCAAGGAGCAGCACCTCGGGATTGCGCACGAGGAGCTTCGCGAGCGCGATGCGCATCTGCCAGCCACCAGAGAACTCAGTGGTCAGACGACCCAGGTCCTCCTCCGTGAATCCGATGCCGAACAGGACCGCGCGCACCTTCGCTTCCAGGCTATAGCCACCCATCATCTCGTAGGCATCGCGGATGCGACCGAGCTCTGCGAGCTCGCTCTCGGTCGGGTCGGACCCAAGCTCCGCTTCCAGCTTCGCGAGGCGCTGCTCCATCTCCAAGATCTCAGCTTGGGAGGAGATGACCTCCTCGAAGATGGGGCGCTCCCCCATCTCGATGGCCTCCTGCTTGAGGTACCCTACGCGCGCACCCTTCGCCAGCGTGATGGCACCCTCATCCGCCTCTTCCTCACCGGATATGATGTTGAGCATCGTGGTCTTGCCCGCACCGTTCGGACCGACCAGGGCAAGCCG
Source organism: uncultured Eggerthellaceae bacterium (assembly GCA_910589125.1). GTDB lineage: Bacteria > Actinomycetota > Coriobacteriia > Coriobacteriales > Eggerthellaceae > MGBC163016. The sequence goes on from CAJURX010000001.1 coordinate 109,379, forward strand.
ATCGTAGGCTTCCAGCCGAAACGATGCGCCCGAGAACAGCTCTCTGCCGCCGAATGATTTCGCTATGTGCTCTGCTTGCAGGATCAATGCTCGCCGCGGTGCCTTTCGAACCGGTGATTCACATGAACCTGACATTCTACAACACGGCGCGCCTCATCCATCACACAGCCGCTGCTGGCTCCAGAGCACCATCTCAGACAGGATGGGCACGAGACTGGCACCGGTATCCGTGAGCGTGTATTCAACATGCGGGGGCACCTCGCGAAAGACCTCTCGATGGATGAGGCCATCCGCCTCGAGCTCGCGCAGCTGCTTGGTGAGCGTTGACTGCGAGATGCCATCCATCCGGCGCAGAAGCTCGCCGAAGCGCTGCACCTCATAGGTGGCGATGTACCAGAGGATGAGCAGCTTCCATTTCCCGCCGAGCACCGCCTGCAAACGGCTCATGGATTCGCAGCGCGCCAGCATCCGCTCGTCCGTGAACTTGTTGTCCGCCATATCAGCCCCCGTCACGCCCGATAGTGCATTTTTGGCAACTACCTCCAAAGGATATCAGTACTAGGGATCTGCGCACTGCACATGCATCCTATATGGCATAGACCCGAAGGCAAGGAGGAGCAGATGCACTACACAGGCACCATCTGGCGACCGCCCTATGAGGCGGCCTCGCTCATCATCGAGGCAACGGCGGGATGCACCCACCATGCGTGCAGGTTCTGCACGCTCTACGAGGAGCTGCCCTTCACGTTCCATCCCTCGCCCTTGGAGGACATCGAAGCGGACCTGCTCGAAGCGCAGACCTGGTATCACGACCCGCTGCGCAAGGCCGAAGAGCGGCTATTCGAATTGGATGAGGTCCGCCTAGAGCGCATATTCCTCGCGGGCGCGAACCCCTTCGGCCTCAAGGCGCACCATCTGCTGCGCATCGCCGACCTCGTGCAGAGATACTTCCCCGGATGCTCCAGCATCGGGTGCTTCTCGCGCGTGACCGACATCTCGCGCAAGACCGACGAGGAGCTGGAAGCGCTCGCACGCGCAGGATTCGATGGCCTCACCATCGGCATGGAGACCGGGGACGACGAAGCGCTCGCGTTCATGGACAAGGGATACGGATCGAGCGACATCATCGAGCAATGCCGACGGCTCGATGCGGCAGGTATCAGATATGCCTTCTTCTATCTCGCAGGCATATCCGGAAAGGACCATGGCGTGCAAGGCGCGCGGATGACAGCTGAGGTGTGCAACCAGACGAAGCCGTGGTTCATCGGCGCGAACATGCTCACGATCTACGAGAGCTCGCTCCTCTTCCAAGACATCCGAGCAGGGCGTTGGGCAGAGGAGAGCGAAGCGGAGAAGTACGAGGAGATACGAGAGCTCATCGCGCACCTGGATATCCCCGTTGACTTCGCCATGATGGGCGCATCCAACCCCGTGATGATGCAGGGGCGCTTGCCTGAGGATCGCGCACAGCTGATCGAAGCGCTGGATTCGGTGATACCGAGGATCGGAGAGGAGCGCTTGCGCAGCTACCGAGCGAACCTCCGCCACCTGTGAGGGTGGGTGCTGGATGGCCTGGATACCCGCGATGGCATCAAAGGGCTATATCGTCATAGACGAGCCCCCGCTCGACTTCCATGGAGCGCAGGAAGGTCCCAGCATCCATGGCTTCGATGGGGCTTCGCTGCACGCAGCGAGCAACGTCAAGCAACAGGCGAAGAGGACCCGTTACGCCTTCTTCTTGCTCGTGCGGGGCTTGCGAGCTGGGAGCTCAGGATACATGGCCTGGAGCAGCTCTGCCATGAGCGCACGGTCCTCTATGGCGTCCACCAAGAGCATCTCCTTGGCACCCTGATAGGGCAGCTGGTATTCAGCGTGCGAAAGCATTGCCTTGGCGGATACCGTGGGCTTAACGAGGAAGCGGTCATCATACACGCCGCCGATGACCTTATCCCGAAAGTAGATCACGTACTCTCCCATCATCGCGCGCGAGGACACCTCACCCGCATCTGAGAGCTGCTCCAAGATGTATTCGACATATTCCTTGGATGATGACATGGCACGCTCCCTCCTCAACGTGCCCCCATTGTAACCGCGAAGGGCACATGCGCACGCGCTGCGTCCGGTCGCTTCACCACGCTTGGAGACGCGCCCTCCCGAGCGAAGGGAAGGACCGGCCATCATCAGATGGCGCTCAAGCCACGGTCTCCCGTGCGGATGCGGATGACCTCTTCGACAGGGCTCACGAATATCTTGCCGTCACCCACCTCGCCCGTGCGCGCAGAGGCCATCACCGCATCCACGACCGCATCTGCTTCCCCATCTTCGACGACCACCTCTATCTTCACCTTCGGTACCATGTTCAAGAGCACCTCCGTCCCCCGATAGTGCTCCTTCCATCCATGCTGATTGCCGCACCCGTGTACCTGGCTTATGGTCATCCCGCTCACCTCTATGGCGATCAGGGCATCCTTCACTGCTTCCATCTTCTCTGGGCGCACGATGGCGATGATCCTCTTCATGCGGTCCTCCCTCCTAGTCCAGGCCGATATAGGCCGGATATGCCGATTCGCCATGCTCTGAGATGTCAAGCCCGAGCGCCTCAGCCTCATCGCTCACGCGCAAGCTCCCCTTATAGCATGCTCTCACGACCAATCCGATGATGATATCCAACACCCCCACGAATGCGATGGTGACGACGATGCCGAGCACCTGCGCACCCAAAAGCGCAGGATCGCCTGTGTAGAGGAGGCCACCTGATCCCGTCCACGACAGCTCGGGCACGCAGAAGATGCCCGTGAGGACGCCTCCCAAGATGCCTCCAACGCAATGACAGCCGAAGGCGTCCAGCGCATCGTCATACCCCATGAACCTCTTCGCATGCGATATGGCCAGATAGCAAACAGGAGAAGCCAAGAGCCCCATGAGAAGGGCCGCCCACGGCTCTACGAAGCCTGCTGCCGGCGTTATGACCACAAGGCCAGCCACGAGCCCTGTGCAAGCACCGATGAGCGTTGGCTTCTTGACAGTGATGCGCTCCACGATCATCCATGAGACGATGCCCGCACCGGATGCGCACACCGTGTTCACGAGCGCGAGCGCAGCGACCCCATCGGGCGCAAAGGCGCTCCCCGCATTGAACCCGAACCAGCCGAACCACAGCAGCGCTGCTCCCAAGGCAACGAAGGGCACGTTATGCGGGCGATAGCTCATGGCACCGAAGCCCTTGCGCCTGCCGCAGAGGATGCAGAGGATGAGCGCGGTGAGGCCGCTGGATATGTGGACGACATCGCCGCCAGCAAAGTCGAGGGCGCCGATCTCACCGCCGATCAGCGACGACTCCCCGCCCCAGACCATATGCGCCAAGACCGGGTACACCACGACCGTCCAGAGGGATAGGAATGCCATGACGGCGCCGAATCGCATCCTCCCTGCAACGCCGCCTGTGATGATCGCCGTGGTTATCATGCAGAAGGCCATCTGGAACGCCACATCGACGAGGCGCGGATACGCGCCGGCCTCTTGCGCGTCAGCCCCCAGCACCGCAGGCAGCATGCTCCCCATGAGCAGGAGCTGGTCGAGGCCGCCGAACAGCGGGTCGTTCCCACTGCCTCCATACGCGATCGACCACCCGACCGATGTCCATGTGATGGCAGCTATCCCGATCGCAGCGAATACCATGATCATCGTATTCCCCACGTTCTTCCGCCTTGACAGGCCACCATAGAAGAATGCGAGCCCAGGCGTCATGAGCAGCACGAGCATGACGCACACCATCATGAACGCGGATATGCCCTCCTCCATCTCATCCCCTTCCTCCCTATGGGATCCATGTTCCTCCGAGATGGTCTCAGAGCGAGGAGGGTGCAGAAGAGCAGCTGAGATGAATTAATGCGCCTGTGCGAAGGTGTTAACGCGCGCGAAGCCTGCCGTTCATGAGCTCGCAACAACTACGAGAGGTCGCGCACAGCCTCACAGACCGAGCGCACATCCAAGCCGGCATCTTCCAGGAGGAGCGACGTGTCACCCTGCATGGCGAAGCTATCGGGCAGCCCTAGCACCTTGACGCGCGGTGCAAGGCCCTCAGCCGCCAGCATCTCGAGCACGCCCGAGCCAGCGCCTCCTATGACAGAGCCCTCTTCGAGCGTGACGATCGCACCGCATGCAGCAGCCTCGCGCACGGATTCAAGGTCGATGGGCTTGGCCCAGCGCATGTCATAGACCGCACATGATATGCCCTCTCGGGCCAGCTCCTCAGCTGCCACGACAGCCGTCTGCACGGGGCGCCCCCAGGCGAGCAGCGCCACATCCGCGCCTTCTCGCACCTTGAGCGCACGCCCGACCTCCAAGAGCTGCGCATCTCCCGTCTCGGGTCCATCAGCGCACCCACGGGGATACCTGATGGCAACCGGCCCACCGAGGGCGAGCGCGGTATGCAGGGCGCTCGTCAGCTCATTGGCACCGGATGGGCAGAGGATGCGCATGTGCGGGATCAGTCGCATGTAGGAGATATCGAAGGCGCCATGGTGCGTGGGGCCATCATCGCCCACCAGTCCCGCACGGTCCAGCGCGAACACGACATCCCGATCGGGAAGCGCGACATCTGCGATGGCCTGATCGAACGCGCGCTGCATGAAGGTCGAATACAGCGCCACCACCGGCTTCATCCCCGCGGCAGCAAGGCCCGAGGCTACGCCCACAGCCTGCTCCTCAGCGATGCCCACATCGATGAACCTGTCAGGGAACGCCTCGTGGAACGCCTTGAGCCCCGTGCCATCCTCCATGGCGGCGGTGATGGCCACGATACACTCATCCGAGCGAGCCTCAGCGACCAGAGCGCGCCCGAACACGCTCGTGTACTTCGGTCCCGGAGAGGGTGCCATGTACGCCTCGCCCGTCTCGGGATTGTAGGGGCCGATGCCATGGAATCGCACCGGGTCGTCTTCTGCCGGCTTGAACCCAGCCCCCTTCTTCGTGACCACATGCATGAGCACGGGGCAATCCATGGGAAGCAAGAGCTCCAGCATCTCACGGAGCTCCGTGATGCTCTGCCCATCGATGGGCGGCGTGCAGACGATCCCCAACTGCTCGTAGATCATGGATTCTGGGATGAACATATGCTTTGTGGATTCCTTGACGCGCTTGCCGAACTCCACGAACGCATTGCTCATGCGCCCACCGCTCTCCATCCGCTCCTGGAGGAAGTCGCGCGCATTGCGATAGCCAGACGTGGAGCGCATGTTCCCCAGATGCCGCATGAGCGCACCCACGTTGCGCGAGATGGACATCTCGTTGTCGTTCAGGATGATGACCATGGGCAACTGTTGGCTGCCGATGTAATTCAGAGCCTCGAAGGCCATGCCGCCGCCGAGGGCCGCATCCCCGATGATGGCAACGACGCGCTCGTCACCACCCGTCAAGAGCTTCGCCTTGGCGAAGCCGGATGCCACGGAGAGCGAATCGGATGCATGGCCAGACGGATGCGTATCGAAGGGGCTCTCGCTCGGCTTCGGGAAGCCTGAGATGCCATCATGCTTCCGGAGCGTGTCGAATGCTCCGAGACGTCCTGTCACCAGCTTATGCGCGTATGATTGATGTCCTACGTCGAAGACGATCTTGTCCTTCGGCGCATCCAACACGCTGTGGCATGCCAAGATGATCTCAACGGCGCCCAGAGACGAGGCGACATGACCGCCCGTCTTGGAAGTGGTGGCCACGATCTGCTCGCGTATCTCACCAGCAAGGATCTCCAGCTCCTCGATGCTCAGGAGATGCAAGTCCCGAGGCGAGGAGATGCAATCCAGTATGCGTCCGCTATGCTTCGGCATCTTCGATCACGAGAAGAGCATCATCAGGGATGCCCTCAGCAACGGGAGCATCAGCCTCTGACGGAATGGATGATGCAACGCCATCCCCCATCTCCGCTGTCGCCTCTGCGTCACCTGATGCCTCGGCTTCAGCGGGCGATCGCGCCTCATCGGTGCCCAGGATATCCTGCTCGCTGACATCGCACGCATGGAGCCCGATCCTCACGGCCTCCTCATAGAGCTTGAGCGCATCGTCAAGGGAGATCTCAGGGTCCTCGACCATATCGGCGATCTCCTCCAACCGAGCCTTCGACTCATCGAATGTCATCGCATCCACAGAAGAGCACCTCCGATCACGAAGCAGGAACGACCACGGGGGCATCTGCTGCCACAGTAGCCTCTTCGACTTCCATGTGGCGCGCGACGCTTCCAAGCATGCCGTTCACGAACTTGGGGGAATCATCCTCTCCCCCGAAGCGCTTTGCAAGCTCCACGGCCTCATTGATGGATACCGACACAGGAACGTCATCGACATAGAGCATCTCGAACAGCGCGATGCGCGTGATGACGACATCCATGACCGGCATGCGGTCGAGCGTCCAGTTCTTGGCTGCATCGGTGATGATGGCGTCGATCTGGCTCGCATTGCCCTCCACGCCCTCGATCAGCTTCAGGGAATAATCAGACAGCGGCGCTTCCAAGCAGTCCATGAGATTGGACTCCAGCAGCTCGGATGCGCTCACCCCTCGGATGGATGCGGAATAGAGGACCTGGGCCGCCGCGCGGCGAGCACCCGTCCTTTCATGCTTATGCGCCATGGCCGTCAGGCTTGGGACTTGAACTGGATGCCGTCGATGAAGATGTCCACGCTGCTGACCTCCACGCCAACCTGCACGAGGAGCGCTTCCGCGATGGACTGGCGCAGCTTCTCAGCAAGGTCAGGCAGCACGTATCCGTAATAGACGGTCACGTGGAGCACGACCTGGAGCTTGCCGTCCTCATCGCGCGTGGTCTCTATCCCAGAGGTCGAAGGACCAGCGGTGAACATGGCTCGGATGCCAGATGACATGGGCGAGCCGATGCGCGCCACACCATCGGTCTCTGATGCGGTGATGGAGATGATGGTATCCACGACACCAGGAGCCAGGGTCATGTTCTGAGCATGCACGGAATCCGTCATAGCAAATCTCCCATCTGGGTCTCTATGAAATCGGTCGTGGCCTCTCCCGCCACGAACGCCTCATCTTCGAGCACGCGCTTATGGAAGGGGATGGTGGTGAAGAGCCCCTCTATCTCGAACTCATCGAGCGCACGCTTGGCACGCGCGATGGCCTCTTCCCTATCCTGCCCATGCACGATGAGCTTCGCAAGGAGCGAATCGTAGTACGGGGACACCTTGGAGCCCTCTTCGATGAAGGTCTCCACGCGCACGCCCGGACCACCCGGCAGGCGGAAGCGCGTCACCGTGCCCGGCGACGGTCTGAAGGAGTGCGCCGGATCCTCAGCATTGATGCGCATCTCGATCGCGTGCCCCTCTGGCGAGAACGGCGCGCGCTCGGCACAGCTGATGGGCTCGCCTGCAGCGATCCTGATCTGCTCCTTGATGATGTCCGTGTCGGTGATCATCTCGGTGACGGGATGCTCCACCTGCACGCGGGTGTTCATCTCCATGAAGTAGAAGTCCCCACGCTCGTCCAAGAGGAATTCGATGGTGCCCGCATTGCGATAGTCCACCGCGCGGACCGCACGGATCGCAGCCACGCCCATTGACCTGCGCGTCTCCTCATCGAGCGCGGGCGAGGGCGCCTCCTCTATGAGCTTCTGATGGCGACGCTGGATGGAGCAGTCGCGCTCGCAGAGCGCGATCCTGTTGTCGAAATCATCGGCCAGCACCTGTATCTCCACATGGCGTGGGCGCATCACGAGCTTCTCCAGGTACACGCCGTCATCGCCGAATGCCGCACCTGCCTCGGTCCGCGCTGCTTGATACTGGCTCTCCAGCTCCTCGGGAGAATGCGCCTCGCGCATGCCCTTGCCGCCGCCACCTGCCGTGGCCTTGATGAGGACCGGGTATCCCACGCGCTCAGCGAAGCTGCGCGCCTCTTCCACGGTGTCGCAGAGCCCATCCGAGCCGGGGACCGTGGGCACGCCGCACGCCGCCATGGTCTTGCGGGCCGTGGCCTTGTCGCCCATCTTCTCGATGCATTCAGCAGAAGGCCCGATGAACACGATGTCGTTCTCAGCGCAGGCCCGGGCGAACTCAGCGTTCTCAGCGAGGAAGCCATAGCCTGGATGGATGGCCTCAGCGCCGGTCATCCTGGCAGCTTCGATGATGTTGCCCATCTGGAGGTAGCTCTGCGCAGAGGGAGCAGGTCCGATGCAAACAGCCTCATCCGCATAGCGAACGGGCAGCGTGTCGGCATCCTCGGTGGAGTAGACGGCGACCGTCTTGACCCCGAGCTCCCGTGCCGCGCGCATCACGCGCAACGCCACCTCGCCCCGGTTGGCTACGAGGATCTTCTCGAACATCATGCCTGCTCCGGCGGAACGGTCTGGATCTTCTCGTGCGGCTCGATGTAGAAGAGCACGGTGCCGAACTCAACGGGCGTGGCATCGTCCAGGCAGACCTCGCGCACGGTGCCCATCTCCTCGGCCGTGATCTCGTTCATGAGCTTCATGGCCTCGACGATGCAGAGCGTCTCCCCTGCAGCCACCTCGTCGCCCACCTTGACGAAGGGCGGCTCGCCCGGAGCCGGTGCCTCGTAGAACGTGCCCACCATGGGAGCCGTGACGGCGTACCAGGTCGCCGGGCGCTCATCAGCTGCAGGAGCAGCGCTTGCGGCAGGAGCTGCTGCAGGAGCCGCAGCCTGCGCGGCCGGTGCAGCTGAGGCGGTGGGAGCCGCTGGGGCATCCCCGTGCTCGCCCGGCATGCGGATGGCTACGCGCACGCCCTCTTCCTCGACGACGATCTCCCCGATCCCGCTCTCCTGAACGAGCTCGGCAAGCTGCCTGATCTGATTGATGTCCACGTAATCGTCCTCCTTGGTGCCCGACGACTCCTGCTCCAGCATGAAGTCGACCTTCTCTGAAGTGCGATGCTTGCTCAAGTATGTGCGCGCCTCATTGGGGAAGAGCGCGTACATCAGCACGTCCTCCTCGCTGTGCGCCAGGTCCCCGATCTCCTCAGCGACCTCTTCATAGGTGGTGGTGACCAGCGTGCCGGGCGCCACGTTCGGATCGAGTATCTCCTGGCCATCCGTGACCTTCGCCACGATAGCGGGATCCATCCGACCGGGAGCCTTCCCGTAGAAGCCGCAGATGTAGTCCTTCATCTCCTTGCTGATGACGCTCCAGCGCTTGCCCGTGAGCACGTTGAACACAGCCTGCGTGCCGACGATCTGAGAGAGCGGCGTGACGAGCGGCGGGTATCCCACCTCCGCGCGCACCTTCGGTATCTCAGCCATGACCTCAGGCAGGCGGTCGGCCGCCTTCTGCACCTCGAGCTGGCTCATCAGGTTCGACATCATGCCACCCGGGACCTGATGCGAGTACACCTTCATATGCGTGAGCGAGGAGACGCCGCGCTTGTAATGCCCGCGCTTGCGCATCTCCTCCCAGTATTCGGAGATCTCGAACAGGAGGTCGAGGTCGAGCCCTGTGTCATAGCGGCTCTCCTGGAAGGCCGCGACGATCATCTCGACGGCAGGGTGCGAGTTGCCGAATGCGAGCGGCGCGTGAGCCGTATCAGCGATGGATGCGCCCGCCTCAGCCGCCTTGATGATGTTCGCCGGAGCCATGCCGCCGACATAGTGGCAGTGGATGTGGACGGGAAGCCCGATCTCGGCGTTGAACGCCTTCACCATGCGCTCGGTCCGATACGGCGTGAGCATGCCCGCCATGTCCTTGATGGCGATGCTGTCAGCGCCGAGGTCCTTCAGCGCCTGCCCGTATTCCAGGAAGCTGTCGAGCGTATGCACGGGCGAGACCGTGTATGAGATGGCGCCTTCGAAGTGAGCTCCGCATGCCTTGATGGCCTCAGCGTTGTCCACCACGTTGCGGATGTCGTTCAGCGCGTCGAATACGCGGAACACTTCGATGCCGTTGCGATGCGCAGCCTCGATGAAATGGAACACGATGTCGCGGGAGTAGTGCTTGTACCCCACCAGATTCTGCCCACGCGAGAGCATGGAGAGCGGCGTGTTCGGCGTGTTCGCCTTGATCGAGCGCAGACGCTCCCACGGATTCTCATCCAAGAAGCGCAGGCAGGAGTCGAATGTGGCTCCACCCCATGCCTCGATCGCCCAATACCCCACCTTATCCATCTTGGGAAGTATGGGAAGCATCTCGCCTATCTGCATGCGCGTGGCCCAAAGGCTCTGCTGGCCGTCGCGGATCGTGGTATCCATGATCTGAAGTCTGGCCATAGGCGCACCTCCTTATATGCGTATCAAAGTCCTTGTTTTCGAACGTCTCATTATAGAGGAAAGGCATGCGCATGCGCACCCCCTCTCATGACCATTCGGCCACGACCGCAAAGCCACCATACCTGCGCCCTGCCACGCATCCCTGCAAGGCAGCATGCGAGCAGGCGCAGGCTCGCCGGTGCGCTCCCTGTCCTTGCATGCAAAAAGGCCGCAGCATGAGCTGCGGCCCTCGTCAGTCCATCACCAGGCTTGCAGCCTGCTGACTAGACGCGCTTGATGAAGCGTCCGTCGCGCGTGTCCATCTGGAGCACGTCGCCGATCTCGATGAACGTGGGGACCTGCACCTCGATGCCCGTCTCAAGGGTAGCCGGCTTCGTGGTGCTGGTGGCCGTGTCTCCCTTGAAGCCAGGCTCGGTGTGCGTGACCTCGAGCTCGACGAACATGGGAGGCTCGATGGAGATGAGCTCATCCCCTGCGTACAGAAGCGATGCCTCATCGTTCTCCTTGAGCCACTTGGAGGCTTCGCCCACGGTGGCTGCCGGGATGGCCATCTGCTCGAAGGTGTCGTTGTCCATGAAGTTGAAGTCAGCACCATCGTTGTAGAGGTACTGCATCTTCTTGGTCTCAAGGCGGACCGAGTCGAACTTGGTGCCCGAGTTGAAGGTGTAGTCCACCACGCGCCCGCTCTTGATGTCCTTGAGCTTCGTGCGCACGAATGCGCCGCCCTTGCCAGGCTTCACGTGCTGGAACTCGACGATAGTGCACATCTTGCCGTTGTTGACTATGCACATCCCGTTGCGGAAATCAGCTGTAGATACCGTAGCCACGTTCTTGCTTCCTTTCATCCATGACGATGGGACAGCATTATATCCCCTGCATCACGCGAGCGCGAACGTGAGACGCGAGAGCAGGGGCTCAGAGGCGGTCAAGCGCACGGTGACCTGATCCCCCAGCCGGAAGGACCGACCGCTATCCACGCCGGTGAGCGCATAGCGGACCGGATCGAACGAGAAGTACTCATCTCCCAAGCTGCGGACGGGCACGAACCCCTCTGCGCAGTTCTCGAGCTGCACGTACAGCCCGTAGCTCACGACCCCTGAGATGGTGGCCGTGAAGGTATGGCCGATGCGCTGTGCCATGTAGATGCACATGAGCGCACGCGTGGCATCCATGGAGGCAGCCTCCGCATCGCGCTCCTTGGTGGAGCAATGCTCGCAGGAGGTGCGCATCTGATCTCTCATCGAAGCTGCGGTGCGCTGGTCGCGACGGTGCGCGCACTTGAGGGCGCGATGCACCATGAGGTCGGGATAGCGACGGATGGGGCTCGTGAAATGACAGTACTCGTCAAGGCCCAGCCCGTAGTGCCCGAGCCGATCCATCCCATAGACCGCACGCGACATGCACCGGAGCAGCATGGTGGAGACGAGTGCCTCCTCAGCGCACCCCTCCACTGCTGAGAGCACTTCTTGCACGGCATAGGGATCGGCCACGGAGAGCCTGCGCGACATGTCGCGCGTGAACCACGTGAACTCTTGGAGCACGGGGATCAGGCCCGCGATGCCATCAGCAGGCGGAGGCTCATGGTTGCGGAAGGCGCACGGATACTCCCGCTCATCCAAATGGCGAGCAACCACCTCGTTGGCGAATATCATCGCCTCCTCGATGAGCATCGTGGAGTCCGTCTTCTCGCGCACCTCCACATCCACCGGATCTCCCGCGGCATCCAGCACGATCTTCGCCTCGCGCGTCTGGAAGTCGAGCCCACCTGTCCTCTCTCGTGCGGCAAGCCGCGCGCGAGCGATCGCATGCGCGCATCTGAGCTTCTCCTCCAAGGTGGGCACGAGCTCGTGCGGCACGCCCGCATCTGAGGTGCGCCCCTCCAAGAGAGCGAGCGCCTGCCCATAATCCAAGCGCACGTCGCTCCTCATGACAGCAGGGCTGATCTCATAGGACACGAGGGAGAAGCGCTCATCCAGATACATGTCCACCATCATGCAGAGCCTATCGACTCCCGGATTCAGCGAGCATATCCCGCATGAGAGCTGCTCGGGCAGCATGGGGATCACGCGATCGGGCAGATACACGCTCGTCGCGCGCTCGCGCGCCTCCAGATCGAGCGCGCTCCCATAGGCAACATAGCGCGAGACATCCGCGATATGCACGCCGAGCCTGAGCACGGCACCCGCAGGAGCACCCTCCATCCCCGACACCGCATCGACGGAGAGCGCATCATCGAAATCCCGCGCGTCGGTCGGATCGATCGTGAAGGTGAACCGCTCGCGCACGTCCGCATATCCATCTGCCAGGGCATCTGCGATGCCAGGGTCGCCCACCTGCGCCTGCTCGAGCGCACGCTCGGAGAAGCTCACCGGGAGCTTATGCGAGGCGATGATCTGCTCTATGAGCAGGCTCGCATCCTCTGCATCTCCGATGACCTCCTCCACGACGCCCGTGGCCGCCGTCCTCTTCGTCGGATACTCCGTGATGGCAACGCGCACGATGCTCCCATCGGCGATGTCAGGAGAGTCCGCCGCGCGCGTGAAGATGTCGTGTGGGATGCGTGGATCGAGCGGCACCACGATGCCGAAGGGCTCGACCAGGTCATAGCGACCCACGATGCTCCCGTGAGCGCGCTCGATGATGTTGACGACGCGCCCCTCCTGGCGGTTCCCGCTCGCTTCTCGGTCGCGCTTCTCTCGATAAGAGCGCGAGCCCTCGCGCTTCGTGGGCGCGACTTCCACCACATCCCCGTCGAAGGCCCCTGCCGTCTTGGAGCGCGGGATGAAGAACTCGCCTGCAGAGGTCTTGACGAAGGCGAATCCGCGCGGGTTGACCTCTATGGTCCCGCGTGCATGGGCCTTGGGCTTGCATCGCGTGGCGCCTCGCCTGCGGCGCGATCGCTTCGCGCCCATGACCCTACTGCTCCCCGATCAGGGAGCGTGCCGTGTCTATCGAGACGAGCAGCTGCGTATCATCATCCCCCGCAGCGCCCACGATGAGCTCAGGCGTGATGCCATTCCCATTGATCTGCCGGCCCGTCGGCGTCAGGTAATAGGCCGCGGTATAGCGGATGGCCCCACCGAAGGTGAGCTCGCGCACCACCTGCACCGAGCCCTTCCCCATGGTGGTCTGCCCCACCGTGGTGGCGCGCTGGTTGTCCTGCAAGGCAGCTGCAAGGACCTCGGCGGCAGAGGAGGTGTATCCATTGACCAGCACGACGAGCGGGAGCGTGGTGATGGTGGCACCGCTTGCCGCACGCGTGTTCACGCCATCGAGCGTCTCTATGCCGACGAGCGTGCCCGAGGGCACGAACAGGCTGGCGGTGTCGAGCGATTGCGTGAGGTACCCGCCCGGGTTGTCGCGGATGTCCAGCACGTAGGCCTGCGCGCCCTGCGATGCCAGGTCCATGACCGCCCGCTTGACCAGCTCAGTGGCATTCGAGGTGATCTGGCGCAGTCGGATATAGCCCACATCCTCGCCCACCATGCTGCTCTCCACGTTCACCGCATCGTATTCGCGGCACTCCAGCGTCGTGGCGAACTCGGTGCCGGCATCGGCATCCATGCTGATGGGTCGCATCCAGGTGACGACGACATCCTCGCCCTCCAGCTTCCCCAGCGCCCCGATGACCTCCGATGCTGACCAGGTATGCTCCGAATCCCCGTTGATGGCCTCGATGAAGTCACCCTTCATCACGCCCTTCGCCTGCGCCTCCGAGCCAGCGAGCACATCTATGGCATACGCGCGTCCGTTGTAGTCTCCGAACAAGACGCCGATGCCCTTGTATCCGTTGCTGACGGATTCCTTGATGTAGCTCTCGTAGCGCTGCTGGTCATAGTATTCCGCATACGGGTCTCCCGTGGCCTTCATGAGGTCCGCGAGCATGGAGTCTGTTGCGCGCGGCAGATCGACGTCATCCATGCTGTAGGTGCCCAGGATGTCCTCCACCTCATCCACGCGCGCGGAGATGGCATCGTAGGTGGTCTTGGCTTGCTTCGTGGTCTTGCCGGTGGCAGCGGTCTCGCTCCCCACGCTGAATCCCAACAGCTCCGTCAGCTGCACGTTCGACCTCAGCGCGAAGCCGCAGACGAAGGCGATGACGACCACGATGAACATGATGAGCACGCCCGCGATCCTCCTATTGCGAGCGTGCTCTCTGATGGATGCCGTCACCTTCTTGGCATTCGCCGTGCTATTGCGCCTGGATGCACCCATTCTGCTCTGCTGCCTATGGCCCCGTGCGCCAGGCTAGACCTTGAGGTAGCGACGCATGGCGATGGCGGAGCCGATCAAGCCGATGATGATGCCAGCGACGATCAGGCCCGCGTAGATCATGACATAGGTCATGTCAGGGACCGAGAAGTCCAGGAAGCGGATGGCGTTCTCCAGCTGCGGGAGCGCGAACATGCGGAGCAGCTGTATGACGATGACAGCCAGCACGGACCCGATCAGGGCGTGCAGCGCACCTTCCATGAGGAAGGGCCCGCGGATGAACCCGTTGGACGCGCCTACCAAGCGCATGATAGCGATCTCCTTGCGGCGCGCGAGGATGGCCAAGCGGATGGTATTGTTGATGAACACGAGTGCGATGAAGATCAGCAGCACGATGAGCGCGATGCCGATGTAGCGGATGTAGTTCGTCAGCTGGAAGAGCCTCTCGACGGTGCCCTGCCCGTACTTGATGGAGTCACCCGGGTCCTCTGGGTCCTCGGATATCTTCACGTAGTCGCCATTGGACTCCACTGCAGCTGCCACGGACTCGACCGATTGCGGGTCGCGCAGCTCGATGTCGATGGAGGCCGGCAGCGGGTTGGTGCCATCAAGCTGCTCGATGATCTCCGGATTAGAGGTCATGGAGTTGGAGAAGTTCTCCAGCGCCTGCTCCTTGGTGGTGAACGACACCTGAGCGACATCCCCCATGCCGGAGATGTCGGACATCACCTTCTGGATGTCCTCCTCAGGCGCATCATCGGCCACGTAGGCGGTGATGGTGACCTCGCTCTCAACGGAGGTCATGAGGTTGTTCAGCATGGAGCCAGCGACGAAGAACACGCCGATGATCAACAGCGACAGGAAGATGGTGATGATCGATCCCAGAGCCGTGGACAGGTTCCGTGCGAAGCCCTGAAGGGACTCCTTGAAGAAATAGCCGATGCTAGACATCGAATCCGTACACCCCCCTATCCTGGTCGCGCGTGAGATGCCCGCGCTCCAGCGCGATGACGCGACGGCGCATGTTATCCACCATCTCGCGGTCATGGGTGGCGACGAGAACGGTGGTGCCCGTCCTGTTGATGCGCTCCAAGAGGTCCATGATGCCGCGCGAGGTCTGCGGGTCCAGGTTGCCCGTGGGCTCGTCGCAGATGAGCAGCGGTGGGCGGTTCACGATGGCGCGTGCGATGGACACGCGCTGCTGCTCGCCCCCGGAGAGCTGATCGGGGAGCTTCCCGAACTTCTCCTGCAGGCCGACCAGACGCAGCACCTCGGGCACCTGGGTCTTCACGACATGCTTGCTCTTGCCGATGACCTCGAGCGCGAATGCCACGTTCTCGAACACGGTCTTGGACGGGAGCAGCTTGAAGTCCTGGAAGACGCACCCGATGTTGCGCCTGAGATAGGGCACGCGCCAGTTGCGCATGGAGGAGAGCTCCTCATCCGCAACGTAGATGTGGCCCTGCGTGGCCTTGATCTCACGCGTCAAGAGCTTGATGAACGTGGATTTGCCCGAGCCGGAATGCCCGACGAGGAACAGGAACTCTCCCGCATATATCTGGAGCGATACATCAGAGAGAGCAGGCTTGTTCGGCTGAGCCGGGTAGATCTTCGTCACATGGTCGAATGTGATGACCGGTTGTCCCAGCTGGGCGCGGGTGGCCTCTACATCCAACTCGGGAAGGGTCTGCGTCAGCTGATTGGTGAGCTGAGCCCGATTCCGGGAGCGGCCGCCTTGGGCTGCGTGCCCCCCGTGAGCCGCTCGATGCGCGCCCTGGGGCACCGCGGTTCGCGATCTGTCTATAGCCACAGTGTGTGCTCCGTATCGATTGACTTCGATTACTGTAACTTGCCTATTCTAGCAGTTATGCGGAAGCCGTGCGCTCATGCGCGCGCCGAGCCGCATCCACGATGGCAGGCGCATCCAATCCGAATGCGCTCATGAGCTCCTCGAACGCACCTGATTTGCCGAAGCGGTCCTGCACGCCCACGAACTCGCAGGGAGCCGGATGCTCGCGCGCGAGCAGGTTCGCGACCGCATCGCCCAAGCCTCCCATGACCGAGTGCTCCTCGGCCACCACCACGCACCCCGTCTTCCGAACGGAGGCGAGGATGGTATCAGCATCGAGGGGCTTCACGGAGAAGGCGTCGATGACCTCAGCGCTGATGCCAACGCCCTCCAGCGCCTCCGCTGCCTCCAGCGCTTCCTTTATCTCGACACCGCATGCGACGATGGTGACGTCGCTCCCCTCCCGGAGCACGTAGGCACGCCCCACTTCCAGCTGGACGCCCTCGGCGTACACGCAGGGGACGGATGCGCGCCCCATGCGGACATAGACCGGGCCATCCGTCTGCGCTGCAAGCCGGATGGCGGACGCCGCAGCCGCATGGTCGGCAGGCACGAGCACCTTCATGTTGGGGAGCCCCCGCATGAGGGAGATGTCCTCCAACATCTGATGGGTCCCGCCGTCAGGCCCCACGGAGATGCCTGCATGCGTAGGGCAGATCTTGACGTTCAGGTTCGCATAGCACACGGTGTTCCTGATCTGGTCATACGCGCGCCCGCACCCGAACACCGCGAACGAGCCGGTGTAGGCGATCTTGCCCGTGAGGGCCAATCCCGCAGCCACATCCGTCATGTTCTGCTCGGCTATGCCCACATTGAATGCACGGTGAGCGTTCTCCTCGCTCGAAGCAGCGAACTTGGCGATGGTGGTGGAACCGGACAGGTCCGCATCCACCGCGACGACCGGGTATCCCGCATCGGCCAGCTCGGCGAGCGTGGGACCATAGGCTGCACGGGTCGCGAGCTTCTTCGCACGCTCCTCTTCGTTTGCGAACATGATCATGAGCGGATCCTCTCTTCCCGAGCCGCTCTTATCTCTTCGAGCGCGCATGCCGTCTGCTCTGCATTCGTCGCCTTCCCGTGCCAGCCGGCCTGACCCTCCATGAAGGAGACGCCCCGACCCTTGATGGTCTCGGCGACGACGAGCTTCGGACGGCCTTGACGGGTCTGCTTCGCCTCGGTGAGGGTGGTCACGAGAGAGGCCATGTCATGCCCGTCCACCTGGACCACATCCCAGCCGAACGCGGCGAACTTGTCTCCGATGCTCTCAGGATTGCAGACCTCCGTCACATGACCATCTATCTGCAAGCCGTTGTGATCGACGATGGCCACGATGTTGTCCAAGCCCATATGAGCGGCATACATGGCTGCTTCCCAGACCTGGCCCTCCTGGCATTCGCCGTCGCCCAGGAGCACGAAGGTGGTGGATGCGATCCCATCCATGCGAAGGCCGAGCGCCATCCCGCAGGCGATCGAGAGCCCTTGCCCCAAGGAGCCGGTGGATGCCTCCACCCCCTCCAGAAGATGCATGTCGGGATGCCCTTGCAAGCGGCTCCCCATCTTCCTCAAGGTCTTGAGCTCCTCGCGCGGAAGGTATCCCGCATGCGCGAGCGCCGCATAGAGCGCAGGTGCGGCATGCCCCTTCGACAGGATGAAGCGATCGCGCGAAGGCGATCCAGGGAATCCGGGGTCGTGGTCCATCACGCCCCCGAAGTACAGCGCGCAGAGGATGTCCGCGCACGAGAGCGACCCGCCCGGGTGCCCGCTTCCCGCCTCCGCGATCATGGAGACGATGTCTTCGCGCATGGCTGATGCGCGCATCTCAAGGTCTTGCATATCCAAAGCAACCCCTCATGGCTCGTGGGAAGAAGAATATGATGAGATTCTATCCGAAACGGATCGCCCGTCAGCGCTGAAACGGCGATATCGCGCAATGCGCGACCATGATGCGCTAGGAGGTGGCCTTCCATTTGTGGTAGCCGATGACGAACTCCTCGAGGTCCCCATCCAGCACCGCATCCACGTTGCCCGTCTCGATGCCCGTGCGCGTGTCCTTCACCAGCTGATAGGGATACAGCACGTAGTTCCTGATCTGGCTCCCGAAGGAATTGTCCATCTTGTCCCCGCGCAGGCCATCTATCTCTGCCTGGCGCTTCTGCTCCTCGATCTCGTAGAGCTTCGCCTTGAGGACGCGGAATGCCGCTTCCTTGTTCTGGAGCTGGCTCTTCTCGTTCTGGCAGGTGACGACGATGCCCGTGGGGAGGTGGGTGAGGCGCACCGCGGAATCGGTGGTGTTCACGCACTGCCCGCCCGGACCGCTGGAGCGATACACGTCCACGCGCACGTCCGCCGGATTCAGCTCCACCTCGATGTCATCGGGGAGGATGGGCAGCACCTCCACGCCCGCGAACGTGGTGTGGCGGCGCTTCTTGTCATCGGTCGGCGATATGCGCACGAGCCGGTGCACGCCTGCCTCGCTAGCGAGCATGCCGAATGCGTTCTTGCCCTCCACTTGGATGGTGGCCTTGTCGAGCCCGATGCCCTCGCCGGGCACCAGGTCGAGCACGGTCACCTTCCAGCCCTTGTCCTCAGCGTAGTGCCGATACATCCGGTAGAGCATCTCGGTCCAGTCCTGCGCCTCCAGGCCACCCTGTCCGGGGTTGATGGAGAGGATGGCACCGCCCCGATCGAAGCGGCCCGAGAACCAGGAGGACACCTCCAGCGCATCCAGCATGCGCCCAAGCTCAGCCATCCCCTGCTCGTATTCGTCAGCGAACGCCTCGTCCTCCTCCGCGAGCTCCGCTGCTGCCATGGCATCATCGAGCTTGCCCGCAGCTGCCTCGAACTCGGCGATGGTGTCCTTGATGTCGGAGGCTTCCTTGGACACCTTCTGCGCCTCCTCGGGCGCGTCCCAGAATCCAGGTTCTGCCATCCTGGCATCGAGGGCCGATGCCTCCTCGCGGAGCGCATCCACCTTCAGGTACTCGCGTGCGTCTGCAAGCCGCGCTGAGGCGGCCTCTATCTCCCTATTTGCCATGGCACTTCTTGAACTTCAATCCGCTGCCGCACGGGCAAGGGTCGTTGCGCCCGACATCAGCGAACGGGTCCTCCTTGTCCTTGACGACCGTCTTCGCCTTCGACGGAGCTGCCTTCGGCTGCTGCGGCATCCCCGCACGCACCGCAGATGCTGCAGCAGCAGGGGCCGCGGCTCTCGCTTCGAGCGCTTCCTCGGGGTTGGAGTAGGTCACATCCTTCTTCTCCTCGGGCGCATTCAGCTTGAGGGCCACCTCGAGGCGCAGGATGGTCCGCAGGAAGTCATCGTACATGGCAGCGGTCATGCTCTGGAATGCGAGGTACGCCTCGTTCTTGTATTCCACGAGCGGATCTCGCTGACCGAACGCGCGCAAGCCGATGCCCGTCTTGAGGTAATCCATCTCCTGGAGGTTCGCCATCCACTTCGCGTCGATGATGCGCAGCATCACCTGAGCGCTCAGATGCCGCATGATCTCCTCGCCGAGGGCATCCTTGCGCTCATCGAAGCACCCGATCAGGTACTCCTCCAATGCGCGCGATACCACCTCGGGATCCTCATCATGGGCAACGTCATCCACCCTGAAGGCATCCTTGCCGCTCATGTTGGCGGCCCATATCTCGAGGGCCCGCGCATCCCACTCGGAGGCGTCATCGGAGGTGAGGGTCTCGGA
The DNA here is from genome assembly GCA_910589125.1 of uncultured Eggerthellaceae bacterium. Lineage (GTDB taxonomy): Bacteria > Actinomycetota > Coriobacteriia > Coriobacteriales > Eggerthellaceae > MGBC163016. Next base: position 129,369 of record CAJURX010000001.1, read on the forward strand.
CACCTTGGCAGCCACCGAATCAGAGACGATCTCGGGGATGCGGCTCAGGTAGTCCTTGCCGTCCAGGATGGCGTTGCGCTCCTCATAGATCGCCTTGCGCTGCAGGTTCATGACATCGTCGTACTCGAGCACGCTCTTTCGAGCGGAGAAGTGCATGGACTCCACCTGGCGCTGCGCGTTCTCGATGGACTTCGACACCATGGATGCCTGGATGGGCATGTCGTCCTCGAGGCCCGTCTTCTGCATCATGTTGGAGATGGAATCCATCTTGCTGCCGCCGAACAGGCGCATGAGGTCATCTTCCAGAGAGAGGTAGAACTGGGTGACGCCCGGATCTCCCTGGCGGCCAGAGCGGCCGCGGAGCTGGTTGTCGATGCGTCGGGACTCGTGCCGCTCGGTGCCGATCACGCACAAGCCGCCTGCCTTGAGCACGATGTCGTGCTCCTCATCGCAGATGGCCTGCGCATCAGCCAGCGCACGGTCGCGCTCAGCCTCATCCGCGAAGAGCTCGTTGGGCTGGCCGTCCTCATCGAGCTCGGGCGCATCCGGGTCGAACCCGCGCTCGCGCAGGATGTCCTCAGCCAGGACCTCGGCGTTGCCGCCGAGCAGGATGTCGGTGCCGCGGCCTGCCATGTTCGTGGCGATGGTGACCGCACCCACGCGACCCGCCTGGGCGACGATATGCGCCTCGCGCTCATGGTGCTTCGCGTTCAAGGTCTCATGGGCGATTCCGCGCTTGTCCAGCAGGCGCGAGAGCCGCTCCGAGCTCTCGATGGAGACCGTGCCGATCAGGCAGGGCTGGCCCTGCGCGTTCCTCTCGGCGATGTCATCCGCAACGGCATCGAACTTCGCATCCACCGTGCGATAGACCAGGTCATTCAGGTCCTTCCTCACCACCGGCTTGTTCGGCGGGATGGCGAACACGGGGAGCTTGTAGATCTGGCGGAACTCCGCATCCTCGGTCATGGCGGTACCGGTCATCCCGGAGAGCTTCTCGTAGAGCCTGAAGTAGTTCTGCAGCGTGATGGAGGCGAGCGTCTGGCTCTCCTCCTGCACCTTCACATGCTCCTTCGCCTCGATGGCCTGATGCAGGCCCTCCGAATAGCGCCTGCCCTCCATGATGCGGCCCGTGAACTCGTCGACGATCTTGACCTCTCCATCCACCACGACGTAATCCACATCGCGATGGTAGAGGAACTGCGCCTTGAGCGCCTGCTGCAGATGGTTCGCCAGCTGGGCCGAGGGATCAGCGTAGATGTCCTCGATCCCCAGCATGTTCTCGATCCTATCCAGCCCCGCCTCGGTGGCGTTGATGGTCTTCTTCGCCTCGTCCATCTGGAAATCCTCATCCAGCTTCAGGCGCGGCATGACCGCTGCGAAGCGCTTGTAGGTCTCAGATGACTGGCTACCCATCCCCGAGATGATGAGCGGTGTGCGAGCCTCGTCGATCAGGATGGAGTCCACCTCGTCCACGATGGCGAAGTGATGCCCGCGCTGCACGCGCTCCTCAGCGCGCACCACCATGTTGTCGCGCAGGTAGTCGAAGCCGAACTCGGCATTCGTCCCGTAGGTGACATCCGCCTCGTATGCCGGCACCTTCTCAGCCGGCTTCATCCCATTCTGTATGAGGCCCACATCCATCCCGAGGAACCGATAGATGCGCCCCATCAGCTGCGAGTCGCGCCGAGCGAGGTAGTCATTGACGGTGACGATGTGCACGTTGTGCCCCGGGATGGCGTTCAGGTATCCCGCCAAGGTGGACACGAGCGTCTTGCCCTCGCCGGTCTTCATCTCGGCGATCTCGCCCGCATTGAGCGCCATGCCGCCGATTAGCTGCACGTCGAAGTGGCGAAGCCCGATCGTACGCACGCTGGCCTCGCGCACGGCGGCGAATGCCTCGGGCAGGAGGTCATCCAAGCTCTCCCCCTGCTGATAGCGAGCGCGCAGGCGCTCGGTCATGCCAGAGAGCTCCTCATCGCTCATGGCCTGCATCTGGGGCTCCAGCGCATTGATCTGGTCGACCTTGGCTTGGTACTTCTTCAGCTGCTTGCCTTCGCCGACCGTGAACAGCTTAGATAGCAATCCCATGTGAGACGACACCTTCTACTTTTGGATGGCCCGGCGCATGCGCACCTGGCCTCGTCCGCTCCATTATCGAACTGACATTCTAATACAGGGAGGAGCGCCTAGCGCAGATGGCCTCCACATCTCCATCTCTCAGATCGCCTCCTCGTATTCGATGATCGAGCGGTACAGCCCCACGAGCCGCGGAGACGGGTCGATGCCGAGCCCATCCGAGAGGAACTTGCGGCACTTGAAGTACGTCTCCAAGGCAGGCCCGCGCTGGTCGGCTGCTATCTGGGATTCCATGAGCGAGATGTAGACGTCCTCGCGCTCCTCATCGCGCCTGAGCGCCTCGCGCGAGAACCACAGGGCACCGGTGCGCTCCTCCATGGAGAGCAGGCGGCTGGATGCGGAGAGGAGCCCGTCCACCAAGCGGCTCCTGCATCGCTCCCTGATCCCGCTGATGTAGGGATTGTCGCCCTCGTTGGGGAGCAGGTTGCCTGAGAAGCCCGTCGTGACGCGCTCATAGAGCTCCTCCCATGAGCCCATCTGAGCACCGCCGAACACGAGGGATGTGCACGTGCTCTCGAACTCCTCCATGTCAGTCACCAGGTATCGCGCATCCAAGCTGCACCCCACTTGCGTCCTGACCAGGTATGGGCACGTCCCCTCATATGAGAGGGCGCGCTTGAGCGTGGCCCAGACGGAGTAGAAGCTGTTGACGCAGAGATCTGGATCGGAATCGGGCCAGATGATCTCGCAGAGCTTCGAGCGCGAGAGCTCGCGACCCTTGTTGAGAGCGAGCGCTGCTGCGAGCGTCCGCGCGCGCTTTCGCGTGAGCTTGCGCGGGTCGATCGACTCCCCATCTATCCGCGCTTCCAAGCCACCGAACATCCTGATCTCCAGCTGAGGAGCCGAAGAGAGCGCTAAGACGGGGCGGCGTGCGCGACGGCGGAAGGGGTCGGGATGCGTTCGGTCATAGCGCGCCTTGTCCTGGGCGCGCACTTCCCTCGCCCGCAGAGCATCCCGCGCTTGGCCCTCGAACCTGAGCCGCGCCTGCGCCATGCGCGCAGATGTCGCATGCGGGATGGCGTGCTCCCGATGCGCAGGATCATCTGCTCCAGCATCCATGGCGCGCACGGTAGCATCCGCGACGATCGCCATGCGCTCTAGGAGCTCGACATCATCGCCCATCGCATCCACGCAACGGGATGCGAACGCACTGAGCGCATCGAGGATACCCGCATCCTCGCTCACCTCCACTAGAGCTCCCTCTCCGTGGCGTGAGATATGCTCGATCGTCCATGCAACGCCCAAGAGCACCGAGGCGAGATGCGCAGATGCGCCACAGGTGCCCATGCGCGCAGATGCATCCTGCTCCACCCGCTCCCAGCTCTCGCGATCGATCGCGCTCCCCATGGAGAGCGGCAGCATCAACCGACCCAAGGCAAGCCAATCCGGCTCCCATCCCTGCTCCACCGAGGGCGCAGGCCCACAGGCTTCAAGGGATGCCAAGCTGTCAGCGAACAGGAAGGTCAGCTCTGCATCGAGCGGCTCTGCTGATGCCCGCGCGAGGAGCGAGAGCGCAGAGGCGCGCATATCGCATCCCGCCTGCTCATCCGAGCAGATGCGCTTGCAGAGCGCGACCGCCTCCGTGCGCGCCCCGACCGCCCAGTGCGCCCACGCGAGCATGGGCAACGCCGAAGGTGCTGGGGCGCTCTTGGCAGATGAGCCCCTCAAGAGGTGGATGGCGTCCAAGGGATGCCCTTGCATGATGAGCTGCCAGCCACGCTCGCACGCCCAGCGCTCGCGCACCTGGGGCGAGCCGTACCTATCGATGAGCTCGCACGCCCGCGTCATGCGCGCATCCCCCGCGAGCGCATCCGCGAGAGCCGCCACCATCCCATCCGAGCTCTCATGTGACGTGCATCCCACCACCTCGTCGAGCGAGGGGACCAGCGACTCCTTCAATGCCTCCAGCGATACCTCCATCGCGCGATAGCGCCCATGCTCCGCATCGATCCCCGCGAACGTGTAGAACCGCGCTAGATGGTCGACGATCTCTGCCTTGCGCATGTCATCGAACAAGGAGAGCGCATCATCCACGTCACCCGACCCGAGCACCAGCAAGGTGAACAGAGCGCACCTCATATCAGCCGGCATGTCCTCCTTCGCGCACCCCTCGATGAGGCGCTTCGCGCCCGCCTCTCCCCACGCGATGCATGCGATGTTGGCATGGGATGCCTCTGGAAGCCCGAGCACGGCCACCTCGGTCTCATCCAGCAAGAGGTCTGCGCTGGTGATGATCGATCGGTCTCGCTGACAGTGCGCGAAGCTATCCGCTGCCGGCGTGCACGTGACCAGCACCTCGCAGCCCTCCTGCAGAAGCGCATCCATCGCTTCAGAGAGGCGCTCGGTCCTGCCCGGGTCGAGCACGGGAAGCCCATCGAGCACCACGAGCGCAGCATCATCATCTGCCGCTGCTATCTCCGAAGCCAAGCTCCCCGCATCCAGATCCCGCAGGAAGCAAGGCGATGCGCACCGGATCCAGATGACATGCCGAAAGGCGAAGATGATGCATGCGTACTCGAACGCGACATGCGTCTTGCCGTATCCATCAGGTGCCACGATGAAGCGCGGCACCTTCCGATCCTTCAGGAGCAGCCCGACCGCCTCCGGACGCGAGATGCGCTTCTTGGAGACGATGCCGCTCGGTTGCCTGCCGCCACAACAGCAGGACTGCATGAATGAAGCCAAGGTAAGACCACCTGATCCCAACAGGGACCCGACGAAAAGGCTTCGGGAGCATAGCGCTCACGGTCGCTCAGGGCGCATTCGAGGATGAGGGGACGCGGCCACATCCTGACGACCCTGCACACTGGGCGATCCTCCGATAAGGGGAGGCGCATCTCTCCCCCTTTCGCATCCCTCCCCTCGAGCGGTGAGCGGATGCGAGATGGGACCGAGCGGTCAGGAGGCGAGGTGCGTGCCGAGGAACTTCGCGATGCGCTCTCCATATTCCAGGTTCTCGAACCCGGGCTCAGCGGCAAGGTCGATGGCCTCAGCCTCGTTCCAGAGCGTCTCCAACCGGTAGTGGTCGCGCGTCTCTGGCTGGAACACATGCACGACCACATGCCCATAATCCAAAAGGGACCAGGTCCCATCGGGCGATATCTCGCGCCCTGCGGGCTTGATCGCGCACTCCTCGCGCAGCTTCTCCTCCACCTCGTCGATGATGGCATCCACTTGGCGGTTGTTCGCCGCCGTCACGATCACGAAGTAATCCGTGACGCCGATATGCGGTGCCACATCCTGCACCACGATATCCGTTGCCTTCTTGGAATCAGCTGCGCGCGCAGCGACGAGCGCAGCTTCCCGTGATGTTGCTGTCATGCTTTCCTCTCCTTGCATCTCTTCTCGTATCTGAGCAGTCTCTCATGCGCTTCAGGATAGATGAGCGCATTCCAGATGGCGAGGGTATCGGGGTGCAAGAGCCCTCCCATCCCGATCAACGTCTGGATCCAGAATCGGTACACCTCCAGATACAGCTCATCCAGAGATGCCACGCCCATCATAGCGCGCAGATCGCCCACCTCATCGAAGCTGCGCCCCGGCTCGAGCGCATCCGCGATGTAGATGATCTTGTCCAGCTCGGTCATCTCAGATGATGCGATGGTGTGCTTCCAGATGGCGCTGAGCACATCGGCGGGGATCTCCGGATGCTCCCGCGCGAGCTCAGCAGCTGCGGTGGGACCATGCACGACCTGGGGCATGTTGGCAACGACCCATGAGCTCACCTCGTCCTCTATCCCCAGCTCCTTGACCTTGCATCGGATCTGGTCGTTATCGAGGCCCTTATCCCAATCATGGAGGATGCCCGCCAGGCGCGCGCGAGCTGGATCCACGCCGTAGGCGCGCGCGAGCTCCTCAGCCGTCTTCGCCACGCCCTTCATGTGAGCGAATCGCTTCTTGGGAACGCGCGTGCGCGCCGCATCGCGCATCTGGCAGAAGTACGCATCCGAGAGCACGTCGGGCATCTGCGCCTCCCCCTCATGCTGAGAGCATCCCATCACGCCTCCTCTCGACGGTAGAGCCTGCGGTCCTGGATGTGCGCCCGCACCGCATCAGGCACCAGGTAGCGGATGGAGCGACCCTCGGCCACGCGCTGCCTGACCTCGCTCGATGAGATATCCAACAGCGGCGCCTCGATGATCGTCACGTCGAACCCCGCACGCGCGAGCCGTGCGCGCTCCCGATCGCCGAGGGCATACCCTGGACGGGATACGCAGATGATCCGTGCCAAGCGAGCGATGACGTCAGCATCCTTCCAAGCATGCAGCGTGAGGAGCGCATCGGTCCCCATGATGAAGGAGAGCTCTGCCGTTGGGTCCGCATCCTTGAGCTCCAAGAGCGTATCGGCGGTATAGGTGACGCCCTCGCGCCTCACCTCGGCATCGGAGGCTGCGAAGGCATCATTGCCCGCGATGGCAGCCTGCACCATGGCGAACCTCTCCGATGCGGGTGCCATCTGCATCCCCTGCTTGAAGTTGGGGTTGCCAGCGACGATGAACAGCACCTCATCGATCCCGCACGCATCGCGCGCCATCTCAGCGCACGCGAGATGCCCCATGTGGACAGGATCGAAGGTGCCCCCCATGATGCCCACAGAGCGCATCAGCTGCGCACCTGCCCGCACCCGCGGATGATGTACTTGTATGAGGTGAGCGCATCGGTGGCGAAGGGCCCGCGAGCATGGAGCTTCTGGGTGGAGATGCCGATCTCCGCGCCCAAGCCGAACTGACCTCCATCCGTGAAGGCCGTGGAGGCGTTCGCATAGACCGCCGCTGCATCCACGCCAGCGAGGTACGCCTCGATCGCATGCGCATCCATTGCCACGATGGCCTCCGAATGGCCCGTGCCATGCGCGTTGATGTGCTGGATGGCCGCATCCACATCCTCCACGCACGCGATCGCCATCTCAGGAGCCAGGTACTCCTCATCCCAATCCGCATCCGTCGCGGCGACGATATCCGCCGCCGTCCCCGATGCGCTCAAGGCAGCCTGAGCGACCTGCAAGGATAGTGGGTCCATGTGCATCGTGACCCCATGCGCTGCGAGCGCAGAGACGATGGCAGGCAGGATGCGCTCTGCACAAGACCGGTCGATGAGCAGGGTCTCGGCGGCGTTGCAGACGCCATAGCGGCGGCACTTCGCATTCTCGACGATGCGCACCGCATCCTCAACCTGCGCGCTCTCGTGCACGTAGACATGGCAATTCCCCGTGCCCGTCTCGATGACGGGGACCTTGGATGCCTCCACGCAATGCTTGATGAGCCCAGCGCCCCCGCGAGGCACGATGACGTCGATGAGCCCATGGAGCTGCATGAGCGCATCCGTTGCAGCGCGATCGGTGATGGTGATGGCCTGCACGCATGCCCGGGGCAGCCCTACCGAAGCCACGGCATCCGCGAGCACGCCTGCGATGGCCGCACACGATGCAGCTGCCATGGAACCGCCGCGCAGGATGCAGGCATTGCCCGACTTGAGGCAGATGCCAGCCGCATCAGCGGTGACATTGGGGCGCGCCTCGTAGATGACCGCCACCACGCCCAAGGGCACGCTCACGCGCGAGAGCTCGAGCCCGTTGTAGAGCACCCGCTCCTCCAGCACCCGACCAACAGGATCGGGAAGCTCCATCAGATCCTCGAGCGCGCATGCCATCTCCTCGATGCGCCCGCTATCGAGCATCAAGCGGTCGATGAGGGATTCCCTCACCTGCTCGGCACGGGCGCGCTCCACATCCTCGGCATTGGCGCGGAGCACGAGCTCCATCTCCTGCCTGAGCGCGCCTGCCATGGCCCCGAGCGCGCGGCTCCGCATCTCCGCATCCGCCATCGCGAGCGCCGAGGAAGCCGCACGTGCCGCCCTTGCTATCGCTTCGATCTCAGAGTAGGTATCCATGCTCTCTCCTATTCGAACACCACGAGGTCATCTCGATGCACGAGGGGACGTGACGCCAAGCCGGAGAGGAGGCTATTGCGAGCAAGGTCATCGCTCGACATGCCGCACGCGAGCTGGACTGCATCGCTTGCGGCTGACACCACCCCACGCGCGATGATCGACCCATCCTCATCCTTCACATCCACGATCTCTCCTGCTGTGAAAGAACCCTCCACGCGCTTGACGCCCACGGGCAGAAGCGACGCACCCGAACCGATCAGCGCGCGTGCCGCGCCGCCATCCACGATCAGCGCGCCCTTCGCCGCATCCCCCAGTGCCACCCAGAGCTTGCGCGGCGTGATCTCATGGGCGAGCGCTTCTCCTGCGAAGAGCGTTCCCGGGCATGCGCCGCGCACCGTGTCCACGATACATCCGGGGCGCTTCCCATGCACGATGGCCATGGGGATGCCCGCGGCCATCATGACGCGCGCTGCGCGTATCTTCGTGATCATGCCACCCGACCCAGCTGTGCTCCCCGGACCTCCTGCCACATCCATCACAGCGGCATCGATCGTGCGCACATGCGGGATGAGCTTCGCGTCCGCAGAGCGGGTGGGATCGGCATCATAGAGGCCATCGATATCCGAGAGGATCACGAGCATGGAAGCATCCACCAAGCACGCGACGAGCGCCGCCAAGGTGTCGTTGTCGCCGAACTTGATCTGCTCGACGCTCACGGTGTCGTTCTCGTTGACGATCGGCACGATCCCCAGATCGAGCAGGCGCGCGAGCGTATCGCGTGCGTGCAGATACGCTTCCCTGTCCGCCGTATCCCTGCGCGTGAGCAGCACGATCGACGAGGTCAGCGAGTGGGGTGCGAATGCATCCTCATACGCGGTGACCAACGCCGCCTCGCCCACCGATGCCGCAGCCTGCAGCGTGGGGATGTCCGTTGGGCGCGTGAGCATCCCCAGCCGGCCCAAGCCGCACGCGATCGCACCCGATGAGACCACGACGACGCGCGCGCCGGCCTGCGTGAGCTCCGACACCTGCGCAGCGAAGCTGGCAAGCCACGCCTCATCTATGGAGCTCACCGAATCCGTGATGGTGGAAGAGCCGATCTTCACGACGATGCGCAGACCAGAGAGGTCCTCGCGATGCATATGCTCCGCACCTGCCATCAGATGTCCAGCTCCGCGAAGATGTCCTCTGCCCCCTCAGCCGACTCGTATTCGAAGGCGATCTCGCAGATGCGCACCTCATCCCCATTGCGGGCACCCGCCTCTGCCAAGGCATCGTCCACGCCCAAGCGGCGCAGCCGATGCTGGAGGAAGGACACCGCCTCCTCGTTCTCCCAATCCGTCTGCACGACCATGCGCTCCACGCGCCTGCCCGCCACGCGCCAAGCGCCCGGCTCCTCTTCGGTGATGGTGAATGCCCGGTCGCGCTCCTCGCGCTTGAGCTCCCATACCCTATCGAAGCTCTCCACCGACGCGGCCTGCTCATGGGCCTCAGTGCGCAAGGTGCGCACCTTCGTGGCGATGGCCGCCTTGAGCGCATCGACACCCGTGCCGGTGAGCGCGCTCACGCAGTAGAGCTTCGGGTCGATCGGGCTATCCGCGAACTCATCCCCGCCCGCAGCGGCGATGGAGTCGCGCTTCACGCGCTCTGAGAGGCGCGCGAGGCTCTCGTCTCCCTCAGGGAGCGCATCCACCTTGTTCGCGACGATGATGCGCGGACGAGACGCCAGCTCCTCAGCGTATTGCGCAAGCTCGTCGGTGATGATCTCGTAATCGGAGATGGGGTCGCGCCCTTCGAAGCCACCCGTCATGTCGACCACATGGACGATGAGCGCGCTGCGCTCGATATGGCGCAAGAACTCATGTCCCAACCCACGCCCCTCATGCGCACCCTCGATGAGACCGGGGACATCGGCTATGACGAAGCTGTCATCACCTGATGTGGCAACGCCCAGATTCGGCGTGAGGGTGGTGAAGGGATACGCTGCGATCTTCGGCTTCGCTGCGCTCATGCGCGCGATGAGGCTGGATTTCCCCACGCTCGGCATGCCCACGAGCGCAGCGTCTGCCATGAGCTTCATCTCGAGCTCGATCCACTGCTCGCTCGCCGGCTCTCCCAGCTCCGCGAATGCGGGAGCGCGCCGCGTGGAGGTCACGAAATGGATGTTCCCGCGACCACCCTTGCCGCCTTCCACGGCGATGACGCGCTCTCCATCATGGGAGAGGTCCGCGATGAGCTCGCCCGCCTCCTTGGTCTGCTCGGAGTATTCCCTGACCACCGTGCCCACCGGGACATGGAGCACCAGGTCCTCGCCGCGAGCCCCATGCATCTTCGATCCCTTGCCATGGGTGCCGCGCGTAGCCTTGAAGTGATGCTTGAAGCGGAAGTCTATGAGCGATGACTTCTGCTGGTCAGCGACGAGGATGACGCTGCCGCCATCGCCGCCATCGCCGCCATCAGGACCGCCCTTGGGAACGTGCGCCTCGCGCCGGAACGACATGCATCCGGCGCCACCATCGCCCCCCTTCACGTGGATATGCACCTTATCTATGAACATGGCGGATCTCCTTAAAAGAAAAGCCCTCTTCCGAGGGCTTGTCATGTCCTTGCTTGCTTCAAGCCTTACCGTCAGGTCAGGCCTCGGGGATCACATGGATCTTGCGCTTGTCCCCGCGCGTGTACTTCAAGGTGCCGTCGCACAGAGCGAACAGGGTGTCGTCGCTGCCACGTCCCACGTTGTCGCCGGGGTGGAAGTGCGTGCCGCGCTGACGGACGATGACGTTGCCGGTCCTGACCTTCTGGCCTGCGAACATCTTGCAGCCAAGGCGCTTTGCGTGTGAATCTCGGCCATTCCTGGTAGAGCCGAGGCCTTTCTTATGTGCCATCTTGATTCCTCCGTGAGATGTGGTCTATGGCTTTACTCAGCGTCGTCCGCTGACGTGGTATCTGCCTTCTTCGAGGCCGCCTTCTTGGGAGCGGCCTTCTTCGCAGCAGGCTTCTTCGCGGCCTTGGGAGCGGCATCCTTCTCAGCTGCGTCAGCAGCCTTCTTCGCCGGAGCCTCCTTGGCAGCCTTGTCCGTGCTCTTCGCAGCCTTCTTCGCAGGCTCCTTGTACTTCTCAGAGCCGATCTGCGTGATCTGGATGCGCGTGAGGTTCTGCCTGTGACCGCGCTTGCGCTTGTAGTTCTTGCGCTTCTTGAACTTGAAGACGATCACTTTCTTGTCTTTGAACTGCTCGACCACGACGGCTTCCACCTTGGTGCCTGCAGCCTTGGCGGGATCGGCGATGACATCCTTGCCGTCCACCACGCAGATTGCCGTGAGCTCTACCTTGTCACCGACTTCTGCCGGGAGCTTCTCGACATTGAGCTTGTCTCCGAGCGCGACCTTGTATTGCTTGCCGCCGGTCTTAACGATTGCGTACATTGCTTCTTGTCTCCTTGAATGTGTCCAAACGCAAGGTGATATCCTACCAATGCGATACCGCCCCGTCAACAGGTTATCTTCGCGCGTCGGCATTTTCCTCCGAGAGGCGCACACAGGCGCGCATCTAGTGCGCGTCAGCCCACGTCGCCCCCCATTGCACATCGGCCACGAGCGGCACATCGAGCGCCACCACGCCCTCCATCGCCTCCTTGACCATGGCTGCGAGCGCATCCACCTCATCAGCGGGCACGGAGAAGTCCAGCTCATCGTGCACCTGCAAGATCATCTGCGCCTTGAAGCCCTCGTGCATGAGCCGCTCCTGCACGGTGCACATGGCGATCTTGATGATGTCAGCCGCAGCTCCCTGCATGGGATGGTTCATGGCCGTGCGCTCGCCCTGCGCGCGCACGTTCCTGTTGGTCGAGCGCATCTCGGGGATCCACCTCTTGCGGCCGAACATCGTCTGCGCATATCCCTGCTCCTCGGTGGATGCCACGACCCCATCCAAGTAGCTCCGCACCCCAGGGTATGCCTCGAAGTACCGTCGGATCATCTCGGCTGCCTCAGCCACGGGGATGTCGAGCGTCTGCGACAGGCCGTATGCCTGCTGTCCGTACACGATGCCGAAGTTCACTGCCTTGGCTCGGCTGCGCAGCTCCGGCGTCACCTCGGAGGGAGCGATGCCGTTCACGCGCGCTGCCGTGTTCGCATGGAAGTCCTCGCCTGAGTCGAAGGCGGCGATCAGATGCTCATCTGCCGACAGATGCGCGAGCAGCCTGAGCTCGATCTGCGAGTAATCCGCGGACAGGAACACGCTCCCCTCATCCAGCGGCACGAAGCACTCGCGGATCCGCCGTCCGAACTCCGTGCGCACGGGGATGTTCTGCAGGTTCGGATCAGAGGAGGACAGACGGCCCGTGGCGGTCACGGTCTCATGGAACACCGTGTGCACGCGCCCATCCCCTGCGCGCATCTTCGGCAAGCTGTCCAGATACGTCGACTTGATCTTGGAGAGCTCGCGGTACCTCAGGACCTCCTCTGCGATGGGCTCCGTCTTGGCCAGCTCGCGCATGACCAGCGCGTCGGTGGAATAGCCGCGCGAGTTCTTCTTGAGCGGCTTGAGCCCCATCCGCTCGAACAGCACCTCGGAGAGCTGCTTCGGCGAATCCAGATTGAACGTCTCCCCCGCCAGGGAGAAGATGTGCTGCGAGAGCTCCTCTATCCGCGCCTCGGCATCCTGCTTGAGGTCCGAGAGGTGCCCCACATCCAGCTCAACGCCCGTGCGCTCCATGTGCGCGAGCACAGCCACTAGGGGAAGGTCGATCCTGACGAGCACGCGCTCAGGGTCCTCGTCCTCGAGGGCCGACCTGAGCACAGGATCGAGCAAGCGGCAGAGGGTGGCATGCATCACGAGCTCATCGGCGCCCTCCTCCACCTCGGGCAGCGCTCCTTCCAAGAAGCGCTCGGCCAGACCCGCATAGGTATACGAGCTCACCGTGGATTCCAGGACGTAGGCGGCGAGGGATGCGCTGAAGCCCTGGTTGGCGAACAGCTCATCGCACGTGATGAGCGCCTCTGCTGATGTATCCGGCGGATAGGCCACCTGCAAGAGCGCCTTCAGGTCCAGCACGCAGAACTCAGCCGCCTTGATGAGATGCGCGCATGCGCTCGTGGCATCCTGGTCCTCCACGACGATATGCGCTCCCTCCCGGCTGAGGGCGAGCGTGATGGATTGCCCGAATATCGTATCTGCATCCCCGCGCAGGAACGCTACACCGATGCGCTCGCCTGCCTTCGCGGCATCATCTATGAACCGCTGCCAGTCCGAAGGGTCGTGCGCGCTCCCCACATCCATGGACAAGGGCTCCTGCTCGGTGGTCGTGGCATCGATGAGCGAGAGCACGCGCGCGAGCGGGCTCTTCAGCTGATAGCGCCCGAAGGCATCTTCGACCTGATCGGCATCGAAGGCGGGGAACGCCGCCCCTTCGATATCCAGCTCGAAGTCCAGATCGCGCACGATGGTGGCGATCTGCCGGCTCAGATAGGCCAGCTGCTCGTTCTGGACGAGGTTCTCCCGCTGCTTGCCCTTGAGCTCGTCGATGTGCTCGTAGATCCCCTCGATGCTGCCGTACTGCTCGAGCAGCTGCATGGCCTTCTTGGGGCCGACGCCGGGCACGCCGGGGATGTTGTCGGAGCTATCCCCCATCAGCCCCAGATAGTCGCAGAACTGATCGGGCGTGACGCCATACTTCTCCATGACCTCATCTGGGCCATAGACGACCACATCGGTGATGCCGCGCTTGGTGGTGACGATCTGCGTGAGGTCGGAGGCGAGCTGGCATGCATCCTTGTCGCCCGTCACCAGCAACGTCTGGAAGCCGAGCGCCTCATCGCGAGCGGCGATGGTGCCCAGGATGTCGTCGCCCTCCCAGCCCTTCACCTTGACGACGGGTATCCTCATGGAGGCCAGCAGCTCTTCCATGACCGGGAACTGCACGTGGAGCTCATCGTCCATCTTCGGGCGCTGGGCCTTGTATCCGGGCATCTCCGCGATGCGGAACTCGGGCTTGCCCGCATCGAAGGCGCAGATGACCGCATCCGGCTTCGCATCCTCGGCGAACTTGCAGAGCATCTGCACGAACCCGAACACCGCATTGGTGGGCGTCCCATCCTTGGCGAACATGGGCGTCTGGATGGCATGGTATGCCCTGTGCATCAGGGAATTGCCGTCTATGACGGCGATCTTCTTCGACATGATGGAAGCCTCCTCGCTCTCAGGTCCTACGACCACAGGTATCCCACGCCGCGCACCGTCTCGAGATGCTGCGCCAATTCCGGTCCGAGCTTCGCGCGCACGCGCCGCACATGGACATCCACCGTTCTGGAGCCCCCGTAGTAATCGAAGCCCCATACGCGCCGCAAGAGCGCATCCCGGGAATAGGTCCGACCCGGATGCGTGATGAGGAACGCGAGGAGCGCATACTCCAGGTACGTGAGGTCGAGCGGGCATCCGGAGACCTTCACTTGGTACGTGGCAAGATTCACGGTGAGGTTGTCGATCGAGATGAAATCATTGCTGCTGGCCTCGTTCCCTGGCCAGAGGAGCTGGCGCACGCGCGTGGCGCACTCCTCGTCGCTCGCATCCGAGACGACGAAATCCGCCTTGGTCTGCACCGGAAGGCGCAGGTCAGGGAGGTCTTGCTGGTCCACGATGATCAGCATGGATGCCGCATCCTCATCGGCGAGCGCCTCCTCTATGAGGGAGGTCTGAGCAGCCACATTGCCCTTTGCCTCCAAGATCACCAGATCGCTCGCCGGGTTCGCCTGCAAGAGCTTGCGCGCTTGGGCGGACGAGCCTGCATGGATGGTCACATCCATCCCTGAGAGGATGCTCTTGAACCGGTGGGCGTTATCGAGCGAATCCGCTATGAACACCACGCTCTTCGCCATCAGAGCACCGCCAAGAGCCGGTCGCGCTCCCAGGATGTCACGAAGCCTTGATAGCGCCGCCACTCCTCCGACTTCGCCCGCACCAAGAACCCATGCGTATGCTCGCCCAGCGCCTCGCGCATGAGCTGGCTGTCCTTGAAGGCGTCGATCGCCTCGCCCAGGTTCTCCGGCAAGCTCTCATGCATCTGGCAGGAGTGCGTCCCCCGCGAGCGAGCGACCTCGCACGGCGAGGGCAGCGAGAGCCCGCGGCGCACGCCGTCGAGCCCCGCTTCGAGGATGACCGCGAAGGCGAGATAGGGATTGGTGGCAACGTCAGGGCTGCGGAGCACTACTCGGCACGCATCCGCATCATCAGGGCGATACATCGGCACGCACATGATCGCCTCCCTGTTCGAGCGCGTCCACGCGACCTTGGTGGGCGCGAGGTCGTCGGAGCACAGGCGCTTGTAGGAGTTGATGTACTGGTTCGTGATCAGGCTCATCTCGCGCGCGTGCGCGAGGATGCCCGCCATGAACGCCTTCGCCACCTCTGAGAGGCCCCATCCCTGCGCGTCGTCCGGATCATAGAAGGCATTCTCCCCCTCATCCCCGTACAAGCTCAGATGGATGTGCATGCCGCTGCCCGGCTGGCCGTTCATCGGCTTGGGCATGAAGGAGGCGAACACGCCGTGCTTGATCGCCATCTCCTTGACGACCAGCTTGTAGGTCATGATCGAATCAGCCATGGCCAGCGCATCCGTGGCGCGCAGGTCGATCTCATGCTGCGAATTGCCCAGCTCATGGTGCGAATACTCCACGGGGATGCCCATGTGCTCCAAGGTCAGCACCGTGTCACGGCGCAGGTCGCTCGCGTAATCCAGGGAGGTCAGATCGAAGCAGCTGCCCCGGTCGAGCACCTCGGTGGCGGTATCGTCCTTGAAGTAGAAGTACTCCAGCTCCGCTCCGATGCTGGGCGTATATCCCGCCTCAGCGCAGCGCGCGATGGCGCGCTCCAAGATGTAGCGCGGATCCCCGTCGAAGGGGCGCCCGTCGGGCATCCTGACATCGCAGAACATGCGCGCGACGGCATCGGTCTGCGGCCGCCATGGAAGCACCTGGAACGTGGAAGGGTCAGGGAATGCCAGCGCATAGGGCTCATCTGCATCCGTGAACCCCTTGATGCAACTGCTGTCGAAGCCCATGCCCTCGTTGAATGCATGCTCCAGCTCTCCGGGGACCACCGCGAACGACTTCATGGCACCGAGCACGTCGGTGAACCAGCATCGCAGGAAATGGACATCACGGCTCTCGATGGTCCTCAAGACGAAATCGACCTTGGGATTCCTTGGATCAGACAATGGGACCTCCACGCTCTTTCGGTATGAAGCATTCGATTATAGCAACGGATAATAGAAAGGGCGGCCGCGCTTGCGACCGCCCATATCGACACCATCGTGCAGGAAGGGCTACTCGGTGACCTCTTCTGCGCCCTCGGCTGCCTCTGCCTCGACCACTGCCTCTGCCTCAGCAGCAACAGCCTCAGCAGATGCATCCTCAGCCTGAGCCTCTGCCGCCTCAGCCTTGGAAGCAGCCTCCTCGGCGTACTTCGCAGCGCGCTCTTCCTTCTCCTTGGCCTTGGCCTCGCGCTCTGCCTTGCGGGCAGCCTCGCGCTCAGCGATCTGAGCCGCGCGCTCTGCCTTGCGGGCAGCCTCGCGCTCAGCGACGGCCTCGGATGCGGAACCGAAGCGGTCCGCGAACCTCTGGACGCGACCACCGGTATCGATCAGCTTCTGCGTGCCCGTGTAGAACGGATGGCAGACGTTGCAGATATCGATGCGCAGCTCCGGCTTCGTGGAACGCGTGGTGAATTCGTTGCCACAGCTGCAGCGAACCGTGCAATCCATGTAGTCCGGATGGATATCTCTCTTCATTCTCCGACTCCTAATCTCATGCCTTGGTTTCCGACCAAGGCGGTAGACAAGCCGAATGATGATATCACAACTACAGAGATAGCTTCCACAGGCCGTGGATATTGCAGAACTCGTAGACCTCAGTGGCCGTCTCGCCTTCGCCAAGGTAGAAGTCCGTTGCGGGAGCCATGCCGCTCTGGAGCGGATGGATCTCATAGCCAGCGTCCTTCACCAGGCAGATGAACTGGATGTAGTGCTCGGGCACCATCGGGTGATCGACCGATCCGATGTTCACATGCACGTGGTTCCCCTCGATGGTGACTGCGGGAACATGCTTCTCCGTTGCCGCATCCTCGGTATCCGGGATGAGCTCCACCATGGGCTCACCGCAGCAGACCAGCGGCACCCCTGAATCGACGACCTTGACGGCGATGTTCCCGCAAATCTCGCACTTGTAGAATTTGACCTGCATGGCAACCTTCTTCCTCTCGATGGTAGATCATCTGGGACATGCTACACCGGATGGGCGATCGCAGCGCTGAGGATGCGCGCGATCGTAAGGGTCTCGTTTTCAAGGGAGGGAACCGCTCTGGCAGAGCGCAGGTGACGGCGAAGGCCACCGCACTGGATGGGTCCGATGGCTGTCGAGGGGCAGATGCCCGAGAGGGTTCAGTGCGCAGGAGGGAGCCCCTCTTGCGGGAGCTTGCGGCGATGCGCCCAGACGAGCAGCACCGCACCCGCCACGATCAAGGGCACGGAGAGCAGCATGCCCATGGTGAGCCACCCTCCGAAGAGATAGCCGACCTGCACATCGGGCTGGCGCACGAATTCGATCAGAATGCGGAAGAGGCCGTAGAGCACGAGGAACGCACCGATGAACGTGCCACGGGGACGCGGGGGCACCTTGCGCGCCAAGCAGATGAGCACGAGCAGGATGACCACGCCTTCGAGGAGCGCCTCATAGAGCTGCGAGGGATGGCGCGCCATCTCGCCCGCAGCGCCCCCGAACACCACACCCCAGGGAAGGTCGGTCGGCGCGCCCCAGAGCTCTCCGTTCACGAAGTTGGCGAGCCTGCCGAAGAACAGCCCCAAGGGTGCCGCGATCGCCCCCAGGTCCGCCAGCGTCAGATACGGGATATGCGTGAGCTTCGCCGCAAGGGCACCTGCGGCCAGAGCGCCGACGAGCCCTCCATGGAAGCTCATGCCACCCTCGTTGAAGGCGAGGATCTTGAGCGGATGCGCCAGATAGTAGCCATCCCCGTAGAAGAGGCAATATCCCAAGCGCGCACCTATGAGGATGCCCGCTATCACGCAGACCATGATGGTGAGCACCGCATCCCCGTCGATCCGCAGCTTCCAATGGCGCGCCACCTTGTAGAGGATCAGGGATGCCAGCGCGAAGCCGATCAGATAGGCGATGCCATACCAGCGCACGGCTATCGGCCCCAGCGAGAAGGCGATGGGATCCAAGGAATGATAGAGCGCGTCCAGCATGCTGCCTACAAGGATACGTTGCGGCCCATGCCAGCATCCAGCATCTCGGCTGCGGCCAAGATGCCCTCGTCCAGCTCGGGAGGGATGGCTTGGATGGATGTGACCTTCGCCTGACAGGTGGGGCACTGCATCGTGAACAGGCCCACGCGAGGCTTGAGGACCATGAGAGAGGCGTAGTCGAGGAGATTCAGGTCACGCGCGCCACACGAAGGGCAGATCATGATCTGGTCGTACTTAGCCACGGGCCACCTCCCTCTTCCGCTTCGCCTTGCCCATGATTCTACCTGAGCGCGCCATCAGGTGCGCCCCATGCCCTCTGGTCGTTTCGGTCATGTCAAAGAAGGAATCGGTTGGGATTCCCCTGTCGCTTGAAATCCGCAGGCCTATCCTTGATGTCCGGCCCATGCACCAAGAAGAACTCGCAGAAGCGGCAGATCTCCTTGACGGCCATGTCGTAATCGCGATCGGGATTGAGGAGCACGGCGAAGTCCTCGCAGACCTTGTGCGTCTCGCGCAAGCATGCTGCGTAATGGCAATCAGCCGGGCACGGTTCCCCGGGTATGTTGTGCGGGCAGCGGCCTCGCATCTCATCATCGCAGCCGCGCTGCTCCCAACATGCGCTCATCTCATCCCCTTCATGCCACTGGGGCGCCCGCAAGCAGGCGCCCCAGCACGATGCATATCCTCGAATGACCCTTAGAGGGTACCCATCTCGTCTGCCGGACGGACGCCGACGACGCCCTCGACGCGCTCCTTCAGGATGCGCTCGATCCCATTCGCGAGCGTCATCTGCGACATGGGGCAACCCTTGCAGGCACCCTGCAGCTCGACGGTCACGATGCCGTCATCGCTCACATCGATGAGCGCCACATCGCCGCCATCTGCCTGGAGCGACGGACGGACTGCATCCAGTACCTCTTTGACCTTTTCCTTGTCGACCATTGCATCTCCTTACGATCATCGTTGTATCAGCGGCATCATAGCACAGGGCGCTTCCCGCAGAGCATGCATGGGCCGCACCGTCACGCAGCGCACATACGCGCGCGTGCGAGCGCACCCGATCATGACACGGGCATCCAGTCCAACCCGATGATGGCGATGACATCCGCATCGGATGAATAGTAATCGCCACCGTTCACCACGCGCCCTGACCCCATCTCCGCGACGATCGCCTTCGCAGCACCCTCGGACTCCCCGTTTGTGTAGACGATGAGGGTCTCAGGGTAGATGGTGCCGTCATCGGTGTTCCCGACGCCCAGGATCTCATACCCATAGCCTGCGAGCATCTCGCCCAGCTTCGCCGCAGCACCGGCCGTGTTCGTGCCGTTGCGCACCTCCACCGTGACCATATCCGGATCCACGCCCTCAGCGGTGCTGTCGATGGCATTCGGGTCCTCCCCTGCCTCGATGCGCGCGAGCATGGCCTGCCAGCTCTTCGACTGCCTCTCGTAGAGCACCGTATCAGCGCCAGCTGCGTTCGAGGTGACGTAGGGGACGATGCACTGATAGACCTTCAGCTCCTCGAAGGGCTTGAGCGCGCTCCCGAGCGCTAAGAGGTCAGAGGCGGTCCAATCGGTGTAGATGTACTTGCTCGCCTCGCCGACCGCATTCGCGAAATCGAGCCCATCTGACATGGCAGCATCCTCCGCCAGGTCGAGCGTGAACTGCATGCGGTCCCGATACATCGCATCGCGGCCACCCGCCACGTTGGCAGCACGCAGGAACACGAGCGCTTGGTCGCCCGTGAGGCGCTCCGTCCCAGCCGGCACCACCTCGTATCCCGCTCGCGGGTCATCGACATCGGACGCGAGCTGCACCGGGGCACCGCCCATGGCATCCACCATCCCCTTGATGCCTGCCGCATCCGTCGTGACGAAGTGCGAGATGTCGGCATCGAAGAGCCCTGCCACCGCATGGATCAGCTCTGCGTCACCGCCCACAGAGGACACCTCATCCAGCGGATGCGTGCTCCCATCGCTCGCCTTCACGTTGAGGCGCGAGGGGATGGTGACCATGGTGACGACCTTGGATGCCTCATCTATGCGGAGAGCCAGATAGCCCTTCGCATCAGGTTGCTGTCGAGCATAGTCCGACTGCGTGAGGTCTGCCTCCATGAGGACGAGGTACGGCTCGCCATCCTTCTGGGCAACGAGCGCCTCCTTCGCATTGGAGGGATCCAGGTCCAGGTTGGAGTCGGTGGACTTGAAGTAGGCGAATGCGCCGACCACGCATGCGGCCACGAGCGCTATCACGGCGATGGCGACCACGATGGCGAAGGTGCGCCGCCGCGAGCGCTTGCGCTTCGCATCCACCAGCGCCGAATGCGCTGCCGCTCGAGTGCGAGTGCGCCGCTGCCCTGAGGGCATGGCCTCCACGTTCGACACCGTGACCGGCCGCTTCGACGTGCGACGCGTCCGCGCCGGGGCGTGCGCCTGCGGGAGGGGGCGCCTCGACTGGGAATGGCGTGGGTTGTTGCGCCGCGTGGGCATCCCTAGACCCGCTCCTCCGATTCCTTGCGCACCACATCAGCGCCCAAGGACCTGAGCTTGCCCACGTAGTCCTCATAGCCTCGGTCTATGTGCTCTATCTCATAGACCGTCGTGTACCCTTCAGCCACGATCCCCGCGAGCACGAGCGCAGCGCCCGCACGTAGGTCCGTTGAGGAGACGGGCGCACCTTGGAGGCCCTGGACGCCGCGGATGATGGCATGGTGGTCCTCGAGCGTGATATCCGCCCCCATGCGCATGAGCTCCGAGGCGAACATGAACCTGTTCTCGAACACGTTCTCGGTTATCACAGAGGTCCCCTCCGCAAGTGCGGAGAGCAGCATGAACTGCGCTTGCAGATCGGTGGGGAACCCGGGGTGCGGCAGCGTCTGGATGTCAGCCGCGATCAGGTCTCCCTCGCGCTTGACCGTCACGTAGTCCTCCCCGCATGCGACATCGCAGCCCATGGCCTTGAGCTTGAGGATGGCCATGCGCAGGTATTCGGGATCGATCCCCTGCACCGTAACAGGGCCGCCCGTGAGCGCACCCCCCGCCAAGAACGTGCCCGCCTCTATCCTGTCCCCTACCGTGGTGTGCTCGCACGGATGGAGGTCTTCGAGCGGGACCCCTTCCACCTCGATGCTCATGCTGCCAGCACCTGTGATGCGCGCACCCATGGCGCAGAGCATGGTGCAGAGGTCCACGATCTCCGGTTCGCGCGCAGCATTGTCGATGAGCGTCACGCCTTCAGCCACCACGGCGGCCATCAGCATGTTCTCGGTAGCCCCTACGCTCGGGAACTCCAAGACCACATGCGATCCATGCAGCCCGTCAGGGGTGCTGGCGATCAGCGTCCCGTGATCGACCTCGAACATGACGCCGAGCGATTCCAATCCCACCAGATGCATGTCTATCTTGCGCGCTCCGATCTGGCACCCGCCCGGCATGGCCACGCGCGCCTGCCCGAAGCGCCCGATCAGGGGACCGAGCACGGAGATGGATGCGCGCATCCGGGAGACCAGCTCATAGGGCGTGCTGAACGAATCCACACCAGATGCATCTATGCGCAAGCTATGATCCTCACGGCAGACCGTGGCACCCAAGCGCCGCAGCACGTCTGACATGATGGCTATGTCCGAGATGTCGGGGACGTTATGGATGACGCTCTCGCCCGAGCCGAGGATGGAGGCGGCCATCAGCTTCAGCGCGGAGTTCTTGGCGCCCGATATCTTGACCTCGCCGGATAGCGTTCCGTTACCACGAACCAGGATAGACTCTTTGCCCATCGAAAGCCCTTTCAAGCCCTCGCCACAAAGGGCGCGGATACCGAACGAGGCCACGCGCAGATGCATGGCCTCGTGAGTTGATGCAGTGCTATGTGGCTATTCGCCAAGAGCGAAGCGGAGGAAGCCCTGGACCTCGATCTTGCCGCCCAGCTCCTTCGCGCACGCGTCCACGTACTGGCGGACGGTGGTGTCGGGATCCTTGACGAACTCCTGCTCGGTCAGGCAGCTCTCCTTGTAGAACTTCTCCATGCGACCCTGAGCGATCTTCTCCTGGATGTTCTCCGGCTTGCCGGACTCAGCAGCCTGAGCCTTGTAGATCTCGAGCTCGTGGGCAGCAACGTCGGCCGGGACGGACTCGCGCGTAGCAGACACCGGATTCACAGCGGCCACCTGCATCGCAACGTCGCGTGCGCACTTCTGGAATGCGTCGGATGCGGGGTCGATGCCCTCCACGTTGAAGTTCACGAGGACGCCGATCTTGCCACCACCATGGATGTAGCTGGCAACAGCAGGCGCCTCGACCTCAGCCACGCGGCTGATCTGGCAGTTCTCGCCCATCACGTGGATGCAGTCGGTCAGGATCTCCTCGACCGTCTCGCCGTCGATGGAGCACGACTTCAGCTGCTCTGCATCCACCGGAGCATTCTCCATGGCAGCGGTGGTCATGCGCTCAGCGTAGGCCTTGAACTTCTCGTTCATGCCAACGAAGTCGGTCTCGCAGTTCAGCTCGAGGACAGCGCCCTTCGTGCAGGCGTCGTTCACGATCGCCATGACCGTGCCCTCGTTGGTGGCGCGACCCGCCTTCTTGGCGACAGCAGCCAGACCACGCGTGCGCAGCACGTCGATGGCGGCCTCCATGTCACCTTCTGCCTCAGCGAGCGCCTTCTTGCACTCCATCATGCCTGCGCCCGTCACCTCGCGCAGCTCCTTCACCATGGAAGCGGTGATCTCAGCCATGTCATACCTCCTTGAGGTTGGATTCCGTATCTATCGCTCCGGCTGCGCATGAGCACAGCCGGGAAGGTCCTTAGTTCTCTGCGGTCTCAGCGCTCTCGACGGCTGCCTCGGTCTCTGCGGCAACGGTGTCAGCGAGCACAGCCTCAGCCTCGGGCGTGACCACGTCAGATGCCTGCACCTCAGCCTCTGCCGCAGGAGCAGCAGCTGCGGGAGCCTCCGCTGCCATCTCGGTCGCGGTGACGGCTGTGCCGGTCCCAGCGATGACCGCATCCGCGATGAAGTCGCAGAGCAGGCGCACGCTGCGGATGGCATCGTCGTTCGCGGGGATGCCGTAATCCACGTCATCCGGATCGCAGTTGGTATCAAGGGTGCCGACGATGGGCACGTTCAGCCTGCGAGCCTCATGGACGGCGATCTCCTCGCGGCAGGTGTCGATGATGAACACCGCATCCGGCACCTTGCGCATGTTGCGGATGCCGTTGAGGTTGGCCTGGAGCTTGGCGAGCTCCTTGCGCTTCAGGATCTGCTCCTTCTTGGGGAGCAGCGCCATGCGACCGTCGGCCTCCTGAGCCTCCAGGTCCTCCATGTAGACCACGCGCTGGCGGATGGTCACGAAGTTGGTGAGCATGCCACCCAGCCAACGGTTGTTCACGTAGGGCATGCCGCAGCGGTTGGCTGCATCAGCGACGGCCTCCTGGGCCTGCTTCTTGGTGCCGACGAACAGCACGGTGCCACCCTTGCTGGCCAGGTTGGACACGAAGGTGTACGCCTTGTCCATATCCACGAGCGTCTGCTTGAGGTCGAGGATGTAGATGTCCCCACGGCTGCCGAAGATGTACGGCTTCATCTTGGGGTTCCAGCGACGGGTCTGATGCCCGAAGTGAGCACCCGCCTCCAGCAGGGAATTGATGCTTACCTTGATCGGTTCTGCCATGTTCTCCACTCCATTCGTTGGTCCTCTGCCCAAGGTCATCCCTCGCATCCGCAACCCTGCATCCTCGCAGGGCCACTCGCAGACGTCGGTCGCTTGGACATGCGTATTGAAAGAAACCGCTAAAGATTACCATTCCCCACGCTGCATTGCAATCGCGAAGCGCAGACGATGCGTCGCCTGCGAGCTGGGATCGTCATCTCGACTGGAGCGTTCAGGGAACGCGAGGCGGAAAGACCTCCTCCGTTGCGGCCTGCGCTGACCGATGCGCGCCGATCAGCGCAAAACGCTGCCCTACGCTACTGATATTGGGATTCGTGCTTGCGGAAGAAGTCGAATCGGGGCGGCAGCTCACAGACCTTGTGATAGCCCTGGTCGATCTCCCCAGCGTGGCAGAGCTCGTCGTTGCGCTCGAAGTCATAGTTCCAGCTGAAGAACTCCGACGCCTCGAAGTCCATGTAATCGCAGATGACCTCGCAGCCGCGCGGGACGACCGGGTGCATCATGAGAGTGCAGACGCGCAACAGGTAGAACGAGTCCAGGAGCACTTGCCTCCTCATGGATGCAGCGTCTCCCGCACCCGCCTCCTCCGCCTCCGTGGCAGCCTTGATCCCATCTGCCCAATGCTTGTTGGAGTAGCGGATGAACTCGTCAGCGAGCTGCATGACGGTGTGCAGCTCGAAGCCATGCATGGCGCGCTCATAGCGCCCGAGCGCCTCCTTCGCCGCGCTCACCACAGGCGCTGAGGGGTCGCCTAAGGGCATCGTGCAGTCGAAGCTCTTCGCTGCCTCGTAGAAGCAACTGCGCGCAAGGCGATTGAACACGTTGGTCAGGAGCGTGCCCTCCTTGAGGACGGGATCGGCCACGCGCTTGTCCGCGCGCTGCTCATCGCTCAGCGCCGGGTCGAAGGGCTTGGGCTTGAAGCCGACCGAGCGCTGCCCCAGCCCCAACGCCAGGAAATGGGCGCGCAGCTGGTCGACGGTGTAGTGCTCGAGGAGCTCCTCTCCTGTCGGCGGCTTGGCCGCACCTGATGAGGATGCCTTCGTCTTGCCGAACAGGAGGTGATGGTTCGCCACGAGCGTCGTCTGGCGCAAGGGCTTCGCATCCGGACCGCCGAACACCCCGCGCTTGCCGAGCGCCTCCCAGATCGCTGGCTGAGCCACGCCGTAGAAGTAGATGTTGTCCTGCCCGATGAACTGGTAGACCTGCGCGTCATCGGCGCACCAGAACTCGCGCCATGTGTTGCGCGGGAGCGCAAGCTCGTCGTTGAGCGCGATGGTGAACGAGATGGGCGCCCAGAGCGATTCTGGCCAGCACCACACGGTCAGCCCCTCCACCCCATCGAGCACGGGCGCATGCACGCCCCATTCGATGGAGCCGGTGATGCGGAAGGGAACGAGCGTCTTCGAGGTGCGGAAGCGGATGCCCTCAGATGTGAGCAGCCCCTTCGCGCGATCGCGCTCCTCGATGGAGTCGAACTGTATCTCGAAGCTCTGCTTGCCCTTCTCCGCCTCGCGGAAGGTATGGGGCGGAAGCTCATCGGCAACAGCTAGATACGCATCATGGCACTCGTTCTTCACGAAGATCACCGGAGGCGCCAAGAACTCGTCGATCGTCTGTGCCACCACGGGCCGAACATCAGGGTCCATCTCCAGCGCCTTCACGTGCTCCCGCAGATATCCTGCGAATGCGGGCAGGTCGAAGTACCAATTCTTGACTGGGCGCATCTCCGGCACGGTGCCCGTCATGGAGGACACGGGGTTGATGAGATCCGCTGGATCGTACTGATGCCCCATGTCGCATTCGTCGGCATAGCCATGCTCGGACTTGCAGCCCTGCACGGGGCACCTTCCGACGACCTGGCGTCCGTTCAGGAACGTGTTGGCCTGCGCATCGAAGAACTGCAGCGTCTCTTCCAGATGGAGGTAGCCCTGCTCATAGAGCCCCTCGATGAGCTTCTCGGAGAGCGACTGGTGCACCTCGCGGCACCGGCCGATGCCGCTGCCCTCGAAGATGTCCAGGCTGATATCGAATGCGTCGAGCGCTTCCTTCTGGCGGATGTGGTTGCCCATCACGTATTCGTCGATGGTGCCCGAGAAGCCATCCGACTCCACGGCCTTCCGATACCCCTCGTTGATGGGCGACCCGAAGCAATCCGTGCCGCTCACGAATCGGACATTGGCAGCGCCTATGCGATCGCGCAGGAAGCGGGCGAATGCATCAGCCGGCACGAACACGCCACCGATATGCCCGAAGTGCAGGGGCTTGTTCCCATAGGGCATCCCTGCGGTGACGACCGCTCGCGTCGGCCAGACCAGATCAGCATCCGTCAGACGTTCCATCCTGATACCTCCCTCACTGCTGGGGCAGGGATGCACCTGCCCCTGAAGCGCTCGATTCAGAGGAGCTCAAAAGATCCAGCAGCGCATCGAGCGAGCTGGTGGACTGCTCATAGGTGATGGTGGGGAGAGGAGCGTCATAGCCGGCCTGCGCAGAGATGTAGGCCAGCGCATCGTCGAAGTAGCCGATCTCATCAGCCAGCCCGATCTCCACCGCCTGGGAACCGGTGTAGGGAAGCCCATTCGCCAGCGTCTTGACCTCGCCGATCGTCATGCCGCGTCCCTCGGCCACCGTCTGCACGAAATCCTCGTCGATCCTATCGACCATGCTCTGATACCACGCGCGCTCCTCGTCGGTCAGGGGACGGAAGCCGCTCCCTGCATCCTTCGAATCGGTCGAGGTGATGGTATCCACCTCGATGCCCAGCTTGTCATAGAGCCCCGACAGGTCGGTCACCTGCAGGTAGACGCCGATGGCTCCGATGGACGTGGTCTTGGCGCAGAAGATGTAGTCAGCTTGGCTGGATATCTCATACGCCGCGCTCGCATTGGTGGCGGCGCTCACGACGACGATGGGCTTGGGGAAGTCAGCTACCAGCTTCGACATCTCCTCGCCTGCGGTGGCGGTGCCCCCTCCCGAGTTGACGCGCAGGAGCACGCCCTTGACCTGGTCATCTGCCGCCGCACGGTCCAACCGCGAGCGCAAGCCATCGGGGCTCGAGGCCGTCCCGTCGTATCCGATGGCCGAATCCATGTCCACGACCGCGATGGACGGCGTGGCCGCCTGGATGGGCACCGAGCCATCCGTTGCCGTCACCACGGAATCCGTCATATGGGTGACGGTGGCCGAGCAGGAAGCAGACGCGATCAGAGCGACCCCCAGCACGCAGATGACCACGGCCACCAGCGCACGCGACACCGGCTGGCGCGGAGGTGCCGCAACGTATGTCACCTGACCGCTCGCGCCAGGGGCGCTGCCAGCGGCATCATCGCACGCGGCGCTCCCGCATGCGGGATACCCCGTGCGCATGTCCCGGGCCGCATACGCTCGCGCATAATCGTCGAAGGATGCGCTCTGTTGGTTCCTGTCGCCGTCATGCATCGTCACAGCTCGCTGTTCTCTTCGAAGCGGCTCTGATTCTGGGCGCGCTTGGCGGTGCGGAGGATGAACTCCTGGTTCGTCTCCGTGCGCTTCAAGGACTTGATGAGCATGTCCATGGACTTCTCCGTGTTGTTCATGTTCGCGAGGATCCTGCGGACCGCCCAGATCAAGGGGGCTTCCTGGCCATCCAGCAGCAGGTCCTCCTTGCGCGTGCCCGATGAGATCGGGTCGATGGCCGGGAAGATGCGCCGATCGGCCAGATTGCGATCGAGCCTCAGCTCCATGTTGCCCGTGCCCTTGAACTCCTCGAAGATGACCTCGTCCATCTTGGAGCCCGTATCCACGAGCGCGGATGCCAAGATGGTGAGCGAGCCGCCACCCTCGATGTTGCGGGCTGCGCCCAAGAAGCGCTTGGGCGGGTAGAGGGCCGTGGAATCCACGCCACCAGACAGGATGCGGCCGCTGGCGGGCTGCGCCAGGTTGTACGCACGCGCCAGGCGAGTGATGGAGTCCAGCAGGATGACCACATCCTCCCCCTGCTCCACGAGCCGCTTCGCACGCTCGATCACCAGCTCGGCCACGGCGATGTGGTTATCGGAGGGCATGTCGAACGTAGAGGAGATCACCTCGCCGTGGATGGAGCGCTCCATGTCCGTGACCTCTTCGGGGCGCTCGTCGACCAAGAGGCACATGAGATGCACCTCGGGATTGTTCGCGTGGATGGCGGCGGCGATGTCCTTCAGCACGGTGGTCTTGCCAGCCTTGGGCGGCGAGACGATCAGGCCGCGCTGCCCCTTGCCGATGGGGGCCACCAGATCGATCACGCGCGCGGTGAGCGTATCCTTCCCATGTTCCATGCTCAGCCGCTCATCAGGGAAGATGGGCGTCAGGTCAGAGAACTTGGGGCGGCTGGCGATGTCATCGATGGGCGTTCCGTTGATGCTGGTCACCTTCTGGATGGCCGCGAATTTCTCGCCCTCGCGCGCAGGCCGCGTCTGACCAGCCACCATGTCTCCCTTGCGCAGCCCATTGCGGCGGATGGTGGAGAGGCCCACATAGACATCCTGCTCGCTGGGCAGGTATCCCTTGGTGCGCAGGAACCCATAGCCATCTTGCAGGATGTCCAAGATGCCCTCGACCTCCACGAAGCCCTCGGCTATGCAGACGGCCTCATAGATGGCATCGATCATCTCGGCCTTGCGCAGACCAGATGCATCGATGTTGAGCTCGGCTGCCTTCTCGCGCAGCTCTGGCAGCTTGCATGCCTCCAGCTCTTCCTTGCTGACGCTCGGGGCGTACTCGCGCTGGCGCCCATTGCGCTCGCGGCGATTGCGATGCTGGCCGTTCCTGTTGTTGTAGCGATTGTTCCCGTTCCGACTGCCATTGCCGCCTTGACTCTGGCTCTGGTTGCGGTGGTCGGATTGGCGCGTGCGCGCACGCCTGCGATCTTGCCCGCCATCTGCATCCGCTGCACTGCTCTCGCCGTCCGCTGCCTTGTCAGCAGGTGCAGCCGCCTCTTCGGCTCCCCCCTCTGCGGAGTGTGCCTCGGTGGCTTCGTCCTCAGCAGGCTTCACCTTGCGCGGGCGCCCCGGCTTGCGCTTGGGCTTCTCTTCCTCAGCAGGTGCAGGAGCATCAGAGGCAGGAGCAGCGACCTTGTCAGCAGCCGCCCCATCCTGCTCGCCAGCAGAGGCCTCTGCCGTCTCGGTCTTCCTGGGCCTGCCCGGCTTGCGCTTCGGCTTCGCCTCTTCGGCGTCCGCATCCGCAGCAGCCTTGCTGCGCGTCGCCTTCTTCGGAGCCTCCTCGGCAGCGCTCTCATCCGCTGCCTTCTTCGCACGCGTCGCGCGCTTCTTCTTCACGGGCTCTTCTGCAGCTGCCGCTGCTGCGGCCTGCTCTGTCATCTCTTCGGTTGCTGGCATCTACTTTACTTTCTCCCAATCGTTCAAGAACGACTCTATACCCGCCTCTGTCAGCGGATGCTTCACCATCTTCTTGAGCACGCCGAACGGAACGGTGGCGACATCAGCGCCCATGAGCGCGCATTGCGTCACATGGTTGGCGCTGCGGATGGAGGCTGCGATGACCTCCATCTTCTCCCCGTTCACGGTGTTCGCCGTGAAGTCATAGTTGTTGACGGCCTCCACGATGTTCGCGACCTGCTCCAGGCCATCCTCGGAGATGTCGTCGAACCGCCCGATGAAGGGCGATATGTATCGTGCGCCGGCGCGAGCCGCCAGCATGGCCTGCGGGACCGTGAAGCACAGCGTCATGTTCACGCGTATGCCCTCATCGGCCAGAGCGCGCGTGGCAGCCAGGCCCTCCACCATGGTGGGCACCTTCACCACGGCGTTCGGTGCGATGGCAGCCAGACGGCGCCCATCTTCCAGTATCTGATCGCGATCCATGGCCACGGTCTCTGCCGACACCGGGCACTCAGGTCCGACGATGTCGCAGATGCGCGCGATGTGGTCCTCGAAGCCAGCGAGCTTCCCGCCAACGCGCGCGTAGAGCGTGGGATTGGTGGTCACCCCCGCGAGCGCGCCCCAGCTCGCTGCCTCCTTTATCTCATCAAGATCAGCGGTGTCCAGGAAGAACTTCATCCTGCCTCCTTGCTCTGTGCGCGCATGCGTCCTCATGCCTTGAGAGCACGCGAATGCGCACGCGGTCAGATACGGGGATTTCAAAGGTGATTTGCACCGGAGCTATTCCGATGCGCGAACAAGGTAGCACAACTGCGCAGGTGCAGCAAACGAGAGAGCGCAAGATAATGCCCATCACGGGGCGCAAACGGCATCGAATCGTTGCTATCATGCACTTGACGCTGAAGCTGCCCGAAATAAGATGATCGGGTGAGCCTACGCTCTCCCCCAAAGGGCACCATCAAGACAGCAAGGAGGCGGATTTGGACGAGAAGACCACCCAGGCCCTCACCGAGGCACGGGATTGGCTCAGAGGTCAGCTGGATATCAGCGCGGATTTCTGGCTGGAGCATGGGATGGATGCAGAGCATGGTGGGGTCTACACATGCCTGGATAGGCAAGGCCGCATCTACTCGACGGACAAGTCGGTATGGATGCAGGGGAGGTGCGCGTGGACGTATTCCTATCTCTGCCACATCTATGGCGTGCGCGATCGCTGGCTCGCTGCCGCCAAGAGCTGCCTCGACTTCCTCGAGGAGCACTGCATCAACCACGAGGCGGGAGACCGCCTGTACTTCACGGTCACAGAAGATGGCAAGCCCTTGCGCCAGAGGAGGTACTGCTTCTCGGAGGGGTTCTACTGCATCGGCAACGCTGAGTACTACGGCGTGACCGGAGAGGAAGAGCATCTGCGCCGCGCTCGCAAGGCGTACAAGATGATCTACGAGCTGAACAACGGCCTCATCGAAGACCCTGCGGGCCTTGGA
This sequence comes from uncultured Eggerthellaceae bacterium, assembly GCA_910589125.1. Taxonomy (GTDB): domain Bacteria; phylum Actinomycetota; class Coriobacteriia; order Coriobacteriales; family Eggerthellaceae; genus MGBC163016. The sequence goes on from CAJURX010000001.1 coordinate 160,155, forward strand.
CCCAAGACCATAGCCGAGACCCGGTCGGGCAAGGCGCTGGGAGACCCGATGATCTTCCTGAACATCATCGGCATCATGCGCAGGGTGGACCCAGACCACACCGCAGAATACGACCAGCATGCCGAGGAGTGCGTGCAGCGGATCGTGAACGAGCACTACCGGCCCGAGCTCGGATGCACGCTGGAGAGCGTGAATGCCCAAGGAGAGCCGGAGCTTTGGTATACGGCAGGGCGCGTGGTGAACCCAGGGCACGACATCGAATGCAGCTGGTTCCTCATGGACGAGGCCGCATACCGCGGCGACGAGGCGCTCTTCGAGACCGCCTGCGACATCTTCAAGCTCGCCATCGAAGCTGGCTGGGATGACGAATACGAGGGCATCCTGTACTTCATCGATGCGAAGGGGCTTCCGACCGAAGCGTACGAGCACGACATGAAGCTCTGGTGGCCCCATAACGAAGCGCTCATCGCCACCACGAAGGCCTACGCCAAGACGGGCGATGCCTATCATCTGGAGTGGTTCCTCAAGGTGCTGGGATACTGCAAGGACCACTTCGCCGACCCTGAGTACGGAGAGTGGTACGGCTATCTCCGCCGCGACGGCATCCCCACCGCTCCCCCCACCAAGGGATCCACGTTCAAGGGACCCTTCCATGTCCCGCGAGCGCTTTGCATGGCAGAACAGACGCTGACCCAGATCTTAGGAGAATGAAGATGCAGTATCTAGGGATCGAATTCGACATCAAGAACAAGCCCGTCCTGGACCCGGACTTCATCCCATTCGGCGTATGGATGAAGGAGTACCTGAAAGAGGCTGCGCATCCCATCAAGATCGCCGTGGAGCGCGAGGATGGCCTCATCTCCATGCGCGAGAGCTTCATCCGCACAGGCGATTTCGCCGAGGCCGACCTGCGCTACGTCGAGCGCCTGGTCAAGTTCGAGCTTTGGAGCATCGGCGGGTTCCGCGTCTACATCTGCGGCGCGGATGACATAGCGGAGAAGCTGGCCGAGGCCTATTCCCCCACCGGAGCGCGCCAGTTCGACTACGGCTTCGTCGGGGATGTCTATGAGAAGCCGCTCGAGGTGCTTGCGGTCTCAGAGGCCGACTTCCCAGCCGAGCATGAGTCTGCCAAGCAGATCGGCGGCCACATGGAGGGCTGCCGCATCGGATTCGATGCGGGTGGCTCGGATCGCAAGGTGTCAGCCGTCGTCGACGGAGAGGCCATCTACTCGGAGGAGGTGGTCTGGTATCCGAAGGTGACCGAGGATCCCACCTACCACTTCGATGAGATCGTGACCGCCTTCAAGACAGCCGCATCCAAGATGCCGGGCGTGGATGCGATCGGCGTCTCCTCTGCAGGCACCTTCGTGGGCAACTCCCCCATGGTGGCCTCGCTGTTCATCAAGGTGCCGCGCGAGAGGCGCGAAGAGGTCAAGAGCATCTATGATCGCGCGGGCGCTGAGATCGGAGATGTGCCCCTCGTCGTCGCCAATGACGGGGACGTGACCGCGCTCGCGGGCTTCATGAGCACAGGAAAGGGCAACATCCTCGGCATCGCCATGGGCACGTCGGAGGCTGTGGGCTACGTGAACGCCGATGGCAACGTGCTCGGATGGATCAACGAGCTCGCCTTCGCACCGGTCGACCTCTCCCCTCACGCCATGCAGGATGAGTGGTCCACCGACTTCGGCGTGGGCTGCAAGTACTTCAGCCAGGACGCCGTCATCAAGCTCGCACCGCATGCGAACATCATCCTCGACCCAGAGGACACGCCAGCAGAGAAGCTGAAGGTGGTGCAGGCGCTCGCCAACGACGGGAACGAGGATGCGCTGGACATCTATCGCTCCATCGGATGCTACCTCGCCCACACCCTCGTCCTCTACAGCTCCTTCTATGAGATCGATACGCTGCTCGTGCTCGGGCGCGTCGCTTCCGGTGATGGCGGCGACCTTCTGATCGCAGAGTGCAACCGCATCTTGGCCGAGGAGCACCCCGAGCTGGCGCAGAGGATCTGCGTGACGCTCCCTGATGAGAAGATGCGCCGCGTGGGTCAGTCCGTGGCAGCAGCTAGCCTGCCTGAGCTGTAGGAGGTGCATCGGGGGACGGCATCCGCTGCGCATCGCAGGGTCGCCCCCCTTCAGGGTCGCATCCCATCCAGGTGCATGACGGGCACAGGTCCGCCTGCACCGCTTCGGTCGACTGGAGATATATGCAAGCGGGGGCGCACATGATGTGCACCCCCGCTCATCTGATGTGCGCGATCAGGATCGCATGCCTCACACGATGACGCGACCGCGCAGGATCACGTGGCGGATCTCGAGCGTCTCCGCATCCAACACCACGGCATCCGCTACATGACCCGCCTCGAGGGACCCATGGTCCCCGTCGATCCCGATGGCGCGCGCAGGATTGCAAGACGCAGCCTTGACGGCGCTCTCGATCGGGATATCCATATCCTTCACCGCCACGTAGAAGCAGCGCATGAGATCGCTCACGGAGCCCGCGAGCGCACCGTTCGCGATGCGCGCCTCAGGCCCGCGCACCGTGACGTCTTGGCCCCCGAGGTCATACGTGCCATCATCAAGGCCCGCTGCGCGCAGCGTATCGCTCACCAGGATCATCCGGTCATCGCCGAACAGGTTGAACGCAAGGCGCACCATGGAAGGATGGATGTGCACGCCATCCGCGATGATCTCTGCCGTGGTGTCGTCACGCTCAGCAGCAGCGGGGATGGGACCGGGCTTGCGGTGATGCATGGGGTCCATGGCATTGTAGAGATGCGTCAGATGCTTCGCGCCCTTCTCGAACGCCCACTTCGCCGCATCGTAGTCAGCGCAGGTATGTGCAAGGGATATGAGGACATCATCCTTGAGCTCTTCCATGAACTCACCCGCACCAGCCTCTTCCGGAGCAACGTCGACGAGCTTGATGAGCCCACCAGAGAGCTCCTGCAGCTCCTTGAACTCGCGCGCATCCGCCTGTCGCACGTGTTCCGGATTCTGCGCACCCACCTTCGACGGCGAGATGTACGGGCCCTCCAGGTTGATGCCCACCAGATCCGCCTCATCGCAGGCGGGCTCATAGGCCGCTGCGTTCTTCATGGCCTCGGAGAGCTGCTCGTAAGAGAGCGTCATGGTAGCCGGGCACATGGCCGTGACACCACGCGATGCCTCATAGGCACCCATCCGATGCAGACCCTCCAGATCGCCATCGCTCACATCCGCACCAGCGGAGCCATGGAAATGGATATCCACCAGACCCGGGATGACCACGCATCCCGTAGCGTCGATGACCTCGCCCGCGCCAGCGTCGCTCGAGAAGCGATCGTGCGAGATGGCGATATCCATCGCTTTGAATCCACCTTCGATGAACGCATTCCCTCCCTTGATGAGGGATACCTGAGAACAGTCAGCCATGATGCTCCTCTTTCTCTTGCAGATCCGTTAGGGTCCAGGCCGAAGGGCTCATCAGAATGCGGTGAGACCCAGATGCTCGAATGCGCGCGGGGTGGCCTGGCGACCCCGCGGCGTGCGGATGAGGAAGCCTTGCTGCATGAGATAGGGCTCATACACATCCTCCAAGGTATCCGTCTCCTCAGAGAGCGCCGAGGCGAGCGTGGTGAGCCCAACGGGGCGGCCTGAGAACTGCACGCAGAGGACCTCCAGCACGCGCTTGTCCATCGAATCCAAGCCCATGCCGTCCACCTCGTAGAACTCGAGCGCCTGCGAGGCCACCTCTTCGGTGATCGCGCCGTCAGCCCTCACCTGTGCCCAGTCGCGCACGCGCTTCAGCATCCTGTTCGCCAAGCGCGGCGTGCCACGAGAGCGGCGTGCGATCTCAAGGGCGCCTCCCGCATCCACCTCGACATCCAGGATGGATGCAGACCGCTTGACGATGCGCGCGAGCTCATCGGGCGGGTAGTACTGCAAGCGATACGCTATCCCGAACCGATCGCGCAGAGGACCTGTCAGAAGTCCCGTCCTGGTGGTCGCACCCACCAGCGTGAACTTGGGGATATCCAGTCGGATGGAGCGCGCCGCCGGCCCCTTCCCCACCACGATGTCAAGGGAGAAATCCTCCAGTGCAGGATAGAGCACCTCTTCGACAGAGCGGTTCATCCGATGTATCTCGTCGATGAACAGGACATCCCCGCGCTCGAGATTCGTGAGGATGGCTGCCAGGTCTCCCGTGCGCGCGATGGCAGGACCGCTGGTGGTCTTGATGTTCGCACCCAGCTCGTTCGCCACGACGACGGCGAGCGTGGTCTTGCCGAGCCCCGGAGGGCCTGAGAACAGGATATGGTCGGGGCAATCCGAGCGCTCCTGCGCCGCCTTGATGAGGATGGAGAGGGATTCCTTCACCTTCTCCTGCCCGACGTAATCCGCGATCATCTTCGGGCGCAGCGACCGATCGATGGGCAGGTCCTCCTCGGTGAAGGAGGGGTCCACTCCCCGTGGAGCGATCGCCTCCCCATCGTCAGGCGAGGAGGCGGCCTCGTAGACCAGTCCCTCTATCTTGATGTCATCTGACACGTGTCGAAACCTCGCTGCCTCATATCGTGCGCGCTAGGCGATGCGCTTGAGCGCATATTGTAGCAACGTCTCCTCATCCCCATCACCAGGAGCCCCCTTCATGGCTGCCTCTATCTCAGCCTTGGTGAATCCCATGGAGAGGAGCGCATCTGTCGCATTCTTGTACGCGCTGGTGGGTGCGGCCTTCCCTCCGGGAGCGTCTGACCCGATGGCGTCCACGGGGATCGCTCCCTTGAGCTCCAGCACGATGCGCGAAGCCGTCTTCTTCCCCACACCCGGTATCTTCGATATGGCTCGCACATCCTCGGCTGTGACCGCAGCGAAGAGCTCGCGCGGGGTGAACGTGGAGAGCGCTGCAAGGGCCATCTTCGGGCCGATCCCGCTCACGGCGATGAGGTTCTTGAAGAGCGATTCCTCCTCTTGGGCCATGAAGCCATAGAGCGCAACGCCGCTCTCGGTCACGGAGAGATAGGTGACGACATGCGCCTCTTTGCCCACCTCGGGCAGCATGGCCAGAGAATGCGCGGACATGAGGAGCTCGTATCCGATGCCCCCCGCTTGGATGACAGCGCTCGATAGCCGCCGCTCCGCAACGGATCCTTCCACGAAGGCGATCATGGCGCCCCTTTCCTATCGCTCGATCCCTATCAGCTGAAGCCGCATGAGCGCGCAAGATGCCTCATGCCTGCAGGGCGGCCAGCGTCTCCAACCGCTTCTCCACCCGCGCGCGCCCTTCATGGGTGATATAGCAGATGGCAGCCGCAAGGGCGTCTGCGGCATGATCGGGATTGGGCGCAGCATCAAGGCCGAGGATATGCTGGACCATGTACTGCACCTGCTCCTTCTCAGCATTGCCGTTGCCGACCACCGCCATCTTTATCTGGCTGGGCGTGAATTCCCCGACCATCATGCTCCGCTTCGCGCACGCCACGAGCGCCGCTCCGCGCGCCTGACCCGTAGCGAAGGCCGCGCTCACGTTGTTCCCGAACCACACCGATTCGATGCCAACGCAGCTTGGCTGGAAGCGATCCGCAACGGCGAGGATCTGATCGTGCACCTTCATGAGGCGCGCTGAGAGCTCAGAGGTCCGCGTCGTGGACACGCATCCATACGCGACGCAGCGCAGGCGCGATCCGCTCTGCTCGACGATGCCCCAGCCCGTATGCGCAAGGCCGGGGTCTATGCCCAGTATGATCCGCTCCATGCCCTCATCCCGTCGCACAGCGAATGCGCCTCTTGCAGTGCGCACCGTGCATGCGCTTCCTGCCTTCGCCATCCATGGTAGTACATCTGTTTGCTATCCTATGGCTGAATCTGGAGAAAGGACCGATATGGTGACCGTCCAGGACATCATCTCCCTACCCGTGTTCGACAGGGTCTGGCTGGCATGCCCCTGCCCCGCACATGATGAGCGGCGCGTCATCAATTGCGGCACGCTGGATTACGAGCCCTTCTTCGATGATTACAGCGTATTCGTCCCCGGTGAGTTCATCTTCACCACCCTTGGATTCGCGAAAGCGGACCCGGCGCTCGCAGAAGAGGCCATCTTGCGGATCATGGAGCGAGACATCGCAGCCCTGGCCATCAAGCCGGTCGCCTTGACCGAGGTGACGGAGCGCGTCGCACGCGCCTCTGAGAGCAGCGGCGTGCCCATCTTCTTCTATGACGGCAGGTACATGGAGCGCATCATCACCGAGGCCATGAACCTGATCGATCACGATGCGGAAGCATCCAAGCAGGTCGCTCTCGTCGATTCGCTGCTGGCCCCCTCTGATGGGAGCGCGGTGCGCAACCTCATCTTCCAGATATCGAATGCCACCGGCGCAGCCCTGCAATGCATCGCCGCCACGCCCCAGAGCGCAGACGAGGCATCTCTGCACGCGCTCAAGGGTCAGCTCAGCGGCCTGTTGGAAGGCTACGCAGAGCGCTTCGCTGATGTGGAAGGCTGCTCCGTCATGGCATACCGCAACGTCATTCTGGGATTCATCTCGTTCTCCCGAACGCCTCAGACCACCATCACCATCACAGGGGCAGACCTATCGCAGCTCGCCGATCAGCTGAAAGGAGCGCATTGCGGCTTCTCCCAGGAGCTTCCCTTGGATGAGGGCGACCTCTGCATCCGGCAGGCGCTCGCTGCTCTCGAGACGGCGCAGCTCGAGGACGCGCCGTCCATCAGATGGTCGGCCCTCAGGCTCGATGCATTCCATGCTGCCGCAGCAACGGATAGGCTCTTCTTTCGGACCTCTCAGCTCATCTACGACCTGCTGGAAGGATATGACCGCGCCCATGGCAGCGACCTGCTCGCCACGGCTGAGGCATATGCCAGCGCGTTCGGCGACGTCAAGGCCACCGCTGATGCCCTCTACCAGCACCCCAACACCATCCGCTATCGCATCAAGAAGGTGAAGGAAGCCACCGGCTCTGCCTTCCTCACGGACAAGGAGATGGCAACGGTGCTCATCATGGCGAAGATGGCGCGCGAGCGCATCTGATCCTTTGTGCGCTTGCACAACGAAGGCGCGTGCATCTTTGGATCATCCACGACACCTGCGCTCATCCTGCACCATAGACTCTCCCTTGTCAGATGAGATGACCTGCAAGGAGGACGACGATGCACGCGATGGACGATATGGATGCGAAGTACTGCGCTGGCCTGATGAGCCGGTTCGCGAACATGGGGATCAGCCAGGGGATGGCTGAGTCCGCCGTCAAGGGGATGGTGGAGAAGGGAGCTGTGCCCACGTGCGATATCCGCACTGCGCTCCCCTCCCTGTTCCCGATCGACCTTGCGAAGGGAGCAGAACCGGCGCGCACGCTCGCGCCGACCGTCTCCTAGGGACCGAAGCCTGCATGCGGGCGCAGCCAAGCTGCGCCCCTGCAGCCCACACGATACCGAACCTTTGCACGATACCGGTATTCGTGGGGGCGCACTTCATGTGCGCCCGTCCCTACGGGCAACACAACCCCACCAACAGCGAAGAGCCGGCCACGAAGGCCGGCTCTTCACGTAGAGAGGAAGGAAATGAATGGGAGTGCATGTTGGTCGCTCGAGGGCGTGATGCCCACAAGCGATGAGGGACTTACCCCTCGATGGCGATGAGCTTCTTCTGCTCTGCCGCGGGCTCCTGTGCAAGCTTCGGAACGCTCACCTTCAACAAGCCGTTCTCGAACCTCGCCTGGATGCCCTCCTCGTCGATGCCCTCGCCCATGTAGAAGGAGCGCTGGCAGCTTCCGAAGAAGCGCTCGCGACGGATCCAGGTCTGGCCTCGCTCTTCCGAGGACCGCTCCTCGGACGCGGGCGCAGCAGCCTCATCCACCGGCGCCTCGGCTGAGGGCTCCTCAGAGCTCGGCTCGCTCACCTCTGAGCTCATCTCAGCGGACACGATCAGGTATCCATCCTTGAGCTCGATCTGGACATCATCCTTCGAGAATCCCGGAAGCTCCATGGACAGCTCGTAGCCCTCGTCGGACTGGCTGATGTCGGTGCTCATGACAGAAGAGCCATCGAAGGCGCGCATCCTGCGCGGCATCATCGGTCCTGCGGAGTACCCCAGAGCGGAGGGATGACGGTGACGATGGCGTCGATAGGGCATGATCATCTGCATGGTATGTTCTCCTTACGCGTTCGTGCACGCCCGCGCTTCCGTGTCGTCTCGTCCTTGGTCGTCTCGATGCTCAGGTGCTCGCGAGGTGCTCTCTCTTTGTTCGCATCGTAGTATGCTCCCTTGTGTTAGCACTCTCAAGTCTAGAGTGCTAATCTTCACACAACATACAGATGTTCGATTGTCGCACCATGCTGAGCTCTGAGCCAAGGACCCCATGCGCCAAGCGCTCCCCCTGCATCGAACGACCACCGCATGCATTCCCGCCCTGGACCGAGCGCCGCATCCCCCACCCCCCCAGACGCACGGAGGGCGACGCCGAAGCGCCGCCCTCCCTTTGATCGCGGACGTCGTGCGAGGAGCTATTCGATCGGGCTCTTCGCATCCTTGGAGCCCTCGACGCGACCTTCGAGGTATGCCCAGTAGGCCTCCACATCAGCGCGCATCTCCTCGAGGATAGCCTCGTTACCCGGCTTGAAGAGGTGCTTGAAGCGACCCTGCGGCTTCAAGAAGTCCTCAAGGGGCTTGAGGTTCTTCTCCTTGACCGGGGTGAGCTTCCAGACGCCATCCTCGACCTCGAACAGCGGCCAGAACTTCGTGTCAACGGCAAGGCGGCAGATCTCAGCCGTCTTGTCCGAAGCCAAGCGCCAGCCGCGCGGGCACGGTGCCAAGACGTTCAGGAAAGCAGGCCCCTCCACGGCGAACGCCTTCTCAGCCTTCGCCACGAGGTCCTTCCAATGCCCCACGGTGGACTGCGCCACATACGGCACGCCATGAGCCGCGATGATGGAGGTCAGATCCTTGCGGACCTGCGGCTTGCCCTGCTCCACCTTGCCCACCTCAGAGGTGGTGGCCCATGCGCCCTTCGGCGTAGCTGAGGAGCGCTGGATGCCGGTATTCATGTATGCGCCGTTGTCATAGCACACATACACCATGTCATGCCCGCGCTCCATGGCACCGGACAGCGACTGCAAGCCGATGTCATAGGTGCCGCCGTCGCCGCCGAATGCGACGAACTTGACCTTCTTGTCAGCCGGGATCCTCCCTGCGCGCTGCATGCCCTTGAAGGCAGCCTCGACGCCGGAGACCGTGGCAGCGGAGTTCTCGAACGCGTTGTGGATGAACGGCACGTTCCAAGAATCGTACGGGTAGATGGTGGTGGACACCTCAAGGCATCCCGTCGCGCATCCCACGACCGGCTGCGTGTCCTCGGGCACGCCCATGAGGACCTGGCGCACGGCCATGGAGGCACCGCAGCCGCCGCACAGGCGGTGGCCCGGAGCCAGCATCTCCGGACGCTTGGAGAGTTCCTTTATGCTAGCCATTCGTTATCAGCCCCTTCCGCCTCCTGCATGCCAAGGTAGGTCAGGCGACCCGTCGGCTTCGCGCCTGACGCGAGCTGCTCCAGGTCAGCGTATACGCCATTCACGGTCTCGTTCGTCAGGTCGTTCCCACCAAGGCCATAGATGTAGTTGTGCATCGGGATGTTCAGCCCCTCAGCGTACAGCGCGCTCATGACGTCCACTGCCAGAGGCCCGAACTCGCCGCCGATGGAATCCGCTCGGTCCATGATGGCGATGGCCTTCGCACCCTTGCAGGCTTCCACGATCTCAGCCGCCGGGAACGGACGATACACGCGTGGGCGCACGACGCCTACCTTCTTGCCAGCAGCGCGCAGCTCGCGACCCACATGGCGCATGTTGCCTGCAGCAGACCCCAGGACCACGACGACCAGATCGGCGTCGTCGGTCTCCCAGGTGTCCACCATGTCGAACGGACGGCCGCAGATGTCAGCCCAGGCGCGCCCGTAGCGCTCGATGATGGGCAGCGAATCCTGGCACGCGCGACGCAGCACCGCGCGGGACTTCATGTAGGACGACCCATTGGCGAACATGCCAGCACCGATCGCATCGGTGCTGGTCAGCAGGCCATTCACCGGCTCGTAGGAACCCACGAAGGATGCCACTGTCTCATCGTCCTCCATGACGCAGCGTTCCATGGCATGGCTGGTGATGAAGCCGTCGAGCGTGGTGAGGACGGGCAGCTGCACGTCCTTGTCCTCGGCGATCGGGAAGCTGATGACGGTGTTGTCATAGGCCTCTTGCGCGGTCTCGGCGAAGAAGATGATCCAGCCGGTGTCGCGCGCGCCCATGATGTCCGAATGGTCGCCATGGATGTTGATGGGTGCGGAGAGCGCCCTGTTCGCGTTCGCCATGACGATGGGGAGCCTCATGCCCGCAGCGATGAAGAGCTCCTCCCACATGAGCGCGAGGCCCTGGCTCGCCGTGGCCGTTGCCACGCGCGCGCCCGCAGCGGATGCGCCCACGCATGCCGACATGGCGGAATGCTCGGATTCGACCGTCACGAACTCCGTGGTGACGATGCCGTTGGCGACGTATTTCGCATAATTCTCCACGATGGTGGTCTGGGGCGTGATGGGGTAGGCCGCCATCACATCAGGGTTGGCCTGGCGCATGGCCTCGGCCACCATCTGATTGCCCGTAGCGGAGAACGGCTTGGAAGCTGCCATCTACCTCACCCCTTCCGCTTCGTCCTCGCGGATGAAGCCAAGCGCATCGAAGCGGCACTCGTGCACGCAGACGCCGCAACCCTTGCAATGGTCGTAGTCGATGCCGGTCATCGTGCCATCGGATACCATGATGGACGAATCGGGGCAGACGACCCAGCACAGCATGCAGCTGGTGCACTTGTCAGCATCCCACACGGGGCGCATGGACCTCCAACCACCCGTGATGTATTCAGCAGACGTGCCAGCCTTGCAGATGAAGCCCTTCGGGAACTCCTCGGGCTTCCAATCATCGAACGTGCTCAGATCGGGCATCTTCATGCGACGGACACCTCCTCATAGGCGCGATCGACGGACTGGAGGTTCGCATCGATCATCTCCTGTGCGAACTTCTTGCCGAACGTCTCCACCAAGCGCTCCTTCACCGCATCCACGGGAACGACGCCCGTGATCTTGGAGAGGGCGCCCACGATGGGGGTGTTCGGGATGTCGCGGCCGATGGTGCCAAGGGCGATGCCCGATGCATCCACGATGGCAACGGTCACGCCAGCAGGCGCGTTCAAGGCAGCCTTCGCAGCCGCTGCATCCATCTCGGTGTTCAGGATGATGTAGCCATCCTCGCGTATCCCCTCAGCCACGTCCACGGAATCCAGGAGCGTATCGTCCAAGATCACGACGATGTCGGGATTCACGATGGTGTTATGCACCTCGATCGGGGAATCGCTCACGCGCGAGTACGCCTTCAGCGGGGCACCCGTGCGCTCGGGACCGTACTCTGGCATGGCCTGGATGTAGGCACCCTGCAGAAGGGCTGCATCGGCCACGAGCTTCGCAGCCGTGACGGCGCCTTGCCCGGCGCGCGCATGCCAGCGGATCTCTGTCAGCTTGGACATTCCTCTCCTCTCGTTGCTCTTTCTCAAAAGGCCGCGCCCAGTGCGCTCACGCGAGCATGGGGCGCTGATCGCTCAGGATAGGCAAGCATCTGCCCAGAAGCGAACGCGAAGATGATAACAATATGGCAACGATGCGCATCGCACCCGCGCAGACGCAAGCAGACGAACGGGATGAACCCAGAAGGTAAATGGGGGATACCCTGCACCTTCGCCACCGGTGAGCGGTAGCTTGGGAGAGGTCGTGGGTTTTGGGCCCGGGTCGCGCGGACGCTTCCCTTTGGTCCCGTTTTCGCGCATAATAGCGGACCGTATAGAAAGCACGCGCGCGTGCGGGTGCTTTGAAAGGGGCTGGCGCCCCACCGACCTTAGTTGGAGGGAACTATGGATCAACCGAAACTGACTCGCCGCGGATTCCTGGCAGGAACGGCAGCCACAGGCGCTGTCGCAGCGCTCGCACTGAGCGGCTGCGGCTCCAACAGCTCGTCTTCTGCGAGCTCAGCAGCTGAGGGCTCTACCGCAGCTGAGGCCATCACGGCAGCACTCAACTACTCGAGCACCAATTACAGCCCCGTAGGATGCAGCTCAGCCCTGATCCTTGCCGCCACATGGCACGTCTTCGAGGGCCTGTATGACATGGACCTGCACAACTACTCCACCTACACCGCCCTTGCCTCTGGTGAGCCCGTCAAGGTCTCTGACACCGAATATGAGGTGAGCCTGCGCGACGGTGCGAAGTTCTCCGATGGCACAGATGTCACCGCAGCTGATGTCGTCGCTTCCTTCGAAGCCAACATGGCTGATGACACCTATGGCGCATTCCTGTCCTTCATCAGCGGCGTGGCTGCCAAGGACGACAAGACGGTCACCTTCACGCTGAACTACCCCTTCGAGCCCCTGCTCAAGGGTCGCCTGTCCGTCGTGAAGATCTTCCCGGCCTCTCTCTCTGCCGATCAGCTGAAGACTACGCCCATCGGCTCTGGTCCATGGATGTATGACACCATCAATGGTGATGATGGTGGGCGCATCACCTTCATTCCGAACGAGAACTATAACGGCACCATGCCGGCCACCTGCCAATCCATGGATTGGAATGTCCTTAAGGACGACACCTCACGTGTCACGGCGATCACTGACGGCTCCGTCAATGCGATCACAGATGTCCCTGCCGCAAATGCGGATCAAGTTTCTGGCGCAGGGGCTGCAGTGGAAGACGTTCCGAGCTTCACGCTGCCCTTCCTCATGTTCAACACGAAGAAGGCACCGTTCAACGACAAGCGCGTACGTCAAGCATTCTTCTATGCGATCGATATGGACAAGCTGATCGCGAATGCCATGGCTGGCCATGCTGCTGCCGCCACGAGCTTCCTGCCTGAAGGCTATGCCAATTATCATCGTGCAAGCACCGTTTACACGTACGATACCGAGAAAGCGAAGCAGCTGCTTGCCGAAGCGCAGCAAGAATCTATTTCATGCGAACTCATGGTCAATAACACATGGGTAGCCGCCTTGGCCGCTCAGATCAAAGAAGACCTCGCTGCTGTCGGCATCGAAGCCACCATCAAGGAGACTGCCATCGACTGGGCATCCCTCGCACCATCTGATGACATCCTTCCTTACGATGTCATGCTGACATCCGGTGACCCGTCCTGCTTCGGCAATGATCCCGACTTGCTCATGACCTGGTGGTACGGTGACAACGTCTGGACCCAGGGCCGCTCTTGCTGGAACACCACCACAGAGTGGGCAGGACTCCAGACGCTGCTCCAGCAGGCACGTGAGGCTGCGGATACCACTCAGCAGCAGGAGATCTGGAACCAGTGCTTCGACATCATCGCCGAAGAGGTGCCGATCTATCCTCTGTTCCATAAAGAGGTATCTACGGGATACTATTCCGAGAAGCTCGAGGACTTCGCTCCCATCTCCACCACGGGCCTCGTGTTCCTGGGGACCACGCCCCTCGCGTAGCCCAAGGACCCATCAAGGGGCGCACACGACCCGATCCGAAAGGACCCGCTCCATGCGGGTCCTTTCTTTTGTGCGAGGTGCCCATATACCCCATGCGTGCGCGCGGTGAGCACCTGTTCTTGGGGTAAACTAGGGCCATCTGAAAACAGGCGCATGCGTCGCGAGAGGAGGGAATGTGAATAACCTATTGAGGCTCATAGGCAACCGCATACTATGGCTGCCCGTGATGATCCTAGGCGTCACCATTCTTGTTTTCTTCATCATGTCGCTCTCCCCCATCGATCCGGCCTACTCGGTCTTGGGAGAGAACGCAACCGAGGCCCAAGCACAAGCCTACCGTGAGGAGTACGGGCTGAACGATCCCATCATCGTACAGTACGGGAACTTTCTGCTCGGTATGTTCCAGGGCGACCTGGGAAGCTACGGAGCGTCCAAGATGAGCGTGACCGAACGCGTCATGGAAGCGCTTCCCGTCACGCTGCAGCTCACCTTCATGGGCCTCATCTTCGGCGTGGTCGTGGCCTTGATCTTGGGCGTGGTGTCCGCGCTCTATCGCGACAAGTGGCCCGACCAGATCATCCGCATCTTCTCCATCGCCTGCATCGCGACGCCCTCCTTCTGGCTGGCGGTCCTCCTGATCTTGGCGTTCCAGGGCATCCTGCCGGCATCGGGCAAGCTGCCGGACTTCACCGTCGATCCCAGCGGCTGGTTCCAGCGCATGCTGCTCCCGGCCATCTCCCTGGGCGTTCCGGTGGCAGGCCAGCTCACGCGCGTCGTCCGCACATCCATGGTGGAGGAGCTGGATAAGGACTACGTGCGCACCGCGCTCGGGTTCGGCATCCCGAAGGCCGTCGTCGTTGCGCGCAACGTGCTGCGCAACGCGCTCATCACGCCCGTCACCGTCCTGGGCCTGCGCATCGGCTACCTCATCGGCGGCGCCGTCATCATCGAGGTGATCTTCAACCTACCTGGCATGGGCATGGCCATCGTATCCGGCATCCAATCGAACTACCTGTACCTGGTGCAAGGCGTCGTGCTCACCGTGGCCATCGCCTTCATCATCATCAACATCATCGTTGACATGCTCTACATCCTCATCGACCCACGGATAAGGAGCGTGTAGAAGATGAATGCATCTGAACCCAAGCTGACCACGCATGTGGAGGATTGCAACAGGGACGAGCTCCTGGCGCAAGGGGCAGGCGGGTCAGGTCCCGTGCCCTGCCCTGGCCCCACCGGACCTGTCCTGAGGGAGAAGACCACCGAGAAGCTGGAAGGCAAGGTGCGCTTCCGCCGCTGGAAGTCCATGACCATCGGGGCGCGCATCTCCCTCGTCGTGCTCGTGGCCATCGTGTTCGTGGCCGTGTTCGCAAACTTCCTGGCACCGCACAACCCCTACGAGATCTTCACCGCGCGCCAGGCTCCTGACAGCACCTTCCCCTTCGGCACGGACGACAAGGGCCGCGACGTCTTGTCGCGCATGATGTACGGTGCGCGCTACTCGCTCGTCATCGGTCTGGGCGCCACCGCCTTCGCGCTGGTGTTCGGCTCGATCATCGGCTCCCTTGCCGCCGTCGTGCGCTCGTGGCTGTCCAACCTCATCATGCGCATCCTGGACATCATCATGTCCTTTCCGGGCATCGCGCTGGCTGCGACGTTCGTCATCGTGTTCGGCAACTCCGTGCCCTCGCTCATCTTCGCCATCGGCTTTTTGTACATCCCCCAGATCGCCCGCATCGTGAGGGCGAACGTCATGAGCGAGTACAACCAGGATTATGTGCGCGCCGTCATCGTCTCGGGCGCTCGCGCGAACTGGATCCTGGTCAAGCACGTGATCCGCAACTGCATCGCGCCCGTGCTCGTGTTCACCATCGTGCTCGTGGCTGACGCCATCGTGTTCGAGGCGTCCCTGTCATTCATCTCCGCTGGCATCCCCGAGCCCACGCCCACGTGGGGCAACATCCTGGCCGATGCGCGCGATGGCGTGCTGGCTGGCCGTTGGTGGCAGGCGCTCTTCCCGGGCCTTGCCATCATGATCACGGTGCTCTGCCTGAACATCTTCTCCGAGGGCATCACCGACGCCATGGCAGCGCCTGCGAAGGCTCCCGTGGCCGCTGGCGACGACAAGCTGGCTGGCAGCCGCGAGGCAGACCGCATGGTCGCCGACCCGAAGCTGGCCTATGCAGCTCAGGCTGAGATGCTCGAGAAGCGCCTTGCCGACCTGCGCGCCATGGAGGCGAAGCGCACGGACCGCTTCACTGCCAAGACGGATGTTGCTCCCATCTTGGAGGTCAAGGACCTCTGCATCCAGTTCCCGCGCCATGGCGATGTGAACGTGGTGGACCATGTGAGCTTCGTCGTCCGCCCACGCCAGACCATGGGCCTCGTGGGCGAATCGGGCTGCGGCAAATCCATCACCTCCCTCGCCATCATGGGGCTGTTGGACAAGAAGGCGAAGATATCCGGCGAGATCTTCTACAACGGGCAGAACCTCCTGGAGATGTCGGATCGTCAGATGAATCAGCTGCGCGGCCGCGAGATCGCCATGATCTACCAGGACGCGCTGTCATCGCTGAACCCGTCCATGCTCATCCGAGCGCAGATGAAGCAGCTCACCAAGCGCGGTGGCACGCGCAGCGCAGAGGAGCTGCTGGAGCTCGTGGGCCTGGACCCGAAGCGCACGCTGGATTCCTATCCGCATGAGCTCTCAGGTGGCCAGCGCCAACGCGTGCTGATCGCCATGGCTCTCACGCGCGACCCGAAGGTCATCATCGCAGACGAGCCCACCACCGCCCTTGACGTGACGGTGCAGAAGCAGGTCGTCGATCTGCTGAACCGCCTCCAGGAGGAGCTCGGCTTCGCCATGGTGTTCGTGAGCCATGACCTGGCCCTCGTCGCCGAGGTGGCCAACTCCATCACCGTCATGTACGCCGGACAGGTGGTCGAGCAGGGTCCCGTCGTGGACATCCTGACCAGCCCGATCCACGAGTACACGCGCGGCCTTCTGGGTTCGGTGCTCTCCATCGAAGCAGGCGGCGACAGGCTGCATCAGGTGCCTGGCTCCGTTCCCTCTCCCAAGGACTTCCCGGTGGGCGATCGCTTCACGCCGCGCTCCAGCCACCCCGAGAAGATATCTCCCACGCGCCCGATCCTCAAGCGCGCTGGGGATACCGATCACTATTACGCAGAGCTGCCTGATGATGTGCTGAACGAGCTGGGCATCCAGCCCTACGCACCGGGCGGCCCGATCGAGTGGACGGACAAGCTATCATGACGAATACCGAAGAGAAGAACACCACGCAACCGCTAGAGGAGACCTTCGAGGAGGAGATCATCGCTTGCACCTCCACCGATGAGGAGTGCCTGCGCGTCAAGGGCGAGATGTCCGACCCGGCGCACATCCAGGAGGAGCGCGATCAGGTAGCCAAGGCGCAAGCCGCCTCCGATGCGCAGCATGAGGGCGAGACCCCCATCATCTTCCTGGATGACATCAAGGTCACGTTCAAGACGCGCACAGGATCGCTCCTGCATCCCAACCTCGTGCACGCCGTGCGCGGCCTCACCTTGAAGCTCTGGCCGGGTGAGACCATCGGCATCGTCGGCGAATCAGGGTGCGGCAAGTCCACCACTGCCAACGTCATGTGCGGGCTGCAAGCCCCCACCTCGGGCAAGGTGTACTTCAAGGGCAAGGACGTCACGAACAGGACGGCTGCTGACAGGCGCACCATCGGCCGCGTCATCTCCGTCGTGTTCCAGGACCCTGCAACGGCGCTGAACGCGCGCATGACGGTCCACGATCAGCTCATGGACCCCATGATCGTGCACAAGGTGGGGACGCCTGAGGAGCGCGAGGAGCGCGTGCATGACCTCATCGGCATGGTGGGACTGCCCGAATCCGCGCTCGATGCGCTCCCCAGCCAGCTCTCCGGCGGTCAGCGCCAGCGCGTGGCCATCGCTCGTGCGCTCTCGCTGAAGCCTGATGCCATCATCGCAGACGAGCCCACCAGCGCACTCGACGTGTCCGTCCGTGCGCAGATCCTGAACCTCTTGATGGACCTCAAGAAGGAGCTGAACCTCGCCATGGTGTTCATCAGCCATGACATCCAGACCGTTCGCTACATCTCTGACAGGATCATCGTGATGAATGGCGGCATGGCGGTCGAGGAAGGGACCGCGGCCGAGGTCTTCAACGATCCCAAAGATGACTATACTAGGCTCTTGCTCGGTGCAGCGCCTTCGCTGCTGCACCCCGACCTTGGAGAATAGGAGCTCTCAGCATGCCCATGCATGATACGGACCTGAAGCGATTCAGCGGGGTCATCCCTCCCGTCATCATCCCGCTCAAAGGCGATCGAACGCTCGACCGCGAGGCATTCAAGACCAGCATCGACCGCATGATAGATGCCGGCGTAACGGGGTTGTTCTTCCTCGGCTCGAGCGGAGAGGTCGTGTTCCTCACTGATGAGCAGCGCATGGAGGTCTTGGAGGTCGCGCTGGAGATCGTGGACGGGCGCGTGCCTGTGCTCGTAGGCGTCATCGACATGGAGACCATGCGCGTGATCGACCAGGCGAAGCGCGTCTCGAAGCTGCCGATCGATGCGCTCGTGGCAACGGCCCCCTTCTACGCCTTGGGTGGCCCGCATGAGAACGAGCGCCACTTCCGCCAGATCCGCGAGCATACGGACCTTCCGCTGTTCGCCTACGACCTCCCGGTCAGCGTGCACACGAAGCTCCAGCCCGAGATGCTCATGCGCTTGGGCAGGGATGGCGTCATCCAGGGCGTCAAGGACTCCTCAGGAGACGACGTGGCGTTCCGCTGGCTCTTGCTCGAGAACGAGGATGCGGGACATCCCTTGCAGCTGCTCACCGGTCATGAGGTGGTCGTTGACGGCGCGCTGCTCGGCGGAGCCGATGGATCCGTCCCAGGGCTCGCGAACATCGACCCAGCAAGCTATGTGGAGCAATGGAAGGCTACCCAGGCGGGTGACTGGGAGAAGGTCGCCAAGATCCAGGATCACCTCGCACGGCTCATGATGATGACGCGCAAGGTCACGGCGACGGTCGGATTCGGCGCGGGCGTGGGCGCGTTCAAGACAGCGCTCTGGCAGATGGGCGTGTTCAACACCAACCAGATGCGCGAGCCTGTGCAGGCGCTCACTGGTGACGACGTCCGCTCCATCGTGCATGTGCTCAGAGCTCAAGGGTTGATCCCCAAGGACTCCCTCATCAACTTCGATTGGGACTGAGCCATCCCTGAGCACGCATCAAGATAGGACATGAGAGAAGGGCTGCAACATCTGTTGCAGCCCTTCTTGTTCGCACGATGGCGGGTGCTCGGCATCAACGAGACGTTCCTCATCCGGGTTCCCCGTAGGGGCGCAGCTCGCCTGCGCCCGCAGCATCGGTCCAAACGGACGGGCGCACATGAAGTGCGTCCCTACATCAGCCAAGGGAGATGCCCGCACATCCCCAAAGGGGCACAGCTTGCCTGCGACCGATGCATGCACCCTCAGCATTGCCCTCAGCGCATGCGCCGTGCTCGCGCTCCTGCCGCAAGCGCACCAAGGTCTCTACGCCACGTCCAGCTTGGCCGCTGCCGCCGCGTCTAAGACCACGGTGACGTCAGGATGCAGTTGGAGCACAGACGCGGGCACTTCGGGCACCACAGGGCCTGTGAAGGCCTCAGAGACGATGTCAGCCTTCCCTTCCCCATTCGCCACGACGAGCACCTTGCGCGCCTTCATGATGGTCCCGATGCCCATGGTCACCGCGCGACGGGGAACATCCGCCACATCATCGAACAGGCGGCTATTGGCCTGGATGGTGCTCTCGGTGAGGTCTACCGGATGCGTGGCCACCGGGAAGTCCTCGCACGGCTCGTTGAATCCGATATGGCCATTGTGGCCGATGCCGAGCACCTGGATATCGATCCCGCCCGCATCCTCGATCTTCGTCTCGTACGCATCGCACATGGCCTCGAGGTCCGCTGCGCAGCCATCCGGCAGGTTCGTGCGAGCCTTGTCGATATCCACCTTGTCGAAGAGGTTCTGATCCATGAAGTAGCGGTAGCTCTGATCATGGGTGCCCGGAAGGCCCACGTACTCATCCAAGTTGAACGTGGTCACGTCAGCGAAGGACACCGTGCCGCTCGCAGCATCCTCAGCCAGGCATGCATACATGCCGATGGGCGTGGAGCCCGTGGCAAGGCCAAGGACGCATGCAGGATCATCTTGCATGACGGACCCGACGACGTCCGCTGCAGCCCTGCTCATTCCCTCGTAATCCTCTGCGATGATGAATTCCATTGCGCCGTCCTCTCGTGATGATCCGATCCATGCGACCCTATTCTACGCCAGGCACCCCGCGAGCCGCCGATCACGTCCAGAACTGCACGCTCTCGATCAGGTCATGGTATGCCCAGGGATAGATATCCGAATACCATCCGGTCTCCGGCACGAAGCAGAGGAGCGCGCTATAGCCCACGCTCAGCGTGACCAGCACGATGAGCGCCTTCGTCAAGAGCGAGCGGGTGGTCGGCTGCCTCACGATGCGCCCACATCCCTTGCGACGCGCGCGCCACGGGCGATGAGCGTCTGCCGGCATGCGCTCATCGATGTTCTCATTCGCGATGAATACAAGGAGCACGACCACCGCGAGGAACATGAAGCTGAAATCAGCATAGTAGCGCTGGAGGATCCCCGCCATCTCCGCATCGACCACCGCGATGGCGACGCCCGAGAGCAGGAGCACGGCGATCACCCCCGTGATGGTCTTGGTCGAGCGCTGCGCATTGCGAAGGGAGAGCAAGGGGCGCAGGAAGAACAGGATCCAGAGCACGGGATAGCACCAGAAGATGCCACCGAAGGTGACCTCCTTGATGGTCTGCCCCATGTACGTGGTCGCGAAATGCACCGGCTGCAGATACGGGAACACGCCTGTCGTCTCAGGCGTCTGGAAGAAGTACGCGAAGAGCGCAGGCGCTATGCGCCCGGTATTCCACCCACGCTGCGTCATGTCATTCACGGTCAGGTTGTAGTTCGCCCCGAAGTCAGTGAAGCTGCCGAACCGCGCATGGTTGTAGAGCATGATGAGGGCAGCCACCACGATATAGGGCGCGATGAGGCAGAGGAACTCGCGCAGGCCCTCCTTGGTGGCGATGCGCCTCTTCGTGATGTATGGCCGCCAGAAGAGCGGAAAGGCCAAGAAGGACAGCAGCAGGAGCTGTGGGCGGCACCCGGCAACGAGCGCCATGCAGAGAGAGCCGAGCCCCAGGAAGAGGCAGCGCTTCGATGAATCCCTCCCGCACATCCAGAAGTACAGCCCCCACACGCTGAACATGAGGCCGCATGCGATGGGCAGCGAATAGAACGTCGGGAACTTGAGCAGGTACATCATGCCGCAGCAGAATACGAATGCCACCTGCACGATCAGGTAGATGCCCAAGGTCACACGCTCGAAGTGGTGGCGCGCGAACCTATCCAAGAGAGCCGAGGCGCCACAGATGAACAGGATGCACGCGAAGAGCACGCCCAGGGCCGTTGGGAACGGAGAGCCTGTCAGCAGATAGAACGGCAAGTAGAACAGCATGACGGGCACGATGCCGAAGTAGACGTAGTAATGGCCCTCATAGTAAGCCACATCGAAGAGGTATCCCTCCCCCGTCTCCTTCTGCGCCTCGTCGCGCGCTCCCTTGTCGTAGGGGTTATCCATCTCCTGCAGCCATCCAGGAGGCTCTTCTTCGAGATAGAGCTTGCCATGCGCGATCGACTTCGCGAGCTCGGCATATTGCTGAGCGTTGTCGCCGCCCACCTCGAAGCTGTTGACGAGCGATACGCCATCCCATTCGCCGTAGTTGTAGGTGGAGGTGGCCACACCCACCATGTTCGACCCATAGAACAGGAATGCGGCGCACAGCGCACACTCGATGGCAACGGCGCTCACGACCCCTATGCGCGAGCGCACGGGATCCTCTCGGATGCGCATCCGGTAGAGGAATGATGAGGGCCGGAACAGGCAGATCAGCGTCAGCACCCCTGCCGTTACGAGGAAGCGGAGCATGTTGAAGTCGAAGGGGTGGTGGGCATTGAGATAGATCGTGTTCAAGCGCACGGGATACTGGATATCCTCGCCGACGAGCTCGATCTTGAGATTCGTCACCGTACCCGTAGCATTGATGTTGATGAGCTTGCTCTGATCCGACATCGTGGACACTTCCACGATGGGGATGCCCTCCGTGTACTCCGTGCTGTCGAAGTAGGTGGTGTGCGCCTCGTCGGTGAACTGGATCTTGAGGTCGAGCACCTGAGCCGGCTGCGCGTGATCGAAGTCCATCTTGATGTTCTGGACAGTGGTGTTCAGATTCTGGAACTCCACCTCATGGTCGAGCGCCGTCATGCGGAACACATCGTCGACCCCTTCCCGAAGGTCGATCCGATCCTTCAGGTTGATGGTGTTGAGATGGGCGCTCGTGTAGAAGTTGATGTTGAACACGAACACCTCGAGAGCCAGCGCGATAGCGAGGATGATGGCCACGCACTTGAGGATATGCCTGATGGGCGCTTCATTCGCAGCGTAGAAGCGCTTGAGGTGATAGACGATGTTGTCTATGAGCGTAGGCATGATACGGATTATAGGGAAAAGCCCGCACCTTATGGGAAGGCACGGGCTACATTCTCGGAAGGATCGGTCGTGTGGCCTTACAGCCCCAGAGCCGCCTTCACATCCGCATATACCACAGCAGGATCGCGATCGCCATCGATCGTGATCAGGAGGTCACAGCCACGATAGTAGTCCACCAGCGGGCTCGTGGACTTCTCGTAGACATCCAACCTATTGCGGACGGTGTCCTCGTTATCATCGTCACGCTGATACATCTCGCCACCGCACACAGGGCATGCTGCATCCGCAGCCGTGCCGATATGCCCGCACTCCCTGCACATGCGGCGAGAGCTCAGGCGTCCGACGATGACCTCAGGGTCCACGTCGATGAGCAGCGCAGCATCCAGCGGGCGACCCAGATCGGTCAGCATGGAATCCAGCGCCACCGCCTGCGTGGTGGTGCGCGGGAAGCCATCCAGGATGACGCCCTTCTCGGTATCGGGCTGCTCGATGCGCTCGCGCATGAGATCGATGATCAGGTCATCGGGGACCAGGTCACCTGCATCCATGAACGCCTTCGCCTTGAGGCCGAGCTCGGTCTCATCCTTCACAGCCTGGCGCAGGATGTCACCTGTGGAGATGTGGCACAGCCCCTCATCCTCCACCAGCTTCGCGGCCTGCGTGCCCTTTCCGGCACCGGGCGCTCCCAGCAATACGATATTCATGAGCTGATTCCTTTCACCAAGGCTACTTGAAGAACCCGTCGTAGTTGTGCATCTTCAACTGACTCTCGACCTTGCTCATCGTATCCAGCGCAACGCCGATCATGATGAGGATGGACGTGCCGCCGAACGACTGGATCAGCTGGTTGTTCGTGAAGAAGAAGATGATCGTCGGGACCACGGCGATGACCGCGATGAACAGGCCACCGGGAAGCGTGATGCGACGAAGCGTGTTCTTGATGTACTGGACCGTAGCAGACCCCGGCCTGACGCCTGGGATGAAGCCGCCCTGCTTGCGGATGTTGTCCGCCGTCTCCTCCGGATTGAACACCATGGAGGTGTAGAAGTACGCGAAGAACACGATCAGGAGCAGCGTCAAAAGCCAGTTCAGCCAGCCGGTGGTGCACCAATCCGCGAATGCGGTCAGCCAGTCCACGTTGAAGATGGCAGCCAGCTGCGCCGGAAGGTACAGGATGCAGCTGGCGAAGATGATCGGGATGACGCCTGCCGCATTCACCTTGAGCGGGATGTAGGTGTTCTGGCCGCCCAGCATCTTCCTGCCCTGCACGCGCTTGGCGTAGTTCACGGGGATCCTGCGCTGTGCGCGCTCGACGAAGATGATCATCGGGATGCATGCGATCACCACCGCCAGGATGAGGATGGTGAGCGCGATGCCCATGCCCAGATCAGCCGTCAGGTTGATGGACGAGAAGATAGCCGACGGAACGCCGCTCACGATGCTCACGAAGATGATCAGCGACATGCCATTGCCCACGCCGCGCTGCGTGATCAGCTCGCCCATCCACATGATGAAGGCGGTGCCCGCAACGAGCGTGAACACGATGACGATGCTCGTCACCCAATTCGGGACCTCGCTGTCAGGGAACTCCACGCCGTAGGTCGGCGACTGGAACAGGAGAAGGTAGCCGATGGCGTTGATGAGGCCCAGGCCAAGCGTCAGGTAGCGCGTCACCTGGGTGATCTTCTTGCGACCAGCGTCCCCCTCCTTCGCCCAGCGCCCGACCGCCGGGATGACGCCCTGCATCAGCTGCATGATGATGGATGCAGTGATGTAGGGCATGATGCCCAGCGAGAACACCGAGAAGTTGGACAGAGCGCCACCTGTGAACAGGTCGAGCATGCTCATGGCCACACCAGAGGACTGATAGGCCGTGGCGAACTCGTGGAACGGGATGCCCGGCACGGGTATGTACGCGCCGAGCCTGTAAAGCGCAAGGATGGCCAAGGTGAAGAGGATCTTCTTCCTCAGCTCAGGTACCTTGAACGCATCGATGATCGAACTTAGCAAGGTTCTTCGACCTTTCCTCCAGCTGCCTCGATCTTGGCCTTCGCGGTGGCAGAGATCTTCTCCACCTTGATGGTGAGCGCCTTGGTGATCTCGCCGTCACCGAGGATCTTCACCGGATCATCGGTGTGCTTGATGATCCCCTTCGCCTTGAGGGTGTCGCCATCGACGACCTCGCCAGCCTCGTACTTCGCATCCAGGCGGCTGACGTTGACAGCCTTGTACTCGATGCGATTGGGGTTGCGGAAGCCCGGGAGCTTCGGCAGGCGACGCGCAAGGGGCGTCTGACCACCCTCGAAGCCTGCGCCCTTGCCACCGCCAGAGCGGGACTTCTGACCATTCATGCCACGGCCAGCGGTCTTGCCAGTGCCAGATGCCGGGCCACGACCAACGCGCTTCCTCGCCTTGGTGGAACCCTCAGCCGGCTTCAGATCCTTGATCTCCATGTCTTGATTCTCCTTTCGCACCCTTGCGGGCACTCGCTATCTGCTTCTGCGTAGGCGCTCCTCGCGCCGAGCAAGGGTCGAAGAGCCTTACAGCTCTTCGACTTCCACCAGGTGCTTCACCTTGAAGATCATCCCACGGACGCTCTCGTTGTCGGTGAGCTCCTTGGACTTCCCGATGCGACCGAGCCCCATGGCCCGAAGCGTCAGACCCTGATCCTTGGGACAGCGGATCTGGCTCTTGACCTGGGTGACTCGAAGCTTCTTCTCAGCCATCTTCTACTTCTCCTTCCGGCCGAACATCTCGTCAACCGAGACGCCACGACGAGCAGCGACCTGCTCCGGGCTCTCCATGGCCTTGAGGCCCTCTGCAGCAGCCTTCACGATGTTCATGGCGTTGCTGGTGCCGAGGGACTTGGTGATCACGTTCTGCACGCCTGCGAGCTCCATGATGGCGCGCACCGGGCCACCAGCCATGACGCCGGTACCGGGGACAGCGGGCTTGATCAGCACGCGACCAGCGCCGAACTCGCCGATGATCTCGTGCGGGATGGACTTGTCGTCAGTGATCGGCACCGTGAAGAGGTTCTTCTTCGCATCCTCGGTGCCCTTCTTGATGGCGTTCGGGACCTCCTGGGACTTGCCAAGGCCAACGCCGACGCGACCCTTGCCATCCCCCACCACGACGAGCGCGGTGAGCTGCATGCGACGGCCACCCTTGACGGTCTTGGAGACGCGGTTGATGGAGACGACGCGCTCCTCGAACTCCGGTATTGCCTTTTCCTGTTGTTTGCGAGCCATGTGCTTATGATCCCTTCTAGAACTTGAGTCCCGCTTCGCGGGCACCGTCTGCTACGGCCTTGACGCGGCCATGATAGAGATTGCCGCCGCGGTCGAACACGACCTCGGTGATGCCGGCTTCCATGGCCATGGCTCCGATGATGTTGCCGAGCTTTGCTGCGCCCTCCACGTTGCTGGGCTTCAGTCCGGTCTCCTTGAACTTGGGACCGAGGGTAGAGGCACCGACGATGGTCTTATGGGCCACATCGTCGATGACCTGGGCGTAGATGTTGTTGTTCGAGCGGGTCACGCACAGACGCGGACGCGCTGCAGTGCCATTGACCTTGCCGCGAACGCGACGATGGCGGCGAGCAAGTCCTTTCTGGCGCTTGAGAACTGATTTCTGCATGTTGGTAGCTCCCTTTCGAATGCCGATGGTTCCGGCTTATTCCTTGCCAGCCTTGCCAGCCTTGCGACGTACGTACTCACCCTCGTAGCGGATGCCCTTGCCCTTGTAGGGCTCCGGCTTGCGCCACTTGCGGATGTCAGCTGCGATCTGCCCGACCTGCTCCTTGGATGCGCCGGTGACCACGATCTCGTTCTGAGAGGGGACCTCGAAGGTGATGCCCTCGGGCGCCTTCACCAGGACGGGATGGGAGAAGCCAAGCTGCATCTCCAGGTCGCGGCCCTTGAGGGCAGCGCGGTAGCCGACGCCGATCAGCTCCAGCTTCTTGCTGAAGCCCTCGGATACGCCCTCCACCATGTTGGCCAGAAGGGAGCGGGTGAGACCCCAGAACGCATTGGTCTGGCGCTCGTCGTTCGCGGGAGAGATGATGATCTCCTCGCCTTCGTGCTTGATGATCATGGACGGCTGGAACGTGCGCGTGAGCTCGCCCTTCTTGCCCTTGACCGTCACCGTGGTCCCGTCGATCTTGACTTCCACCCCAGAAGGAACGGCCACGGGCATCTTACCGATACGTGACATACCTCTTCGCTCCTTCCCTTACCAGATGTAAGCCATGACTTCGCCACCGATGCCCGCCTTGCGCGCATCGCGGTCGGTCATGACCCCGCTTGAAGTGGATATGATGGCGGTGCCCAGGCCACCGAGGACGCGCGGCAGGTCATCCTTGCCGGCGTAGATGCGAAGACCGGGCTTGGAGATCCGCTTGATGCCCTTGATGGTCTTCTCCTTCTTGGGACCGTACTTGAGCGTGAGCTCCAACGTGCCGCGCGGCTCGTCGTCGATCACCTCATAGCCTTGGATGTAGCCTTCCTTGTCCATGATGCGGGCTATCTCCACGAGCTTCTTGCTGGTGGGCATAGACACCGTGTCATGACCTGCAGTCTGTGCGTTACGCAGGCGCGTAAGCATATCTGCGATCGGGTCGGTCATTGTCATGTTGAGCTTCTCCTTAAACTCGCTTGCATATCTCATGCCGGTTCGAATCAGGCACCCGTAGCGCCTGCGCCTGGCATGCAAGGACCAGTGTTCGTGAGGTCCTGTGCCCTACCAAGAGGACTTGGTGACGCCGGGCAGCTCGCCTTTGTTGGCAAGCTCGCGCAGGCAGATGCGGCACAGGCCGAACTTGCGGTAGAACGCGCGCGGACGACCGCAGCGGGTGCAGCGGTTGTGCTGGCGCGTAGAGTACTTCGGTTCGCGCTTCGACTTGGCGACCATGGATTTCTTAGCCATTCGATCTCCTCTTTCGTGTCTGCTCTTGGCTCTTGCTCAGGTATCAGAGCTATTCGCTCTTGAACGGGAACCCGAGCGCCTTGAGCAGCGCCAGCGCGTTCTCGTCATTCTTGGCTGATGTGACGACCGTGATGTCCATGCCACGCGTGCGATCGATCTTGTCGTAGTCGATCTCCGGGAAGATGAGCTGCTCGGTCACGCCCATGGAGTAGTTGCCGCGACCGTCGAAGCTCTTCGTGGACAGGCCACGGAAGTCACGGACGCGAGGGATGGCGGTGGCCAGCAGGCGATCCAGGAACTCCCACATGCGGTCCCCGCGCAGGGTGACCTTGCAGCCGATGGCCTGCCCCTCGCGGATATGGAAGCCTGCGATGGACTTCTTGGCGCGCGTGACCATGGGCTGCTGGCCGGTGATGACGCGCATGTCGTTCATGGCCGCATCCAGGAGCTTGGCATCTCCTGCAGCAGCGCCCACGCCCATGTTCACGACGATCTTGCTCAGCTTCGGGGTATCCATCTTGTTCTGGATGCCCAGGTCCTTCTGGAGCTGAGATGCTATCTCTTCGTTGTACTTCACTTTGAGTCGAGGCATATCTGCCATCTCTCATCAACCTTTCTGTTGGTTTGAACCCAGGATTTCCGACCCTGAGTCCCTCGGGTCGCCCGAGGGCCAAATGTCACAAAGCGGCTTAGTCGATATCCTTGCCGCACTTCTTGCAAACACGGTGCTTCTTGCCGTCCTCGATGCGATGGCCGACGCGAGTCGGCTTCTTGCACTGCGGGCAGATGAGCATCACGTTGGATGCATGCAGCGGAGCCTCGATGGACGAGATGCCACCCTGGGGATTCGCCTGGGTGGGGCGCATCGCCTTCTTGGCGATGTTGACCTTCTCGACCACCACGCGCTCAGACTCCGGGACGGTGCGGAGGATCTTGCCCTCCTTGCCGCTGTCCTTGCCCTTGATCACCTTGACGGTGTCGCCCTTGCGGACGTTGAGCACATTGCGCTTCGTTTTAGCAGTCATTATCTTCGACACCTCCTAAAGCGTCTCGGGTGCCAAGGACACGATCTTCATGTAGCGCTTGTCGCGAAGCTCGCGTGCGACCGGCCCGAAGATGCGGGTGCCGCGCGGAGTGCCATCGTTGTTGATGAGCACGGCTGCGTTCTGGTCGAACTTGATGTAGCTGCCGTCGTCCCTGCGCACTTCCTTCTTCACGCGAACGATGACGCAGCGCACCACTTCGCCCTTCTTCACCCCACCGTTGGGCATGGCCTCCTTGACGCTGCAGATGATGACATCGCCAAGCCCTGCATAGCGGCGCTTGGAGCCGCCCAGGACCTTGATGCACTGCACCTTGCGAGCGCCGGAGTTATCCGCAACGGCGAGCATGGATTGCATTTGGATCATTGCTATTCGTCCTTACCTTCCAAGGGAAAAGCGCGCACGCGCTATTTCGCCTTCTCCACTATCTTGTAAAGGCGCCAGCGCTTCATCTTGGAAAGCGGACGCGTCTCCATGATCTGGACAGTGTCGCCAAGACCTGCCTCGTTCTCCTCGTCATGGGCGTGATACTTCTTGGTGGAAGTGATCATCTTGCCGTAGATCGGATGGGGCTTGCGCTCCTCGACCGACACGACGATGGTCTTGTCATTCACGTCGCTCACAACGACGCCCTGCCTGACCTTGCGAAGGTTCCTTTGTTCCATCCTGCTATCCTCCTTACGCGCTCAGCTCGCGAGCCCGCATCTCAGTGAGGATGCGTGCGATGTCCTTTTTGACCTGCTTGACGCGCGCGGTGTTGTCAAGCTGGCTCGTCGCCATCTGGAAACGCAGGTTGAACAGCTCCGCTCGGGCGTCTTTGAGCTTCCCAGCCAGATCTTCGGCTGAAAGCTCGTGGATCTCTGATGCTCTCATCTATTCCTGCCCTTCCGTCTGACGCGTGACGATCTTGCACTTGATGGGCAGCTTGTTGGTGGCAAGCCTGAGCGCCTCACGCGCAGTCTCGTCGTCAACGCCATCGATCTCGAACATTATGCGGCCGGGCTTGACCACGGCCACCCATCCCTCCGGGTTGCCCTTGCCGGAGCCCATGCGGGTCTCAGCAGGCTTGGAGGTGATCGGCTTGTCGGGGAAGATGGTGATCCAGACCTTGCCGCCACGCTTCATGTGCCTGGTCATGGCAACACGGGCAGCCTCGATCTGGCGGTTGGTGATCCAATGGGGCTCAAGAGCCTGCAGGCCATAGGAACCGTGGTTCAGCCTGGTGCCACCCTTGGCCTTTCCCTTCATGGAGCCGCGCTGCACCTTGCGGTGCTTCACACGCTTGGGCATTAACATTAGCTGCGCCCCCTGTCATTGCGGCGGCGCGGCGGACGCGAGGGCCCTTCGAGCGCCGGGTTGGACATCTTCTGGTTCGGCATCACCTCGCCGTGATACACCCAGACCTGCACGCCGATGGCGCCCATCTGGGTATTCGCGGTGGCGAAGCCGTAGTTGATCTTCGCACGGAGCGTCTGCAGCGGCACGCGACCCTCGCGATACCACTCGCGACGGCTCATCTCAGCGCCGCCCAGGCGCCCTGAGCACTGGATCCGGATGCCCTTGGCACCGGACTTCATGGCAGACTGCACAGCCTTGCGCATAGCGCGACGGAAGGCGACGCGGCCCTCCAGCTGCTCGGCCACGGACTGGGCGATGAGCTCAGCATCCAGCTCGGGACGCTTGACCTCGACGACCTCGACGGAAACGGTGCCGTTCGCGATCTTCTCCAGCTTCTTGCGGAGCGCGTCGATCTCAGAGCCCTTCTTGCCGATGACCACGCCAGGGCGAGCAGTGGTGATGACGACCTTGATCTTGTCGCCAGCGCGCTCGATCTCTACCTGGGACACGGCTGCTCGGGCGAGCTGCTTGTCCAGGAACTTGCGGATGGCCAGATCGTTCTCGAGCGTCTCCGCGTAGTTCTTGTCTGCATACCAGCGGCTGCGCCAATCTTCCGTGATCCCCAGGCGGAAGCCTGTGGGGCTTACCTTCTGACCCATGCTAGGCCTCCTCTCGAGGTGCAACGATGATGGTTATATGGCTCGTGCGCTTGTTGATGCGGCTCGCAGAGCCCTTCGCACGCGGGCGGATGCGCTTGAGCGTGGGGCCCTCGTCAACGTAGGCCCTCTTCACGACGAGCGTCGCCGGATTCAGGTTGTTGTTGTGCTCAGCGTTGGCGACAGCCGAGTTGAGCACCTTCTCCACGGTCTCAGCGATGGCGCGATTGGTGAACGCGAGGATCTCGCGTGCCTGCTCAACGGACTTGCCGCGGACCAGATCGACGACCACGCGAGCCTTTCGGGGAGAAACGCGCACGTACTTTGCCTGTGACTTGACTTCCATCTTCTCCCCTCCTTATTTCTTGCCCTTGTCGGCAGAGTGTCCACGGAACGTGCGCGTGGGCGAGAACTCTCCGAGCTTGTGTCCGACCATGGATTCGGTGACGTATACGGGGACATGCTTGCGCCCGTCATACACTGCGATCGTGTGCCCGACCATCTCCGGGAAGATGGTGGATGCACGGGACCAGGTCTTGATGACTTCCTTTTCGCCTGCCTCGTTCATCTTCTGGATTCGGCCGAGAAGGCGCGGTTCAATGAATGGGCCTTTCTTCAGACTTCTGCTCAATTTGACTCCTAAACTCGGCTATTTCCTACGGCGGCGAATGATCAGGCGGCTAGAGGACTTCTTCTTGTTGCGGGTGCGATGGCCCTTGGTGGGCACGCCCCACGGAGTGACAGGATGACGTCCAGAGGTCTTGTTCTTGCCTTCGCCACCACCATGCGGATGGTCGACAGGATTCATGACGGTACCGCGAACGGTGGGACGGATGCCGCGCCAGCGGTTCCTGCCCGCCTTGCCGATCTTGATGTTGGAATGCTCAGCGTTGCCGACCTCTCCCACGGTGGCACGGCAGGTGAGGAGCACGCGGCGCATCTCAGAGGAGGGCATGCGCAGGATGGCGTACTTGCCCTCCTTGCCCATCAGCTGGATGGACGTGCCGGCAGAGCGAGCCATGGACGCGCCCTTGCCAGGCTGGAGCTCCACGCAGTGCACGAGCGTGCCCACGGGGATGGCCTCCAGGGGAAGCGCGTTGCCCGGCTTGATGTCGGACTCAGGGCCGCTCATGATGGTGTCGCCCACCTTGAGGCCCTTCGGGTGGATGATGTAGCGCTTCTCGCCGTCTGCGTAGTGCAGAAGGGCGATGCGCGCCGAGCGGTTCGGGTCATACTCGATGGTGGCGACCTTCGCGGGCACGCCATCCTTATCCCGCTTGAAATCGATGATGCGGTAGCGACGCTTGACGCCGCCTCCCTTGTGACGCGTGGTGATGCGCCCGTTGTTGTTGCGACCAGCCTTGTTCGGCTTCTTCGCCAGAAGCGATTTCTCAGGCGTCGAGGTGGTGATCTCCTCGAAGTCGGAAACCGTCTGGAAGCGCCGGCCAGGACTTGTCGGCTTGTATTGCTTGACTCCCATCCAAACAGCCTTTCTAGACTACTTCGGCCCTTGATGGCGCGCCTCTCCGCACTCCAAAGGCCTTCTTGCATACCGTGGCAAGACGATTGCACAACATGCAGGATGGAGGCTCCTACCTGCGACTCCGCCTTACCACGCGTCCGGGTGTGTCCATAGACGCA
This sequence comes from uncultured Eggerthellaceae bacterium, assembly GCA_910589125.1. GTDB lineage: Bacteria > Actinomycetota > Coriobacteriia > Coriobacteriales > Eggerthellaceae > MGBC163016. Next base: position 191,897 of record CAJURX010000001.1, read on the forward strand.
CAGACGCAAACGGAGAGTTTATCACAGACGCATCAGCTTTTGAGCAGGCATTTCGGCCCTTTGCCGATCAGGTCCTCGCGATGGGCAGCCTTGAGCGCTTCGCGGACAAGGCGCGCGTTCTTCGGGTTCCGATACTGGATGAGCGCGCGCTGCATGGCCTTCTCATGGGGAGAGGTGGGAACGGGGACCTCCGCACCCGTGAGCGGGTCGATGCCCGTGTGGTACATGGCGGTCGAGAGCGTGCCGGGCGTGGGATAGAAATCCTGCACCTGCTCAGGGCTGTAGCCCATGTCCCGCACGAACTCCGCGAGCTCGATCGCATCTTCGAGCGTGGACCCGGGATGCGATGACATGAGGTACGGAACGAGGTACTGCTCCTTGCCCACGCGCCTCGTCAGCTCCTGGAAGCGCTTCGCGAACGCGCGGTACACGCTGATGCGGGGCTTGCCCATCAGAGCGAGCACGCGATCGGAGACGTGCTCGGGAGCCACCCTGAGCTGACCGGAGACATGGTGGGCCACCAGCTCCTCGAGGAACGCAGGGTCATCGTCCAAGAGCGCATAGTCATACCGCACGCCCGAGCGGACGAACACCTTCTTCACGTCCGGCAAGCAGCGAAGGTCGCGCAGCAGCTCCACGTATCCCGCATGATCGGGCTTCAGGTTCTTGCAGGGATCCGCACCCAGGCAGCGCCTGTCAGTGCATGCGCCCGCACGCGCCACCTTGGGGCATGCATCGACGCAGAAGTTGGCGGTCGGGCCACCCACATCGTGGATGTATCCCTTGAACCCAGGCCGCGTGGTGAGCAGCTTCGCCTCAGCCATCACCGACTCATGGCTGCGCGCGGACACATGCCTGCCCTGATGGAACGTGAGCGCGCAGAAGGAGCATTCGCCAAAGCAGCCGCGGCTGCTGGCCAAGGAGAACTCCACCTCCTTGAAGGCGGGCACGCCACCTGCTGCATCATAGGAGGGATGCCAGCCCCGCATGTAGGGCAGGCGATAGACCGCATCCATCTCTGAGGTGGTGAGCGGAGAGGCGGGCGGGTTCTGCACCACATAGACCCCGTCCGGATAGGGCTCCACCAGGCGCACACCGCTCACAGGATCGGAGTTGGCGTATTGGATGGCGAAGCTCTGCGCGAAGCGGCGCTTGCCCTCAGGTCCAGTGAGCTCATCCCAGGAGGGCAGCATCTCGAAGTCGTAGACGTGATCGAGGGAATCCGTCCGGAACGCCGTTCCATCTATGAAGGTGAGGTCGTGGATGCCGAGCCCCGCATCCAGGCCGTCCGCTATCTCAACGATGGAATGCTCCCCCATGCCATACGAGATGAGATCGGCACCGGAATCCAAGAGGATGGATGGCATCAGGGCATCTGACCAGTAGTCATAATGGGCAAGGCGGCGCAGCGATGCCTCTATCCCGCCGATGATGATGGGAGCATCCGGATACGCCGTGCGGATGAGCTTGGAATAGGCGATCACGGCTCTGTCGGGCCGCTTGCCCATCACCCCGCCTGGCGAATAGGCGTCGCGCTTCCTGCGCTTCTTCGCCACCGTGTAATGGTTGACCATGGAATCCATGTTCCCCGCCGAGACGAGGAACCCCAGCCGCGGCTCGCCGAACGCGCGCACCTCATCAAGCGAGGAGACGTCAGGCTGCGCCAAGATGACGACCTTGTAGCCCTCGCGCTCTAGAAGCCTGCTTATGATGGCCGTGCCGAACGAGGGATGGTCCACATACGCATCCCCCGTCACATACACGAAGTCAGGCTGCTCCCACCCTGCATCCCGCATCTCTGCGGGCGTGGTGGGCAGGAACCCATGCGGCTCCATCAAAGCTCTGCTGCATCTCCTGCGCTCGGAGCCGCCCCAGCTGCAGGGTCGATGATCTCTATCTGAGCCTTCTCCACCAGCTCCTTGTTGGCCTTGAGGCGCTCAGCGGATTCGCGCAGCGCGAACATGTGCCCGCTCGCCTCTGCCTGCTTGATCATCTGCTTGGGATTGACCTGGGGGTTCATGGCGCGGCACGCCTCCACCAGGTCCTCTTCGCCCACGGATGCACCCATGTGGCGGAAGTACGCATCCAGCGCGAAGCCCTGGGTCAGCATCTGGCGCACCTGGAGCATCAGCATCATGCCGAACTGCTGCTCGCCGCCGTTCTGTTCCACGAACTGGTCCCAGCTCATGCCCTGCTGCTGGAGGTCCATCCTGATGTTGGCGACCATCTGATCGCGCATGTGCTCATACACCTCATCGGCGATCTTGCCATCGAAGCGCGTAGCCAGCTCCGCTGCCGCTGCCTGGCGCACGTACGCGTCATATTCCATGCGAGCTTGGCGCTCGATGCCGCGGCCAAGGTCATCGCGCAGATCGTCGATCCCCTTGTACATGGGCATGTTCTTGTGCACCCACTCATCGTCGATGACCGGAGACTCCTCCTTCTCGAAGCTCAGGATGGTCACCTTGGCATCGACGGTCTGCGTGCGTTCGTTCATATCCTCGTCGAAATCCGGGCCCTCGAAGGAGAACTCCTTGGTCTCCCCCACCTTCATGCCCAGGATGGCGCTCTCGAAGCCCTCAGGCATGTAGCCCTGGCCTGCCGTGTAGGTGCGGCCCTTGGTGGAGAGGCCCTTGAGCTCCTTGTCCCCTTCGCGCGCCTCCATGGCTATCTTGATGTGGTCGCCCTTCTGCACCGTGCGATCGGCCGGCGCGTCCGCATCATCCACGTATGCCGTATAGCGCTCGCTCATCTCCTTGAGCTGCTGGTCCACCAGGCTCTCATCCATCTGGAAGGGAGGCACCTTGATGGATACCGGATCATAGGAGGTGAGCTCGTAGGCGGGCTTCAGGTCCACCTCCACCTCGAAGCGGAACTCCGCATTCGGCTTGAAGGGGCTCTTCGCTTGCGCTTGCGGAGGATAGGCCGGGATGATGTTCTTCTTGTCCACGGCCATGGGCGCCAGCGCGTTCATGGCAGATGCCTCCACGATGGAGTCCAGGTTCTTGATGCCCATCTGCTCCTCGGCCGCCTGATCGATGGACTGTCCTTGCGCCGGGGGCTTCATCCCCATGGACTGCGCGAATGCCACCTTGGCCGAATGCATGGCCTGCGCTGTCTCCTGAGGCGTTGCCACTGCTTCCAGGATGACCTTGTCGCCATCCTTCTTGATCTGCTTGACCTTCATGATTCTCCTTGCGTCTGCGCTGCTCGTTTTTCCCGTGCATTCTAACACGCTCACCGCGCGCGAGGCGGACGCATCGAACATGCGCGACCCCTCTTCGCGCACGCGCTCTTGCACGACCGACCGCACAGACCGCATGGAAGGGCGGCTGCGCACAAGACGCCAGCCGCTACTCGTTCGACTTCAGGCTCTCGATCATGTCGATGCTCGCGAGCTTCCGGCGCATGAAGAGCATCACGACCGCGGCGAAGGCGATCGTCACCACGAACGCGATCGCATAGCTCATGAGGTGGATCTCGCGCCCGAACATGACGTAGTCGACCTCTGCCGTGACGATCACGAACCCTTCCAGCACCGTGCCGAACGCAAGGCCGACCAGAGCACCGAGGATGGTCAGGATGATGATCTCCCGATAGATGTACATGTCCACCTCATGCGGCGTGAAGCCGAGCACCTTCAAGGTGGCTATCTCCCGCTGCCGCTCCGTGATGTTGATGTTCGTCAGGTTGTACAGCACGATGAATGCGAGCGCCGCCGCAGCGATGACGAGCACCACCACGATCATGTTCACGCTCGAGAGCATCTTCTTGTACGTGTCTACGACCTCATCGTTGAAGGCGACGGTCTTCACGCCGGGGATCGCTCGCGCTGCCTCGCGGAACGCCTGGTATCCCCCTTCGCCCCCATCCACCTTCGCGAACAGCGCCTTCGCATCCGGTGCCTTCCCGAAGGTGGCCTCATAGAGCGCCGAGCTCAGGAATGCATAGTTCGCCACGTAGTTCTCCATGATGCCGCTCACCTGAAGCGCGTATGTGGTGCTCGTGGCATTGCCCATGGCGTCCTGCTCCGCGAGCGTGAGCTCATCGCCCACCTCCACGCCCAAGAGCCGCGCGAGCTTCTCGGTGATGATGATCCCATCCCCTCCCAGGGAGAGCGGTTCGCGATCCACCCTCGTGCGCATCACCCAGAGCTCTTGGAACCGGTCCGCATCCTCGGGCACGATCATGGACACGGAGATATCGGACGCATCGGGTCCGCTCGCCATCATGGGCTCCTCGAAGGCGAATGCGCTCTCGGGGGCAAGGGATGCGAGCGCATCCCGCCCCTCCTCATCGAGGTCATCATCGCCGGTCACCTGCACGTTGTAGAGGACGGTCTGCCCGTACTGCTTGTCGATGATGTCGTTCACGGCATCAGAGAGCCCGAGCCCCGTCAGCAACAACCCCGTGCAGCCAGCGATGCCGATGACCGTCATGACCAAGCGCCTCTTGTAGCGGAAGATGTTGCGCAGCGTCACCTTCCACGAGAACGACAGCCGACGCCACAGGGGGCCTATGCGCTCGAGCAGGATGCGCTTGCCCTCCTTGGGTGCGCGCGGCAGCATGAGCCGAGCCGGGTCCTCGCGCAGCGTGGCGCCCACAGCCGCCCACGTGGCCACGAGCGTGATGCCCACGCCAAGGCCAGCTGAGGAGAGCGCGATGCCTGCATCCAGGGGCATGACGAGCGCATGGGGGACGCTGTATATGATGGCGTAGGCTTCCATGATGACAGGCGGCAGGATGAGCGAGAGCGCCACGATCCCGAGCACGCTCCCGGTGATGGATGCCGCCGCCGCATAGATCAGGTACTTGGACGTGATGCGCGCCCGCGAATATCCCAGCGCCTTGAACGTGCCGATCAGCACGCGCTCCTCCTCCACCATGCGCGTCATGGTGGTGAGCGCCACGAGCGCTGCCACCAAGAAGAAGATGAACGGGAAGAACGAGGCGATGGAGTCCACGCGATCGGCATCGGAGGCGAAGCTGACGACGCCGGGATTCTTCGTCCGGTCCATGATGAGCCATTCAGGCGCCTCTATCGCATCGATATCCTCCTGCGCGCGGGCGAGCTCATCTTGAGCGCGGGCGAGCTCATCCTCAGCACGGGTGCGCTCCTCATCGAAGCTCGCCTGCCCGCTCGCGAGCTCCTCCTCGCCTGCTGCCAGCTGTGCGCGACCGTTGGCTATCCGAGCTGCCGCGGCATCGAGCGCCGCTTGCCCGGATGCGATCTGCTGCTCGGCATCAGAGCGGGTGCGGTCGAGCGCATCCTGCGCCTCTGCGATGGCGCGCATCCCCTTCTCATAGCCCGCAATGCCCGTGTCATGATCTGCCTGCATCGCCACCAGCGCCTCGAGCTTTCCGATGCGCTCCTGGAGCACGCGCGCTGCATCAGCTGAGGCGGGATCCGTCGGATCGAGAGCGGCGAGCTCTGCCTTGAGCTGCTGGATGACGCCAGATGCCTGATCGGGCGATATCCCGGCTTGGGCCCATGCTGCGGCAAGCTGAGGCGCGCTTGCGTCCAGCTGGGCCTTCAACGCGTCCAGCTGGGAGCGCTGGTCGTCTATCTGCGCCTGCCCATCAGCGAAGCCCTCCTCCGCCACCTGCCGCTGCCAGGCAAGCTCCCGCTCTCCCGCTTCGTGCTCTGCGCGTCCGCTCGCAAGCTCCTGCCGGCTGCGATCGAGCGTAGCCGCAGCGTCATCCAGCTCCTGCTGGGCTGAGGCCAGCTGCGCATCGGCATCCTGGCGCTGTTCCTCATACTCAGCGCGCGCCTCATCCAAGGTGCGCTGCGCATCAGCCTTGACCTGCGCGAGGCGCGCCTGTTCGCGAGCAGGCGCGATGCCGCTGATCTCCTTCACGACCTCATCCACGCGGCTCTGATAGTCGAAGCTCCCTGACGTGAGCTCCTTCGCTCCCGCCACCTGGATGAATGCCTCCGTATAGGGCACATCTGCCTTGAAGCCATCAGAGGGGATGTACATGAATTGCTCGACGGTGCCCGACCCGAGCGTGGTGGATCCCATGGAGCTCGTGGAGACGTAGTAGGGAGAATGCGCGAACCCGACGATGCGGTATCCCCGCTGGCTCAGGACATCATCCACATCCTGCACGCCCTCATCGATGCGGATGACATCCCCTAAGGCCACCGGAGAGCTCATGACCACATCAGCAGAGATGATGCACTCATCATCCGCGACAGGCCAGCGACCCTCCTCCAGCACGAGCTCATTGAGCCATCCATCCCGCGCCTCCCAGGCCGCATCCACCGCAGCGGATGCCCCTTCCGCATCAGCGGTCGCGTCCGATATCTCACCAGAGGTCAGCTCGCTCACCCCATAGGGCAGCGAATGGACGCGCACGGCATACTGCTCCTCATCCAAGGTGACCATGACGTCCGTCTCATAGGCCCCCATGACGCTCTCGACGCCATCGAGAGCGCTGATCGCCGCCAGGTCGTCATCCGCGAGCCCGAGCGTGGACACCACCCGGATATCCATGAGCTCCGTCGCATCGTAGTACGCATCTGCCGCCATATCCATATCCGGTGCGGTCATGCGCAGGCCCGCATAGAAGCCACAGCCCAGAGCGACGATGCCCATGATGGCCAAGAAGCGCCCCCACGAACCCGTGATGGAGCGGAGGATGTCCTTGTCGAACGCGCGTGCCATGTGCGTGGCCTCAGCCCCTTCCCGAAGCTACCATCTCAGGGTGTCGGCTGATGCGGGAGCGCTATTGACCTCAACGGCAGCCACGCTGCCCTCGCGAACATGGATCACCCGATCGGCGATGGCGCAGAACGCCGAGTTATGGGTCACCATGATGACGGTCTTGCCCGAAGAGGCGCACGTGTCCTGGAGCAGCTTCAAGATGGCCTTGCCCGTCTCGTAATCGAGCGCACCTGTCGGCTCGTCGCAGAGCAAGAGCTTCGGGTTCTTCGCCAAGGCACGCGCGATCGCCACGCGCTGCTGCTCGCCACCGGAGAGCTGTCCGGGGAAGTTGCCCTTCCTCTGCGCAAGGCCCACCTCATCGAGCACCTCATCCACATCCAGCGGGTCCTTGCAGATCTGGCTCGCCAGCTCCACGTTCTCCCGCGCGGTGAGGTTCGCCACCAGGTTGTAGAACTGGAACACGAACCCGATGTCGTAGCGCCGATACATCGTGAGCTGCTTGGCATCGTATGAGCTGACCAGGTCGTCAGCCAACCGGATGGTGCCGCTCGTGCACCCATCCATCCCACCGAGCATGTTGAGCAGCGTGGTCTTGCCCGCACCCGACGGACCCACGATCACGACGAATTCGCCCTGCTCGATCTGGAAGGACATGTCATGGACGGCGCATACCTCCACCTCGCCCATCTTGTACACCTTCGACACGTCCGCGAACTCGACGAAGGCCATCCGATCACCTCCAGCAACGATAGGGCATCATCGCCATCTGACTGGCGCTCTCCTCTTGCTCTAATGATAGTCTAGTTCCATACGATGACGAGAGGAGACGTTGTGCCCTGCAAGCTGGAGAACATCTTGCTGATCGCGAACCCCGCATCACAGAATGGCAATGGCGCGCGCCTTGCCGAGAGGGCCATGGAGATGCTCTTCCGCAAGATGGCAGACGCATCCATCGATGTGGTCTTGACGAGATACCCCCACCATGCAGCGGAGCTGGCAGCCACCTCGAGCGGCTTCGACACCCTCATCACGCTCGGCGGGGATGGCGTCGTGCACGAGGCGGTCAATGGGCTCATGCAGCTCGCCCCAGAGGAGCGTCCGCGACTGGGCGTGATACCCACCGGCTCCGGCAACGACTTCGCCCGCGCCCTCGGGATGCCCCAGGGAGTGAAGCGCGCCTGCGAGGCCCTCTGCCGCTCCTCTGAGATGCCCATCGATGTCGGGCGCGTCAACGGCAGCTTCTTCATCGAGACGCTCTCCTTCGGGCTGGATGCGGCCATCGCACATGACACGGTGGAGCGACGGCGCAAGACCGGCCGCAAGGGCGCGCTCCTCTATGGCGAGAGCGCCATCCATCAGCTCAAGCACAGCTTCCGGGCGTACTCCTACACGATGACGGCGGATGACGGCGCACCTGAGAGCGGCGAATGCATCACCTTCGCGGTGCAGAACGGGCCCTTCTATGGCGGCGGATTCAAGATCTGCCCCGATGCGAGACTGGATGATGGCGCATTCGATATCTGCATATCACACGCCCCCGTGAGCCGTGCGCGCGCATCGTTCGCATTCCTGAGGGCAAAGGGGGGAAAGCATCTGGGCATGCCGGAATTCACCCTCGAGCATGCTCAGGATATCGTCGTGGATTTCGACGAGGAGCCACCTGCTCAGATGGATGGCGAAGCGCTCACGGGCACGCATTTCGAGGTGGATCTGCTCCACGATGCCATCCGTGCGCTCACGCCCGCACCTCCGAGCCACTGAGAGGACCGCGCGGATCCAGGAGAGCTGCACGCATGCATATGAGAGAAGGGGCCGCCCACAGGCGACCCCTTCGATACGTGATGCGATGCGCGAATGCGCGAGGAGCAGTGGCTACTCAGCTGCCTGCTCACCCTCGGGCTGCTCGACCATGGCGGCCTGCATGTCCTCCTCGGTCACCTCAGGGAGCGCCGGCACCTCGGTCGTACCCACGTTCGAGGTGATGCTGCTGGTCTGGATGGTAGCCTGGACATCCGTGCCGTCCGTGCCCTTGATGGTGCCCTCGATGGTGTTGAGGAACGTCACCAGCTTGCCCTCGGCGTTGAAGGTGTACTCGGCAACGCAGCTCTCGATGTTGGAGAAGGTCTCGGACTGTACGCCGCTCTCCATCAGCTTCGCAGGATCGACCTGGATGTTGACGACCTGTGCGCCATCCTTGTCGTAGTAGGAGATGCTCTCAGCGCAATCATAGTACGCGCGCACGCTGTCGGAGTTGGAGGAGGGCTTGACGATCGCCTCGACCTCGTCTGCATCATACTCCACGGGAACCTTGCCCTCTGCCAGCTCGATCACGCCATCGACGCCATCGATGTAGTACGTGGCATCCGTCTCAGCCACGGGATCGGTGGCGATCTTCATGTAGTACTTCGCGGTCTCGCCCGTGAGATCCCTCATGGTAGTGGTGGTGACGGTGTTGCTCAGCGCTTGCCCGTCCTGCTCGGTCGAGGTGTTCACAGAGATCACCATGGTCTGGTTCTGCTCCGGAGGCGCTGCGAACATGGCCTCCATGAGGTCGCGAGCCTTGGCCAGGCTGGCCTCGTCCGTGAGGCCCTCCACCTGCTGAGGCGCCTCGGGCTCCGCCTCCTCTGCCGGCTGGGAGCTGCATCCTGCGAGGCCGAGCGCGAGCGCAACGGCGCACGTTGCGGTGAGGAACTTCTTCATTGCATGCCTTTCTGCTCAGATTCTATGCGAGATAGGATTATAGATTCGAGGGTCACTGTCCGTGCGATGCGCGCACGGTCTCCATCAGGTGCACAAAAAAAGGGGCTGGCACCAAGCCAGCCCCTTCGACATGAGAGCTCTACGCAGAGAAGATCTCGATGGTGTCGCCCTCGGCGAGGGTCACCATGGCCTTCTTCCACGTGCGCGTGTAGCCCTTCTTCTGATAGCGAACGCGCTTCGGCTTCGGCTTCACGTTCAGCGTGTTCACCTTGGTGACGGTCACGCCGAAGATGGCCTCGATCGCCTGGCGGATCTCGATCTTGTTCGAGTCCTTGGCAACCTCGAACGTATAGACGTTGTTGTCCATGACGTCGTAGGAGTGCTCTGTGATGACCGGGCGGATGATCACTTCGCGGGGATCTCGTTGCATTATGCCAGCACCTCCTCGATGTAAGGCAGGCACGCATCAACGATCACGAGCCTCTTATTGTCGATGATGTCATAGGTGTTGATAGCATTCACGGGAATGATATCCACCTTGGGGATGTTGCGGAACGACAGGTAGGTGTTCACGTCGTCGTCAGCGATGACCAGCGTGGTGCGCAGGCCGTCCAGCCCGAGCGCCTTCACGGCCTTCACGGCCTCCTTCGTGGAGGGCTTCTCGAAGCCGAAGGGCTTCACGACCATGAGCTCACCATCAGCGAGCTTCGCGGACAGAGCGCTGCGCATCGCGAGCTTGATCTCCTTGGCGTTCACCTTCTGCGCATAGGAGCGGGAGTGCGGTCCGAACACGGTGCCGCCGCCACGCCACTGTGGGCTGCGGATGGAGCCCTGGCGAGCACGGCCCGTGCCCTTCTGGCGCCGCGGCTTCTTGCCGCCGCCGGAAACGAAGCCGCGGGTCTTGGTGTTCGCCGTGCCCTGACGCCAGCCTGCGCGCTGAGCCTTCACCGTGCGGTGCATGACATGCATGTTCGGCTCGATCGCGTAGACAGCATCAGAGAGCTCAGCGGTGCCGGCTGCCTTGCCAGCAGCATCTTTGATCTCAAGTGTTGTCATGATTCATTGACTCCTTAGGCTAAAGCGTCTTCGTCATGCGGACGCGCACGACTCCATCCTTGGAGCCCGGCACCGCACCCTTGAGCAGGATGAGGTTCTGCTCCTCGTCGATCCTCACGACCTCAAGATTGCGCACGGTCACCGTGTCGCAACCCATGTGGCCCGGCAGGCGAACGCCCTTGAACACGCGTGAGGGCGTGGCGCACTGGCCGACGGAACCCGGCGCACGATGGAAGTGCGCGCCATGTCCGCCCGGGCCGCCACGGAAGCCGTAGCGCTTCATGACGCCAGCGAAGCCCTTGCCCTTGCTGGTGCCGGTGACATCGACCTTCTTGACGTCCGCGAATGCTGCGACCGTCTGCTCGTCGCCCACGTTGTGCTCAGCGGCATCCTCCACGCGGACCTCGCGCAGATGCTTCTTGGGCTCGATGCCGGCCTTGTCGAAATGGCCCTGCATCGGCTTGTTCACGCGGCGCGGCTTGACATAGCCGAATGCCATCTGGACGGCGTCATACCCATCGGTGGCCTTGGTCTTGACCTGAGACACGACGTTCGGCTCAGCCTGGATGACGGTGACCGGGACGAGCGTGTCGCCCATCCAGACCTGCGTCATGCCGATCTTCTTTCCGTAAATAGCGTTGATCATCTTCCCTGCCCTCCTACAGCTTGATCTCGATGTCGACGCCCGCAGGGAGGTCAAGGCGCATCAGGGAATCCACGGTGTTCGGCGTGGGCTCGATGATGTCGATCAGGCGCTTGTGCGTGCGCATCTCGAACTGCTCACGCGAATCCTTGTTCACATGCGGGGAGCGGATGACGCAGTACATGTTGCGCTCCGTCGGCAGCGGGATGGGGCCTGAGATCTTGGCTCCGGTCTTCTGGGCAGTATCCACGATGAGCTTGGTGGACTGATCCACGATCTCATGGTCGTAACCCTTGAGGCGGATACGAATCTTTTGGTTTGCCACTTGCATTACCTCTTCTCTGCTGGCTTCCTCTAGGCGTTTCCGCCGGCTTTGCTGATGATTTCCGTCGCGATGTTCTTGGGAACGGGCTCATAGGAGTCGAACTGCATCGTGTAGACCGCGCGACCCTGGGTCCCGCTGCGCAGGTCGGTCGCGTAGCCGAACATCTGGGACAGCGGCACCTTGGCGGAGATGGCGACGGCGTTGCCGCGCTGCTCCTGACCCTGGATGACGCCACGACGGGACGGGATGTCGCCCATGACGAAGCCCGTGTACTCCTCCGGCGTCTCCACCTCAACGGCCATGACCGGCTCCAAGATGACCGGATCGGACTTCTTGAGAGCATCCTTGATGGCCATGGAGCCTGCCACCTTGAATGCCGCCTCGGAGGAGTCGACCTCGTGGAAGCTGCCGTCGATGAGCTCGACCTTGATGTCCTCCACCGGATACCCCGCCAGCACGCCGGAGTTCAGCGCCTCCTTGATGCCCTTGTCGACAGCCGGGATGAACTCCTTGGGGATGACGCCGCCCACGATCTTGTTCTCGAACTCGTAGCCGGTGCCGGGCTCCTGCGGGTACATGTTGATGATGGCATGGCCATACTGACCGTGGCCACCAGACTGACGGACGAACTTGCCCTCGGCGTTCATGACCTCATGGCCCGGACGCTCGCGATAGGCGACCTGCGGCTTGCCCACGTTCGCCTCCACCTTGAACTCGCGCAGCAGGCGGTCGATGATGATCTCCAGGTGGAGCTCGCCCATGCCGGCGATGATCGTCTGGCCGGTCTCATGGTTGGTGGACACGCGGAACGTCGGGTCCTCCTCAGCGAGCTTCTGCAGGGCGATGCCCATCTTGTCCTGCTCGGCCTTGGTCTTGGGCTCGACCGCGATGTCGATGACCGGGTCGGCGAATTCCATCGACTCCAGGATGATGGGTGCATCCTCAGCGCAGAGCGTGTCGCCCGTGGAGGTGTCCTTGAGGCCCACGACGGCGACGATGTCGCCTGCGGAGCACTTGTCCACATCGAGCTGCTGATTCGCATGCATCTGGAGCATGCGGCCGATGCGCTCCTTCTTGTCCTTGACGGCGTTCAGCACGTAGCTGCCCTTGTCGAGGCTTCCGGAGTAGCAGCGAAGATACGTGAGCTTGCCCACGTACGGGTCGGTCATGATCTTGAATGCCAGGCTGGAGAACGGCGCCTTCACGTCAGCCGGGCGATCCTCCTCAGCACCCGTTTCCGGGTTCACGCCCGTGATGGCCGGGATGTCCACCGGTGAGGGGAGGTAGTCGACGACGGCATCCAGCATCTCCTGGACGCCCTTGTTCTTGTAAGCGCTGCCCACGAACACGGGGTTGAGCTTGCAAGCGATGACGCCCTTGCGGATGGCGTTCTTGAACTCCTCGACGCTGACCTCTTCCTCCATGAGGACCTTCTCCATGAGGTCATCATCGCAGTCAGCAGCAGCCTCCAAGAGCTCCTGGCGATACATCTCAGCGTCGTCCTTGAACTCAGCCGGGATCTCATCCATGGGCTCCGGATAGGTCATGCCCTTGTCGTCTGCCTTGAAGTCCCATGCGGTCATGGTCACCAGGTCGACCACGCCCCAGAACTGGTCCTCAGCGCCCATGGGGATCTGAGCGGCGAATGCGGGGGCATCCAGGCGATCGCGCATGGTCTGGATGGCATGGAAGAAGTCCGCGCCCACGCGGTCGTACTTGTTGATGAATGCGATGCGGGGAACGCCATAGCGCTCAGCCTGGCGCCAGACCGTCTCGGACTGGGGCTGCACGCCTGCGACCGCATCGAACACGGCAACGGTGCCGTCCAGCACGCGCAGGGAGCGCTCCACCTCAGCGGTGAAGTCGACGTGGCCGGGGGTGTCGATGATCTGGAAGCGATACTCCTGGCCATCCTCCTCGCCGCGGGGGTACTTCCAGAAGCACGTGGTGGCAGCGGAGGTGATGGTCACGCCGCGCTCCTGCTCCTGGACCATCCAGTCCATGGTGGCAGCGCCGTCGTGCACCTCGCCGATCTTGTGGGTCTTGCCCGTGTAGTAGAGGATGCGCTCGGTCGTAGTGGTCTTGCCCGCGTCGATGTGGGCCATGATCCCGAAGTTGCGCGTCTCCTTGAGTGTGAGCTTTGCCATCTCTACCCCTTAGAAGCGATAATGGCTGAACGCACGGTTAGCCTCGGCCATCTTGTACATATCCTCGCGCTTCTTCACAGCCGCACCCGTGTTCTGGGAGGCATCCATGATCTCATTCGCGAGGCGCTCGGCCATCGTGTGCTCACGACGGGAGCGGGAGTAGTCCACGATCCAGCGGATGGCCAGCGTGGTGGCACGACGGGAGTTGACCTCCATCGGCACCTGATACGTTGCGCCGCCCACGCGCTTGGGCTTGCACTCGAGGGTGGGACGGACGTTGTCCATGGCCTTCTTGAACACGGACAGCGGATCTTCGCCGGTCTTCTCGCCCACCAGGTCGAAAGCGCCGTAGACGATGCGCTCCGCCAGGGACTTCTTGCCGTCCATCATGATCTTGTTGATCAGCTGGGTGACAAGGCGGTTGTTGTACTTCGCGTCAGGCTGGATGGGCCTGCGCTGTGCTGCTGCACGACGTGGCATGTGAATGCTCCTTCTCTCTGCGCGCTTCTGGCCGGTCTCCTGCGCCCCAGGCGTCTCCGGTCATTAGGCTCTCGTGAGCCCGCGCGGCTTATCGGGTTATTTCGGGCGCTTTGCTCCGTAGCGGCTGCGAGCCTGCAGGCGGTTGTCCACCGATGCGCAGTCCAGCGTGCCGCGGATGACCTTGTAGCGAACACCCGGCAGGTCCTTCACACGGCCGCCGCGGATGAGCACCATGGAGTGCTCCTGCAGGTTGTGACCGATGCCGGGGATGTAGGCCGTGACCTCCATGCCGTTGACCAGGCGCACGCGGCAGACCTTGCGCAGCGCCGAGTTCGGCTTCTTGGGGGTGGTGGTGTAGACGCGCGTGCACACGCCGCGCTTCTGGGGGTTCCCCTTGAGAGCAGGCGTCTTCTTCTTGTCTTCCTGCTTCTTGCGGCCCTTGCGGACCAGCTGATTGATAGTAGGCAATCCTCTTCCTTCCTCGTCGGCGGCCTGCAAGCGTTCGCATCCGCCTCAGGTCCTTCTTCCTTGCTGTTCTTTCATGTGCGCTTCGCGAATGCGCACGCGAAAAAATGCGCCTTTCCCAGGCGCGACGATGCATACTATCCATGTGTTCCCAGCAAGTCAAACGCCACGGTTCCGGGCGTATCCATACCTTCTCCGGTGAGCGGCATCGCGAGCGCGAACCAGCAGATGGCGCAGCGTCGAAAGGGGTCTCGTCAGGGGCGCAGATGAGCCTGCGACCATCAGGCAGAGGCGTATTCGGCGATCAGCGCTTCGACCAAGCGCACATCATCCATGAGGTCTGACACCTTGATATGCTCATGGGTGGTATGGAAGCTCGCCATGCCCACTCCGAGCGTGACCGCATGCACGCCCTTGTCATTCAGGTTGTTCGCATCGGCGCCGCCACCCGTCCGGATCATGGCGAAGGGCAGTCCGCACGCCTCTGCCGCCCTGCGGAACCGCTGGATGATGGGGCTCTCCTCCGAGAAGCTCACCTCAGGGTAGTCCAGCACCCACGACACATCGGCAGTGGCGCCCTTCTCTCGGCAGGCCTCGGTGATGGCATCGGTCATCTGAGCTCGGACCTCCTCGGCCCGTGTGCGATCGAGAGAGCGGCACTCCCCTTCCAGCGTGCACGCATCAGCGACGATGTTCGTCGCGACGCCGCCTCCGATGGTGCCGACATTCGCCGTGGTGGCCTCATCCAAGCGGCCGAGCTCCATGTCCGCGATGGCGCGCGCGGCCACCTCGATGGCAGATACGCCCGCCTCCGGCTCCACCCCCGCATGAGCGCTCCTGCCCTGGATGCGCGCCCGCATGGTGAGGTGGCACGGTGCCGCCACGATGACGGACCCTGGGCTCCCATCGGCGTCCAGCACGAAGCAATCCACCCCTTGGGGCACATCCTCTGCGCACAGGGCACCTGAGCCGAGGAGGCTCTGCTCCTCGCACGTGGTCAGGAGCACGCAGATCCCGGGTGTGGGACGCCCGCTCTCGAGGTATGTGCGGATGCCCTCGAAGATGGCCGTGATGCCCGCCTTGTCATCAGCAGAGAGGATGGTCTCGCCCGCAGAGCAGAGCACGTCCCCGCGCTCATCTTGGACGCGGGACACCTGGATGCCCGCACACGGCTTCACGGTGTCCATATGCGCTGAGAACATGACCTCGCCCGGCGCGTCGCCGGCGCGCGTGGCGATGAGGTTGCCCGTATCCGACCCGGTCGCAGGAGCAGACCCATCGAAGCGCACCTGGAACCCGAGGGCCCGAAGCTCCGCTGCGCACGCCTGCGCCATCTCCGCCTCATGCCATGACGGGCTCTCGATCAGCGCCAAGCGCTCGAAGAGGCTCAAGACCTTCGCTTCATCCATGATGCTACCTCAGTATCCTCGCAGCCACCTGCTTCTTGCGCGACAGCACGCCCGGCATCCACGTGCCGCCCTCTCCCGTGCATTCGATGTCGAACGCGCGGTTCACGATCTTCCGGTTGCCCTCGGCCATGAGCTGCGTGCCCTCGGCCAAGATATCGGTGACCATCAAGATCACGGTCTCGTAGCCCTTGTTCTTGATGAGGGTCCGCATGTGCTCGCGTATCTCCTCCTCGCGGTCCATGACCACGGAGAGGTCCACCGTCTCATGCTGCGCGATCAGGATGGTGTCGTCATCCAGCTGGAATTCCTTTGAATCAGCCTCCACCAGCTCCTCTATCGCCATGTCAGCATCCCCGCCGCGTGCGCGGAATACGGACAGCCCGAATTCCGTCGGGTCCACCCCGATGATGCCTGCGAGGAACGACACTTGGTCCCGGTCGATTTCCGTGGCCGTGGGGGATTTCAAGATGACCGTATCGGTCATGATGGCAGACAGGAGCACGCTGGCGAGCGCGGGCGGGATATCCACGCCGTGCTCGCGGAACTCCATGGCAACGAGCGTGGCCGTGGAGCCGATGGGGCGATTGAGGAACTTGATGGGGTTGGCCGTGGTCACATCGGCGATGCGGTGATGGTCGATGATCTCCAGGACGTTCGCTTCCTCTATGCCCGTTGCGGCTTGGCGCACCTCGTTGTGGTCCACCAAGATCACGTCCCGACGAGGCGGCGTGGCCACATCGGAGCGCGTGACGATGCCGATGGCGCGACCCGACCCGTCCAGCACCACTGCTTCGCGCAGCTCGCTCGCGATCATGTCATCCACAACATCATGCAGGACGTCCTCGGCTTCGAGCCTCATCACGTTCTCGAACATCAGCTCGCACACCTTCTGGGAGAGCGATTCGATCAGCGATGACGCGACGGCCATGCTCGACTCAGGGCTCCCGTCATCCAGCTCATCCGTAGCTGCGATGTAGCGCTCCGCGATGGCACGGGTGGAGATGAGGCCTTGGAACCTGCCATCCGCATCCTCCACGACGAGCGAGCGGATGTTGTGCTTGCGCAGGGCGTGCCCCGCCTCCAACATGCTCGCATCCAAGCGGATGGAGATGGGGTCAGATGTCATGACATCGCTCACGCGCGTGTGCACGTGGCTGATGCGCACGGGAGGCTCCATGCCATTCTGAGCGAGTATCCACTGGCTCTCAGGGGGAAGCGGCCCCAGGCATGCAGGGATGTATCTGGCATCCTCGCCTGAGCGCTTCGCCAGCTCGTTCTTGAGGTGCGCATACCCGACAGCTGCGCAGATCGAATCGTTGTCCGGGTTCTTATGCCCGACCACGATCACCGATTTTGGCATGAGTGCTCCTCCGTAGTGCATCGATTCCGTCAAGAGGATATCCTAGCGCAAATCCGCTCACGCGCTCAGAGGCACCACGTCGCTGGCCTGCCCCTTCCGAGCACGCGCAGCGCACGAGCGATGCCTTCGGCGGACTTCAGTTGACCTTCACGATGGGAGCGTAGTCCTTCAAGAGCTTCTTGGTGGATCCGGTCTTCTTGAACTTGACGTAGATGACGTCAGACGCCGCCTTGATGACCGTGCCGCGCCCGAAGGTCTTGTGGTCCACCGTGTCGCCCGTCTTGAACGTCTCCTTCGCCCCTGCGCGCGTGCCATCGGATGCCGTTCCGCGCGAGGCGGACGCATACGAGCGGCTCTTCCGCGACCCAGAGGCGCTGGACTGGCCGAACACGCGACCACCGCCCGCCTCGGCACCAGAGCCGGAGATGCCGCGACGGCTCCCCCGCTTCTCCCAGCCGCTGCCGATGAAGCCGGCCGAGCCGAGGCCCTTGGTCTCCCGGAGCTCCTGCGGGATGTCCCGCAGGAAGCTGGACATCTGATTCGCATTCGTCTGCCCGAAGAGCTTCCTGGTCTGCGCGCAGCACAGGTACAGCTTCTTGCGCGCGCGGGTGATGGCCACATAGGCCAAGCGGCGCTCCTCCTCATATCCGGCTGCCTCGGAGATGGAGGTCATGTGCGGGAACACGCCCTCCTCCATGCCGCCCACGAACACGGTATCGAACTCCAAGCCCTTCGCAGAGTGCACGGTCATGAGCGTCACGGCCTGCCCGTCCTCGCTGACGGCATCCAGATCGGTGCGCAGGCGCACCCACTCGAGGAGGTCGGGAAGGGAATCCCCTCGCAGCTCCCGGACGGGTTCCTCGACCTGCGCGCCTTCCGCATCGGAGGACGGCGGTGCATACAGGGCATCCTCCACCTCATGGGTCTCGGAGAACTCGGATACCACGCCGAAGAACTCCTTGATGTTCTCCACGCGCCCCGCAGCCTCATCGGTCCCCTCATCCTCATAGGCCCTCATGAGCCCGGTGTTCTCGATGATGCGCTCCACCACGCGGCGCAGGTCTCCCGAATAGCTGCGCGCTTCGCGGAACAGCTCCGTGAATTCGCCGATGGACTTCCTGACCGCAGGCCGCACCTCCTCGTCCACCAGCAGCATCTCCGCTGCTGCGGACATGGGAACGCCGAGCTGCCCGGCATAGGAGCGGATCTTCTCCACCGTGGTGGCGCCGATGCCGCGACGCGGGACATTGATGATCCGCTCGAAGGAGACATCGTCAGCGGGATTCTCCACGAGGGAGAGGTATGCCATGACGTGCCTGATCTCCGCGCGATCGAAGAACTTGGTGCCGCCGACGATGCGGTACGGCACGCCTGCTCGCAGGAGCATGTCCTCGAGCACGCGCGACTGGGCATTCGTGCGGTAGAACACAGCCATCTGGCTGTAGCTCGCACCACCCTCGTGCAGCTTCTCTATCTCGCCTGCGATCCATCGGCCCTCGTCGCGCTCATCGGCCGCAACGTAGACGGAGATGCGCTCCCCGTCCCCCGCATCGGTGAAGAGCCGCTTGGGCTTGCGCGAGGAGTTATGCGAGATGACCTCGTTCGCCGCCTTGAGGATGGTGCCCGTAGAGCGATAGTTCTGCTCGAGCTTCACGGTCTTGGAATCCGGGTAGTCCTGCTCGAACTCCAAGATGTTGCGGATATCCGCGCCACGCCACGAGTAGATGGACTGATCGTCGTCACCCACCACCATGATGTTGCGCAGCTTCGCGGCGAGCATCTGCGTGATGGCGTACTGCGCATGGTTGGTGTCCTGATACTCGTCCACCAGCACGTACTTGAACCGCTCCTGATACGCCTCCAGCACCTCAGGGTGATGCTTCAGCAGCAGGTAGGCGTACATGAGCAGGTCGTCGAAGTCCATCGCATTGGCCGCACGCAGGCGCTTCTGATAGGACTCGTAGACGCGCGCTGCTGCCTTGTCCTGGATGTCCATGGCCTCCTTCGCGAACTCGCTGGGGACCACCAGCTCGTTCTTGGCCTTCGATATGCGCGCGAGGATGCCATTCACCTGGAAGAGCTTGGGGTTGAGGTCCAGCTCGGCCATGATGGCCTTCACGAGGCGCTTCTGATCATCGGTGTCATAGATGGTGAACGTGCGCGTATAGCCGATCTTCTCCGCGTCCTGGCGCAGGATGCGCACGCACATGCTATGGAAGGTGGACACCCACATGCCGCGCGCAGGCGATCCGATGAGGCCCGAGAGCCTCTCGCGCATCTCTGCGGCCGCCTTGTTGGTGAAGGTGATGGCCAAGATCTCCCAGGGATGCGCCACGCCCGAGTCGATCATGTGGGCGATGCGGTAGGTCAGCACGCGCGTCTTGCCCGAGCCAGCTCCTGCCAGCACGAGGAGCGGACCGTCAGTGGTCAGGACGGCCTCTTTCTGAGGCGCGTTCAGAGAATCTATATCGATGGGCATGAGGGCCTCTCGCTTGTCATGGGGATAGGGAAGGTTCCATGATAGCGTCCGTGCCGCAAAAATCCAGCGGCGCGGCACGCCATCCTCACCGTCCGCGACGACGCACCGGCTTGCGCCTCGTCGGACGGTCCGCACACGCTCGCTCATCTGACTCGACGGAGCGCAGCATCCCACCTGACCGAGCAGGGCGCACCCGTTCATCTGACCGGGCAGCCACGCCCGATGGCGCAGACCGGCCATGGCGCACCGAAGGCCGCGAACCCGCTCGCTTCCCCTTCGATCTGGGAGAGAGACGCGTGCTGCCGTGAGCGCCACGATGCGCACCAGCCGCCGCGAAGGCCTCTCCCCTCCTTCGCCGATGCAGGATGACGCCCAGAAGCCCGATGCCTGCGATCGCCAAGGCCAAGAGCGCGATGAGAGCCGCATCGTCTCCCGTGAATGCCAGCGGATCGCCATAGAGGGGGCGCAGGAAGCGCAGAGGCGGCGGCGTGCCATCCTCTGAGGGCGGCACGACCTCGCCCGGCGGCTCCTCCTCATCAGGGCCAGGCTCATCTGGGGGCGGCTGGTCCGGTGGTGGAGCATCAGGGTCGCGCTGATCGACCACGCGCACGGTGTTGCGGATCATGAACAGGTTGGTGAGGTCCTCGCCTGCAAGCTCGTCCCCATTCACGCCCTTGTACTCCCCCGCTGCCTGAGCCGCTCTCATGGCAGCCGTATCCTGCTGCACCTGCGTGCGGATGAAGCCGGTGGACGTGCGGAAGAGCGGGCGGCTGTTCCCCTCGGCATCCGTGTACCCGATGCCCTGGCTCACCTGTTCAGGGGTGAATGGGTCGAAAGACCCATAGTCCACGATGGCATTCACACCGTAGATGAGCTCCATCTGCTTGCTCGCATCCGATGCCCATCCCTGGTTGAACTGGTCGAAGGGCACGCTCGATGCCCCTTCGGGCACTGATGTGCTCGGCTGGGCCTGCATGGTGGAGATGATGTAGCGCAGCGTGAGGTTCACATGGGGCGATGCCGCATACTTGCTCATGGTGCAGTTCAGCTTGCCGACGCCCGCCAGCACATCCACACCATCATCTTCGACGCCAGCATCAGCATAGATGCCATACTGCCCGATCACCACCGGTATCAGCGTCTCGTTCGCCTTGAAGCCAGTCGGCGCCCGCACCTCCTTGAGGTAGAGCACACGACCATTGCGGCTGTCGTCACCCTGGGTCCATTCCGTATGCGCCCCACCCACGCCATCTTCCACATACGGGGCGAACACGAGCATGCCCTCCAGGTCATCCCCTTGGTACTTGTTCTGCGCGCCGGTCAGATCCCCTGTCACGCCTGCAGCTACTGTGGACACCACCGATCCATCCGCCGCCGTCACCTGGCGCACGATATCATCGGCCACATCAGCATCCACTGCACGCGCAGCATCATCGGCGCTATCGAAGAGCGCGAAGGCGGCTCCGTTCACGCGCGTCCCGTCTTGATCGACCTTCCACACCCGAAGCTCGCGCTGGTCATTCGGCATGTTGATGCTCGTGCGGAAGCTGCGCTCGAACTGGCTGCCATCGCTGGTGTCGATAGCGTTGAATCCGCGTGTGCCGTACACTCCGGGCGCACCGCTCGTGGAAGAGCCGTTGATCTGTCCAGCGACGCTCGCCACGGCTGCTCGCAGCTGGTCGGGCGAAGGGTCGCTCACGCCTCCGAGCGCGCGCTTCACCTTGTCAGCCAACAGCGCATGCTTCTGCGACGCATCCAAGGAGGCCCCTGAGGAACCGAACACATCCCGGCTCACGATGCCATAGACCATCTGCATGTCCCCATCCGCATCATTGAGCAGATAGCGCGTGGGGTTGCCTGGCAGCTCAGAGAGCGAACAGGTCGTGCGCTTGCCAGAGGCGCCGTCTTCGGTGCGATAGGAGATCAACCGCTCTTCGATGTCATTCCAATACAGGTACCAGCCGGGGATGAGGCCGTCGGTCGCGCTCAGGTATGCCTGATAGAGCACCGCCTCCATCATGGCCTTCCGCATGGCATTCACATCGCTCGCATCGTAGGAGATGGTGTCCAAGCCACCATTGTTGCTGCCATAGAGCGGGTCCCATCGGACCGCATCGCGCCCTTCTTGCCGGATGGTGGGGATGGCCACCACCAAGCCGCCCGCTTGCTGAGCCAAGGGGACGTGCGTGGTCGTGGCCTCTATGTGCCCGGTCGCAGCGTTGTAGGCACCGAAGGTGAGCCGCTCATGCGATATCTGCGTCACATAGCTATTGAAGCTCGCATACGAGCCTGTCTCATATCTGTTGTTCACGATGAACGTGCCCGTCTCGCGGCTGTATCTCAGGAGCAGCGGCCCAGGCATCAAGCGGTATCCCGGTGGCGCTGACGTCTCGCGGAGGACGTAGAGCTGGCTTGCTGGGGCATCGGTCACGCGATCGGCGAAGTTGAACGGGTTGGCGCCATCCATGAAGCGCCCGATGCCCTCCTCATCGGTGGTCACCGTGGTGAGAGGAGCCGCCTCATCGTAGGTGACATCATCGAGGGTGGCAGCCTCTGCGCCGGCAGCGGTCGTGGCGCTCACGCCATAGAGGTCGAACGTGGCTCCCTTGACCGGAGCCCCGTCTTGATCGACCTTCTTGACCTGCTGATAGAGCTCTGGCTGCAGATTGAATCGCATGGCGAGCGAGGAATCGTAATTGCCACGCTCCAGGTAGTACATCTTCAAGGTGTGGGAGGTGTTGGAGGCGAAGGTGCTGCCGGTGAACCCCGTGCTGGTATCCACGCCCGCCACCTCGAACATATCCTTGATGGTGGTGCGTATGCGCGTATTCGCATCCTCCACCTGACCGCCGTTGCCGAAGGCGGTGCCCAAGCGCACCTCGCCCGTGGAGAAGTCGATGGTGCCGAAGAGCTCCGAGTGGATGCCGCCCAGATCCAACACGAGCACGTCATCGATGAACACCCACAGGTCATCGTCCCCGATGAACTCGAAGGTCATGGGATCCGACCCCACCTGGCCGCCCACGGGCTGCCGGAAGTCCGTCTCCATCGTGAGCCCGAGGTGGTGGTTCACCGGCGCGCTGTTCTTGCTCGTGTCGTTGTCTGCGCTCATGGCATTGACCAGCTGTCCGTCCTTGATGGAGAAGGCATCGGCTGGAGAGTTGAAGGGGAAGAAGTTCCCCACCTTGGCGCGATCGGATGCACCCGCAGGCGCATCCGTGCGCAAGCCCGCCGGCTCATCGTAGAGCACGAAGCGATTGGTGGCGCTGTCATAGTAAGCGTAGTTGTCGCGCATGTTGTAGTAGTAATAGCCCTCCTCATCCAGCTGGAAGAGCCCCTT
Organism: uncultured Eggerthellaceae bacterium; assembly: GCA_910589125.1. Taxonomy (GTDB): domain Bacteria; phylum Actinomycetota; class Coriobacteriia; order Coriobacteriales; family Eggerthellaceae; genus MGBC163016. The sequence goes on from CAJURX010000001.1 coordinate 214,969, forward strand.
GACATCCGTATGCGTAGCCACCTTGCCCGCGCTTGCTGCATCGGGGTCGAACAGGTAGGCCAACGAGCGAGCCGCCTGGCTGAGGTCCTGGCCCCCACCCGCATCCGTGTTCGCAGGTGCGCTCGCCACCTGTCCTGGATTCTGGGAGAGGTATTGCACGCCGTTCGATATGTTCTTGTTGCCCGCATTCGCGTAGATCTGCTCGGTGCCCCCGCTGGGCAGCACGCGCGTGGCGTCCGCATAGAGCGCCGTATGCGCATCGTAGTCCCCCGTGCGCAGCCAGCTTGGATCCCCTGCTGGATTGACCTCGTCGCTCAGGACGGGATACCCATCCACGAGCAGCGGGGACACGATGTTCTGCATGCCCGGGTTATCCAGGCCGAACTGCCCGTAGTTCTGCACGAGGCCCTGGTTCCAATACCCCATGTGCCGCATGCCATCGCCGAAGGTGAGCAAGCGCCCATAGTTGATGCCATCAGGGTCATCGAGCCAGACCTTGTAGTTGCGCCACGCGCTCGCAGTCCCCGTGGTCCCGAGCGTGTCGGTGCCTGCGGTATTCGGGCTGCCGATGGTCCCGAGACCCGCCACATCCTCTCCGCTGCGACGCCCGGTATCGTAGTCGAACAGGTTCACGCGCGTGCTCTCAGGGTCGAACCCGCGCACCACATGGCTCTCGAGGATGGCCTTCTGGGAGGGATCGTCCATGTCGATGCTGCGCCCTGCTGCATGAGCAGCAGGATCGCCGCCCTCATCATCAGCGCCGTCCGCATCCGCGCTATCATCTCCGAGCGCATCGTCTGATGCCTCCCCCTCAGCACCTGCGGGAGCATCTTCGATCCCATCCCCCGTGGCATCCCCTTCGCTCTCTGCGAGCGCGCCATCCCCTGCGCCATCAGAGGTCCCGACCGTCACATCGCCTAGCCCGTCGCCTCCCGCATCCTCTATCGTCCGCTCGATCCGCTCGCAAGCATCCTCCACGCCATCCTCCCGCGTCACTGCGAAGCCAGCAGAGGGCATGGCCACGATCAAGGCGAGGAGCACCGCTCCCATGCGTGCAAGTTGTGGCTTGGGTGTGGTCTTTCTGGGGAGTGCGTTCGCGCGCTTCTTCGCCGGTGCCGTGCTCGGTCTTCCGCTCATTCCCTGCCCCGCTCTCGCGTATGCTCGCTCCATGCCCGTTCAGGAGCGTTCTCCTTCGCCTCTCAGGGGCTGACGAAATCAGCATTTCGTTCCGCATGGGAGAGACCGAGCGAGCGTGCGGACAGCATGCATTGGAGGCTGTGCAGGCAGGGCGGAGAGGAAGCTAGATCAGCAAGGGAAGCCCGTTGAGGCGCTGGGCGTGCACCTCATTCGATACCTTCAGGTAGATGCGCGTGGTCTCCAAGCTGGAATGCCCGAGCACATCGGCCAGACCTGATAGGTCATGGCACATCTGGTAGAACACCGTGGCGAAGAGGTGCCGCAGGTTGTGAGGGAATACCTTCGTCGCAGCTACCTTGGCAGGAGCGCAGAGCGCCTTCATGTCGCGCCAGATCTGGCGGCGAGAGAGCGGACGGTCGTGCTGCGTCAGGAAGATGGGACCGTGCGCAAGGCCCCGATGGCGGCGATAGCGCTCGAGGCGGCGCTTGAGGGCATCGGGCAGGAGCACCGTCCTGACCTTGCCCTTGAGATGTATGTCGATGCGCCCCCGACGCAGGGCTTCCACGGTCAGGAAGCGCACCTCGGAGACGCGCATCCCCGTGCACCCCATGACCTCCATCACCAGTGCAAGGCGCGTGCGCCCAAGAGCCCGTGCGGTCCTGATGAGGCGCTCGTATTCGCCTGCGGAGAGATGGCGGCTCTCCTCGCGGAACAGATGGCGCTGGATGCGCAAGAACCGGATGGAGCATTCCCCATGCCCGGCGAATCGCGAGAGCCCGTTCACGGCAGATACCATGGAATTGGCCGTCGCTGCCGCATATCCGCGCTCCACGAGCCCGTCACGCCACGCTGCAAGGCGCTCGGCGGTCGCTGCGTCTCCATCCAGCCATCGTGCCGCATTGCGCACATCCCGCACGTACTTCGATACCGTCCCTGCGCTGCGCTCCCGTGCGCGCAGATGCAGGGCATAGCTCTCGATCAGGTCATCTGTCAGCCGATATCCCACGAACGTCTCCTCTCATGAAGGGCGCAGTTGAATGCGTCCCGGCCAAGAAGGCTCCGACGCACACGTGAGATCATTGCCATCAAGGCAGGACTGCCGTAGAATAGCCCAGTTGGAACGTCGTATTTCCCAGGGTCGCTGCGGACCGGTTCCGCTCTACGGAACGAAATGCTGATTTCGTTCCCCGACCCTCCCCCCCCCACGATCGCTTCGCATGATGAGAGAGCCGTGCCACAGCGGCATAAGGCGCAGCCCGAAGCTGCATCCGAGCCATCGGATCCGCGTCGAAGAGACCAGGACCCCATGGGCAGATCCGCGCATCCTCGCCCGCCACGCAGGCGTGCAGAGCGGCTACTGCTCCTTGAGGTCCTCGGATCCGTCAGAGCGCGCATGCGCACCCTTCTTCGCGTGCGCGCCGGCCACCGTGCGGATCCGCTGGCGCTGGAAGAGCATGCTGGCAAGGCTCGCGCATATGAGAATGCCCATCACGGCCACCAGAGCGGAGATGCCATCCCCTGTGGACGCCAAGGGTCCTCCTTGGAGCACGCGATCGAGCCAAGTGGACGGTGCGGAAGGCTCCGCCTCTGGAGCGTCTCCCGTTGCGGGGAGGGCTGGCTCATCACCATCAGGGGGAAGAGCGCCCTCTTCCGCAGGCGGGATCGCAGCATCATCCTCAGAGGGCCCGTCGCTCGCTGGCGGCTCATCCGAACCATCATCAGGCACCTCCTCTTGAGGCGGCACAAGCGATGGGTCCCGCACCTCCCCCACGCGCACGATGTTGCGTATCGTGAACAGGTTGGTGAGGTCCGTGCCCGCAAGGTCACCCCCGTTCACATCCTTGCATTCGTCAGATGCCTGAGCCTGCCTCATGGCATCGGTGTCTTGCTGTATGTGCGTGCGCACATAGCCTGTCGCCACCCGGAAGAGCGGACGACAGCACCCCTCGGCATCCGTGCACCCGATGCCCTCCCCGATTTGGTCGGTGGTGAATGGCGCAGATGAGCCATAGTCCACGTTGGAGCGAGCGCCGTACGTGAGATCCATCTGCCTGCCCCCATCCAGCGCCCATCCTGCATTGAACTGCTCGAAGGGAACGCTCGCGGCCCCCTGCGGCACCGACGCGCTGACTTGGGTCTGCATGGTCGAGGTGATGTAGCGCAAGGTGAGGTTCACGTGCGGGGAGGCAGCGAATGTGCTCATGGTGCAGTTCAGCTTGCCAACGCCTGCCAGCACATCCACATGATCGGTCTCGATCCCAGCATCTGCATAGATGCCATACTGCCCGATCACCACCGGGATGAGCGTCTCGTTCCTCCGCGAGCCTGGAGCAGCCTTCACCTCCCGCAAGTAGAGGACGCGGCCATTGTTGCTGTCTGCGCCTTGAGCCCACGTGGTATGGGCGCTCCCGACGCCGTCCTCCACGTACGGGGCGAACACGAGCATCCCATCCATGTCATCTGCGTGGTACTTGGTGGGGTTCTGGTTCAGGTCCGCCGTCACGCCCGCGGCCACCGTGGGCACGACGGTGCCGTCTGCCGCCGTCACCTGCTGCACGATGCCATCGACCACGACAGCATCCTCAGCCCGCATCGCATCCTCAGCAGTATCGAAGAGCGCGAAGGCTGATCCATCAACGCAAGCATCCTCATGGTCGACCCTCCATACGCGCAGCTCGCGCTGATCGTTGGGGATGTTGATGACCGTGCGGAAGCTCCGCTCGAACTGGGTCCCGTCGCTAGTGTCGATGGCATTGAATCCACGCGTGCCGAATGCCCCTTCGGCTCCTGCCGTGGGCAGCCCGTCGATCTGGTCGGCCACGCGGCTGACCGCTCCCTGCAGCTGCTCGGGCAAGGGTTGCTCCACCCCGCCGAGCTCGCCCTTCACGCGCTCAGCTAGCAGAGCGTACTTCTCCGTCGCATCCATGGACGCAGCCCCCGCCCCGAACGCCTCCTGGCTCACGATCCCATAGACCATCTGCATGTCCCCGTTCGCGTTGTTCAATAGGTAGCGCGTAGGGTCTCCCGGCAGATCGGCAAGGGCGCAGTCCACCTCCTCCCCGCCTTCGGCATCTGTGCGATAGGAGGTGAGGCGCTGCTCGATATCATTCCAATAGAGATGCCATCCCCACGTGAGGTCATCGGTCGCGCTCATGTACGCTTGGCGCAGCGCCGCCTCCAACAGGGCCCTGCGCAAGGCGTTGACATCACCCACATCGTAGGCGATGGTGTCCAAGCCGCCATTGTTGCTGCCATAGAGGGGATCCCACTGCGCCCCTGTGCGCGCCTCCTGCCTGATGGTGGGTATGGCCACCACCAAGCCACCCGCCTGCTGATCCAGGGGAACGGACGTGGTCGTCGCCTTGATATGCCCGGTAGAGGCGTCATAGGCACCGAAGGTCAGCTTGTGGGATATCTGGGTCACGTAGCTGTTGAAGCTCGCATATGAACCCGTGTCGTACCGGTTGTTCACGATGAACGTGCCCGTCTCGCGGTTGTAGCTGAGGAGGAGCGGATGTGGCATCAAGCGGTATCCCGGTGGAGCGGATATCTCGCGCAGGACGTAGAGCCGGCTCTCCGGTGCGTCGGTCACGCGATCGGCGAAGTTGCAGTGATCCAGATTGTCCACGAGGCGCGTCAAGCCCTCGCTATCCGTGGTCATGGAGGCAAGGGGCCGTCCCACATCATAGGTGACATCATCCAAGGTGGCAGCCTCGGCGGTAGCGGCCGTGGTGGCGCTCACGCTGTACAGCTCGAAGGTGGCACCCTCCACAGCAGCGCCATCCTGGTCGACCTTCTTGATCTGCTGATAGAGCTCTGGCTGCAGGTTGAATCGCATGGCGAGCGAGGAATCGTAGTTGCCGCGCTCCAGATAGAACATCTTCAAGGTATGGGAGGTGTTGGATGCGAAGGTCTCTCCCGCAAAGCCCATGCTGGCGTCCGCCCCTGCCGCCTGGAACATCTCCCGGATGGTGGTGCGGATGCGCGTGTTCGCGTCATCTATCTTGCCGCCATTGCCGAAGGCGGTGCCCAAGCGCACCTCGCCCGTGGAGAAGTCGATGGTGCCGAAGAGCTCCGAGTGGATGCCGCCCAGATCCAACACGAGCACGTCATCGATGAACACCCACAGGTCATCGTCCCCGATGAACTCGAAGGTCATGGGATCCGACCCCACCTGGCCGCCCACGGGCTGCCGGAAGTCCGTCTCCATCGTGAGCCCGAGGTGGTGGTTCACCGGCGTCGCATTCATGCTGACATCGTTGTCTGCGCTCATGGCATTGACCAGCTGCCCATCCTCGATGGAGAAGGCATCCTCTGCGGCATTGAAGGGGAAGAAGTTGCCCACCTTGGCGCGCTCGGAGGCATCCGCGGGCGCATCCGTGCGCAAGCCCGCCGGCTCATCGTAGAGCACGAAGCGATTGGTCGCGCTGTCATAGCTCGCGAAGTTGTCTCGCATGTTGTAGTAGTAATATCCATCATCATCAAGCTGGAAGAGCCCTTTGACATCCTCATGCGCCGCCACCTTGCCCGCGCAGGGCGCATCCGGATCGAACAGGTACGCCAAGGAGCGCGATGCATCATCAAGGGGCTGTCCCCCATCAGCATCCGTGTTCTCGGGAGCATTCGCCACCTGCCCCGGATTCTGGGAGAGGTACTGCACGCCATTCGATATGTTCTTGTTGCCCGCATTCTCGTAGATGCGCGTCGTGCCGCCCTCGGGCGTCTCGCACGTGGCATCAGCGTAGAGCGAGGTGTGCGCATCGTAATCACCCGTGCGGGGCCACGCTGGCTCGTCTATCGGGTCGATCTCGTCGCTCAGCACAGGATAGCCATCCGAGAGGATGGGATCGACGATGTTCTGCATGCCTGGGTTGTCCAAGCCGAACTGACCGTAGCCTTGCACGAGCCCCTGGTTCCAATACCCTAAGTGCCGCATGCCATCGCCGAAGGTGAGCAGGCGGCCGTAGTTGATGCCATCGGGGTCATCGAGCCAGATCTTGTAGTTGCGCCATGCGCTCGCCCCGCCCGTGTTCCCGAGCGTATCGCTCTTCGCGGTGGACTCGGTGCCGATCGATCCCATGCCGGCTATGGCCTCTCCGCTGCGACGCCCGGTATCGTAGTCGAACAGGTTCACGCGCGTGCCCGCTGGATCCAAGCCACGCACCACATGGCTCTCCAGGATCTCCCTCTGGGATGCATCGCCCATATCGATGCTGGGAAGCGCTGCCCAGGCAGGAGCGGGCACGATGAGGGAGAAGGCGGTGATCAGGGCTATGAGACGAAGGATGAGCGCTCGCGGAGCGCTCCTTCTGGCTGAGGTGCGCGTGCGACCATTGGTAGATGCGATGACCATGCTTCCGATCGATCCCTCCCCGCTCTCATCTGAGATGTCCATGCCTCCCAATGGGGGGCATCTCCCCTCATGATCAGGGGGCGTGCGGGGGTCAGCATCCTGTTCCGTGGCGTGTCATGTTTCCGCAGCACCCCAAGAAATATGATGTTGTAGCTGAGAGATTCTATGGCAGCCCTCGGATGCCAGAGCGATCCTTCCCCTGAACGCTCCTTCTTCGGAGGAGAACGGAGGGAACGCACATGCCAGAGGGCTAGGATCGCCGCTCACCGCCGTGGATCATCCCCTCAGACGACAAAGAGGGCCGCTCTTGTTGGCGGCCCCCTCACCTGCTGTCATGCAGCCCATCGGCGCCGAAGCGACCGAACTGGATGATGATGCGCTAGACGATGCGCTTGCCGAGCACCTCGGCGATCTGGCGAAGCTCTCCCACGAGCGTCTCGAACTGCGCGGGCGTGAGCTGCTGCGGTCCGTCTGAGAGCGCGCTGGGCGGGTTGGGGTGCACCTCGATCATCAAGCTGTCAGCCCCTGCTGCCACAGCGGCCTTCGCCAGCGAAGGCACCAGGTCGCGCTGACCCGCCGGGTGCGACACGTCGATGCACACCGGGAACAGCGACTGCTTGTGGATGACGGGCACGGCTGCGATGTCGAGCGTGAAGCGCGTGGCCGTCTCGAACGTGCGGATGCCGCGCTCGCAGAGCACGATGTTGTCATTGCCGCAGTCAGAGATGTAGTCGCACGCAGCCAGCCACTCAGCCACGGTGCCCGCGAAGCCGCGCTTGTAGAGCACCATCTTGTGAGAGTCAGCCGTTACCTGCCCGATCTTCTTCAAGAGCGAGAAGTTCTGGAAGTTGCGCGCTCCCACCTGGAGGCCATCCACGTAGGAATGCACCAGATCGCAATGGGCGGAGTCCATGACCTCGGTCAAGGTGAGCAAACCGTATCGCTCGCCCGCGTCCCTCATGATCTTGAGCGCCTCCTCGCCGAGGCCCTGGAATGAATGGGGATTGGTGCGGGGCTTGAAGGCGCCGCCGCGGACCCAGTGAAGGCCCAGGTCCTTCACGCACTGGGCCACCTCGTCGAACTGCTCGGCAGATTCGACGGAGCATGGCCCTGCATAGATGGTTATCTCGTCCGTGCGCTGGCCGAGATCGGGTATCTGGGGGATGTTCTCGTGGCTCATACTGACGGCGTCTCCTTCATGACCTTCAAGATGGTCGTGTAGATCTCTCTCAGGTTCTCGTTGTAGAGCGGGCCGTTGTTGTAGCCTGCTACCTTCGTCAGTATCTCCTCTTCGCGACGTGCGTCGAACAGCCCCATCTTGGCCTCCGGCTTCAGCCCACGAATGACGAGCGAATGTCCGGCGCGCTTGTTCAGGAGCTCGACGAGCTGCTCGTCTATCTCGTCGATGTTGCGCCGATGCTTCTCGATCTCCTCGAATGCCTGGTTGGTATCTGGCATCTCCTCATCCTTTCGGATCATGGCTCTAGCGCTCAAAGGGCGAAGGTCCGCCCTGTCTGCGCGTGCGCGCTATGATACACCCGATGAGGAGCAGACCCCACTACATGAAAGGCGTGCGGAGCACGCGTTCGGAGTTCTGAGCGCAGACCTCCATCAGATGAGCCCGGCTGCACCCGCGAAGCTCCGCGAGCGCCGTGATGGTGTTGGCCATCTCCTGCGTCCAGATCCCCACATCCCAGCTCGAACCCTCATGGGGTGGGCTATCGGTCTCCACGAGCAGCTGCGCCTCTGGGATGGCAGCCGCGAAGGCCGCGCCTCTCTCCGTTGCCATCATGCGCATGCCCACCGACATCATGGCCTCCATGGACAAGGCGCGCCCGAACTCCTCATGAGAGCCCTGGAACCAATGGAAGAGGCAGGTGTTGGTCTCGTTCGTGCCAATGCGATCCAAGGCATCCATCAGCACGCTGGCCGCATGGACGGCATGGAAGGTGAGCACCCGGCCATCGCCTGCCGCATGCACGCTCGCGAGGATGCGCTCGAGCACCTCGATCTGACGCGCCTTGGTATCCTTGCGGCTGCTGGCAAGGTCCAACCCGATCTCTCCCACGAAGGGCGCATCGGCCACGAGCGACTCGAAGCGCGCGATATCCACTTCGCTCACGCGCCTATCCGCTATCCACCAAGGGTGCAGCCCGAGCGAGAGATGGATGTCGTCGCATCCCTGGAACTTCTCCACATCGGACACGTAGCTGGACGGCACGACCGTGCAGCTGAGCGCGACGATGCCCGCCGCATGCGATGCACGCGCCACCCCTTCGCTGCCCTCAGCGAAATCAAGGTGGCAATGCATGTCATAGAGCATATCCATCTTGCGATCCCTCCGGCTTCCACGCTCAGGCCCCCTATGAGCCAGCGCACACTATACGGACCTGATAGCGGATGAGCTGCGATGCCAAGACGATAGCACCTCCCCGTATCCAAGCTGTTCACGAAACGTGAAGGAGCATGCGAGCGCATGCTCGGTGTTGCCGTGCGCGCGCCATTGCGTCATCATGGCAGGCTCTTGGAACCGGGAAGGGTGAGCAGACATGGACATGATCATCGAGACATTGAAGGCGTTCCTGATCGGCGTGGTCGAGGGCATCACCGAATGGCTGCCCATCTCATCCACCGGTCACATGATCTTGGTGGATGAGTTCGTGAGGCTCCAGGTATCTGATGCATTCCGCGACCTGTTCCTGGTGGTCATCCAGATCGGCGCCATCCTGGCCGTCATCATCCTGTACTTCCACAAGCTCAACCCGCTCTCGCCCAAGAAGGATGCAGCTCAGAAGCGCGAGACCTGGAAGCTCTGGGGGATGGTCGTGATCGGCTGCATCCCCGCAGCCATCATCGGGATCGCATTCGATGACTTCTTCACCGAGCACTTCCATAACGCCTGGACCGTCGCGACAGCGCTCATCGTCTACGGCATCGTGTTCATCGTGCTCGAGCGGCACAACAGGAAGCGCGAGGCGGCGCACCTGGCCGCGATGACCCCTCACGGCAAGCACGCCCGCGTGGGCAGCGGCACCGACGGCGACGATGCGGAGATGGAGCTGTTCCGCGTGCGCACGGTGGATGACATCGACTGGAAGACCGCGCTCAAGATAGGGTGCTTCCAGGTGTTGGCCATCGTGCCCGGCACCTCTCGGTCCGGCTCCACCATCATCGGCGGCATGCTCTGCGGATGCTCCCGCACCGCTGCCGCTGAATTCACGTTCTTCCTGGCCATCCCCATCATGTTCGGATGGGGGCTCTTGAAGACCGTCAAGTACGTCATGGAGCTCGGGTTCTCCATGAGCGCCACCGAGATATCCGTCCTCGTGACGGGCGTGGTGACCGCCTTCGTCGTATCCATCGTATCCATCAAGTTCCTGATGGGCTATATCAAGAAGAACGACTTCACCGCCTTCGGCGTCTACCGCATCATCCTGGGCGTGGCCGTGCTCGGCTACTTCGGAGCCAGGCTCTTCTTGGGCTAGCCACAAGGCAGGCGAAGGACCGCATCCCTTGCTGGCGCGCTCCCTTGGGGCGGGAGGGCTAGAAGAACACGATGACGAGCAAGATGACGATCAAGAGGGCGATCACGGGCACCGCTATCTTGACGAAGGGCGGCAGGGTGGCAAAGCCGCTCCGATGCCCATAGTTCGCGCTGCCGCTGATCGCATCCGACAGGGACCCCAAGTCGGTGCGCCTGCTGAGGGCACCACCGCTTCCCGCGTGCGAGCGCCATTTCGCCTTCGGATTGGAGGTGTCGATCATGGGATCGGGCTTGTCTGATTCCTCCACCGAATAGGAGACGAGCCTGTTCATCTCATTGAATGCGCGAGAATCTATGCTGCCGCGCCCATCGATGACCTCGCGATTCGTCGTGCGCGTCCCTCGATGGGTGGAGAGCGCATCGCGCGCTTCGCGCGCCTGCTCATAGCCCTCGCGCGCACCCTGCGCCCGCGTCCTGCTCTCCTGCGTGGTCAGGGGCCGCACCACGCGATGGGACCGATGGATGCCATGCGCCTCCTGCTCGTGGATCCCAGAGGTGGTGCGCGCATTGGCCGCCTCCATGTCGCGCTTGGCTTGGCGACGCTGCGCTTGGAGCTTCTCCTCCTCAGCCCGGCGCGCCTCTAAGATGCGCAGCTGGTTCTGGCGCTCCTTCAAGCGCAGGGAGTTCTCGTTGTAGCTCTTCGCCGTCTCCTGCGAGCGCATCCGAGCGCTGCGCGCACGCGCGGCATCCTGCGCCGCATAGGAGGATACGATGGAGTCTCGCGAAGCGCGGCTGGTCACTTGGCCGCGATTGCCGAACGAGCGGCGACCACCCGCCTGCGATGCTCCCTCCTTGGCACGTCCGTCATAGAGGATCTGCGGACGATCATCGTGGTTGCTGTTCATCCCCTACCCTCCTGGCTAGAAGAACGTCTGGTTGAGCCACGGCCCGTATTCGCCGGTCCACATGTCATTGAGCTGCTGGAACACCTGCGTCCAATCGATCCTCACGCCGAAGAGCGCTTCAAGGTAGTGGAGGCTCTCCATCCCTTCCGCAGGGGCGCCGAGGAGCGCTTGCGCCACCGTGTAGGTGCAAGTGGGGCACATGGTGATGAGCGCATCCGCACCCGTGCGCTTCGCCTCTCCGATCACGCGCCATACGCGCTCATCGGTGATGGCCGCATCATAGGAGGCCACCGCGCCTCCCGCGCCGCAGCAGAGCGTGCCGCGCTTGGCATGATCCATCTCGAACTGGGTCGCTTCAGGTGCGAACTGCGCGAACAGCGCGCGCAGCGCATTCGCGTTCCGTGCATCCTCGCGATCATGGCACGAATCGAAGAAGGTGATGGAGGCGAGCGGCACAGGATCGAAGCCCGACTCCTCCCCGCGCTCCACGCGCGCCCGCGCGCCTTCGAGCAAGAGCTCCGGGAGCGGCGTGATGGTGATGCCAGCGGGCAGGTCAGGGCGGAACTCGTCAGCGCACCCCGGACAGATGGTCACCATGCGCGTGATGCCCGCCTGCTGCATGCGCTCGATGATGGACGCGCGCAGGTCATGCGCTCGCTCGAAGAGGCCCGCGCTCATGAGGGGGCTTCCGCAGCATGCGTCGGAGAGTGCCCACGACACGCCCGAAGCGCTCAGCCACGCACCTGCCGCACGCACCACCTCGGGCGCGTAGGATGCGAGCGAGCATCCGGGGAAGAAGAGCGCATCTGCAAGCCCAGGACCATGCTCGGCTGCCGCATCCAACGTGACCAGGTCCGCATATCCGATGCCGTAGATGGCGCGATAGGCGCTGAAGATATGCCATTCGTTATCCACCATGACCAGCTTGGAATCATCAGGGGGCATCAGATCCGCGCGCATGAACAGCTCGCGCCATGCGCGCATGTGGTCGGGCGCACCGATGTGGCGGGCGCATGCCGCCGTGCAATGCCCGCAGAAGCAGCACCGCCTGAGCGTGTTGTAGAGCTCATAGTCCTCTTGGACGAGCTCTATCAGAGCTTGGGGCTGCTCGTCATGCGGACGAGAGGTGATGGCCTGATACGCAGCGATGACCTGGCCCATGTCAAGGCCGGGACCTTCCAGGATATCGCAACGGCGCGTGCACTTCCCGCAGTGCGAGCACGTGAGCTGGCCATCCATCCATGCAGCGAGGATGTCCAGCTTCTTGGAACCCGCCTTCGCAAGCGAGCTCACCTCATCCTGTGTTAGCCTCGAAGCGCCCATGTGCCCGCTTGCCGCCTTTGCCGTCAGAGTGTGCCGAATCGCCGAAAGAACAAGGCTCGCACGCGTGCAAGCCCTAGAATCTTGCTCTGGATAGGATAACCCACAGCGCGTCTGAATAGGAGCTCCCACCATGAATGTTGTCTGTCTTGACCTTGAAGGGGTACTGGTCCCAGAGATCTGGATCGCGTTCGCTGAGGCCACGGAGATCGAGGGGCTGAAGCGGACCACGCGCGACGAGCCCGACTACGACAAGCTCATGGGATATCGCCTGAAGCTCTTGCGCGAGCACGGGTACAAGCTCGCAGACATCCAAGCGGTCATCGAGAAGATGGACCCGATGCCCGGTGCCAAGGCATTCCTGGACGAGCTGCGCGCGATGACGCAGGTCATCATCATCTCGGACACGTTCTCTCAGTTCGCCAAGCCCTTGATGGCCAAGCTCGGATGGCCCACCATCTTCTGCAACGAGCTCATCGTCGCCGAGGATGGAGAGGTGACCGGCTTCCAGATGCGCTGCGAGGAGACGAAGCTGACCACCGTGCGCGCGCTGCATGAGGCGGGACTCGAGACCATCGCCTCGGGAGATTCCTACAATGACGTGCAGATGATCCTGCACTCCAAGGCCGGGTTCTTCTTCCGCACCACCGATGCGCTCAAGCAGGAATACCCGGATGTGCCGGCATACGAGGAGTACGCAGAGCTCTTGGAGGCCATCAAGTGCGCGCTTTGATCACCGCAGGATGCGCTTCTGATACAGCCCTGCATCCTCGAAGCCGAGGCGCCGGTAATACGCCCGCGTGCCCACCGCGCTTATGACGTTCACGGAGGAGCATCCCGCCTCCTTCGCCATCTGGCACGCACGCTCGACGAGCTGGCGGCCAAGCCCCAGATGCTGATTCCCCTCCCGGCTCTCATGCAGCCGGGAGGTCTTGCCATAGATATGCACCTCGCGGATCATGGCCTCCCCCGCGCAGATGGGCAGGCGCTCACCTGATGAGAGCATGGCTTCGACCACGCGCTCATCAGGGATGGAGAGGCGCAAGAACCCGGCCAGCTTGCCCGCACCATCCACCCATTGCAAGAACGACTCCCTCGTGTTCGCCGTGCGATAGCCCACGATGCGCAAGGCGAGGTCATCTGCCTGGATCTCTCCTGTCGCCACCTCGCGCATGCGCATCTCGCGCACGCGCCCTGCACCCTCCCGCGCAAGGACATCCCGCTCCACGATCTGGCGCAGATTGGTCTTCTTGCACCCGATGAGGATGTCGTTCGAGGGGATGTCACGGATCATGCGGGATATGCGCGTATGCTCGGGGGTAGCCAGCACGCACGCGCTGAGCAGCTCCACCAGCTCATCTTCCCCATAGGGTGCCCACGCACCCTGCTCGAACGCCTCTGTGAGCCGCGCGCTCTCCACGAGCGCACAAGGATAGAGCTTGACCTCATCGGGCTTGAACCGCGCATCCTCCATGAGCTTCCGATAGTGCCGCAGGTCATCCTCGGGCGCAGAACCGATGAGGTTCGCCATCATGTGCACGTGAGACTTGAACCCGAAGAGCCGGATCAGCCCAAAGGCACGCTCCACATCGCACACCCGATCCGCGCGCTCGCTGGCATCGAGCACGGCATCATCCAGGCTTTGGACGCCCACCTGCACCTTGGTCACGCCCATGGCACGCAGCTCCGCGAGCGCTTCGCATGTGACCGTATCCGGGCGCGTCTCCACCACGAGCCCGACGCATCGCGCACGCGCATCCTCGTTGGCGCGCTGCAATGCACCGAGCAGTTCTTCGGTGGGAGCGTCATCCAGATCGGGGAGCGCGCGCTGCCGAAGCGGTGCGAGCTCATGGAATGCCTGCACGTACGTGATCGCTCCCGCATCCACCTTGCGCTGGAGGTCGACATGCGAGCACCGGATGCGCTCAGAGAGCGCCCGCCCCTCCTGCTCTTCCGCGAGCAGTGCCTCATAGGCGCCTCTCCTGCGCGCCACCTCCTCATCCATGTGCGCACTCCCGAAGTCGTCGAGCGCGGCGAAGAGCTGGCATGAGAACCAGAGGCGATACCTTTGCGGGTAGTCGAACCACGTGCCGCCGAGCACGATCAGCTCCACCTTATCCGTGTTGTGCCCCATGTTCGCGAGCGTCGTCAGGCGCGCCGCCACCTGAAGATACGGATCGAAGCAGCAGCGCTCTGCCCTTTGGCAGGCAGGCTCATCGGCGATGTAGCTCTTCGGCATGGTCACGTCATTCGGGCAGTAGATGCAATCGTTCTTGCAGGGCCATGGCTTGGTCAGGACCGTCACCGTGGCCACGCCCGATGCGGTGCGCCGAGGCTTGGCGCGCAGCATCTGGATGAGCTGCTCGTCCAAGGCCGCATCGATGCGAAGCGACGAGAAGAACGCGCTCGACGCGTCCCTCTCTTGCAGGTAGAAGGCGAGCATGCGTCGCTTGGAGAGGCGGCGCGATGGGTCATCGAGCGCACGGCTCGCCTCGCGCAAGAGGATGTCGAGCTCCTTGTCTGAGAGCGCACCCGCTGACCGGATGCGTTCGATGATCTTGATGAGCGCCTCTTTCATAGTGCAAGGATTATACTTGCCAGCATGGACGCCACGACCGATAAGATCATCCGCCTGACGTCTGGGTTCTACGAGCAGAACGCTGCGTCATTCTCCGCCACGCGCTCGAAGGCGTGGACAGGCTGGAAACGCGTGCTCGACCATCTGGGACCTGGCCGCATTAGCGGGCCATTGCTGGATGCAGCATGCGGGAACCTCCGCTTCGAAGCAGCGTTGGAGCAGGCAGGATGCACCCCCGCAGAAGCGTTCGCCGTCGATGGCTGCGCCGAGCTCCTGGCAAGCCCCGCACCCGCCAGCATGACCACGCACTGCATCCATGCCGACCTGATCCGCCTCGCAGACACGGGCGGCAGCTTCGCCGACCTGGGCATCCCCCCATGCGCGCTCACCGTCTGCTTCGGATTCATGCATCACGTTCCCACGCATCCCTTGAGGGAGAGGCTCCTGAGCATGCTCCTCTCATCTACGCGCACAGGAGGCCTCTGCGCTCTATCCTTCTGGCAATACGCCCGCGATGCCCGCCTGAGCGCACGCGCAGATGCGATCACCGCGCAGGTGCGGAAGGCGCATGACCTGACGCTTCCCGATGAGGGAGATGCCTTCTTGGGATGGCAGGACCAAGAGAGCGCGTTCCGCTTCTGCCACGCGTTCTCTGACCCTGAGGTGGATGACCTGCGCGCCTTCGCCGAGAGCCTGGGAGCAGAGGTCGTGGATGGCTTCAACGCAGACGGCAAAGCGGGCGACCTCAACCGCTACCTGGTCTTGAGGGCCACCTGATGGGATTCCTCGACCGGCTGCTCGCCCACGCGAGCTACGACACGATGTTCGGGCGCGCGGACGTGATCACCATGCCCGCATCCGACGGCCGCCCCGTCCGCATCCTCAGGCTCGACGGGACCTATCAGAGCGCGAGCTTCGAAGGTGAGGGATGGGCTGAGCTCGCATTCGCCTACTATCAAGGCTTCGATGCCATCTTCCAGGCACGGGATGGAGGGAGGCGCATAGAGGATGTGCTCCTCTTGGGCGGAGGCGGATTCGCATGGCCCAAGCACGTGCTGACCCGCGATGCGAGCGTGCATCTGGATGTCGTTGAGGTGGACCCGGCCATCGTCCGCATCGCGCGCGAGCGCTTCTACCTTGACGAGCTGGAAGCCCTCTTGGCAACAGAGGGACGCGCGGAGGACCTGCGCATCATCGTGGATGATGCGGTCAACTACCTCGCCCATACCCCCAAGCGCTACGACGCCATCATCAACGATATCTTCCAAGGGAGCATCGTTCCCGAGGATACGACCACGGAAGGATTCATCGCATCGATCAAGCGATGCCTGGACCCTGGCGGCATCTATGCGCAGAACGTCATCGTGGACCTCACGCGCGAGGGCGCCTATCAGCTCTTCGCGCTCATGTCGCGCTTGGATGATTCGTTCGCGCACGTATGCGCCATGGATTCAGCGGATGCCGAATTCGGCGGTGCGGACAACTACATCGTCTTGGCATCAGATGCTGAGCACCCCTTCGCAGATGCGATCGGATACGGGGACTGACCAGTCTCGCGCGCACGTGCGCACCCTATCCGCGCAGCATGCTGTCTCATGATGAAACGCAGTCTTTGATTCTCAAAAAGAGGTATCTACCTGCTATTTTACAGAGGATCAACCAAGACCGACCCCGCCATCAACAAGCGATCTGACAGCCCATCCGCACGCGTGCGAGCCTGTAGGATCGAAAGCGCATCAAGAGAAGGCATAGGACGCATAGGAGGCGGATACCCATGGATGCACGCGGCATGCAGGAAGAGGCTCGGATCGCAGAGAAGCAGATGACGCAGGACGCCGAGGCGAAGATGGCAGCTGAAGAGGTCATCGCAGCCCAGGGCGGCGAGAAGGTCTCCGAATTCGAGGAGGCAGCCTCGAGGAATCGCGGTCTCTGATCCCCACCCACCCGGTGACCCTCGGGTCGCCGAGCGCAGCCCCCTGAGAAGGCCGGACGCTCACGAGCAGCGTTCGGCCTTCTCCCTGAAGGGCCACCTATCGCATGAAGCGGTAGTCCAACCCGAAATATCGCTTCAACGCAGCTTCCAGCTCCTCATCCGCAAGCCGCATCTCGTGCACGCACCCCTGATCGCGGATGGTGAGCTTCCCATCCAAAAGCGACACGCTGCCACCCCTCGTGCGGATGTTCGCCATCTCGCTATCGCGGAACTCAGACCCCACGCTCGCGCAGAACGCGTTGAGCGGATCGAAGTCCTCTTCGTTCACCCGGAAGGTGGAGAGCTCCATCAAGCCTGCGCGCTCGCCCTTGGAGCTGATGCGGTCGATGACCCACCATCCTTCGCGCGGCCTCTCGACGATGAAGTCGGACCCCAAGATGGCATGGGTGCCCACCTCCAAGGGCAGCGGATGCGCTGGCATGGGGCCACCATACCCGACATCCGCGCAGTGGTCCTTCCCGTCAAGGCGCACGATGAGCCCACGGTGGTTGATCGGGTCCACGCGCCCTGGCGTATCAGTGGAGCGCGCCATGGCAGCGCGCACCTCATACCCGAGCGAGGTGAGCAATTCCTGGAACAGCTTGTTCAGCTCGAAGCAGTAGCCACCCTGCCCGCGCTCGACGACCCGCTCGTACAGGACGCCCACATCAAGGTCAGGCTCGATGCCGCTGCGATGCAGGCGCACGGTCTCGAAGGGGATATGCGTCAGATGCGCCACCATGAGCTGCTGCAGGTTCCCGATGCTCGGCGTCACGCCGCCGACATATCCGATGCGCTGCAGGTAACGCTCGCATTCCGATACGGTCAGCATGGTCTTGCGGCTCCCCTATTCGTAGGAGACGCTCGAATTGTTGACGAGCCATGAGAGCGCGGCCTCGCGACGCGCGAACACGGCAGCCTCGTCCGCCTTGCCCTGCTCCACCAGCTGCTGGTAGATCTGCTCGCGCTGCGCCGCATCCTCGCCGGGCATCTGGGCGATGATCTGCGCCTCCTCGAGCTCCAGATCCAGATGGTCGGCGAGCGCATCTATCGCGCACATGATCCGGAGCGCATCATCGGGCATCCCCTCCATCCGATCCGCCGGGTCAGGCTCCTCTACCAACCTCTTCGCGAGCTCATCCAAGACGATGTCCGGGAAATGAGGGTCATCCTTAGCCATGTCAGGCAACCCGAACTGCGCCGCCACGCCCCGGCGGAACTCCTCCAGATTCGTGGCAGGTGCGAAATGCTCCGTGATGAACGCATCATCCAGCTCGGGAGACACGCTCGAGAGGATGCGCTCCACATCCACCTCCATCGTGAGCGCAGACTCATCTCCCTCCTGGGCCAACGGCAGCTTGATCTTCGCCGTGACCTCCTTCGTCTGACCCGGCTTCACGCCGATCAGCTCATCATCGAAGGTCTTGGGCATCTCGCCCGCACCCACGTGGTAGACGGAGTGCTCCATGATGAAGTTCTTGGCCGGATTGCCATCGATGGCAGCATCGCGCGTGGTGACCACGATGTGGTCCCCCGGGAGGACGCCGCGGTCCTCGGCCACCTCATGGAACTCGGAGAACGGCTCCAAGAGCTTCTGTATCTGCGCATCCACCAAGCTATCCGGCACCTGCGGCTTCGGCAGCTTCACCTCTGCCGGCTCATATGAGGTCAGTGTGTACTTCGCCATCTTCCATCCCTTTCCCTTGCATCCTTTGCTCTCATTCCCATCATCTCACGCCCACCTGCCACCTGATCACAGCTCGAGGTCCTCGACCAAGCTGCGCAGGCGCCTATGGGCATCTGAGAGGATCATCGGTTGGTTGTGCTCGAAATAGGATTCGCTCCCGAACTGCGCGATGTAGCGCGCCGACGGCGTGCGCTGCGTGAGCTCCGTCACGAAGATGAGCATCTCCTGGGCATCCCCGAACGCCGCCTCCAAGAATGCGAGGGCGGCCGCGATGCGCGCTTCTTGCGCCTCCACATCCGCGTCCATCTGGGACGCTCGCGCGAACATCCCCTCGAGCGCTTGCATGTCAGCACTAGCATCCCCCGACCCCTCTGAGAGCTCTTCCTGGAACCCTTCCAGCACCGCTATCTCCCCGCGCATCACCGCGCGCTTCGACTTGCTGGCAACGCCTGTCGCATGGGCCGCATCCAAGAGGCTGCGCTTCTGGCTGATGACGTGCGCGAGCACCTCTGCAGGAGCTGCGCCCTCTGAGGCGCTCTGCTTGACCGCGCGCAGGTCATCGCGCACGGCGAGCACCACGTCGGTGCGCTGCATGATGTCTCGGAAGGTGGGCTCCAGAGCATCCAAGATGAGCCCGATCAGCGAAAGCCGCTCGTCGAACTCGGCATCCTTCGCACGCTGCACCACCTCATCAGGCGCGACGCCCTCCAAAATGGCGTCGATGCGGTAATCATCGCGATACTTATCGAAGAGCTCGTAGTATGCGGCGAATTCGCCCGCGATCCTCGGATCCTGCACATAGTGCGAGATGAGCGCCTCATCCACTGTCTTGCCCAGCTCCTCGTAGGCGCGGATGATATCCGAGAGGTCATCCCAGCCGCGCGCTGTCACGAACTGCTTGCCATCCAGCGACGTCTTGATGGAGTAGAACCTATCCGTCTTGGCCTCGAGGAACGTCAGCACTGCCGGATGGACGCCCTTCTTCACCGCATATGCCTTCCAGGCAGCGAAGTCCGGCTCCACGACGATGCGCTTGACGCGGTCGAGCGTCACGATGTCGAACTCATGCACCGAGCGGTTGTACTTAGGGGGATTCCCCGCGGTCACCACGATCCACCCCTCAGGCACCTCATGGCGACCGAAGGTCTTGAACTGCAGGAATTGCAGCATGGAGGGATAGAGCGTCTCGGACACGCAATTGATCTCATCCAAGAAGAGGATGCCTCGGGTCTGCCCGGTCGTGCGCATGCTCTCATAGACCGCGTCGATGATCTCGGACATCGTGTACTCCGAGGCGTCATACTCATACCCCTCATAGTCCTGATGCGTGATGAACGGCAGCCCCAGCGCGCTCTGGCGCGTATGATGCGTCATCGAATACGACACGAGCCCGAGGTCCAGCTCATCTGCTATCTGGGCCATGATGGCGGTCTTGCCGATTCCCGGCGCTCCCACCAGGAACACCGGTCGCTGCTGCGCGCGAGCGAGCAGGTGCTTGCCATCGTCCCCGATGGCAAGGTACGCCTCTATGGTGTCCTTCACCTGCTGCTTTGCTTGCTGTATGTCCATGCGCTCTCCTTCCTCACCTGTGAAGCCTCAAGGCAGGACCGAAGCCCTGCGCTGCGAAGATGCATCTCTCAACCCTTCCTTGCTGATGATGGTCTTGATGGCCCATGCGGGCACCTCAGGGTCCGTATAGCCATCGTCCAAGAAGACGAAGGCCGTATCGAAATCAGGTGGGCGCCGCGGGAAGATGCCCTCCCCATCCGTGAAGTAGATGAGCCCACGCAGATCGGTGAACTCCCCCTTCTCGATGAGGGCCGCCACATGGTCGAACACGGGCCGGAAGTCCGTGCCCCCGAAGCCCTTGAGCTCCACGCGCTCCAGATATTGCTCGAGCTGGTCGAGCGAATCGATCCGCGTATCCTCCTGCACCGCCGCATCGCACTGGATCACATGGATGTTCACGCGATCGCAGAAGCTCTCCGATGCCTTGAGGATGCTGTAGGTCTTGCTCATGAACGCCTGCACCACCTCGCCCGAGCACGACTCCGACGTGTCGATGGCGATGACGAAGTCATGGATGCGCTTATCCTCCCGATACTCCAACGGCTCCACCAAGGGCATGTTCCCGTAGCGATCCAGCCCGAACTTGTAGTAGATGTAGTCGAATTCATCATCGTTGACGCGCATGGCCTCGTGCAGCGTGGCGAATCGGCGCAGGAACTCGTCGTAGTCGCCCACCTCCCGGTTGAGCGCGCGCAGCTGGTCGATCAGGTTGCCTGCGCCCTCGCCCTGCTTCGCAAGGTGAGATTCCAGGTCCACCTGCATGCGACGAGAGACATCCTCCCATTCCTGTGCGAGCTCTTCGCGCGTGGGCTCATCTGCGCCCGCCTCGCTCGCCTGACCCTGGCCCTCGCCATCTCCGGCCCCCTCTTCGTCCTCGCCCTCGAGGGAGCCGCCCATGATGTCATCGAGCGCCTCGGACTCCAAGGACTGCCGTCCCGGACCTTGGGCCGTTCCCTCCCCATCCTCAGGCCGCCTGGCCGCTGAGGCGTCAGGATCGAGCTGCTGGTCCTCGTCCCCGTACCAGAGGCTATGGGAGTCGTGATAGAACATGGGCGCGAGCGACTTGAGGTCGGTCTTGTTTCCCTCGTTGCCGAAGAACCAGTACAAGCGCTCGGCGGTGATGACGCCGCCCACGTGCGCCCGCAGCACCTTGAGCGACTCCTTCGCGCGGCGGTCCATGTTGGAGGGGAACGCATCCCCCACGAGATCCAAGATCATGGCCTCGATGGCGATGTCGCACGCCACATCCCAGGGCTGGCGCAACACGGAGTAGAGCATGAACGGGTGGCGGAAGATGCAGTGGAACAGGCAATGGATCACATCGCGCACCACCTCGTTGAACGAGAGCTTGTAGCGGTCCACCACATAGACCGGATCGAGATACAGCGCACGGCCGTCGCTGGCGATGCCACACAGGTCGAATCGGGGCACGAGCGGCATCCGCCAGAGCGCGGCATCCAGGAAGCGGAAGCGGACCGCCAAGGCGCGACGCGCCTCCTCGAGGATCTCCAACGCCACCGGCTCGCACGCGTCATAGCGTGCACGCTTGCGCGCCATGCGCTCTTCGGTGATCAAGTCAACGCTCTCGCGCTCCGCACCAGCGCTGATCGAGCTGACGGGATCGAGCCCCCGCCGCTTGCGTTCCTCGCGAAGGGAGAGCGCCACATCCCCTTCCAGGATGGGAGTATCGTCCTTGATGCGCGCCATCAGATCGAGAGATCCAGTCGGGAGCCGGGCGCCATGCGCCGGCTCAGCTCGAGCAGGCACGCCGTTGCCTGCACCTCTTGACCTGTCGTGGCCTCTTCCAACGCACCCTGGATGGCCTCAAGGGAGATGTAGCCCTCATCAGCGAGGAATGCGAGCGCATCCAAGTCCCCATGCCGTGCGCAATGCATGCAGATGGAGAGCTCCTTGCGCCGGAAGATGCTCTCATACACCTCGCGCACATCAGGCTTCATGCCCCAGGGGCACCGCAGGCGCTCCACGGCGGCACGGGCGAACTCATCACCATCGCCGCAGTGCGTGACCCATGCATCGTAATAGGGGAAGCGCACGATGGTCCTCCCCTCTGCGGTGGCGAACATATCCGTCAGGTCTCGATAGCGTGGGGTCAGAGAGGGCGGGGTGAGATCGAGCGTGATGACCTCCTCTGCCTGTCCAGCACCAGGCACCATCTCACCCGCGACCGCGCTCGCGCACCGCAGCTGCACCCGCACCCGGCGCGGGGCCCTCCCGAGCGCCAAGGAGGCGCGCGCGATGCTCTGCATGTGGTCGTGCACGATGAGCTCATCCACCTCCACCGCTCCGAAGAGCGCATGGGGAGCGATCTGGTTCACGGCATCGGGGATGCGCACGAGGGCATCGGGCCCCACATAGGCAAGCGCCTTGTCACCTCCTGCATATCCCGCACCGCGCTCGCACAGAAGGCCGCTCTCCACATAGAAGCGCTCATTGGCCTCGTCGAGCTCGAGACCACAGAGCAGATGCGCGCAGCGCGCGGGACTGGACCCTTGGATCAGCAGCGCATCATCTCCGATGTGCGCAACCGCGCGCCCGATGCGCATCGCGGGGATGGCCGTGTCGGTGAACGCGCGATCCCCGATCCATTCCAGGCTCTCGGGCAGATCCACGCGGAACAGGTTGCGGCACCCCTGGAACGCGCCATCCCCTATATGGGTGACGCCCTCGGGCACGGAGACGTAGCGTATGTGCAGGTCGCGCCGGAGCGCATCGCCCCCGATGCGCGCGGTCCCCGGGCGCACGGCATATTCGGCGACGCAGCTCAAGAGCTCTACCAGCTCGTCGTGGCGATACATCCCACCATCAGCGTCCATCTCATAGACCTCGTTCGCCTCATCCACGGTGATGGCGCCCCTATGGGCACCACGTGCGGCGGGCGTCCCTGCGAAGGCCAGCAGCCCCACTGCCTCCACCTTCGCAGGAATGCGCACCCTCTCCACGCCAGAATTGGCGAATGCCGATGCCCCTATCCCTCGCAGCGTCTCCGGCAAGATGCATGCCTTGAGCGCGCGGCAGCCATAGCACGCCTTCTCCCCTATCTCCTCCACTCCGAGCGGGACATCCAGACATGCGATGTCGGTCTTGGCGAATGCGAGCCGCCCGATGGAGCGAAGGCTGCTCGGCAATGCCACCCGCGCAAGCGATGATGCGGAATCGAACGCGCGCTCGCCGATGCGCTCGCACCCGGAGAGCACCTCATAGGCCTCTACAGGCACCACCAAGCGCACGAGCTCCTTGCCGTCCTTGGTGTAGAGCGCGCACCCGTCGGACATGTAGCACGGGTTGTCCGGATGCACCTCCACGCGCACGTGCGCTCGAGGCCCCTCCTGACCGTGCGCGATGGATCGGATGTGCGGCCCTACGACGATCACATCATCCTCTATGCGTCCGAGCTCATCTGCCGGTGCCGTGCTCTGCCCAGCCTCAAGAGAGAGCGAGGCGCGAGCGCTCCCTTGCCCACATGCGTCCGAGGAGCCGTCCTCAGCGCTCGGCCGGGCACATGCGGGAGCATAGCCCGCAAGCGCAGGATCGTTGATAGCATGCAGGTTCGCACGCTCGATCGGGCTCAGGCGCACGCCGGCAAGAGCCGCATCCACGGCCTCGCCTCTGCTCTCCTGCGTTGCGCCCATCCCCATCGGATGCTCCCTCTCCTTCAGATCCCGCATGATGATGCCGAACGGGAGGACCCTCACCGGCACCGCGCCCGTAGCCCCCGTGAGCCTCGAGCGCTGGTCCATTGGTTCTGAGCCCTCCCGCATCAAGTGACGATCAGGCTTCGAGCGCCTGCTGCGCCTTCGCGGCTTCCATCTCCTCCTTGGTCACGACCCCCTCGGAATGCCCGTGGTAGTAGGTCTTGACGAAGAAGAACAGGATGGCGCCCACGATCGAGGCGATGGCCAGCGGCACGGTGGCCGCAGCCCACCCATAGCTCTCGATGAAGAATCCCGTGATCGGCGGTCCAAGGAGCGTGCCGATGTTGAGGCCCACGTTCAAGATGCCGATGGATGTGCCCGCGTACTCGGGCTTCTTCGCCGTAGATGCAACCAGCGTCCAGTATGCCGTCGGGATAGCGCCCTCCAGGAACGGATAGACGATGATGAACGGCAAGAGCATCATCGGGTCATCCATCCGGAAGCAGACGAACAGGATGAACGTGTAGAGCGCGAATCCTATGACGCCCATGAAGCGGCGGTTGTGCAGCTTGATGTGGTTCATCACCCAGCCGAGCAGGATGACGACGGGAACCTCGATGGCGTACATGATCGACACCCACCAGTTCGACTGGTTCATGTCGCCGTTGAAGAACTCCTGCGCCCAGTACAGCGAGATATAGGTGGCGAATCCGAAGCAGCAGAAGCAGAAGATGAGGCCGCAGGCGGTGAGCACCCACGTGGACCCGGACTTGAAGCCTTCGCCGAAGTGGAACTCCTCGGGATCCTCGCCCTCGGCATAGTTCGGCATATCCCCGTCCGGCTCCTTGACCTTCCACTGGTAGAGCACGAGCGCAACCACGCAGAGGATGAACACGAACCACCACACACCCTGCCATCCCCAGTTAGCGGCAAGGCCGCCACCGAAGAAGAAGAGCAGCGTCTGGGATGCCATCATCCACGACCCCCACACGCCCATGGGAAGCCCGCGCTTCTCAGCCGGGAACCACATGGCGATGATGGCAGGTCCCACCACGGCGATCATGCCCACGCCCACACCCTCCAGGATGCGCGTTGCGAGCAGCATCCAGAATTCGGTGCAGAACGCGCCGATGGCGCACCCGATGGCACAGCACGCGAGCGATATGACGCCGATCTTCTTGGCGCCCAACCGCTGCAAGAGCCATGATGCCGGCAGCGCCGTGATCATGCCCATGATGGTGAACACCGATGTGAGCCAGCCCGCATCGGTCTCGCCGATGCCGAAGTCCATCATCACGACATCGATGACGGGAGGCACCTTGTTCTGTGCGCTTGCCAACGCCAACCCGCCCAGAAAGGCGATGATGACGATGACCCACGCTGTCACTACATTGCGGTCCTTCTTGCTCATAGAGCGAATCACCCCCAGTATCCTCAGGCGAGCACCTCAGTGCCCTCTTGTGTGGCAGCGCTTCCGTTGGAGGCGCTGTAGAGCTTGAGCGGCACGAGCAAGAGCGCGGCGAGCACGCAGAAGCCGCACATGACGAACGCGGTGATGGTCCAACCGAAGGATTGCGCCAGCGCGCCCACGATGGGAGCACCCAAGAGGATGCCCAGATTGAATCCGATGGAGACCACGCCGAGCGCAACGCCTGCGAGCTCCGGCTTCTTCACGGTCTGAGCCGTCATGGTCCAGAGCACGCACGGGAAGCCCGCGTCAGCGAACGCGTAGATGATGACGAAGGGGATGGCCAGCATGGGGCTCATGAACACCATGCCCCAGACCACCACGACGCCATATACCAGAAGCGCGATCGACCCGAACAGCTTGTGGTTGCGGACCTTGTTCAGGATCGACCCCAAGATGATGGCTGCGAACACCGCACCCAGCGAGAAGCAGGCGACCCAGTTGTTGGCCTCATCCAAGCTCCAGCCGAGCGTCTCGGTCCAACAGGTGGCCACCCAGTTCACGAAGCCGAAGCACGCGATGCAGAAGCACATCGTGACGAGCGACATGAGCCAGGGATACGGTGCCTTGATGCCCTCCATGATGGACACCTCTTCGCTCTCCACATCCGCATAGCTCTCCTCGGGCCGTGGGCTCTTCACGCATACCACGTAGAAGACGAGCGCGACGACGCATGCAGCAAGGCCGAACCACCACATGCCCTGCCATCCGAAGTTGAAGGTGAGCACGCCACCCAGGAAGAACATCACTGCCTGGGCACACATCTGGTACACCGCCCAGATGCTCATGGGAAGACCACGCTTCGTCTCCGGGAACCACATGGCGATGACCGCCGGCCCGATGACCGACATGAGGCCCACGCCCATGCCCTCGATGATGCGGCTGATCATGAGGACAGCGGTGTTCTCCACCGCAAGCCCGAGGAGCGAGCCGCCGATCGCGCAGACCAGAGCGATGATGCCGCCCCACTTCGGGCCGATCTTGTTCAATATCACAGCCGCTGGTATGGCGATCACGATCCCCACGAGGGAGAACACTGAGCTCAGCCAACCAGCGGTAGCCATATCGATGTTCAAAGCCTCCTGCAAGACCAGCATGCAGGGGGCTACCTTGTTCTGGACCAATGCCAGAGCGATGCCAGCAAAGATGGTCGCGAGTGCTACCACCCATGCCCTCTTCGTATTCATTGGATAAACCTCGCATCCGAGCCCTCTCCGTCCGCTCCCAGTGCAGCAGCCGGCGGGTTCAGGTGAACTGACGGTCGTGCTGCCGGGGACGCGCCCCGACAGCTCTCTTCAAGCGGTCACCCTTCGTAGATGACCTTTCCACCCAAGATGGTCTTATGCACCTTGGTGGTGCGATACTCCTCCACGTCTCCGGTGATGAAGTCCTTCGGGAACAGGACCATGTCGGCAAGGTTGCCCACTTCGATGGAACCGAGCTTGTCCTCGTCATGCAAGAACCAAGCAGCGTTCTTGGTCCACATGAACAGGGCCTCGATCGGGGTCACCTTCGACTCATCTCCGTTGGAGAGCGTGTTGCCCGTCGTCTCGTCCAACCGGGTGATGGCGTAGTACATGCCCATCATCGGGTCAGGGGGGACGACCGGGCTATCCGACCCACCGCCGCACACGATCCCGTTCTCGAAGAGCAAGCCAGCAGACTGGATGCGCATCGCCTGCTCCTCGTAGAACTGGGGCGCCTCGCCCATGGTGCTCACGAGCGTGGGTTGCACGGTCGCGCCGATGTTCATCTCCCGCATGCGCGGGAACTGGTCATCCTGCGGGAACTGATAGTGGATCAGGTAGTGATGGCGCGAACGGACATCGCTGATCTTGCTGGCCGCCTCGAACGCATTGAGCGCCATATCCTCGGCAGCGTCACCGATGGTATGGATGCCGAACTGCCAGCCGAGCTCCTGCGCCTTGCAGACGAATGCGGATATCCCCTCCTGCGTCCAGACGCTGGATCCGCAGTAATCCGGGCGCGTCTTGTACCCCTCGCGCATGAGCGCCGTGTATGTCGCCGGGATGCCGTCGAGGGTGACCTTCACGCCGTTGAGCTTCAGCATCTCATCGCCAAAGCCCGTGACGCAGTCCATCTCCTCTAGGCGGCGCAGATGCGTCTCCTTGTCGCCATAGGCCGAATCGAGATAGAACATCAGATTCGCGCGATACGACAGCTTCCCTTCCTTCTTCGCCTCGAGATACGTGCGCATCTGGTCGAACAGGAGGTTCGCGTCGATGGCGCTCGTGATGCCGAGGCTGTTCAGGTACGCGCCCACCGCCTCGATGCTCTCGATGCGCTGAGCAGCGGTCAGCTCGGGGATCACCCGCTGCACGAGGTCCATGGCAGAGTTCTCATAGAGGTACCCGTCCAAGGACCCGTCGTCCGCATGCCCGATGGTGCCGCCCTCGGGGTCGGCCGTATCCGGGGTGATGCCCGCAGCTTCGATGGCCTTGCTGTTCACCATGGCCGTATGGAAGCAGGTGCGCATGCAGAACAAGGGATTGTTTGGGCAGAGCTCGTCGAGCTCTTCGAGCGTGAGAGCTTGGGGGTCATCCCACACCAGCTCATTCCAGCTGTTGCCCTGGACCCACTCGCCATCCGGGGTCTTCTCAGCGAATTCCCTGATGATGGCCTTGACGTCCTCGCGCTTGGTCAGGGGCCTGAAATCTATGTTGCGCAGATTGTTGCCCGTCCACGTGCAGTGCATGTGGCTCTCCACGAAACCCGGGATGACGATCTCGCCGGGCGCATCGATGACCTCGGTATGGGGGCCGATGACGCTCTCCACGTCCTCGGCGCTGCCCACGACGATGAACTTGCCATCCTTGGCAGCCACGCCACCATCCTCATAGATGGGGAAATCCCTCTTGCCCTGCTGTATCTCCTCGCAGCTGATGGCCACGGTGTACACCTTCGCATGACGTATCACCAGGTCAGCCTCTGGGTACCATTCCTTCATGCCTCGCCTCGCTCTTCCTTGCATCCCATCTGCCTCATCGTCCTCTCAAAGGGCGCCGAAGCGGAGGGATGCGCGTCATCTGAGATCGGTGGCACGCCATCTTCCGGCATGCCACCCTTATGATCCGCTTCCTTGGATGTGCCCTCCAAGACCTAAGCGTCGAGCTCCTTGGCCTTGTCGGCCTCATGCTCCAAGATCTCCGCCTCGGTCTCCTCATCACCATGGAGCTTGAGCAGCCCGAAGGAGATGCCGCCGATGAGCTGTGCAACGGTGGCGACGATGGCCACATAGCCCCAGCCGGTGCCTGCGGTCGCATCGAGGATCATGCCGGCGATGGGACCGCCGAGCATCATGCCGAAGTTGAGGAACATGGAGAACAGTGCCGTGGACCCGCCTGCAAGGCGAGGATCGGGCACGACCTGCGTCGCGAACGTCCACATGGCAGCTGCGAAGATGCCCTCGAGGACGCAGTACAGGACGCAGACCACGACGATGGCCCACATGTCGATCACGTGATAAGCAGCGAAGAACACGAATGCGTACAGGATGCCGTCGATCGCGACGAAGCGCTGGCGGCTCTTGAGCGACTTGAATCGCGTGAGGATCCAGCCGCCGATCATGGCCGTGAAGATCTCAGCCAGGTACACGTATCCGACGATGCTGTTCGCGACGGCCGGATCGAGACCGGCGGCGTTGGTCCAGTACGTGGCGATCCACGTCGCGAAGGTCATGATGGCAACGCCGAAGCCGATGCCGATGATGCCGATGATGTAGACAGCCTTGTACTTGAACACCTCGGTGATCTTGATGGACGTATCCTCGACGTCAGCGTAGTTCTCATCCGCCGGTGGCGTGCGCACGATGGCGGCGAAGAGGATGATGCCGAGGGCCAGCAGGATGATGCTGACGATCCACATGTGCTTCCACACCGCATCCGGTCCGATGATGGAGCCGGTGAGCAGGAAGCCACCTGCGATGGCCACCATCTGCCAGGAGCTCCAGATGCCCATCGGGAAGCTCCTCTTATGGGATGGGAACCACATGGATATGGTGGATGGAGCGATGATCGAGATGAGGCTGATGCCGAATCCCTCGATGACACGGCTCACGAGGAGCATGTACTCATCGCCAGCGAAGAAGCCGATGACCGCACCTATCAAGGTGACGGCGATGGAGATCACACCACCCTTGACGACGCCCCACTTGCGCACCATGGCGACCGCAGGGAATGCGAGCACGATGCCAAGGACGTTGAAGATGCCGGAGATCCATCCAGCGATGCCTGCGCTGACGTTGAGATCGACCTGTACCAAGCCGATGACCGGCAATACCTTGTTCTGGGTCCACGCCATCGCGATGCCAGCGATGAAGATGGCGAGGACGATGAGCCATGCACGAACCGCGTTGTTCTTCTTGCTATCGTTTGGAGCAGCCAATCCTACCCCTCCTTAGACCTGCCCTCTGAGAAAAGAGCGCAGGCATTATGGCTTGTCGCCATGCAACGCCTAAAACCCTGTTCCTGACCGCGAAGCGGCCTGGTCGTGTTAATTTCAAACAGAGCATTTCGAAAGCATGGGCTTATAGGGAACCTTCTCTTCGCTTCCCCGGAAGCTTCCGTGCCGTGCCGCACGGATCGAACCCGAAGGGAAGCACCCTCAGTCGGCGAACTCGTGCCCACATCTCTTGCAGACCGTACGCGAGCTGATCGCATAGGCTCCGCATCCAGGGCAGATCTTCGTTCGCCCTTCTTTCAGACAATCGCCGCACAGTGGCTTCTCGAATGGCGTGCAGAAGAAGCACGCCTTCTTTACCTCCGCATTGAGGTGCGTGACCGCCTTGGTGTCATCGTGTTCGAGGACCCGTCCGCATTTCGCGCAGACCTCCCGCTCGTAGGGGTTGTACCACCCACAATCGGGGCACTCGACGGGGAACTTGAACTCCGCCTTCTTATGGCAACGCTGGCACCAAGGGCTGCATGTCCTGCAATTGGGCATCCGTTCCTCCTCTCATACAAGGCTCAGATGCGCCGGTCACGCACCCATGCGGGACGAAGAGCCTACTGCGGAGCGCCTGGAGCCTTCGGGGCACCTGGTGCCGCCGGAGGGGCGCCGGGAGCCGTAGGGGCGCTCTTGAGGCCTGTCGGCTCAAGAGAGATCTCAGCAGGTGCTGCCGGGGAGTTAGCCGCGATGGCATCCTCTGCAGCCTTCTTGGAAGCTGCCAGATCAGCGCCGCACTTCTTGCAGGTCGCATCCGTCGGTTTATTGAACGTGTCGCATTCGAGGCACTTGACGATCGTCACCGATGCTGCAGGTCTGAAACACATGTTATCTCCTTACATCCTTAGAGGACCAAGGCGCCCCGGTGCAGGTGCGGGACGGACCCGTCGATCCCGCACCGGCGCCTTGGACGTAGCGCTTACTGCTCAGGCACGTACAGCCAAGAGCGAGGGGTCTCCTTGACGAGCTCAGCCAGCTCATCCACGGTGCCGTACTTCATGCACGCGGACTGGCAGTGATGCACGCAGGTGGGGAGCTTGCCCATGGCGGTGCGGTCAGCGCACAGGTCGCACTGGGACGTGAACACCGGCAGGTTGTTGTACTCGTACTTGCCGTTGGCCATCATGGTCGGGCCATCCTCGAACAGCACGATGCCGTTCGCCTCGCCGGCCTTCCAGCCATGCTCCACCTTGCACGCCATGACGCAGGAGCGGCAAGCGGTGCACCAGGTGTAATCGATGAAGAGTCCGTACTTCTCAGCCATCTTAGAAACCTCCCTTGCGGGTCACGATCTCAGAAGGCGAGCAGTCGTTCTCCTTCGTGACCGGATATATCTTGCAGATCTGGTTGGCGTACGGCGCACCATAGAGGGTCGGGCCGGTAACGCCCTGAACAGTCAGGTTGTTGATGTTGGAATCGAACACGCCGAAGAGGTTGGGCTCAGCACCGTCGGTCTCGGGGAACCACCAGCCATGCTCGGAGCGCACGACGTTGGGCTTGAGAGACGGGTTGATGCGGACGCGCTGCTTCGCCTTGCCGCGCATGTTCTCGACCCAGATCCAGTCGCCTGCGCACACGCCGATCTTGGCGGCGGTGTCGGGATGCAGATCGGTCAGCGCATCGGGATGGGACTCGCGCAGACGCGGGACCTGGCGCTCCTCAGAGTGGAAGTACTCCCAGGTGCGGGCACCGGTGGTCAGCACGTACGGATACTCCTTGAAGAGGTCCGGCGTGGAGACGGGGCTCTCAGGCGGCTCCTCGTAGTACGGCAGCGGATCGAAGCCCCACGCGTCGAACAGCGTGTTGAACAGCTCGCACTTGCCGGTGTTGGTGTTGAAGCCCGGCTGTCCGTCGTCGCGCAGCCAACCCAGCTCGTACTTGCGATATGCCCAGTCGTCCGGCCAGTCGATGACCTTCTCGCACAGCTCCGGGAACGTCTCGTCGGTCTTGTGCGGCCAACCTGCATGGAAGCGGTTGCCGGACTGGATCCACCAGGTCATGAGCTCCACGTCGGTCTCCCACGGGAACAGCCTGGGATTGAGCTTCTTGCCGAGCTCCAGGATGATCTGCTCGTCGGACTTGGCCTCGTAGTAGTCGCCGACCTTCACGATGGAGCGCAGCGGCCACCACCACACGCGAGCGGAGTTGCGCTCTGCGCTCATGCCGCAGGGAAGGACGATGTCAGCGCACGCGATGGCGGTCGGGGTCATGAAGACGTCGACGACCACGTTGTAGGGAACGCTGGTCATGGCGCGATACACGCGAGGAGCGTCTGCTGCCATGTTGGCGATGGGGTTGGTGGACTGGATGAACAGCATCTTGATCGGATAGGGCTCATCCGTCTCGATGGCCTGGAGCACCGTGTCGCCATTGGCGGTCGGGTCGAAGCCGAGAGCGTGGAGCGGAGAGGTCTCGACGCCGAGCATCTTGCCGAGCATCTCGTCAGAGAGGTTCCACATGCCGCAGCCATAGGAGTCAGGGATGTCGTAGGCGCAGCGCGGGATCATCATGCCGCCGGGGACATCGATGTCGCCGCAGATGGCGCCGAGAGAGAGGCATGCCTGGCCCAGCGGGATACCGCAGACGGTCTGGTCGACCTTGAGGCCCCACTGGATGGTGCCGGGGTTCGCGCCAGCGAATGCGCGAGCAGCAGCGCGGATGAGCTCAGCATCCACACCGGAGATCTCAGCTGCGAGCTCTGCCGGATACTCCTTGGCGCGCTCTGCCAGCTCCTCGAAGCCATAGCACCAGTTCTCGACGAAGTCGTGATCGTAGAGATCCTCTTCGATGATGGTGTTGATCATGGCGATGACGACAGCTGCGTCGGTGCCGGGACGGACCTGCAGCCAGTACTCGGCCTTGGAGGCCAGCCAGGTGCAAGAGGGGTCGAGCACGATGAGCTTCGTGCCACCCTGCTTCATGACGTCCACGATCCAGTGGCCGAAGAAGCCGTCGCCGTTGGAGATGAGAGCGTTGTTGCCGATGTTGAAGATGTACTCGGGGTACACGTACTCGGGATCGGCATAGCGCTGCTCGAGGTGCTGGGACATGTCAGCCACGAAGAAGTCGCCCATGAAGCAGTGGCCGATGGTGGTACGGGGGAGGTAGCATGCATCGCCTGAGAGGAAGCCGAGAACGAAGTTCGGGCTGCCGAAGCCTGCATAGCTGAGGTACGGGGTCTGCCAGCAGATGTTGCGGCCGGTGCCCTGCATGGAGACGATGGACTCAGGGCCATACTGCTCCTGGACCTCGCGGACGTGCTTCACGATGTCATCGTAAGCCTCGTCCCACGTGATGCGCTCCCACTTGTTCTCGCCGCGCTCGCCCACGCGCTTCAGGGGGTACTTCAGGCGATCGGGATGATAGAACGTCTCGACGACGTCCAGGCAGCGCATGCACAGACGGCCCTGGTTGTAGGGAGACAGCGGGTCGCCCTCGATCTTCTCGACCTTGTTGTCCTTGGTGTAGTACAGGACAGAGCAGCCATTGTGGCAGCCAGGCGCGGTCCACATGTTGGTACGCGTGACCGTGTATTCGCCCTCCTGCCATTGCCAATCTGTCTTATAGACGTCTTTATTGACGCCCTCGAGCTCATTGGTCATCTTGCCGTTTGTAACCATAGCTTCTTTACTCCTGACTCTTCAGTCTTCTGGGGATTCCTAGACCTCTCCGTCTTTCAACGTCGGACGGAAGGGCTTCGTCCAGTCACGACCAGAGGCATCCTGGGCTTTCTGCTGCCAGGCCTGCTTGTTCTTCTCTGGATCCGCCATCTTCGCATCCTTGCGATTCTGCTGGAAATCCTTATCCAGGTCCTTCCTCTCCTTTTCCGTCATCCTTTCCTCCTCTCTCTCCGGCTACACCGGAAGTCCGAAACGCTTTGTGGCTGAGGCTTCGCCACACTGATGAGAAGGGAGTTGAAAGAACCGTGCCAGTTCGCCAGATCTTGAGGAAGATGATGTGCGCGAGTTGGAGGATCCGCGTCTGAGCAGGAGGTTCGCCCAGAGCGAGAGGATCGCATCTCGTGCTAGGGGTCCCGATATGAGAAAAGGGCGGCCATCTGCATGAGGGCCGCCCTTCTCAAAATGCGGATCCGTGCGTCAAGATGAGTCTCGATCTTGAACGCTGCCACCCACCGACTATCTCAATTTGTATTCCTTTATCTTCCGATACAGCGTCGCCTTGCTGATCTGCAGGATCTTCGCAGCCTTGGCGACATGGCCTTGCGCGTAGGTGAGCGCAAGGCGGATGGCCGCCTCCTCGACGACATCCAGGCGCAGCATCTGCTCGGGGATGCGCAGCACGTCTGCGCCCTCCTCCTCAGCGGAAGACGCATCCGCATCAAGCTCACCAGGGGACCCTTGCGCAAGCGGCGAAGGCTCAGCTGATGCGCCCTCATGGCTGCGCGCCTCTATGGCAACGCCATGCGGGGTGTACTTCGCCCCATGCGAGAGCCCCTTGAAGTCAGCGAAGGGCGCAGCGATCCCGTCCCTGAGGTATGCAGGCAGGTCGGCGATGTCTATCTCCTCGCTCACGGCAGCGTAGAACGCGGAGTAGATGGCATTCTTGATCTGCCGGACATTGCCTGGCCAGGGGAACTCTGCGATCAGGCTCTCCACGGCGGGTGTGAACTTGGCCGGGCCCTCATGCGCCTTGCGGCGGCACTCGTTAAGATAGTAGTAAGCGAAGAAGAGCGTATCCCCATTGCGTATGCGCAGAGGCGGGAGCGCCACCGTCAGGATCGAGAGGCGATACAGGAGGTCCTCGCGGAACAGCCCCTCCTCCACCATCCTCGACAAGCTGCGGTTGGTGGCAGCCACCACGCGGAAGTCCACCTTGCGATACGCCTTCCCGCCCAGGCGCATGACGCTCTTGTTCTCCAACACCCGCAGGAGCGTCGCTTGGAGCTCGAGGGGCATGTCACCGATCTCATCGAGGAACAGCGTCCCGCCATCGGCCAGCTCGATCTTGCCTGGCTTGCCAGCCCTATCTGCGCCCGTGAAGGCCCCGCTCTCATATCCGAACAGCTCGCTCTCGATGAGGCGCGGCGGGATGGCTGCGCAGTTGACCGACATGAAGGGACCTGAGGGCCGAGATGCGTTGTGGATGGCTTGGGCGAAGTACTCCTTGCCCGTCCCGCTCTCACCGACGATGAGCACGTTCTCCGAGGTCATGGCATACCTATGGGCAAGGGATATGGCCTCGCGGATGGCAAGGCTGGTGCCCAGGATGTCATCGAAGGTGATGGTGGCCACCTCGCCCGACTTGCCCGATGATGCCGCCTTCGGCTCCTGCACCTCGGAGATGCGAGCGATGAGCCCTTCCAGCACCCCCTTGCCGCCATTGCGGACGGCATTGCCGCGCACGCCCAGCAGCTTCGGCCCCACCTTCGTGGTGATCTCTATGCCCTGGCTCTCCATGAGCGAGCGGAATGACTCAGGCCAATCCAGGCCCAAGACCGTCTCCACGGACCTGCCCACCACATCCCCCATCGTCGTGCGGAGGAGATGGATGGCCTCAGGGCTCGCATGCTGGACCATGCCCGATGAATCCAAGACCAGGATGGGATCCTCGCTCGATCCGATGGCGATGTCCAGCACATGATGCGTGCGCTTCCCGTACGCCTCCGCCGCCTCCAGCCTCTCGTCCACATCGGCGATGTGCACGAGGCTGTCTTGGAAGATGAGCTGCTGCTCCAAGGCAGAGCAGATCGAGGTGATGAATCCGAGGGCGTGCGAGAGGAGCTTCTGGTAATCAGGGGACCAGGGCTCATCGGGAAGGGGCTGTGTCAGCAGCATGGAGCCTACGACGAGCCCGTTCGTGTCGAACACCGGCGCTGCGATGGCAGCGATATCATGCAGGGCGCTGCAGAAGTGCTCCGCTCCCATCAGCTGCATGGGACGCGCGTGCTTCATGCAGAGCGTATGCGCATTCGTGCCCATGGTGGATTCGTTCATGGAGCTGCGCCGCGCTACGATGGGATGGAGGTCCATGTTGCCGGTCTTGAGCACGGTCACGCCATTGCGGCTGACCAGCTCGAAGATGTAGTCATTGGAAAGGCCCAGGTCATCGATGATGCCGATGAGAGGGCGCGCTGCCGCCACGAGGTCAGCGTAGATGTCCATGATCTCTTCGAAGTCCTGGTCGGAAAGGGACCGCGCGAGCGTAGACGCTTCGGGGTCTATCCCCATCTCCATGCTATGGGCCCACGAATCGATCACCTCGGGACGATCCCATGCGGAATCCTCAGGGATCGACCCGCGCTCGATGAAGCTCTGGCGAGCGCGAGCGATGCTCTCCCAGTCCTCCTTGCTGGAGAGGCGCGCACCTCTGAGATCGCCCTGCAGAACATGATGTGCATCTGAGCTGTATGCATTCATCGCCCGGTCTCCCTCCGAAGCAGGTCCCGCATCGATCGAAGCGAAACAAGATACCCTCTTTTACCCCCACCGTTCAGTGTCCAGCGCCTATACAAGACCTGGCCTGAGCCTGCACCTCCGCATCACCGCCCCATATGCGAAGAAGCCGTGCGCTGCATAGTGGGCAGCGCATCGGCTTGAAAGAAGGCGGGAGCCAAGATGAGGATCGTCTTGAGCTGCTGTGCATCAAAGGGGGATACCTTGGCTCCAGCATGGTGCAGCAAAGAGCAGTCTAGGGGGGCTACTCTTCATGTCATGAGGGAGTTGAAAGAAGCGTGCCAGAACCGACGCATAGGATACGGGGCGATCTCCATGCGAGACCGCAACGGATGCGCTCCACGCGTTCCATTTTGAGAATCCGGTCTCAAAACGGGATTGCATGGGAGCATGGATGGCTTCTCAAGATGAATCAGGTAGCCTTGGATGGAAGAGAAGCGATCCGGCGTCTTTCACGCATCTGACATATCGCATGGGTGCAAGGGGGAATGTGCACATGTGCCCGAGCTTGGGACTGGAGCAAGTCCAGCATATACAGCTGACCGCTGAGGTGCAGCAAGGCATCGAGGTGATGGCCATGCCCATCGCAGACCTCCATGACCTCATCTGCAACAGAGCCATGGATAACCCCTTCCTCAAGATAGAGGAATCCGAGCAACGCGCGCCCGACGAGAGGGGCGGCGCGAGCATCACCGATGCGCGCGAGCGAGAGGCCATCGAAGAAGAGGCGTGGAGCTGCGGTGTCGAAGCGGGGGTATGGGATGCCGCATGGATGGGGCGCCAACCCTCATGGAGGGCTGATGACACCGATCCAGATGAGGTGATCGCCCGCACGGCAGACGATCGCGTGAGCCTCGAGGTCGGGATCATGCAGCAGCTTGCCATGGACCTGCGCGACCCGCTCGACCTGCGGATAGCAGAGCATCTGCTCTGTGGCCTGGATGAGCGGGGATACCTGCGCATGGATACCGATATCGTGGCAGATGTGCTGGACACGGACCCAAATCGCGTGGAGCGGGTGCTCGCGAAGATGCAAACGGGCTGCATACCGGCAGGCATCGGGTCGCGCAGCCTCCAGGAATGCCTGATCGCACAGCTCGTCGCCGCAGGCGAGGATGATGCCATCATCCGCAAGGCCATCGAGTGCCACCTGCCAGTCCTCGCCGAGGGAAGGCTCAGCCACGTGGCATCCGCGCTGGGCATCAGCTCCGCTGAGGTCAAGCGCACCTTCGAGCGGATCAGGCATCTGGACCCGCATCCCGCCGCCATATTCGAGCGCGCCTGCCCGCCCGCCATCCCCGAGATAGAGGTCATCAAGGATGAGGGCAGATGGGCAGCGAAGGTGAGGAGCGGGATGATCCCGCGCATGATGCTGGACGAGGAATACGTCGCCCTCTTCGACGGGCGCGTGCTGGACAAGAGCGCTGCCGCCCGGATGCGCGAGATGATGCGCGAGGCGCAGGGCCTGATCCGCGCGGTCGACATGCGCAAGGCTGCCGTGATATCCATAGCCGCCGCCGTGATCGACCACCAGCAAGCATTCTTCGATGAGGGGCCGGCCGGCTTGAGGTCGCTCGCGATGGCTGATGTGGCATATCTGACCGAGCTCAGCGAATCCACCGTGAGCCGCGTTGCGAACAGCGTCACCATGGATACCCCGCGCGGCATGCTGAGCCTGCGCTACTTCTTCCATTCTGGCGTGGGCGGATCGGCCACCGAAGAGAACACGTCATCGCTCGCAGTCAAGCAGGCCATACAGGAGCTCGTGGATGCAGAGGACAAGCGTGCTCCCTTGAGCGACGCCAAGCTGGTCGACCTGCTCTCAGAGCGCGGCATGAGCGTCTCGCGCCGCACGGTCAACAAGTACCGCACCGCGCTCGGCATCCTCTCTCGCGCCAAGCGCCGCACCTACGAGTAGCACGCGCCGGGCGGGGTGCACGCGCATCATCGGCATATCGGCAGCGACCCCAAAGGATGCGCCTTACGCGCGAACCCGATCTCGGATGGCCACGTCTATGAAGTACGCTCCGTCGTCTTCGACCTCGTAGACGTGATAGGCCACTTGCAGCTGAGGCGCACATCCCTGCTCGTGCGCCATGCGCGCCACCTCATCCATGTACGCGAGCGGGAACGCCACCGACTCCTCCTGCGCATCCTCTATCGCATCAGCGCATCCCAAGGCAGAGAGCGCATCCCTCACGACCGGCACATCTTGGCCGAACGCCTTTCCGCACTGGAGGAAGAACGTCCCCTCATCCATCTCGAGGCAGGGATGCAGGCCGCGTGCGCGCTCGTTCTTCTGGCGTATCTCAGACCGGTGCTTGTTCTCAAGGGAGCAATAGTGCAATCCCAACCCAAGGCCCTCATCGATCGCCCAGACCATGAGCTCCAAGATGAGCTCCTCGGAGCCGGAGATGGCCAGGCCGCCCGAATACCCATAGTCATACATCACCTCGAACGGAGGGCGCTTGAGCAGGAATCCTCGCCGCTCGAACTCCTCCCAGTTGCAGAAGGGGAAGCAGAACTCGAGCATGTTGATGCCGTCGACGCCCACCTCATCGAATGTGCGCAGCAGGCCCTTCATATGCGCTTCCGCTCCTGGGATGACGGGCATCTCCACCATGACGGAGGGGATGTAGCGCTTCGCCAAGCGCATGCCGGCCACCACCGCATCTTGGAGGGGT
Organism: uncultured Eggerthellaceae bacterium; assembly: GCA_910589125.1. Classification (GTDB taxonomy): domain Bacteria; phylum Actinomycetota; class Coriobacteriia; order Coriobacteriales; family Eggerthellaceae; genus MGBC163016. The sequence continues at coordinate 253,656 of CAJURX010000001.1, forward strand.
GCCGGATCATCATCCTTCACGCTGAAGCGGATCTCGTCGAGCCCCACATCCCGCAAGCGCCGCGCTGCGTCTTCGGTGAGCAAGTCCCCCGATGTGTACATGCGCAGATGCGCTTCCGGGAACCGCTCCTTGGCAGCCTCAAGGAAGCGGATGGATGCATCCACGTCCAGAAGCGGCTCGCCTCCCGTGAGGCCGATGCACGCCAAGCTCTCGTTCTCAGAGGCGCTGCGAGCAAGCCCCTCTTCCCAAGGGCACCCTTCACGGAAGAAGCGCTCGTAATCCGCCTGGTTGCGGTTGAAGCAGAAGTAGCAATCACGATGGCATCTGAATGTGGTCGAGAACGTCTCTGACCCATCCACGCCCGTGCACTCCACGCACGCCGGGGACAGATGCCCCCACGACAAGCTCGCGCCCGCATTGCGGAACGTCACGCCGCGCTCGCGCAACTGCTCGAGCAGGCGCCTTCGCTCCTCTTCGTGCGCGCAAGGCTCATCGAAGGCGAGCCCCTTCTCCTGGAGCGCGCTGATGTAGCGCTCCTCCACCCGCGCGTATGCCGCACGAGCCCTATCCAATGCGATATTCTCCATGGCACCAGATTATAATCTCTGAGCACATCATATCACGCGTGAAGGGACGCCCATGTACCAGCTCGAGACGGAAGCCTTCTTCGATTCGGCTCACTTCTTGGCCGACTACTTCGGGAAGTGCGAGAACCTGCATGGGCACAGATGGCGCATCGTCTGTCGCATCGGCGCGCAGACCCTCCAAGAGGCAGGATCAGAAGCGAGCATGGTCTGCGACTTCGGGCGATTCAAGGAAGCCGTGCGCAGCATCGCCGACTCCCTCGACCACACCTTCCTCGTGGAGGAGGGCACGCTCGCACCTGAGACGCTGGCCGCCCTCGAGGCTGAGGGCTTCTCGCTGACCATCCTCCCCTTCCGCACCACGGCGGAGAATCTGGCAACGCACGTATATGAGCGCCTCAAGGAGGCTGGGTTCGACCCAACGCGCGTCGAGGTGGATGAGACGCCGAACAATCGCGCGATCTACGAGCCTGAGCTCGAGAGGTAGAGCGAGAGCGAACGGCGAGCACGAGAGCAGAGAGCGCATGCGCCTCGCGTGAGGAGCGCATGGACGACCGACCGAGAAAGGACGCACCCCCATGGCCAAGATCAACGAGAACTTCGAGAAGCTGCCCGGAAGCTACCTCTTCGCAGAGATCGCCCGACGCACCGAGGCGTTCCAAGAGGCGAACCCGGATGCGGATATCATCAAGCTCGGCATCGGAGACGTGACGCGCCCGCTCGTGAGCGCTGTGCGCGAGGCCATGCACGAGGCGATCGATGAGCAGGCATCCTCTGACACCTTCAAGGGATACGGGCCCTATGAGGGCTACGCGTTCCTGCGCGAGGCCATCGCGGAGCATGACTATGCCAGCCGCGGTATGGATATCGAACCGGACGAGATCTTCGTGTCCGATGGCGCGAAGAGCGACTGCGGCAACATCGGGGACATCCTCTCCGTGGATAACACGATCGCCGTCTGCGATCCGGTCTACCCCGTGTACGTGGACAGCAACGCCATCGAGGGACGCGCGGGCGAATACGATGTGGACGCTGAGGAGTGGACCCGCATCCACTACATGCCCACCACCGCAGAGAACGGCTTCTGCCCCGCGCTCCCGTCAGGAGATGTGGATGTCATCTACCTCTGCTCCCCCAACAACCCCACGGGCACCGTGCTCACATCCGAGCAGCTGAAGGCATGGGTGGACTACGCCAACGCCCACGACGCCCTCATCATGTTCGACGCCGCCTACGAGCGCTTCATCACCGAGCCTGACATCCCCCACTCCATCTTCGAGGTGGAGGGCGCCAAGACCTGCGCCATCGAATTCCGCAGCTTCTCCAAGACCGCCGGCTTCACAGGCATGCGCTGCGGCTACGCCGTGATCCCCAAGGCGCTCGTGCGCCAAGGGCAGAGCCTGAACGAGCTCTGGATGCGCCGTCAATCCACGAAGTTCAACGGTGCCTCCTACATCATCCAGAAGGGCGCCGCAGCCATCTACACCCCTGAGGGTGCGAAGCAGGTGGAAGCATCCCTGGATTACTACCGCCAGAACGCGAAGGTCATCAAGGAGGGCCTCGAGAGCGCCGGGCTCGAGGTGTACGGTGCCGTCAACAGCCCATATGTCTGGTGCAAGACACCGCACGCCATGGGGAGCTGGGACTTCTTCAACAAGCTCTTGGAGGAAGCCCAGGTGGTCACGACGCCCGGTGCCGGATTCGGCCCTGCTGGCGAAGGCTACATCCGCTTGACCGCGTTCGGCGATGCCGACCAGACGCGCGAAGCCGTCGAGCGCATCAAGCGCATCCTCTAGCGCGCCTGCCGAGGGGCGCACGAGCGACGAGCGAGCGGATCGAGCTGAGGGACATCATGGCAGGCACCGAGCGAGAGCCAGCATATGCAGAAGCGACACGTGCGCTCGCGCGCGACCCCAAGCGCGCACATGCCCTGCGCATCGCTGATGTGGCGCTCACATGCTGCGGATACGTGGTCTATCCGGCACTGCTCGCCTACCTCGCCATCTTCCAGCGATGGCTCATGCCAGCATGCATCATCATACCCGCCCTCTGCTTCGGCTTCATAACGCTCTTGCGCATGGCAGTCAGCGAGGAGCGCCCCTACGAGAAGGGCTTGCCGAATGTCCTTGAGAAGGATACCCACGGCAAGTCCTTCCCCAGCAGGCACGTCGCATCCATGTTCGCGATCGCCTCGAGCTGGCTGCTCGTGAGCGAACCCGTGGGGCTTGCGCTCTGCATCGCTGGATGTGCCATGGGCATCATCCGCGTGCTCGGTGGCGCGCACTACCCACGCGATGTCATCGCAGGCGCCATATTCGCCTTCGCATTCTGCGCCATAGGCTATGCCATAGCCTATGCTCTCTGACCTCTTGGCGTTTATCCTTCGTCCCACATGAGGCATCATCAGCCCTGTTACGGATAGGCGTGCACCCCGCTCCGTAGCCGCACGGGCGCTACCATCAGAGCGTATGAGGACACCATCATGAGGGAGGATGCGCATGCCGAAGAAGAAGGATGCGAAGAAGGCCAAGAAGAAGGCGAGAGCAAAGGAAGAGGCCGCCAAGACCAAGAAGCCCAAGAAGGGCAAGGAGCTCGAGAAGGGCAAGAAGGCCAAGCGCAAGGCGAAGAGCCAAGCGAAGAAGGCAGCAAAGGGAGCTGAGCCCATCGAAGGCGTCTGCCCTGGCTGCAAGAAGCATTGCCCCCTCACGGCCTTGAAGTGCGGCAAGGGAAGGAGGCTCCTCGCCAAGATGTGACCGGGAGCTTCGTGGCCTGCTGCTACCCGGATGCGGCAAAGGTCACGCAGCAAGGCTCCTCAGGCGCGACGATCCTCTCCGACACGCGCCAAGCAATGCAGGAAGCATGCTCCCGAGAGGACCATGAGGCCCAATCCGGCCGCATCGAAGATGAGGAAGCGTTGGATGGAAGCAGCCAGGAGCTCGAAGCCTCCAACGGGAAGCGCGCACAGGATGAAGGCCTCCCCCACGCACCCGATGAGCTGCTGAGCTGCGATCACCCATCCGAGCACCTTGAAGCGCTCGGGCTGCCAGAGGAAGAGCGGGTAGGTGGCATTCCACATCAGGAACGCGACCCCCATCCCGCGCACAGCCACCTCTCCTGGCACGCCCTCGAGCTGATAGGCGCCCGCGAAGTCCGCAGGCGCCATGACGAATCGCAGAGCGCAGAGCACGTTCCAGACGAACACCAGCCCAAAGCATGCCCTGCATATCCAGCGAGCGGACCTCACGCTCACGTATCGATCTCGATGACCTTCTCGCGCACCACACCATCCACAGCGCCGCCGAAGGCGATCACATCCTCCTCATGCCAGCACTCAGTGGGCGGCAGGTCCGGGATGGCATCAGCATGGAACACCGGGTTGATGCCTGCCTTGCGTTGACGCGAGTAATCGTCAAGCGCCTTCAGAGCGTACTTGCCGAGCAGGATGATGGCGACGAGGTTGATGATGGCCATGAAGCCCATGAAGATGTCAGACAGGTTCCAAGCCAGATCGAAGCTGTTCACCGCACCGTACATGATGAAGCACAGGCACAGGATGCGGAACCAGAAGAGCAGCGTCTTGTTGTTCTTGATGAAGCGGATGTTGCCCTCTGCGTAGAAGTAGTTGCCCACCAGGCTCGAGAAGCCGAACACGAAGATGGCCGCCGTGATCAGGTGGATGCCCACCTCTCCGATGGAGTTGTTCATGGCCATCTGCACGAATGCCATGCCATTGAGCGTGGTGGCGAGCTCTGGGTCCTGCACGTAGAAGACCAGCATCATGAAGGCAGAGCAGCTGCAGATGAGCAGCGTATCGATATAGACGGATAGGCTCTGCACGAGGCCCTGCTTCACCGGATGGGACACATCAGCGGTAGCGGCAGCATTCGGAGCCGAGCCCATGCCCGCCTCGTTGGAGAACAGGCCGCGCTTGATGCCCCACATGAGGCACGAGCCCGTGAAGCCGCCCGCGAAGGACTCGGGGTTGAATGCTTCGGTGACGATCAGCGACAGGATGGCCGGGAGCTCGCCGATGTTGGAGATGGTGGTCCACAGCGCGATCGCGATGTACATGACGGCCATGATGGGCACGATGACGCTCGTGATGACGGAGATGCGATGCATGCCGCCAAAGATGACGAGCGCAGTGGCGATCACGATGAGCAGGCCCACGAGCGCATTCACGGTGAGCTGATGCTCGGGGATCACGTAGTAATCAAGTGCAGAGGTGACGTTGAACGTCTGGAGGCCGTTGAAGCCGAAGGCGAAGCAGAGGATCAGCGCCACGGCGAACACGACGCCGAGCCAGCGCTTCCCTAGCGCCTGCTGGATGTAGTACGCCGGACCACCCCGGAACGTGCCGTCAGGGTTCTTCACCTTCCAGATCTGCGCGAGCGTGGACTCGATGAATGCAGATGCGGAGCCCACGATGGCCATGAGCCACATCCAGAACACCGCACCCGGGCCACCCATGGCGATCGCCGTGGCGATGCCGACGATGTTACCCGTGCCCACGCGTGACGCCGTGGACACCATGAGCGCCTGGAACGACGAGATGCGCTTCTTCTTGTCCGCATGGGCCTTCGGCGTGCCCCCGCATTCAGCGGTCATGACATCGCACTCCGCGTCCACGATGCCATCAGCTGCCTCCTCGGCCTTGATGCGATCGCTCGATGCGGTGAGCGAGGTGAACATGTCCTTGATGTAGCGGATCTGGACGAACTTGGTGCGGATCGTGAACCAGATCCCCACGACGACGAGCAGTATCACCAGGATATAGGTGTACATGAAGTCGTCGATGACGCCCGTGAACGACACGAGCGCATCATTGATGCCTGCAAAGTCCATAGCATTCCCTTTCACGAATACGCTTCCATCCGGCATGCCGAGGCAAGGGAATGTTGAGAGTGCGTATGACCGCATGCAGGGTGAGGGCGTATTTCCTCCATTGGAAGGAGATTATATCGTTACTGGCGCCCTTTGCATGCCGCCGTGGCTGCTCATCTTGAGACCACGCGGTGGGAGCGGCCCTGAGCGCGCGCTCACGCAGACGCGCCCACGCCTTCGAATACGGCATGGATGAGATATTCCACGTTCCCCTTCGGGCCTGTGATGGGAGATTCGATGGCTCCCTTGACGGCGAACCCATGCTCGGTGAGCGCTTCGGCCACCTCGCTGACGACGCGCTCGCGAACGGCAGGATCGCGCACCACGCCGCGGTCCGTCTCATCATGGGCGGACTCGAACTGGGGCTTCACCAAGGCAAGGAGCACGCCGCCCTCCTGTGCGAGCCCTGCGAGCACGCCTGCGAGCGACGCCAATCCGATGAAGCTCACATCGATCGCGATGATGTCGAACGGAGCCCCGATCCGCGCTGGCTCGACCGTCTTGATGTTGGTGCGCTCGAACACGCGAACGCGCTCGTCGCAGCGCACCTCCCATGCGAGCTGACCATAGTTCACATCCACGCACGCGACCTGTCCCGCACCGGCTTGGAGCAGGCAGTCCGTGAAGCCACCGGTGGAGGACCCCACATCCACGCAGCGCTTTCCCGTCACATCCACCGCGAACGCATCCAATGCGCCCTGCAGCTTGTCGCCACCACGCGAGACGAACCGCTTGCGCCCCTTCACGTGGATGTCCGCATCTACGGGAACCTTGATGGCGGGGCTTTGCGCATACTCATCCCCTACGCGCACCGTGCGCGCATACACCGCGCGAGCCGCCTCGTCCGCTGACGAGAAGAGCCCCTGCTCCACCAGCAGCCTATCGAGCCTGACCTTCTTCATGCTCTCTGCAGATCCAGGTCAGATTCCCTATCCTCGAGCAGCAGGGATGAGGAGCAAGGCGATCTGCACGGCATTCAATGCCGCTCCCTTGCGGATCTGGTCGGCCACGTCCCAGAACGCGATGCCATGGGGCACGCTGGCATCAGTGCGGATGCGACCCACGTAGACGGGAGTGGAATGCGCGAGCAGCCCCGGCATGGGATAGACGTTCTCGGACACGTCATCCATGACGGCAACGCCCGGTGCAGCCTCCAGGGCGCTCCGTGCCTCCTCAGCGCTCACCGCTCCCTCGAACTCCACGTTGATGGATTCGCCATGGCAGCGCAAGACCGGCACGCGCACGCAGGTGGCAGCCACCTCCAAGCTTGCGCGATGCATGATCTTCTTGGTCTCGACGACCATCTTCCATTCCTCTTTCGTGGACCCATCATCCAAGAACACATCGATGTGCGGGATGGTGTTGAATGCGATGCGGTGCTGGAACGCCTCGACCGTGAGGTCATCATCGGCAACGCCATCCAGGAACTCCCTGGTCTGGCTGTACAGCTCATCCATGGCCGCAGCGCCCGCACCCGATGCCGCCTGATAGGTGGACACCACGACGCGCTTGATGGGCGAGATATCATCGAGCGGCTTCAGCGCCACCACCATCTGGATGGTGGAGCAATTCGGGTTCGCGATCACGCCGCTGTGCCACTCCACATCCTCCGGATTCACCTCGGGCACCACGAGCGGCACATCCTCGTCCATCCGGAATGCGCTCGAATTGTCGATCATGACCGCGCCCGCGTCCACGACGGCCTGCCGCATCGCTCGCGATACGCCCGCGCCAGCAGAGAAGAGCGCGATGTCAACGCCCTGAAAGGACTCGGATGTCATCTCCTGCACCGTGAGCGCGCCCGCAGGGACGTCCCCGCACCCCTTGAAGGGAAGCTCCTTGCCCGCAGAGCGCGCAGACGCCAGCGCGCGCACCTCTGAAGCAGGGAAGTCCAGCTCGTGCAGCACTTCCAAGAATTCGCGTCCCACCGCGCCCGTGGCTCCCGCCACCGCGACGACAGGACGAGCAGGCATCTCCTTCGCCATGTTCCTTACCGGCCTTTCTTCATCTTCGCAGCGATCTCCTCTGCTGAGAGCTGCGTCTCCTCGAACACGCTATCGGAATCAAGGTCGAATGCGGTGTGCAGCACCTGCACGGCACGCTGGACCTCGGAGGCCTCTATCACCATGGAGAGGCGGATGGGGGATGTGGAGATGGCCAGGATGTTGATGTCGTTCTCGCTCATGGTGCGGAACGCGAGCGCCGAGACGCCGGGAGAGGACTTCATCCCCGTGCCCACCAAGCTCACCTTGGCGATGTCCTCATCCACATCCCATCCCTCAGCGCCGATCTCTCCCAGGACGCCCTCGATGGCCTTGACCGCACGCGAGAGGTCCGACTCAGGGCAGGTGAATGAGATGTCGGTCGCGCCGTCGCGGGAGGTGTTCTGGATGATCATGTCCATGTTCACCATGTTGTCCGCAAGCGCGCTGAACACCCGTGCGGCAACGCCGGCGGTGTCAGGGACGTGTCGGATGGTGACCTTCATCTCCGATGTGTCATGGGCTATGCCCGTGATGACAGCCTGCTCCATGGGACTCTCCTCCTTGACCAGCGTGCCCGGCGCATCTGAGAACGCGGAACGCGAATGTATGACCACTCCCCACTTCTTCGCGAATTCGACAGCGCGCATCTGAAGGACGCCCGACCCCGCACTGGAGAGCTCCAACATCTCATCGTAGGAGACGCTCTCCAGCTTGCGCGCACGCGGCGCGATGCGCGGATCGGTGGTGTACACGCCATCGACATCCGAGTAGATCTCGCAGATATCAGCGCCTATCCCCCACGCCACCGCGACCGCGGTCGTGTCCGACCCTCCGCGTCCGAGCGTGGTCATGTCCCCATTCGCGTCGATCCCCTGGAATCCCGCGACCACGGGGATGTATCCCGCATCCAAGGCGCGCTCGATGCGCTCGTTGTGCACCTTCACGATCTTCGCCTTGTTGTGCGTGCCGTTGGTCTCTATGCCCGCCTGCCTGCCGGTATAGCTGATGGCCTTGTACCCCTTCGCCTCCAGCGCGAGCGCCAGGAGCGTCATGGACACCTGCTCCCCTGTCGAGAGCAAGCGATCGAGCTCGCGTGCAGGCGGGTTGCTGTTCACGGCGGCCGCCAGGCCCATGAGCTCGTCGGTGGTCTTGCCCATGGCAGACACCACCGCCACCACGCGGTCCCCGCGCTCGCGGATCTTGACGAGGCGCTCCGCGACGCCCTTTATCCTCTCGGGCGACGCAACGGACGTTCCCCCGAACTTTGCGACTATCAATGCCATCTGTTGGTCAACGCATCCTCATGGGTTGGGCTGGATATACATGGAGTCCATATCATACAGGTAAACATTTCTGAGCGGCGGTGCGCTCGCGCTGGCGGAGCATATAATCGAGCGAAGAGGACATACGCAGGAAAGGTGCGCCATGCCAGCCATCATCACCCACTACCTGTTCGGCCAAGAGGCCGCACGATCCCTCCCACCTGAGCTGATCGCCACGCACGAGGAGCTGGAAGCGTTCATGCTCGGCAACCAAGGGCCGGATGTGCTCTTCTTCAGCCCCTTCGCCTTGCAGCCCAGAAAGGGCGGCAACATCGGGAGCGCCATGCACAAAACCGATGCCGGGAAGCTGCTCGCGCACATGAGGGATGCGGCGAACATGCTGCCCGACGACATCAAGGGCATCGGGTGCGCCTATGTTCGCGGCCTGTACTGCCATGCGCTCTTGGATGCGCTCGCGCATCCCTTCATCCATGCACAGCAGGATGCCATCGTGAGCGCTGGCATAGAAGGGCTCGACCCCGCAGATGCGCATGAGGTGCATGCTGAGATCGAATCCGATCTGGATGTGCTGGTCTTGAGCGCGATGGGCAACACCACCATCGCGAGCTTCGACCCCCTCTGCGCCCTCGAGGCATCTGACGAGGTGATCCACGTGATATCCCTCATGTGCAAGTACGTCGCCCGGTCAGCGCTCGGTCGCGACATGCGCCCTGATGCATACCGGGCGGGCATCGAAGGATACCGCGTGGCGCTCGTGGCCATGCGCTCGCCCAAGGGCGTGAAGCGCGCGATCATCGGCGCTGGCGAACGGCTATTCCGCAAGCATTCCCTCGTGCGCGCCATGAGCCACCGCGACCACCTGATCGATCAGAGCATCTTCGATAACCATGAGCACGCACCCTGAACGCATCCCGGCACGCATGAGGTGAGCACCGATGGCTTCTGGGACATCTACGACAGGGCGCGACGGCGTGCGCTATTCGAGCTGCCGCTCATGATGGACGGGTCATTCGACATGCATGCCGCCCTTGGCGGTACGGACCTCAACGGCAACCCCACCATCCCGCAGATCATCGCCGTGGAATAGCGGAGCGCGACAGGGGCAGGTGCCTACATGTTCTTCAGCACGATGGTGCTCACGATGTCTGCCGCATGCTCGCATGCATCGCAGCACTTCTCCATCCGCTCGTAGATCCTGGACCACACGAGGACATGCATGACCTCTTCGTTCTCGACGGTATGCAGGTGATGCATGGCGTCGGTGTAGAGCTGGTCGGCCTGCTCCTCGAATGAGTTGATGTCCACCAAGAGCTGCTTGAACCTCTTGTTCTTCTTGAAGTTGTGGAACTCGCAGATCATCTTGTCCAGCGCCTTCACCGAATCCCGGATGAGCTCGGCCATCCTCATGGCGTTCTCAGGCATGCCCTTGACGGAGTACATGTACATGTGGCCGATGACGTCATCGATGTAATCCAAGACGTTGTCCAAGGCCGATGCCAGCTCGACGATGTCCTCGCGATCGATCGGCGGCATGAAATCGACGGCTGCGCTCTCGAAGATGCCGTGGTTGATGTCATCGCCCTGGTTCTCGAACTCATGCATGGCCGCCATGGCATCCACGAGCTCCTCGGGAGAGGTGAAGCTGCGCATGGTCTCTATCATGAGGTCCGATTCCTGGACCGCCAGCTTCGTGAGCTTCTCATATGCCTTGAAGTAGTTGAACTTGTTCTTCTTGGCCATCGTCTCTCTCCTTATCCTCAGAGGATGATCAGGAACACCTTGGCGAACACGAATCCGAGCAGCCCACATCCGGGGAAGGTGAGCACCCAGGTCTTCACCATGTCGATGGCGATGGACCACTTGACGCCCTTCGGGTTCTTCGCCGCGCCCACGCCCATGATGGCGGTCGTGTTCGTATGCGTGGTGGACACGGGCAGGCCGCCGAACGTGGCGACCGCCAAGCTCACGCACGTGGAGAGGCTGGCTGCGAACCCTTGGAAGGCCTCCAGCTTGACCATGTCCACGCCCACGCTCTTGATGATGCGCTCGCCTCCCGCAGCCGTGCCGACGCCCATGGTGAGCGCGCAGAGCAGCATGAGCCACACCGGAAGGGAGCTCAGAGCATCCGTGCTCATGCCCAGACCCGATGCCATGATGATGGCCAGGATGAATATCCCCATGAACTTCTGGCCGTCTTGCGCGCCATGCATGAACGCCACGCCCGCTCCTGCCAGGACCTGCGCCCACTTGAAGAACCTATTGGCATGCTGGCGGTTCGCATTCCTGAATGCGCGCTTGATGATCTTGAAGTTCACCCATCCGAAGGCGAAGCCCATGAGCGTGGAGAGCAGGATGCCGTAGATGACCTTGATCCACTCGTTCCAGTTGATGGCATCCACGCCGCTCATCAGCGCGATGGCGGCCCCGGTGAGGCCCGCGATCAGGGAGTGGGACTGGGATGTCGGGATGCCGAACCACCAAGCGGTGGCACCCCAGACGATGATGGCCACCATGGCGGCCATGAGCGCGACGAGCGCCTGATGGGAGTTCCCCCCGAAATCGACCATGCCGAAGATGGTCTGCGCAACGGCAGGAGAGACCACGGAGATCACCAGGAGCCCGATGAAGTTGCAGATGGCAGCCATGATGATGGCATGGCGAGGCTTCATGGCACGCGTGGAGACGGCGGTGGCGATGGCGTTGGGCGCGTCAGTGGCGCCGTTCACGATGATCACCCCGAGGTTCAAGAGGGCTACCACCAAGAGCAATGGATTGCTCAGGAGCTGAGCTACGAAGAACGACCAGCTGAGATCCACTGAACCCTCCATGGTATACATGACCGCACGGTCATACCGCCATTGACGATGCCCGCATATTGTAGACGCTATCCTTCGGGTTCATCTCCGAATATCGCGAACGTGCTCCGTTCGTTGCCAATGGTCGTAGGCGAGCCGTGCCCCGGGAGCACGACCACGTCATCGGGCAGCGCTGCCAGCCTCTTCATGGAGCGTGCCATCTGCTCCACGGACCCTCCCTCGAAGTCCGTCCGACCGAACGCGCCCTTGAACAAGGTGTCGCCGGATACGAGCACCGGGAGCCCTTCTGGGTGGTTGCCGAAGGGTGGCACGATGAACAGGCAGATGGAACCGGGAGAATGGCCCGGGGTCTCCATCACCTTCCACTGCATCCCCCCAACGCCGATCGCATCCCCCGTGCTCACGCGCACATCTACCGGGCACGCCTCCGCGGTGCGCGAGGTCCCGTCATCCACAGGCGCTTCTATATGGTCCGCATCGGCGACACCCGCATAGACGGGAGCCCCCGTCAACGCACGCAGCTTCGCGGCCGCGCCGGTGTGGTCCCAATGCCCGTGCGTGAGCACGATGGCATCCAAGCGCACATCCCCCAGCGCAGAGACGATGCCCTCCGCATCCGCCGTCGGGTCCACCACCATGGCACCCGCGCCATCGGAGATGAGGTAGACATTGTTCTGCAGCGGACCCATGACCAAGCAGCTCGCATCGATGCAGAGGCCCCGCATGTTCTTCAGCTCGCTCATCTACTTGCTCCCCTTCACTGCTCCGACCGCCTCACCAGGCAGCATGCGGCGCGCATCGAACACGCCATCGATCCCCTTGAGCCCTTCGATGGAGCTCTCTATCCTCGTGATGTCGCAGACCTCGAACAAGAAGCGCATCTCCACCACGCCGTCACGATGCGTGTTCGTGGTGCAGGAGATGACGTTCGCACCCACCTCTGACAGCACGCGCGTGACATCCAATAGCAGATTCATGCGATCGAGCGCCTCCACGTAGATCTCTATCTTGTAGAGCGCCGAGGTGGATGGCGTGCCCTCCCACTGCACGTCGATGATGCGCTCGGGATTGCGGCGCAGGTCATCGGCGTTGGGGCAATCGGCGCGATGCACGCTCACGCCGCGCCCGCGCGTGACGAACCCGACGATGGCATCCCCCGGCACCGGATTGCAGCAGCGCGATAACCTCACCAGGATGTCATCCACGCCCTTCACCACGATGCCGTTCGACGAATGCGTCTCGTGCTTCTTGTGCCCCTTCACGCTCGTGAGCATGGGGGCCATCACGCCCGTTGAGCCTTCGCCCGCACCCATGCGCGGCTTGTCGGCTTCCTCGTTGGCGGAATCCACGAGGATCTTGAGCAGCCTGTTCGCCACGTGCTGCGCGCTCTCCTTGCCCCGTGCCAGCTGCACGTACATGTCGTCGCTGTCCGCGAATCCCATGGCCTCCGACACGCCCTTGAGCGCTTTCGTCGTGCGGGCAGACGAGAGGCCGATGCCATGCTTGCGCAGCTCGCGCATGAGCATGTCGCGACCATCCTGCAAGTCAGACGAGCGCGTGACCTTGGAGAAGTAGCTGCGTATCTTGTTGCGCGCCGATGGCGTGCGGACGATGGCCAGCCAATCGCGCGAGGGGGATGCGTTCTTGGAGGTGAGCACCTCCACGCGGTCCCCCACCTTCAGCTCATAGGTGAGCGGGACGATGGAGCCGTTCACCTTCGCCCCTACGCAGTGGTTCCCCACCTCCGTATGCACCGCATACGCGAAGTCGACGGGCGTGGCACCGGCGCGCAGCGTCTTCACATCCCCGTTGGGGGTGAACACGTACACCTCGGCGTTGTCCAAGTCCATCTTGAGGGATTTCAGGAACTCGCGCGAATCCTCGGTATCGTCCTGCCAGTCCACCATCTCGCGCAGCCATGCCAGCTGCTTGTCCAGCTCATCAGCGCTGACCTTGCCGCCGCCCTCCTTGTAGCGCCAGTGCGCCGCTACGCCGTATTCGCTGGCCCGGTGCATCTCCTCGGTGCGGATCTGCACCTCCAAGGGACGCCCCGCCGGTCCCATCACCGTGGTATGCAGGGACTGGTACATGTTGTACTTGGGCATGGCGATGTAGTCCTTGAAGCGCCCCGGCATGGGATGCCAGAGCGTATGCACAGCGCCCAGCGCCGAATAGCAATCCTTCACGGTGGGGACGATGATGCGCACGGCGATGAGGTCGTAGATCTCAGAGAACCCCTTGCCCTTCTTCGACATCTTCTGGTAGATGGAGTACAGGTGCTTCGGACGGCCCATCACCTTGGCCTCCACGCCCACCTTCTGCATCTCCTGCAAGATGATGTCCACGACATTCGACAGATACTCCTCGCGCTCGGCGCGCGTGTCCGTGACCATCCGGCTGACCTGCTTGTACTTGTTGGGCTCCAGATAGAAGAACGCCAGGTCCTCCAGCTCCCATTTGATGGAGTTGATGCCCAGCCTATGCGCGATGGGCGCATAGATGTCCAGCGTCTCATGGGATTTGAATATCCGACGATCCTCGCGAAGGGAGGCAAGCGTGCGCATGTTGTGCAGGCGGTCGGCCAGCTTGATGACGATGACGCGGATATCCTTGCTCATGGCGACGAGCATCTTGCGGATGGTGGCCGCCTGCTCATCAGAGAGGGATTCCACCTCGATGCGGGTGATCTTCGTGACGCCCTCGACGAGCTGGCGCACATCAGGACCGAACTCCTGCTCCACCACCTCAGCCGTGACGGCGGTGTCCTCCACGGTGTCGTGCAGAAGCGCCGCGCAGACCGTCTCAGCATCCATGCGCAGGTCTGCCAAGATGATGGCCACTTCGATGGGATGCACGATGAACGGCTCCCCCGACTTGCGCTTCTGTCCCTCATGGGCAGCCGAGGCGAACCGATAGGCGCGCGTGATCAGGTCGCGCTCCTGTGCGGACATGTACCCGCTCGCAAGCTCGCTGAGCTCGGCGAACACCTCATCAGGCGCTTTGATGCGCGCCTTGGCCTCTTCTCTTACGCTCATCTTCCTTGACCCTCGTCATCGGGCGTGATGGGATGGATCATCCGACACGCAAGCCCTGCCATATCGCACATCATAGCCCACTCGCAGAAGCGCTTGAAACCATCCATCTCATCGAGCCCCTCCTGATAGCGCACGGAATCGGTGAGCTCCACCTTCGGCGCCCCTTCGCGCACGCGGAAGCCATGCACCTCGAAGCCCCCGCTGAACGAGCGCGTGGATTCGATGAGCCCGAGCTCCGTGAACACCGACAGGCCGCAGCGGGCTGCCTGCGGAGAGACGATGCGCGCATCATCGCTCGCTAGGCGCGCGAGCTCTGAGGCCAGAAGCGTCACCATCTGCCCCGGCTGCTCCGCCTGGAGCGACCGCATGCGCCGATATATCTGCGCCATGACCTCTCGGCTCGGCGTCATCTCCGCCAGGATGCCCTCATTGATGGAGACATCAGCCCGGCCATAGAGCAGATGCACCCACGCATCCTTGCCATCGCGCCCCGCGCGCCCGCTCATCTGGTTGAACTCCACATCAGAGAACGGCATGTGATAGAGCACGACATGGCGGATATCGGGGATGTCTATCCCCTCCCCGAACGCCGATGTTGCCACCAGCACCTGTATCTGGCCTTGCCGGAACAGCTCTTCGATGCGCCTGCGCTCTGCGCGCGAGAGCGCTGCGTTGTAGAAGCCGATCTGGAGCGCGAGCTGTGGCACGCGCCGACGGAGCCTGCGCGCGACGCCGACGGACTGCTCGCGCGAGTTCACGTAGATGACGCACTTGCCGCCCCCGGCGACGATGTGCGCAAGATAATCATCCCGATTGCGGATGTTGCGCTGATCATCCAAGTGCAGGTTGTCGCGGCTGGCGTCATCCACCACGCGCTGATCGATGGACAGCGACGCCATGGCCCGACGGGCTATCTCCTCGGGAGCCGTGGCCGTGAGGGCCAGCACCACCGGTGCGCCCAGCCTCTGCACCACATCTCCGAGGAGGGCATACGCTGGGCGCTGCCCCGCCTTCGCCTGCCCGATGTGATGCGCCTCATCCACCACCATGAATCCGATGCGCCCCGTCTGCGAGATGCGATCGGCATGGAACGAGAGGAACTCGGGCGTGGTCATCACGATATCCACCGTGCCTGCCGCAAGGCCCGCATAGACCTCCTCGCGCTCCTGCTGGCTGCATTCGCCATCGAGCACGCGACAGGCGAGCCCGAAGCGGGAGAGGTGCTGCTCTATGTGGAACGCCTGGTCTGCCATGAGCGCGCGCAGCGGATAGACGAAGAGGCTCGCCTTGCCCTGCGAGAGCGCCAGCATCGCAGCATGCACCTGGAACACGAGCGACTTGCCCCGGCCCGTCGCCATCACGCCCAGGATCGACCGACCCGCCCGCAGGTTGCGCAATATCTCAGCCTGGGCAGGATGGAGCGCGCGCGTGCCGATGATGGAGCTCACCAGCTCGCGCTCGAGGCGATCGGGGTCGGTCGCGGCGATGCGCTCCCACATCGTGCGCGCCTCGGCAGATGCGGCGTCTTCGCTCGTGCGCCCATCCGCCTCCGCCCCCCGGGCCATGACGGAGACATCCCCTCCGTCGCAGGCCGCGAACAGCCCCTCGAAGAATTCGACCACATGCGGGTCGAGCAGGTCGCAGAGGGCAGCGCACTGCTTCGCGGGAGCTATGGCATCCACCATGGCCTTCACGCTCTTGCGCCCGCGCCACTCGTCCACCTGCACCGTGAATGCCACATCCGCGAGCTTATCGCTCAGAAGATAGCTCTCCACGTCATCGCAGTTGAACTTGATCGCCGACACGGAGCTGCGCCCATCGGTCAGCTGGAAGGAGAAGTGGTTCTTGCCCGCGCCCACGGCCTTGCCGTTCGCCAAGGACACGTTCCTCACCAGGAAGCGCGGCTCAGGCGCCTCCTGACCGAACGGTGCGAGCGATCCGAGCTGCGCGACGGCCTCGAGCGTGAGGTCTGCGAGCTGCACCTCGGCATCTATGTCCACCCGGCACTCGAATTGCTCATCGGGAAGGGAGCGCATGTGCTCTTCGAGCGCACGCTCGAACTCCGGCAGCTTCTCAGCGGGAAGGGTGACGCCGACAGCAGCACCATGCCCACCGAACCTCGTGAGCAGATGCGATGCGCTCTCCACAGCATGGAATAGATTCACCTGCCCATACGACCGCCCCGACCCGCGCGCCTCGCCATCTATGATGGAGAAGAGCATGGCTGGCACGTGGTATGCGCTCACGAGACGAGACGCCACGATGCCCTTGACGCCCTCATGCCACCCCTCATGCGCCACCACGATCGACCTGCCTCCCGCGTAGCGCTCAGCGGCGATGGCCTTGGCCGACTCCGCGACCTCTGCCTCTATCTCGCGCCTGCGATCGTTGATCTCCTCGAGCTGCTCGGCAAGGCGGCACGCCTCGTCGAAGTCATCGCTCATGAGCAGGTCGAGCGCGCGATCGGCATCCCCCATGCGCCCCGCCGCATTCAAGCGCGGGATCAAGGAGAAGCTCAGGTTCGTCGAGGTCAACGGCTTCCCATCCGGCTTGGCACGTCCCACGAGCGCTGCGATGCAAGGGCGCGGCGCATCGTTCATGCGCGCAAGGCCATCCGCTACGAGGGCGCGATTCTCGCCCGTCATGGGCATGAGGTCAGCGACGGTGCCCAAGGTGGCAAGGTCGGTATATGACCGCCAGAGGTGCGGATAGCCGCGAGACCCGCCCAGCGCTTGCACGACCTTGAGCGCAACGCCCACGCCCGCGAGCACGGCAGAAGGGTGCCCTGGGACCGCCTTGGGATCGCAGACGGGAACGTCCTCGGGGACCTTGTCTCCCGCCTCATGATGATCGGTGATGATGACCGAGACGCCATCTGCCCTGATGGCTGCCACCTCTTCCCTGCAGGCGATGCCGCAATCGACCGTGATCACCAGATCGGGTCGGAGCGGCTGCATGCGCAGATACGCCGCCTGCGAGAGCCCGTAGCCCTCTTCGGTCCGGTTGGGTATGAATGGCGTCACCCGTGCGCCCATCTCCCGCAAGCCGCGCGTGAGCACGGTGGTGGCCGATATCCCGTCAAGGTCGAAGTCGCCGAACACGACGATGTGGCGCCCCGCATCGACCGCCTCCGAGAGCTCGGAGACGACGCGGTCCATATCGGGCATGTCGTAGGGATTCAGCCAATCGCGAGCGAGGGATGGATGCAGATAGGCATCGACGGCATCGGGCGTGGTGATGCCCCTGTTCGCGAGCACGCGCGCCATGAATGCGGGCATCGGGTGCGCCTCGCGTATGCGCGCGACTGCATCTGGTGCGCATGAGCGCATCCTGAAACGAGTCGTCATCTATCCAGCCTCTTATGCCTCTTGGGTCCTCTTTCCTCGCATTTTCTCATAGTTAGACAGGCCGCGTACGAATTTCACGAAAACGGAATGGTTAAGAAAGCTCACCCGATATGCGAGAGCGAAGGCTTCGCCGCCTATAATCGACCAGACCCGCAACATCCGATCCAAGGAGGAGACCCATGGGGAACTGCCTCGTCGCTCAATCCGGTGGCCCGACCGCCGTCATCAATGCATCCCTCGCTGGCGTGATCAAGGCAAACCAGCTCGACCCCCTCTACGAGCGCGTGCTCGGAGGGATACATGGCATAGAGGGCGTGCTCGCAGGCAAGCTCTACGACCTGACCGACATTCCCGAATCAGAGCTCGAGATATTGAAGCAGACGCCCTCATCAGCCCTCGGCACGTGCCGCTACAAGCTCAAGCGCGGCCAGGATGCTGACTTCACGCGCCTCATGGAGGTGATGGACGAGAACGACATCGACACGATGTTCTACATCGGCGGCAACGATTCGATGGATACCGTGGATGCGCTCTCGGAATGGGCGGCATCCTCAGGATCGTCCAAGCGCTTCATCGGCATCCCCAAGACGGTGGACAACGACCTCGTGCCGCCTGACCACTGCCCTGGCTTCCCCTCCGCTGCCAAGCTCGCGAACCTCATCACGCATGCCACGCGGCTGGACTACGACGCCTATACGCGCCCCGAGGTGTTCGTCTTGGAGACCATGGGGCGCGATGCGGGCTGGCTTGCCGCGAGTTGCTGCCTCACAGGGGATGTCGACCTCCTCGTGCTCTCCGAGGTCGCCTTCGACCGCGATGCGTTCTTGGATCGGGTCCAAGCGAAGATGGATGAGACCGGCTCATGCTACATCGTGGTGAGCGAAGGTGCGCGCTACGCAGATGGCGCCTATCTCTCCGCAGGCGAGAGCGCCAATGACGGCTTCGCCCATGCAGTGCTCGGTGGCGCTGCGCTCACCTTGAAGCAGATGATCGTGGATGCAGGGATAGCACCGCGCGGCGTGGTCCAGGACCTCTCCCGAGCCGCGCGCTCATCGAACTTCGCGCAGTCGAAGGTGGATGTGACGGAAGCCTTCGACCTGGGCATCTCCGCTCATATGCGGTCAGCTGACCCGACGTTCACCGCCAAGGTCGTCGGCGTGGCACGGGGCGCGGATGCGGACGGTGGATACGAGGCCCGCTACTTCGCAGGACCCGCCTCCGAGTTCGCGAACTTCGTGAAGGAGTTCCCGCGGGAGTGGATCTTGGGCGACTACCAGGGCGTCAGCGCAGAGGCACTGGACTACTTCCGTCCGCTGATCGCCGGCGAGCCCGCCATCATCTACGGCGCGAACGGGCTGCCCAAGACCATCAAGCCCTACAACCTGCGATGACCGTGCGGCAGCGCAGCTGGCAGCTTCCGCTCAGAGCTGAGAGATGGTAGGATCGCACGCATGAGGAAGCTGCTCAAGGTCATAGCCGCGCTCGTGCTCGCAGGTGCCGTGCTCATCGGCGGAGGCATCCTGCTCGCGAAAGGCGGCGTGGACAACCCCATCTCCGAGGCAGTGGACCAGGCAGGCACAGGTGCCGCCAACGCTGCATTGGATGCGATCGGCATCAAGGACAAGGCCGATGCCATCTTGCGCGACAACGCAGGCAGGATATCCGAGATGACCGGCCTTCCCCGAGCAGCCGTGGATAGCTTGATCGATGGCCTGGACATCCAGAGCTGGCAGGTCACCACGCTACCGTCCGATGCAGTGCCCCAAGGGACCACGTCCATCCCCTACGACGGCATGGACGTCACGCTCACCACCTATGATGACCCATCTATCGTGACCGTACAGACCAGCATGGGAGCTGTGACGCTAGCCGTCCCTGCGAGCGCTCAAGGCACCATCGAATACCTGCGATACCTCTGACCCCCTCGCCTGCGCTCCCCTGATGAGAGGCGCCACCTCAGAATGCGGCGTCGAAGGGCTCTGAGCGCGTGATGGCAGCCCGCCCACGCGAGGCCTCGGTGAGCGCGCGCACGAGAGCATCTGCATCGCCTTCTAGCGCGCGGAGGTCAAGCTGGACCGCATCGGTGTAGACCGATCCCTGCACATGCGCTCCCGCCTCCTGCGCACCCCGCAGGACCGCATCGTATTCCGCATACGGCACGGTGATGCTCACATCCACGCAACGCTCGATCGAGATGACATGCGCGACCGCGAGCGCTGCTTGGGCTGCTTGCGTATATGCGCGCACGAGGCCACCCGTGCCTAGGAGCACGCCACCGAAGTAGCGCGTGGTCACGCAGATGACATCTGATACGCCCGCATGCTCGAGGACTTGGAAGGTGGGCATCCCGGATGTCTGGGCAGGCTCGCCATCATCGGAGTAGCGCGTGCGCCCCGTGCGCAGAAGATAGGCATACACGTTATGCCGTGCCTGCTGGTTCTCGCTCCTGATGCGCTCCAAGAACGCCACGGCCTCATCATCTGACTCCACATGGCTCACTTGCGCGATGAAGCGGGACTTCTTCTCCACGATCTCAGCCGATGCCTCACCCTGCACGGTCCGATACGCCATCAGTTGAACCTCATCTGCGTCCGCTCCAGCCCCTCCCGGATGAGGAAGGGAACGGCCTCGGCACCGGCATGGACTGCCTCCGAGAAGAGGTCGAGCTCCTCTCCGCGAGGCTGTTTCAGCACGTAGTCCGCAACGGGCATGCGACCAGGCGGCCGCCCGATGCCGATGCGCACGCGATACCAGTCGCGCACACCCAGCTTGTCGCAGATGGAGCGGAGCCCATTATGCCCCGCATGCCCCCCTCCGAACTTCACGCGGATGGTCCCTTGGGGGATATCCAGCTCATCATGGATGACGATGAGCTTCGCTGGATCCACCCCGTATTCGCGGCAGAGCTTCGACACCGGGCCACCGCTCGTGTTCATGAAGCTCTGCGGCATGGCGAGCACCACATCCCGATCAGAGAGCACTCCCCGTGCGACCTTCGCACCGCACTCGCTCTTCCAGAAGCGCGCTCCTGCCGCATCTGCCAGCTCCGAGATGACCTCGAACCCGGCGTTATGCCGCGTGTGGGCATACTCCTCCCCCGGATTCCCCAGCCCCACGATCAGATGATCGACGGGCTCTCTCTTGCCGAAGAGCCCCACTTACAGAGCGAAATCCGGATCGAACAGGGAACTGACGGACCCGTTGCTGTACACGTTCGCGATGGCGCGCGCGAACAGAGGCGCGACGCTCACGACGCGGATCTTGCCCGTCTGCCTCTCGAGCGGCACGGGGATGGTATCGCAGACCACCACTTCCTCGACAGGCGCATTCTCGAGGCGGTCATAGGCAGGCCCGGAGAACACCGGATGCGTGCAGCAGATGTAGACCGCTTCCGCGCCCTTCGCCTTGAGCGTGTCCGCCGCTGCCACGATGGTGCCGCCGGTATCTATCATGTCATCGTTGATGATGCAGATCTTCCCGTCCACGTCTCCGATGAGAGCCGTGATCTCTGCCTTGTTGTGCCCCGGACGCCCCTTGTGCATGATGGCCAGGTCAGCCTCCAGCATGTCAGAGAGCTTCTTCGCCGCCTTCGCACGCCCCACATCGGGGGACACGACGCAGACCTTGCCCTCGGGGAAGCGCTTGGCCTTGAAGTAGTCAGCCAAGATGGGAAGCGCCGTCAGGTGATCGACGGGCATGTCGAAGAAGCCCTGGATCTGGCCTTGATGCAGGTCGATGGTCATGACGCGCGTCACGCCGGACGTGGTGATCAGGTTGGCCACGAGCTTGGCCGTGATGGGCTCGCGCGCAGCAGCCTTCCTGTCCTGGCGCGCATAGCCATAATGCGTGATGACCGCCGTGATGGCGCGCGCAGAAGCGCGCTTCGCAGCGTCCGCCATGATGAGCAGCTCCATGAGCGCATCGTTCACATCAGCATCCCCATTGCCAGCCACGGACTGGATGAGGAACACATCCGCGCCCCTCAAGCTCTCCATGTAGCGCGCGTATATCTCGCCGTTGGCGAACTTCTCCAGCTTCACGTTACCAAGATCGACGCCCAACTGGTCCGCGATCCTCTCGGCCAGCTCGGGGCTGATAGAGCCTGAGAACAGCGCTAGGGATTTCTGCATCTCGGTCATAGCGAGCTTCTTCCTCTCAGAATCGGTTGCATTGGCATTGTATGCGCACATCCTCGATCAGCACGCGGCAAAATGCATCATTTCCTATGCGCAGAGGTCCATCCGTCGTACACGCTCTCGCGCGCACGCGCCACCGCCAGCGCATCATCGGGCACATCCTTCGTGATGACCGACCCCGCGCCCACGGTCACGTTCGAGCCGATGGACACCGGTGCCACCATCATGGTGTCAGAGCCGATGAAGGTGTCATCGCCGATGATCGTGGCATGCTTGTGCGCACCGTCATAGTTGCAGGTGATGGAGCCCGCACCGATGTTGACGCCGCCGCCCATGGTCGTGTCGCCGATGTAGGACAGATGCGGGACCTTCGAGCCCGCACCGATCGTGGACTTCTTGATCTCAACATGCGTGCCCGCCTTCGCACCCGCGCACAGATGCGCACCGGGGCGCAGGTACGCGCGCGGGCCAGCCGTAGCGCCATCGTCCATCCGAGCTTCGACGGCCACCGTCTCATCCACCACGCAACTGCACCCGACCACGGTATCCGTCAAGCGCACATCGGGTCCGATCACGGAATCCTCCCCGATGGAGGTGGCACCCATCAGCGTGACGTTCTGCAGCAGCTCGACATCGCGCGCGATCTCCACATCCGGCCCGATCCAGACGAGCTCGGGAGCCAGCATGGTGACGCCTGCCTCCATATGAGCGCGATTGATGCGCATCTGCATGGCACGCGTGGCCTCGGCGAGCTGCACGCGCGAGTTCACGCCGGCGCACTCCGTCACATCATCCGTCTCCAATGCGATGACCTTGAGACCCTCAGCGCGAAGGAGCTCCACGACGTCCGTGATGTAGTATTCGCCCTGCGCGTTGTCGTTCTTCACCTGCGCGAGCGCGCGCCTGAGCGCCGCCGCATCGAAGCAATAGAAGCCCGAGTTGCATTCCGTGACCTGAGCTTGGCGCTCATCTGCGTCCTTCTGCTCCACGATGGCCACCACCTCGCCGACCGGGAGGTCGGAGCGGTACGTATCCTCGCGGATGATGCGACCGTATCCGAAGGGCTCCTCCACGCGGAACGTGAGCACCACCGCTGCTGCACCCTCTTGGATGCGCGCATCCACCAAGCGGCGGATGGTGTCAGCGGAGAGCAGCGGGCAGTCCCCATAGGCGAGCACGATGCTGCCCTCGAAGCTGGCGAGCGCATCCGTTGCCATCGCGGCCTTCGCCGCATCGGCCGTGCCGAGCTTCTCATGCTGGATGGCCACGCTCGCCTGGCCCTCCACTGCCGCCGAGACAGCCTCATCATCAGGGCCCACGACCACGGTCACCTCATCTATCCCCGCCTCCTTGAGCGCTGCAACGGGCCACATCACCAAGGGGCGACCGAGCAGCTCATGCAACACCTTCGGCTTCTTGGACTTCATCCTCGTGCCAGCGCCTGCCGCCAATACGATGCCTGCCGTTCTCATGTGCGCGCCTCCTTGGAAGTGAGGGATGCTATAGGATCGGGTGACATTATTCCACAAGCGCTTGGGACCGATCCGAGGCAGGCGGCGAGCGCCCTCCATCCGTGGTACCCTTTGCCCCATGGCATTCGATCCCATTGGATACATCAACACGCCCCGCTGGCAGAAGGTGAGCTTGGGGCTCGAGCGTACGCGATGGCTGCTCGATGAGCTGGGCTGCCCCGACCGATCCCTGCGCTTCGTGCATGTGGCGGGTACCAACGGCAAGGGGTCCACCTGCGCATGCCTCGCTTCCATCTGCTGTGCTGCCGGGCTGAGGACAGGGCTGTTCACGAGTCCCTACATAGAGCGCTTCGAGGAGCGCATCCGCGTGAACGGGACCGACATCCCCTCAGATGACCTCTTGGCGCACACGCTCGCGGTCAAGCGCGCCGCTGAAGCGGTGGAGCGGGCATCGGGCGAGCACCCAACGGAGTTCGAGCTCATGTGCGCGGTGGCATTGCTGCACTTCGCGCGGATAGGATGCGATATCTGCATCATGGAGGTGGGGTTGGGAGGACGGCTGGACTCCACGAACGTCATCCAGCCTGATGTCTGCGCCATCACGCGCATCGGATACGACCATACCGCCCTGCTCGGCGACACCCTGTCCCAGATCGCACGCGAGAAGGCGGGCATCATCAAGCCAGGCGTCCCCTGCATCACCTGCATGCAGCCAGCAGATGCGCTCCGCGCCATAGAGGACGCATGCGCGCGAGCGAAGAGCCCGCTCATCATCACCGATCCGGCCGATATCACAGGGTCCCGCATCGCATCGGACATGACGCGCGCGTTCACCTACCAAGGAGAGGCATTCTCAACGAGGCTGCTCGGGGCCTACCAGCCAGAGAACGCCGCCATCGCCATCGAATGCGCACGCACCCTGCGCTCCCTCGGCTGGCCCATAGGCGAAGAGGCTGTGCATGCGGGGATCGCACGCGCCACCTGGACGGGGCGCTTCGAAGTGCTCGGACGAGACCCGCTCATCATCGTGGATGGTGCGCATAATCCCGACGGCGCTGCCGCCCTTGCCGCCTCGCTCGACGAGCTCTTCCACGATGGCGCTCACGGGCAGAGATACGGAGTGGTGGGGGTGCTCGCGGACAAGGATGCCACGGCCATCATCAGCCCGCACCTGAGCACCTTGGACCGCTTCTATCTCTATGAGCCGGACAACCCTCGCGCGCTCCCGGCCGCTGACCTGGCCGCGCTCATCAAGGACCTCGACGCGGATGCAGAGGTCCGCACCTTCCGCGCTGCCGAGGATGCCATGAGAGTCGCCCGAGATGAAGCGGCTCCCGAAGACAGCATCATCGCCTTCGGGAGCCTGTATTCGATAGCCGCCGTAAGGGCGGCCGCACGTGCGAGCTGAGGCGTGCCTCAGATGGACTCTAGTCGCCGTTGTCCGGCGTGAGCAAGCCCAGCGTTCCGTCGCCACGACGATAGAGGACATGCACATCCCCTGAGTCGCGATCGGTGTAGACGAAGAAGTCATGGCCCAGAAGGTCGATCTCCACCATGGCCTCTTCCTCGGTGAGGGGCGAGTACTGGATCTTCTTGCGGCGCACGATCTCATCCTGAGAGAGCTCTTCCATGAGCTTGTCCAGGTCCAGCTCTGATTCGGGATGCCCATCCTCATGCTGGAAGTCCACGAGCTGTTCGTTCTTCTTCGTGCGCTTCGACTGGATGCGCGTCTTGAACTTGCGCAGCTGACGGGCGATCTTGGCAGCCGCCACGTCGATGGCGGCGAACATGTCCTCTTCGCTCTCCTCCACGCGCGCCACGTGCCCCGGCATGATGACCGTGACCTCGCAGACAGCCGCGTTGGGGATGGCCTTGTTCTTCTCCCGGTAAAGGACTATCTCACATGCGATGGCACCAACCTCGAGCTGGGTGACCGTCTTCCCGATCTTGTCCTCTGCATAGCTCTTGAGTGAATCGCTTATGGGCATCTTGCGTCCGGAAACGGTGATATCCATGTCTGTCCGTCCTTCGTCGAATCGGTTGATACGCCGTCAAGGATAGCGCAACCGACCCAGGGCGCACCGCGTCTTGGCGCGATGATGACAAAACGATAATTAGAGCGGTCATGGATGCTCGGGTGGGCTACTATCTGCTGCTAAGAACAGCAGAGCGGCGAATGTGCCGCAAGGGATGCGGGCGCTGCCCTGCAAGCCCACCGACGAAGGCGAGAGCGCATGGCCAACGACGATCATACGATGCAGGGGACGCATCCTGATGCGGGTCCTATCTGCACCGTTCCCGACATCAGCCCCACGACCGACCCAAGCCCCCTCGATCCCGATCCCCATGGCATCTACATCGACGAGGTGCAGGGGCACAACCGCCGCATCCGCAAGCTCATCAGCTTCACGCACTCCTCGACGCGCGCGGCAGGCGTCATGCTGCTCGCAGCAATCGTCGCGCTCATCGTGGCGAACACGGGCGCATACGAGGGCTTCTACGACTTCTGGCATCACAATGAGATCGGCCTGACGGCAGGCTCCTTCGGAGGGCACATGTCCTTCGCTCATGCCATCAATGATATCCTGATGGCCGTGTTCTTCCTGCTCGTGGGCCTTGAGATCAAATACGAGATGACCGTGGGCGAGCTCACGAACATACGCCAAGCGGCGCTGCCCATCATCGGCGCCATCGGCGGCGTATGCGTCCCGATCGTCATCTACCTCGCCTTCAATTCCGCAGACCCGGCCACTGCACGGGGATGGGGCGTTCCCACGGCGACGGACATCGCATTCGCGCTGGGCATCCTGGCCCTCTTGGGCAGCCGCGTGCCCAATGGCGTGCGCGTGTTCCTCTCCACGCTCGCTGTGGCTGACGACATCATCGCCATCCTGGTCATCGCCATCTTCTACGGTGCGAGCCCCGATCTCATGTGGCTCGGCGCTGCCGCTGTCGTGCTCGCCGCCCTCATCGCATGCAACCGCTTCCACATCTACTCGCTCGTCCCCTACATGCTCCTCGGATGCCTGCTCTGGCTCAGCGTCTACATGTCGGGCGTGCATGCCACTATCGCCGGCGTGCTGCTCGCCTTCACCATCCCCTCCGGCAGTCGCGTCAACATGGAGAACTTCCTGCGCTGGTCGGACGAGCGCGTGCAGCTGGCGGACACGTATCATGACGAGGAAGCGCCGCTCATCTCACAGAAGAAGTACCTGAGCACCGTATCATCGCTCTCGAACGTGTCAAAGCAGGTCGTCCCCCCTGCGGTCAGGCTGGAGCACTCCATCTATCCGTGGGTCTACTTCGCCATCCTTCCGTTGTTCGCGCTGACCAATGCGGATGTCTCGCTCACCGGCGCGGATATCGCGCAGATGCTCACGAGCGACGTGGTCCTCGGCGTGTTCTTCGGCCTGGTGGTGGGCAAGCCCGTAGGCATCATGCTCTTCAGCTGGCTGTGCGTGAAGCTCAAGGTAGCGAAGCTCCCCGAGAACGTGAACTGGCACCATATGCTCGGCGCCTCCATCTTGGGCGGCGTGGGCTTCACGATGGCTATCTTCGTCGCCAACCTGGCATATGCTGAACCCGTCCTGGTCACAGAGGCGAAGCTCGCCATCCTGCTGGCATCCCTCGTCGCAGGCATCATCGGCTTCACCCTGCTCCTCCTGCAAGCCAAGACCGCCGAGCGGAAGGGCGTGACCTATATCCCCGCGAAGGGCGATGCCGAGACCCTCTGCCACCATGAAGCCGAAGCTGCGCGCGAGGCAGAAGCGCTGTTGACCGAGCTTGCCGATGCCGATCTGGTCGAAGAGCTCGAGCGCGTGCGCGCTGATGCGGAAGGCGTCTCCGAGATGGTGGTCACGACGAAGGATCGCTGATCGATCGCCCTCCCCCAGCGCCTTGCCCCAGATGTGGAGGAAGCCGCTCGAGCGCGAGCCCCGAGGTGCGCATAGGTGCGCATGCACAGCCGCTTCGATCAGAACAGGCGCATCAGAACAGGAGCGCTTGTGCGGCTGCGTCTATCTCCTGCATCTCACGCGCATACGTGCCGATCACGTCATCCCATGAGTAGAAGATGATGGCGACCGTGACCAAGATGGAGACGAGCAGGCACGCCAACGCACAGCGTGCGACCCAAGGGCGCAGCGCGCGGGCGCTCGCCGCAGATGCGCCTCCCGAACAGCGCATGAGCCCCAATGCGCCTAGAACGGCCAAGGGCATCGCGAAGTCCATCATGTACCTGACCAAGATGCCTGCCGCCAAGCCATCGAACACGATGACGACCAGAGCAGATGCACAGGCGACCACCACGACCCATGCCCACCTCACCGGCCCCTTCCCGTCAGCCGTGCGGGCAGAGCTCCCCGAGATGAGACCGAGCATGAACCAGATGATCGGAGCCAGATAGGGGAAGCCGCCGATGCTCGGCTCCTTGACGGTGAAGCTGGACGGCACGAACACCTCTTGCGTGTCGCGCAGGAACGGGAAGGTGGGTTCCAGGTTCGGCAGCTGCACCACGTAGTAGTACAGGGGCTCCAGCACGAGATCCAGGCTCCTCGGACGCTGGCGCATATCATTCGTCGTCAGGTTATACGAGGCGCCGAAGTCGAAGGGCGAGCCGAATCGCGCCCAGTTGTACCAGCCGAGCGCTCCGAGCACCACGATGAAGGGAGCCAGAGCAGCAGCAACATAGAGCACGCGCACGGTGTGGGCGCGCTTGGCATCATCGGAGAGCATCGAAGCAGCCTTCCCCATGCCGCTGACCCCGAAGGGGATGAGCAGCGCGCAGAAGATGCCCATCTGCGGACGGCACGCGAAGATGGCAGCGAGCAGGATCGAACCCGGGATGACGGCCCACGGCTTGCGATCGAGCCTCGCATACAGGGATGCACCCCACGCAAGGCAGGCCAAGCCGCAGATGACAGGCAAGATATAGACCGATGGGTGCACGCCACACCATGCGAACATGGACGCGAGCGGAACGGTCATCACGCAGAGCATCATCACGCCCAGCGTGACATGAGGGAAGAACCGCCGCGCGAGCTGCAGCAGCAGGCTGCATATCCCCGCTATGGCGAAGGCGAGGCAGGTGGCGCACCCGAGGATCGTCGGGAACGTCTGCCCTGTGAGCACGACCCAGGGCAGATAGAATAGGAGCACGGGCAGCACGCCGAAGTAGACGTAGTACTTCCCCTCATAGTAGGCGGTGTCATTGAGCACGTTGTTGTCAGCCTGGTCGCCCCCTTCCAACGCGAGCCTCAAGGACTTGTCATAGGGGTTGCTCAGCCGCACGAGGTCGGGATTCGGCTCCATGGACAAGGAGAGCTTCCCCTGCAGGAAGGACTCAGCCAGCTCAGCATATTGGTTGTCATCGTCACCGGGATGGTGGTATTCCAGAAGGGAGGACGCCTCTCCCGACTCATCTGCACCAGGCCCGAACCAACCCAAGCACCGCGGGTGCACGAGGGAGCCCAAGGAGATGGCGCAGAAGATGATGGCACAGAGCGCATACAGCACCACGCGCGATGCGCGCTGCACCTTGAGCTCACCGGAGGCATCCTCGCGGAACACGGGCAACCGGAAGATCATGCGCTTATGGGAGAAGCCCCAGATGAGGAGCGCGATCAGGAGGATGACCGCCACGCGCAGGAAGGAGAAGCTGAACGGGACGGGCGCATTCACCTGGATGCTCACCAAGCTGGCGGCATCAACGCTCGCTTGAGCCTCTCCGAGCACATCGGTGAGCGTGAGAGCCAGCATGTAGACGCGCCCATAGCTATACAGGGGAACGACGGTGGTCTCCTCTATGTCAGGGAACACATCGCGCTCGACCCGATACGAAGCATTGGACACGCCATTATCCGTCCTGCCGATCAGCACATGAGCAGGATGGCTCACCCCTATCTTCACCGTATCCACGTCGATGGGCGTGAGGAACCGGATGGCACAGCGCTCCTCGCCGCCATCCAGCACCGTCTCCTCGCCTGACCATCCCTGCCCTGCGCTATCCAGGAGCTGCCCTTCTTCCATGATGGTCACAGGCTCGAGCCCCGCCGTGCGCCAGTGCTGATAGTTGAATGCAGTGACCTCGAGCAGCACGACCAACGCTATGAACGCAAGCCAGGCCACGACCGTCCGAGCCGGTCCTGGGATCCTCCCGAATGGAGAGCTCTCATGGACAAGGGCACGGATCCGCGTGAGCAGACCTGCGCCGTGGGGCGTATTCACTGGTATCCTCGATCCAACACCATGAGCATCCGCACCTATGGCACGCCGATGCTCCCTTCATTGCAGCGAAGGGTAATGGTAGCTCAAGATGAGGCCGATCTATCTCCAGGGATCCTCTTCGTAGCAAGGCTCATCTGCGGGACGGTCCGAATACGGATCATACCCATCATCATCCTCATTCGCAGGCCTGCAGAACTCATCCCGCTCATCTGACACCGTGATCACCGCCCCCTATCGCGTTTGACCGCCTCTGTGCGATATGCCTCCCAGCCACGCTCGCCTGGATGATAGAACGCGCCGCGCTCGAGGCCGTCAGGGAGATACTGCTGATCCACCCATCCCTCAGGGTAGTTATGCGGATACTTGTATTCGCCATACTCTTCAGAGCCGGGACGATGCCTATCGCGCAGGTTGTTCGGCACCGTGCGCACAGGCCCACGCGCCACCTCAGCGCGAGCATCGAAGATGCCACAGGCGGAGTTGGACTTCGGCGCGAGCGCCAGATAGGTGGCCGCCTGCGCCAATATCAGCTGGCACTCCGGATATCCGATGACCTCTGCCGCCTTGAATGCCGCCTCGGCTATGAGCAGCGCCTGCGGATCGGCGTTCCCCACATCCTCCGCTGCGCAGATGAAGATGCGCCGCGCTATGAACTTCGGATCCTCCCCGCCCTCTATCATGCGCGCGAGCCAGTACAGCACCGCATCGGGGTCAGAGCCGCGCATGGACTTGATGAACGCGGATATCACATCGTAGTGCATGTCCTTGTTCTTGTCATAGGGGATGTTGCGCGACGGGTTCGCCGTCTGCACCATCTCAGCGGTGATGATGCGCTCCCCTGCACCCCGAGCGATATCAGAGGCGAGCTCCAACGTGGTGAGCGCCGAGCGCGCATCTCCACCCGAGAGCGTGCAGATCAGCGAGGTGGCATCCGCATCCAGCTCCACCTCGCCCGCAAGCCCTCGCTCATCCGCCGCAGCCATCTGCACGAGCTGGGATATCTCATCATCTGAGAGCGCATGCAGGTGCACGATGCGAGAGCGCGAGATGAGCGCAGAGTTCACCTCGAAGAAGGGGTTCTCCGTGGTGGCCCCCACGAGCACCACCACCCGGTCCTCCACCGCATGGAGGAGCGCATCCTGCTGGGAGCGATTGAAGCGATGTATCTCATCCACGAACAGGATGGTGCGCTCCCCTCGTGCGCGCAGGCGCGCATCCGCCTCCTTGATCTCGCGGCGCAGGTCTGACACCGTGCCCCCGATGGCGGATACCTCCACGAAATGCGCATCCGTGGTCTTGGCGATGACGTGCGCGATGGATGTCTTTCCCGTCCCTGCCGGCCCATAGAGGATGACGGAGCTCAGGCTGTCAGCCTGGATGGCCTGTCGAAGCCAGCTGCTCGGCCCGATGGCGTCTGCCTGACCGCATACCTCATCCAGCGTGCGCGGGCGCATGCGAACCGCAAGCGGCGCCGAAGCCGCCACTTGCGCGTCTTCCATCTCTTGGAACAATGAGCTCGTATTCATGGGCGCATGATAGCACATTTGTTCGTATAGCGCGGGAACCTCATGCGCTGCCCACACCAGCAGATGCAGGCAAGCTGCATCCCTACAGGCCCATCAGCATCCCCTTCGTAGGGGCGCAGCTCATCTGCGTCCACCATCCCAGATGCAGCGCCCGATCCTCTGTAGGTGCTGGCTTGCCAGCACGCACGCCGCCACGACGGTGGCAGCCTACCTTCGTGCCGCGAGCGCGTTGTTCGTGGCGAGCCAGCTCTCGCGCGTGCCGGTGTCGAATCCCTCATCAGGGCTCACCACCAAGGCGTACATCTCCTCTTCGCGCAAGAGCGCATCCAGCGCATCGGTGAGCTGGATCTCCCCACCCACACCAGGCTCCACATCGCGCAGAAGCTCCATGACGCATGGCGTGAGCAGGTAGCGGCCGAACACGGCCAGGTTGGTGGGAGCCTCCTCCACAGGCGGCTTCTCCACCAAGCCGCTCACCTTCCACACACCCGGCTCGACCTCCTCGCCGGCGATGACGCCGAAGCGGTCCACCTCCTCGTCGGGCACGGGCATGACAGCGATGACGGACGCTCCTCCATGCGCATCAGAGACAGACTGCATGGCAGGCAGCATCTCGTTGCCCGGCACGAGCACATCTCCCAACAGCACATAGAACGGCTCATCCCCGGTGTGCTCGGCTGCGCAGAGCACCGCATGCCCCAACCCCAGCGCCTCCTCCTGGTACACGAAGCTGACCGGCAGATTCCCCACGCGCTCCACCTCGTCAGCGTACGCATCCTTGCCGCGCTCGCGCAGAAGCGCCACCAGAGCCTCATCAGGCGCGAAGTGATCCTCGATCGCCTGCTTCTCGTGCGAGTTCACGATGACGACGCCATCCGCCGCCGAGGCCAACCCCTCTTCCACCACATATTGGATAGCCGGCCGATCGCATACGAGCAGCATCTCCTTTGGCACTGCCTTCGTTGCGGGAAGGAACCTGGTTCCCAAACCGGCCGCTGGTATGACTGCCTTCATCTTGGATCCTCCTCATCACCGTGGGATAGCCGCGAAGGGCGGCTCCTGCGCGCGCTTGAACGCGCTCTTCTGATACCTCTCCCAGATACGCTCAGCCTCGCTCGATATATCTGCCGCACAGATGTGCTCATCCAGCATCTGGAACAAGAGCTCATCCAGCTCAGGATAGCCCATGCCAAGCGAGGCCTCATCGGTCTGGCCATCAGCCAGCTCAGCGCTCGGCGGCTTCGCGAGCACGCTCTGCGGGATGGGCGCGCATCGCCCCTCGCATGCAGCCTGCTCGTTCGCATAGCGCGCGAGCGCATAGGCCTCTGTCTTGTACAAGCCACCGATGGGCGCGAAGGCTCCCGCCATGTCCCCATGGAGCGTGGAATAGCCCATGGCGGCCTCGGATCGATTCCCCGTATTGAGCACCAGCCACCCACGCGCATTGGAGAGCGCCATGAGGATGCACATCCGCAGGCGCGCCTGCGTGTTCTCAGCAGCCAAGCCCTCCAAGGGCGCGCCCAGGCATGCCTCCCATGTTGCAGAGAAGGCAGCGAAGGCGTCGGTGATGGGGAACGCGAGCAGATCGATGTGCAAGCGCTCCGCGAGCTCAGATGCATCGCGCTTGGATGCGTCGGAGGTGAAGGGGCCTCCCATCTGCACGCCATGCACATGCTCTGGCCCCAATGCGCTCACGGCAAGGGCAGCCACCAGGCTGGAATCCAGCCCCCCTGAGAGCCCGATGACCACATCATCGAATCCGGCATCATGCACGAACGAGCGCGTCTGATGGCAGATGCTCTCCCATACCCGCGCTGCATCGAAGGACCGCATGGAGATGCCTATGCCTGAGCTTCTCGGATGCGGTCGGCGAGCCATGCGGCCCATGCGTCCACGCCGTCACCCTTGGTGGCGGAGATCTTGAAGAGGGGTGCTTGTGGATTGAGCTGCCTCACCGAAGAGGTGAAGGCATCCTCATCGAAATCGAACACGGGCATCGTATCCGCCTTGTTCAGGATGACCGCATCCGATACCTGGAACACGCCTGGGTACTTCAGTGGCTTATCGTGCCCCTCGGGCACCGAGAGGATCATGGCCTTCGCATTCTCGCCCAGATCGAAATCCGTAGGGCACACCAGGTTCCCCACGTTCTCTATGATGATGAGGTCGAGCCGATCAAGGTCGAGCACATCGACAGCGCGTCGGATCATGGCACCCTCCAGATGGCATGCGCCTCCGGTATTGATCTGCACTGCTGCCGTGCCCTGGGCCTTTATCTTCTCAGCATCCACCGAGCTTGCGATATCCCCTTCGATGACCGCTATGTTGAACTCGTCGCGCAGCGCGTCGATGGTCGCCAGGATGGTAGAGGTCTTACCGGAGCCCGGGCTTGCCAGAAGGTCCAGCACGTACACGCCCGCATCTGCGAAGCGCTGCCTGAGCTCAGCGGCGATGGCATCATTCTTGTCCAGGATGGGCTGCTTCATGTCTATGTGCTTGGGCATGGCGCCTCACGCCTCCTCGTCATCCGGCAGGTCCACTTCGATGGAATCTATCTGGAGCTCGCGCCCGGCGATGAGCTCGGTCGCGAAGCTATCGCATTCGGGGCAGAACATATGGAACCGATCATGGGAGAAGGTGGTGCCGCATTCCAGGCACCTGCTCTTCGGAGCGATCATGTTCACAGTGAGCGTCGCGCCCTCGAAGAAGGGCTCGCCCTCGCAGAGCGCCTCGAAGGCGAACTGGAGCGCGTCCTCGATGGCCTCGGTCATCTCGCCCACTGAGAGCGTGACCGCGAGCAAGCGCTCCGCGCCCGCGTCCTCAGCAGCGCTGCGCGCAGATTCCATGACGCCCGTCATGATGCCCAGCTCGTGCATCTACTCCGCGTCCTCCAAAGCCAGCTCGGCATTCTGCTTCGCGATGCGCCGGCTCAACACGATGCGCGCCATGAACAGGCTGATCTCATACAGCGTGATCAGGGCCGCGAACAGGAGCAGCATGGTCACGGGGGATGCGTCCGGCGTGATGATGGCGCAGAGCACCAGCAGCACGATGTAGACCACCCGCCAGCTCTCGCGGAGCTTCTTGTAGGGCACCACATCGAAGATGACCAAGTAGAAGATCACGAGCGGCAGCTCGAAGGCGAACCCGAACGCTATCTCGAACTTGATGATGATGTCTATGTAGGAGCTCATGCGCGGCTCGACGTAGCCGAGCCCCATAGCCTGATCGGTCAACCACTGGAAAGCCGCATTCAGGATGACCGCGTAGCAGAACACCACGCCCAGCACGAACAGCACGACGGCCACGATGAACGTGGGCGTGAACCACTTGCGCTCCTTCGGCTTCAGGGCCGGGAGGAAGAACGCGAGGAGCTGCCAGAGTATCACCGGCGAGGTGGCCACCACGCTGAAGAAGAACG
This sequence comes from uncultured Eggerthellaceae bacterium, assembly GCA_910589125.1. GTDB lineage: Bacteria > Actinomycetota > Coriobacteriia > Coriobacteriales > Eggerthellaceae > MGBC163016. Next base: position 288,370 of record CAJURX010000001.1, read on the forward strand.
CTATCTCGAAGCGAACGGCGAATGCCTCGAAGGGATCGAGCGCCACCAGCTCGACGTATCCGGTCTCTGGGTCGAACGGCAGGAAGCTCGCGATGGGCAAGAGCAGGAACTGCCCCATCTGCGGAGCTGCGAAGTAGAAGACGCAGACGGCCACCGCAAGGCAGACGACGATGCGCACGAGGCGCATGCGCAACTCTCCCAGGTGATCGAACAGCGGCATCCGAGCAGGACCGATGGGCATGGCGTCAGGACACCTCCCTCTCAGGCGCAGGAGCATCCGCGCGAGGTGCGGTGCTCGCGTCATCAGCAGCGCTCGCCGCGCGCTTCACGGGCACATCCGTGCTCGGGCGTGCGGCAGGGGCGTCTGCGTCCGCCGCCTCCTTCGCAGCTGCGGCCTCCGCCTCCTTGCGTGCGCGCCTCTCGCGATCGTAGCGCGCCTTGCGCTCAGCGAAGCTGTCAGTATGCTCTACCACCTTCGCGGTGGCCTCATCGGCCTTGGCGCGTGCGACATCCGCTCCCGCCTTCGCCTGAGCAGCTGCGCCCTCGATGACATCGAGGGGATTCTTGAACAGGTCATCGGAATCCTTGTTGACGAAGGATTCCATGTTGAGCTGCCCCTTCATGTCCTCTTGCGCCGTGCGGAACTTCGCAATGGCCTTGCCGATGGTGTTGGCTATCTGGGGGAGCTTGTCTGGCCCGAAGATCAGGAAGCCGAAGATCAGTATGAGGAAGAGCTCGAAGCCGCCGATGCCGAACACGAGCGCTACCCCTGCGAGAGGACGGTCAGGGCCATGGTCGGTATGCCGAGTGCGAGGATGAGCACGATGCAGACGACCACCGTGAACACCTTCTTCATGGTGTTCTGGTGCTCGCGCCGCTCCATCTCGCGCTTCTGCGCCTCCACCTTCGCGCGAGCGCGCTCAGCCTTCTCCTCGCGCGTGAGGTTGCGGATATCCTTGTTCGCCTTCTTGTTGGTCTTCGCCATGTGACTCGTATGCCTTGCCTTCGCTCGGTATCCGTTTCCGTTGCCTTCGCTATTGTACGCGCAAACGCGCCTCAGCGTCGCAGCTTGGTGCGAATCTCGATGACGCGCGCGATGCTCTTCGCAACCTCCACATCAACGTGCCAATGCGTCTTCTCGTAGCGCACCTGCCCGTCCACCATGGTCATGAGCACATCAGAGACCGAGCACGTGTTCACCACAGCCGACATGGGGTTCACGTCCGGCGACTGGAGGGAGTTCGACAGGTCCACTGCGATCACATCCGCGTGCTTGCCCACTTCCAGCGACCCGATCTCATCATCCATCTTGAGCGCTCGCGCACCGCCGATGGTGGCGAGCTCCAGCATGGTAGCCGCATCCAGGAACCTGCGGGTGTCACGGGCGCGATGCAGCAGCAGCCCCGTGCGCATCTCAGAGAGCATGTCGGTGGATTCCGTGGCCGCAGGCGAATCCGTGCCCAGTCCCACGCGCATGCCTGCCTGCATGAACTCGGAGAGAGGTGCCACGCCCATGCCCAGCTGCGCATTGGCACGCGGGCACGTGCAGATCGAGACGTCCTTCTCCACGAGCTTGCGGATATCGTCATCCTCCACATGCACCGCATGGACCACCATCACGTTCGGCGCATCGAATGCGCCCCAGTTGAGCGCATAGCGCACCGGCGTCACGCCGAAGGGAAGCCACGGCGGGATCTCCACATAGCCACGCGTCTCGACGTCCATGTTGTCCACTGCGAACATGGAGGAGCCATACATGACGAAGTTGTATTCCTCGCGGCTGCCCGCCAGGCGGATGGCCATGGGCAGGCCCTCCTTGGTGGCCACCTCAGAGACGCGACCGAACACCTGCGGATGGTTCGCGTAGATGGATGCTGGTGCGATGCCGATGGTCGTGCACGTGCCCTCCGCCTGCTCGCGCCACTGCTCTATGTCGCGCTCGGCCGAATGCATGGCATAGCTCACGCGCATCTTGTCCATCGCGCCCACTTCGCGGTAGATCACCGAGCGCATCCCGAGCGCCATGGTCGCCTTGAGGGCAGCACCGGTCGAGGTGATGTCGCCGACGGTGGTGATGCCGCTCGCGAGCGCATCCAAACCGCCCACCACGGCAGAGTCGTACCAATCGGAGAGCTCCAGCTTCGTGCTCTTCTCGATGACCGACAAGATCCAACGCGCATAGGGCTGGTCGGCCACCAAGCCGCGCAGGACCGATTTCTCGAGGCGCGTGTGCACATCCACGAACCCCGGCATCAGGGCCGCCATGCCATAATCCACGACCTCTTCGCCTGGATTGCGCTTGATCACGGCGTTCATCTCGCCCACATCCTTGATGCAGCCGTCCTTCACGAGGATGGCGCCTCCGGAGGTGATGGGGTCTTGGGTTATGGGGAACACGTATTTGGCACTGAGTATCATGATGCCTCGCTCATATCGCGCATAGGGCTCCGCGCATCCGCGAAAGCCGTCCTTTTCAAAGCAGGTATTCTATCAGAGAGCCACGGTCGCGCTATAATCCTCAGGCTATGACGACCATAGATACAGCGACCGGCAAGAGCGCCCCCTCCAGCGTGTCCACGGACCGCGTGCGGCGCATCTTCTCCTCCATCGCAGGCAGATACGAGCTGTTCAACGCATGCTCCAGCATGGGGGCGTACCGTGGCTGGATCGACAAGCTCTGCGAAGTGGCCGACATCGAGCGCACGGACATCGTGCTCGACGTGGCTGGGGGCACGGGTGATGTCTCCTTCGCCATCGCCGAGAAGTTCCATCCCGAGATGGTCATCTGCACCGACCTGGTCCCCGAGATGCTGGAGGTCGCGCGAGCGCACCGTGCCGAGGGCCGAGGGGCGGATGTGGACATGCAGTTCTCGGTGGCGGACGGCCAAGCGCTTCCCTTCGATGATGCGTCCATCGATGCTGTGACCATGGCATACGGACTGCGCAACATGCCCGAACGCGAACGCGCCCTCTCGGAGGTCATGCGCGTGCTCACGCCTGGCGGCAGCTTCACCTGCCTGGATTTCTCAACGCCACCCCACCCGCTCTGGCGCGGACTGTACGGCATCTACCTCGACCACATGATCCCCTTCTGGGGGAAGCTCATCTGCGGAGACGCCAGCGGGTTCAGGTACCTGGCCAGCTCCATCGAGGCATTCCCCGATCAGGCTGGCGTGGCCTCCATGCTCGAAGGCGCAGGCTTCTGCGACATCGCCTGGTTCGACTGCACGGGCGGCATCGCCACCATCCACGTGGCTACCAAGCCCCGCTGACAGCGCTCCCGCCATCCACCTGCCACCTGATCAAGAGGGCAGCGGGTGAGAAGGGCGCAGATCGCGTAGCATGGTAACGGGTGATGCGCTCGGACGCTCCCGAGAGCGGATCAGTAGGGCTCGCCGAGGTCTGCACGGGCATGCGCATCGGAATCGAGCGTGAAGAAGCGCCCCTGCCGATAGCGATCCAGCGCCACGAGCGCGATCATGGCCGCATTGTCCCCACATGATGCGATCGGCGGCACGATGAGGCGCACGCCACGAGCCGCGCACATCTCCTCATAGGCGCGCCGCAGCGCCGGGTTCGCAGCCACGCCGCCTCCCAAGCACAAGGTGCGCGCACCCGTCTCATCGAGCGCACGCGCCGCCTTCGACACCTGCACGTCGATCACGGCCGCCTCGAAACTGGCGCACACATCCGCGACATCCAACGTGCCCGATGCACGCGCATCCTGTATGTAGGTGATGACCGCCGTCTTGAGCCCTGAGAGCGAGAAGCGGTAATCCCCCGAATGCATGAGCGCGCGGGGGAAGCCGATCGCATCCGGACGACCCTCCTTCGCGAGGCGCGAGATGTGCGGACCTCCTGGATACGGCAGCCCGAGCACCTTCGCCACCTTATCGAAAGCCTCCCCCACCGCATCATCTATGGTGGCACCCAAGATGACGTAATCCTGCCAGCCCCTCATGTGCACGAGCATGGTGTTGCCCCCTGAGAGCAGCGACACCACGGCGGGGGGCTCGAAGGGCGCGTCCGCCGGGCAGCCCAGCTTGTTGGCATAGATGTGCCCCTCCAGATGGTTCACTCCGATATAGGGGACATCCAAGGCCCATGCCGCTCCCTTGGCGAACGCCACGCCCACCACGAGCGCGCCCACGAGACCCGGCGCATAGGTGGCAGCCACCGCGTCCACATCCCTCCAGCGAAGGCCCGCATCCTCAAGGGCGGCATCCGCCACCCCGCAGATGGCTTCGATGTGCTTGCGGCTCGCTATCTCTGGCACCACGCCGCCGAAGCGGGCATGGAAGTCTATCTGAGACGCGACCACATCGGAGAGGATGCTGCCGCTCCCGTCTATCACCGACGCTGCCGTCTCGTCGCATGAGGACTCGATCGCCAGGATGCGCGGCTGCTCAGATGCCATAGCGCCCACAGCCTCGCGCTCATCCAGGTCGATCCCCGCGACCTGCTTCGACCCCTCATGCGCGAGCCTCTCGATCAGGGCGTCGATCGACCCCTTGAAGATCAGCGCGTCCTCCCTGTCCGAATAGTAGCGGGGGCGGCGGCCGATGCATTCCATGCCGAGCGCCTCATAGAAGCTGATCGCACCCGCATTCGACGCTCTGACCTCGAGCGAGCACGTGCGTGCGGCAAGGTTGCGGGCATCCTCCAAGACCCGGAGCATGAGCCTGCTCGCGATGCCGCGCCGACGCGCCGTGGGCGCTGACGCCACCTTGAGCACCTGTGCATCCCCGTCCACGATGAGCGCGCCCGCATACCCTTCGAGCACACCATCGCGCACGGCCATCCACCAGCTCCTCCCCGCCTGGCGCAGGTCATTCGCGAAAGCGGTCTCTGACCACGCATCCGTGCCCATGACCACGCTCTCCATCTCGGATGCGGACCCCGCGAAAGCGGCATCGAACGGGCGGATCTCGATCTCCTCCGCACCTGCGAGCTGCACGCCGCTCACCAGGTCGCGCGGCTTCGGCTCAGCCAAGCGCGCACGCTCGCTCTCCTCAGCATCAGACAGGCGCGTGTAGACGGGAAGCACCTCAGCAGGCGCCCTCAGAGCCGAAGGGAACCTCAATGCCTCGGCCAATGCCAACAAGAGGCCCGCACCCGTGGGCGTCCAGAGCACCTCATCAAGATAGAGCTGAGCGTGGCCGAAGAGCTCCGCATATTTGAAGAGCGCGTCTCCCGCGAGCGACGTACCCGCATCTGGGATATCGCCTGCGAACGCCTCTGCCTTGATGACCCTATCTTCCGTGAGACGCTGCACGCCTGCCGCATCGAGCTGGAAGCTCGCGGGATACACCTCCTTGCGCATGGCATCTCCCATGACCAGCAAGCGCCCGCGCACGCCCGCACCCCACGCACCCCACGCGATGACGTCCAAGGTGGAGAGGCCCACGAGCGGAACACTGAGCGCAGACGATATGCCCTTTGCCGTGGCAACAGCGATGCGCACGCCCGTGAATGACCCCGGGCCACGTCCCACTGCCACCAGCGACACATCCGCACGCGCAAGGCCCGCAGATGCCATGAGACCATCCATCACACCCAGAAGCCGCATATTGGAGGCACGATGCGCAGGCAGGTTCTCTTGAGCGATGAGGCTCACCTCGCCATCATCCCCCACGCGCCCGAGCGCGCACGCGATGACCTCGTTCGACGTATCGAACGCGATGACGATGCCCGCACCTTGCCGCTCTAACATCATGCGAGCTCCTTCAGCTTCGCGGATATGCCACGCAAGAGCGCACGAGAGCGTGCACCCCTTGCCATCAAGCGCACATCGCGCGCATCAGCTGAGCCCACCGCATAGCAAATCGACGCTTCCAGCGCATCCTCCGGCATCTCATCAGGGAAGAGCTCTGCCCACTCTATGAGGGAAGCCCCTGGAGACCCCTCGTCCACGAGCTCCCAGAAGCCCACATCCTCCAATTGCTCAGGTGCGTCCAGTCGGTACAGATCGAAGTGATCGAGAGCAACCCCATATCCCTCATAGGAGCATACGATGTTGAATGTGGGACTCACGACATCCCCTTCGATGCCCATGCCATGCGCGATGGCTTGCGCAAGGCTCGTCTTGCCTGCACCGAGCTCCCCATTCATGAGCAGCACATCCCCGTCACGCAGAGAGGCGCCGATGGCCTGACCGAGCACCGTGAAGTCATCCCTTCCCGCCTCGCGCATGACCAGGACGTCCCCTTCAGAGAGCACCCTCACTTCGCACAGCGCTTCTTGGAATGCGTGACATACATCACCAGCCCCACCAGCGCACCGCCGATGATGTTCCCGATCGTCACTGGGATCAGGTTGGCCACGATGAATGTCGGGAAGTCCAGAGCGGCAACGTTGATGCCCGCCTCCGCGATCATGGAAGCGTAGCGCGGGACCGCATTGGCGAAGATGCCCGCGGGGATGTAGTACATGTTCGCGATGCAGTGCTCGAAGCTCGCGATGACGAACCCGAAGATGGGAAAGAACACGCCGAGGATCTTGCCTGACGTCTCATGCGCCGTATTGCCCAGATAGATGGCGATGCAGACCATGACGTTGCAGAAGATCCCCAGGACGAAGGCGTTCATCCAAGGGAGCTGGCATTTCGCCGCAGCGACCTTCGCCGTGAATACCGCAAGGTCCCCGCCCCCCAGCTCATACTGCCCGAAGAAGGCCATCAGAGCGGCCATGCCAACCGCCCCGATGAAGTTGCCGACATAGACGATGACCCAATTGCGCAGGAGGCTCGCCCACGTGATCTCCTTGGAGAGGGCTGCGGTCACCATGAGCGCATTGCCCGTGAAGAGCTCTGCACCCAACAGCACGATCATCATGAGGCCAACCGGGAACACGACTCCCATCAGCACGCGCTGCACGCCAGCATCCTCTATCCCGAATGCTGCGGCTGATGAGGCGGTCGCACCCAAGGAGACCAGGACGCCTGCCATGACGGCAAGGACGAATACCCGCCACGCAGGCGACGCTGCCTTGGGAACGCATGCCTCTATATAGGCATCGGTGACTTCGCTCGGCGTACGAATGGCCACGATGGATCCCTCCGCTCAGGATGGCCTAGAACAGGCCCGTGATCTTACCGGTCTCGTCTACGTCGATCTTCTGCGCCGCAGGGGTCTTGCCCAGGCCCGGCATGGTCATGATCGATCCGGTGAGCGCCACCACGAACCCAGCGCCCGCCGACACCTTGACCTCGCGCACCGTGATGTCGAACCCGCGCGGAGCACCGAGCTTCTTCGCATCATCGGAGAAGGAGTACTGCGTCTTCGCCATGCAGACGGGCATATCCCCGAAGCCGAGCCGCTCCAGCTTGGCTATCTCGCGCACAGCCGCAGGCTCGAACACCACGCCATCCGCACGATAGACGCGCTTGGCGATGGCCTCGATCTTCTCCGTGAGCGAGAGGTCGTCAGCATAGGAGTATTCGAACGTGTCCGCACAGCGACCATCCGCGTCACCCTCTTCGCACAGGCAGACCACCTCATCAGCAAGCGCGAGACCACCCTCGCCGCCCTTCGCCCACACTTCCGAGAGCGCCACATCCACGCCAAGCTTGCTGCACTCCGCCTCCACGAGGTCGAGCTCCGCCTTCGTATCGGTCGGGAATGCATTGATGGCCACCACGCATGGCAGATGGTAGACCTGGGTGATGTTCTCGACGTGCTGGAGGAGGTTCGGGAGCCCCGCCTTGAGCGCGTCAAGATCCTCCCTATCAAGGTCATCCTTCGCCACGCCGCCATGGTTCTTGAGGGCGCGCACGGTTGCCACGACCACGACCGCATCTGGCTTGAGGCCCGCGAGGCGGCACTTGATGTCCAGGAACTTCTCTGCTCCCAGATCGGCACCGAAGCCAGCCTCGGTCACGCACCAGTCTCCGAGCGCGAGCGCCATGCGCGTAGCCATGATGGAGTTGCATCCATGCGCGATGTTGGCGAAGGGGCCTCCATGCACGAACACAGGATTCCCCTCCAGGGTCTGCACCAGATTCGGCTTCAACGCATCCTTGAGAAGCGCGCACATGGCACCTTCCGCCTTGAGGTCATGCGCCGTTACCGGCTCATCCTCATAGGTGTAGCCCACGACGATGCGACCTAGGCGCTCCTTCAGGTCCGTGATGGAGGTGGCAAGGCAGAAGATGGCCATGACCTCGCTGGCCACTGTGATGTCGAACCCATCCTCGCGAGGCACGCCATGGGCCTTGCCGCCCAGGCCGTCCACGATATGGCGCAGCTGGCGGTCATTCATATCCACCACGCGCTTCCACGTGATGCGACGCACATCTATCCCCAGCTCATTGCCGTTCTGGATATGCGCATCCAGCATGGCGGCGAGCAGGTTGTTCGCAGCCCCGATAGCGTGGAAGTCACCCGTGAAGTGCAGGTTGATGTCCTCCATGGGGACCACCTGCGCGTATCCGCCACCTGCAGCTCCCCCCTTGATGCCGAACACGGGTCCGAGCGACGGCTCGCGCAGGGCCACGACCACGTCCTTGCCGCGCAGCGCGAGCGCATCTGCCAGACCGACGGTGGTGGTGGTCTTGCCCTCGCCCGCAGGCGTGGGGTTGATGGCTGTCACCAAGATGAGCTTGCCGGGCGCATGATCCTCTTCCGCAAGCAGGTTGTAGTCCACCTTGGCCTTGTATTGGCCGTACGCCTCAAGATGGTCCTCGCCGATCCCGAGCCGCTTCGCCACCTCGGTGATCCTCTTCGGCTCAGCCGCCTGCGCTATCTCGATATCCGTGAGCATGCGCCCTCCTTGCGTCAGCTCCTACCTTGTGCCTCCGATATTAAACGAAGTCCCTCCAAAGTGAGGTCAGGGTCCACCTCATCGATCTCATTTGACAGGTGCGCGATCTGGGAGGCCAGACCACCCGTGGCGACCACCTTCGCCTCGTATCCCAGCTCCTCGAACACGCGGCGCAGCAACCCATCCACGCGCGCCGCCTCCCCGATGAGGATGCCGCTCGCAAGTGCTTCGGCTGTGTTGCGCCCGATCGCATGTGGCGGAGCCGCCAGATCCACGGAGGAGAGCTGAGCGCCATGGTCGAAGAGAGTGGATGCGCTCGTCTGGAGCCCGGGCGCGATGATGCCGCCGATGAACCTCCCTGCACGGTCGATGACCTCCATATTGGTGGCAGTGCCGAAATCCACGACGATGGAGGGGTACCCGTAGCGCGCCTTGCAGGCAACGGCATCCGCCACGCGATCCGCACCTATCTCGTCAGGCGCGGGATAGTCCGTCTCAAAGAGGTGCCCCGCTGAGCGTGCCGTGCAGATGAGGACCTCGACCCCTGCTATCTTCTGCACAGCTGCCACCCATGCCGCTTTCGCCTGCGGCACGACCGACGAGAGCACGCCGCGGCCGATGCGCGCCGCATCGATCCCCTCCATGCCCATGAGCGAATGGAGCCGGGCAGCTATGTCGTCAGGCGTATCCTCCCGCATCGTCGGCAGCCGCCATGATGCTTCGAGCACCGCTCCCTGATAGACGCCGACCACGGTCTGCGTGTTCCCCACATCTACCGCTAAAAGCATAATTCCCAAGGTCATCTTTCACCTTTTGATGGATGATATAATGCCGATAAAGATACACCATCGTGAAGGAGGGCACGTGGCGGTCGGCGCAGGCGTGCCTCAAGAAAGGCGAAGGCTATGACCGAGACAGCAAGCCGAATCCTCGTATGCGACGACGAATCCACCATCACCGACTTCGTCGGCTATGCCCTCAAGAAGGAGGGCTACAACGCTGATATCGTGCAGAATGGCGAAGACGCCATCGCTCTCTCCCAGCAGAACGACTATGACCTCTACATCCTGGACATCATGCTTCCGGGCATGGATGGATACGAGCTCTGCCGTCGCCTTCGCACCACCACCGCAGCGCCAGTGCTGTTCCTCTCCGCCCGCGATACCGAGCTGGACAAGGTCGTAGGGCTTGAGATCGGCGGGGACGACTACCTCGCGAAGCCCTTCGGCGTGCGCGAGCTGATCGCACGCGTCCGCGCGCTGCTGCGTCGCGGCTCGGGTCAGGTCGGCGCTGCCAACAACGTCGTCACCGTGAACGACATCACGCTCGACGAGGACGCGCACACCGCCTCCGGCGAACACGGCGAAATCGACCTCACCCCGCGCGAATTCGAGCTTCTGGCCTCCCTCATGAAGAACGCCGGCAAGGTTGTCAGCCGCGAGGACCTGCTCCGTGATGCATGGGGATGGGAATACCTCACCGAGACCAAGACGGTCGATACGCACATCAAGCGCCTGCGCGACAAGATCAGCGCAGCTGGCTATGACCCGACGCTCGTCGAGACCGTGCGCGGCTACGGATATCGCTTCAAGGCGTAAGCTTCAAGCTCTTCGAGCATCTTGTAGAGGGGGCTG
>CAJURX010000001.1:298773-351604 GCA_910589125.1 uncultured Eggerthellaceae bacterium
AAGTTGCAGCCCCCTCTTTTCGATATAGAGATGCAGGTGGCGAGCACCCCATCTCTCGGGAAGCAGATGATGCCGCCTATCGCGATTCCCTCTTCCAGGAATACGACTTGTAGCCAAGACGCCATATAGCAAGGAGCGATCAGGGCCACAGCTATCGCTGCGCCTCCCTCAGAGCCCGTCGCGCAGCTCGCGCAGGCGGCGCGCCACCTCAGGAGATACCCGGTCGCCTATCGTGCGCTTGGGGGATATCTCAGGCGCGCGCTCCTCGTGCACATCACGCGTGCGCATCTCCATCTCAAGGCAGAATCCCTGAGCGCTCATGCGATCCACGCCACCGCCGAACACCGCATCCTGTATACCCGCATCGCTCGACACGACGAGCGTCTCGACGCCGCGCTCCTTGGCATCATGGGAGAGCTTCTCTATCAAGCGATCGGCAGACTGCCCTCGTCGCGTGAACATGACGCGGACGCCCCCGATGCTGACATCCGACTCCGTTGCTGCATAGGCATTGTCGGCCGCATCGAACACGATGATGGCCTCCATCGTGCTCCCCGCGAAGTCGATCACATCATTGATGAGGCGCTCGCGCGCTTGATTGAACGTATCGTCCGTGTAATCCGGCAGCGTGATCAGCGAATAGCGGCTGCCGGAGCGCAGCACGTTGTATCCGTCGACGATCAGCAGACGCTGCCTAGCAGCTGGCGCCATTTTGCCTGAGCCATTCGAACATGAATGCAGTGGAGGCTTGTGCCACATTCAGCGAGGAGATGTCACCGAACATGGGGAGCTTGCATTCCAGGTCGCACGTCTTCCTGACGAGGGCAGACACCCCGCTCTGCTCGTTTCCCAGCACGAGCGCGATGCGGCCGGTCATGTTGGTATCCCAGAGGAGCGGAGAGGCATGCTCGGTAGCGGCCACCGCCCAGAACCCAGCGCCCTTCAGCTTCTCCAGCGCTTGGGATATGTTCGACACCTCGGCCACCTTGATGTGCGCGATCGCGCCAGCAGAGCTCTTGTAGGTGGCAGCGGTCACATGCGCAGAGCGCTTGTTGGGGATGACCACGCCAGCAGCACCCACGCATTCCGCTGACCGTGCGATAGCGCCGAGGTTGCCCGTATCCGTCAGATGGTCGCACACGATGACGAGCGCGCGTCCCGTCCTCTCAGCCTGCTCATCGGCGACTGCTATGACATCCGAGAGCGTCGCATAGGGGAACGGAGACGCGATGGCAACGACCCCTTGCGCAGCGATCTTCCGCTGGCGCTCGGCAGGCGCCTTAGGTGCCGCCTTGCGGATGAGCTCATCCATGCGCTTGCGCGGCACATGAGCGACCGCTACGCCCTTCTGCTTGCACTTGCGCAGGATATCCTTCACCAGCGTGTCATGCTCGAGATTGTCCAGCAAGCACACCTCTTCGATGGGCATGCCGCTCCTGAGCGCTTCGAGCACCGGGCGCTTGCCCTCTATATGATCTGCCATGCCGAACCTCCTGAGAGATGTGCCCTAGAACTTGGAGAAGCGAAGCTGGCGCTGCACGCGGAGCTCATGGGGAGACAGCTCCGCAAGCTCATCGAGCGCATCCTCGATGTAGCTCTTGACGTGAGCGACCGCCTCATCGGGATTCTCGTGCGCAGGTCCCGTCCCCTCAGGGATCACGGCATCGACCACATCGAGCTCCAGCACCTGTGGCGCGCTCATGCGCATGACCTCAGCTGCCTCAGGTGCGCGCTTGCCGTCCTTCCAGAGGATGGACGCGAACCCCTCGGGCGAGAGGACGGAATAGACGGCGTGCTCTTGCATGGCCACGGTATTCGCCAGCGCCAAGGCAAGAGCTCCTCCCGAGCCGCCTTCGCCTAGGATCACGCTCACCACGGGAACATGCAATCCAGCCAAGAGCGCCAAGCTCTCCGCGATGGCATTGCCCTGCCCGCGCTCCTCAGCGCTCGTGCCGCAGAACGCGCCTTGGGTATCCACCAGGCAGACGATGGGCCGATTGAACTTCTCAGCCTGTTGCATCATGCGCATGGCCTTCCGGTACCCCTCCGGATGAGGGCACCCGAAATTGCGCCGGATGCGCTCTTGAAGGTCTGACCCCTTCTCCTCTGCGATGATGGTGACAGCCCGATCCCCGATCTTGCCGATGCCGCAGATGATGGCAGCATCATCTGCGAACGCGCGATCGCCATGGAGCTCCACGAACACGTCCGCGATGCCACGGATGTAGGAGATGGCAGTGGGCCTGCGCACGTTGCGGGCAAGCTGCACGCTTTCCCAAGCGCTCCCCGGAACAGCCTCATCTGTGAGGCCCGCGCGCTTCATCTGCCGCTTGGCATGGCGCTCCAGCGCCTGGTCTGACGCGTCCCCCCGAAGCGCTGCAGGCAGCTCGAAGGGGATCATGTCGATGATCCCCTCGAACAGGCCCTTGGCCTGAGTGGAGGCGGGCGCTTCTCCGAACACGAATGAATCCGCCACCTGATCGGCAACCGGCAGGTCCTGCTGAGCAGCATAAGCCGAAGCGTGCAGGGACAGGATGGTCTTGAGGATGCCCTTCATGCGATCGCGCCGCACGATGGCGTCGATCAGACCATGCTCGAGCGCGAACTCCGCCGTCTGGAATCCCTCCGGCAGCTCCTGCTTGATGGTGTCCCTGATGACGCGCTGGCCTGCGAAGCCGATCAGCGTCTTGGGCTCAGCCAGGATGATGTCGCCCAAGGTGGCGAACGAAGCCGTGACGCCACCGGTCGTCGGGTCGGTCAGGACCGAGACGTAGAGCAGGCCCGCTTTGCTATGCCGCTGCACCGCGCATGAGGTCTTCGCCATCTGCATGAGCGAAGCCAAGCCCTCCTGCATGCGCGCGCCACCCGAAGCAGAGAACAGCACCACGGGCAGACGTTGGAGCGTAGCGTAATCGAACAGATGCGCCACCTTCTTGCCTACGACAGAACCCATCGACCCCATGAGGAACCGCGAATCCATCACGCCTATGGCAACAGGGAAGCCTCCTATCTTCGCCTCACCCGTGCGCACCGCCTCATCGAGTCCCGTCTTCTCGCGCAGCCCGCAGATCTTATCCTCATACCCTGGGAACTGGAGCGGATCGGTGAAGTCCATCTCCTCATCCCATTCGACGAACGTATCCGGATCGCAGACCTGCGCCAAGCGCTCATCCACCGTGAGGCGTGCGAGCGTTGCGCACGATGGGCACGCATATCCCTGCTCTGCGAATTCCGCATCATCGAAGACGAGCTTGCAGCTGTGGCAGCGCCTCCAGCTCGTGGGAAGGGCTGCATCATCATCATCCCGAGAGCCCTCGCATGCCACCCAATGCTTGTGCGTGGCATCCGCCTCCAGCGGCGCGAATACCCTGATGCCCGCATCCTCGGCGCGCAAGAGGAAGCGATTGTCCACCACGAGCGGAAGCGCATCCCCTCCAAGGAAGATGCTCTGCGCGCCTGATGCGCACGCGGCATCCAACACGGCGTGCGCATTGGAGAAGAGCGAACGAGACGGCTTGCCCTCCAGCTCCACGCTGCTCTGCGCGAACTTGGGATTCCCATCGAGCCGCCAGTCTCCCACGAGCGGCATGACCGTATGGATGCCCTCGGCTGCGATGGCTGCGCAGACCTGGCGTATGGTCTGCTTCGGGGCGAACACGAGCGCACGAGGAGCTGGGTCGTCCTCATCCGCGCACGCTGTGGGGATCTCGGATCCCGGCAGGTGCAGCGCCCGGATCAGCTCTGCGCCGATGCGCTCGACATGATATGCGATATCCACCCTTGAACCCTCCTTGGAAGATGGCGCGCTTCCCTCACGGTCAGGCTGCCCATCCTGGATGACGCTCGCTGATGCGACGTCCGCGCCTTCGCGAGGATCCTCGCCTTGTATGCGCATGTAGCGTTTGACCATCGTCTACCTCTGCTGCCGTCTCGTCATGGATAGCGGACCTATTCCCCAGGCACGCTACGCGCTTGCCTCATCTGCATCCGCTAGAACGTACTTCTGAGTGGCGCTCGCGCAGAGCTTGTCCCCCACCATGGCCTTGACCTCGGCCACGCACATGCGCCGTGACGACCTCACGATCTCGGCCGTGAGCGTGACGGTGTCCCCGGGGACCACCTGATTGCGGAACTTCGCCTTGTCGATGCCGGTGAGGAAGCCCAGCGACCCCTCAGCGCCGCGCTCGATGAGGATGCAGATGGAAGCGGCCTGCGCCAGCGCCTCCATCAAGATGACGCCAGGCAGGACCGGGTGTGCGGGGAAATGCCCCCGGAACAGATCGAGCTCAGCCGGCACATCCAGCTCAGCGGTGATGCTGCTCCCCGGCTCGCATGCGATGACGCGGCTCACCCAGACGAAGGGATCGCGATGGGGCAGTATCTGCTCCACGACATCGCGCTCGAACGGATATGAGATCTCCATTGCTGCTCCTTATCGATGCGTACAGGCGACCAGCATGCGTCCGAGCTAGGCTCGATACGGGCTGATGGCCAGACAAGCGTTATGACCGCCGAATCCGAGCGAATTCGAGAGCGCCACCTTCTGCGCGATGCCCTCGATGGGCTCTGTGACCACGTTCACGGCGCACTCCGGGTCAGCCTCTGCGAAGCCAGCCGTGGGCGGTATCAGGTCGCGCGCAACGGACAGCGCGCACACGATGGCCTCGATGGCACCTGCTGCGCCCAAGGTATGGCCGATGGCACCCTTGACAGAGGTGACGGGGATCTTCGCCCCCTCTGCGCCGGCAAGGTCATGGAGCGCCTTGGCCTCCGTCTTGTCGTTCGCAGGCGTGCCTGTGCCATGCGCGTTCACATGCCCGATGTCAGCAGGCGTGAAGCCACCTTCATCGAGAGCCTGCTGCATGGCGCGCACGATGCCCTCGGCCTCCGGGTCGGGAGCGGTCATGTGATACGCATCCCCCGTGGAGCCGAAGCCCGTGATTTCAGCGATGGGCTCAGCGCCACGCGCAAGCGCATGCTCGAGCGACTCGATGATGAGCGCACCTGCGCCCTCCCCTGCCACGAATCCGCTGCGACGCGCATCGAAGGGAAGCGATGCGGCCTCTTGATCGTCCGCATGCGAGAGCGCGCCCAGGTTGGCGAACCCTGCGATGCAGATGGGGGACACCGATTCCTCAGCCCCACCCACGAGCGCCACATCGGTGTATCCATGGCGGATGCTGCGCACCGCGTCCCCGATGTTGTGCGCTCCCGTGGCGCAAGCGGTGACGACGTTGACGCACTCGCCCTTCATCCCGTAGCGGATGGCGAGGTTGCCCGCCGCGATGTTCCCGATCATGGTGGGGACGAACAAGGGGCTCACGCGCTTCGGGCCCTTCGCAGACAGCGTATCGAAGCCCTTCTGCAGCTCATCGATCCCGCCGATGCCCGTGCCGAATGCAACGGACACGCGTGCAGCGTCCTCTGCATCCATATCCAGCCCTGATGCCGCCAGCGCCTCATCAGCGGCGACGATGGCGTACTGCACGAAGCGCTCGAACCGACGCGCTTCCTTCTTCGAGAGCCCATGCTCGGTGCCGTCGAACCCGCGCACCTCGCCCGCGATGTGCACCTCGTACTCAGAGGTATCGAATCGCTCGATGGGCGCGATGCAGCACTGCTTGCCCATGACCGCTTCCATGAGCGCCTCTGTGCCCACCCCTGCAGGCGACACTGCGCCCACACCGGTGATGACCACGCGATGGCTCCCGTCTGCACGACGGGTGGGATGCGCTTGGCTCATATCGTCAGACCTCCATCTATGTCTATCACTTGTCCGGTGATGTAGCTCGCATCGGGCCCTGCCAAGAAGCCCACGAGATGCGCCACATCCTCAGGCGCGCCAAAGCGGCCAAGCCCGATCCGCGAGGAGATGGCCTCCTGCTGCTCAGGCGTGAGCGCATCGGTCATGTCCGTGCTGATGAAGCCCGGTGCCACGGCGTTCACCGTGATGTTGCGTCGTCCCAGCTCCTTGGCGAGCGAGCGGGTGATGCCGATGACCCCTGCCTTCGACGCTGCGTAGTTGGCCTGGCCAGCATTGCCGAAGACCCCCACCACGCTGCTCATGTTGATGATGCGCCCGCATCGCTGCTTCATCATCACCTTCGCGGCAGCCTTGCAGCAATTGAACGTGCCCTTGAGGTTGACGTCGATGACCGCGTCGAAATCCTCCGTGCTCATGCGCGCGATCAGCCCATCACGGGTGATGCCCGCATTGTTCACGAGCACATCGAGCCTGCCGAGCTCGGAGACGACCTCATCGACCATGGCGCGGGCGGCATCTGGTGCCGCCACGTCCGCGACCACCACATGCGTGCGACGACCGCTCTCTTGCGCAATGCGCTCAGCCTCCTTGCGCGTTCGCTCGAGGCTACCCTCATGCGAGCAGTTCAAGCAGACATCGAACCCGCGACGTGCGAGCTCCTCTGCGCACGCGAGCCCGATCCCACGGCCTGAGCCGGTGACAAGGGCAACGCGACGGGATTCGCCTTCCATCAAGCAACCTTCCTCTCTCGATCCTCCAAGCGCGGGCGACGATCCGCGAGCTCACCCGCACGCGAGGGCGAAGCGCGCCCTCATGCGCCCTGTCAGGAGCAGCGCGCAGCCACACATGCGTCGAATGTCTCCCGATCTTGCACGCAATGCCTCTCGAGCTCCTTGTCGATTCGCCTGATGAGCCCCGAGAGCACGCCGCCATATCCCACTTCGACGAAGGTGTGCGCACCCTTGTCAGCAAGCTTGCGCACGCTCTCGTCGAACCTCACCGGGGATATGAGATGCGCGACCAAGCGCTCGCGGACGCTTGCCGCATCCAAGATGGCCGCGTCGGTGTTGCAGATGATCGGCACCTCCGGCTCTGCGAAGGGCACCCTCTCAAGATATGCTGCGAAGGGCTCGCATGCAGATGCCATGAGGGGGCTATGGAACGCGCCTTGCGTAGCCAAGCGGCTCGCGCGCTTCCCCGCATCCTTCCAAGCGAGCTCTGCGCGCTCGATGGCGCTCGCATCACCTGATATCACGATCTGGCCTGGGCAGTTGTAGTTCGCCGCCACGAGCACCTCGTCCTGCGCGCACGCATCGCAGAGCTCCTGCACGCTGGCAGCATCCGCCTTCAACAGAGCGCTCATGGCCCCTGGATGCTCGCGAGCAGCCTCGTCCATCACGCGCGAGCGCACATCGATCAAGGCGAATGCATCCTCATCCGACAGCATGCCGGAGAGGGCGAGCGCGCTCACCTGGCCGAGCGAGAATCCCAGAAGCGCAGAGGGCCGCACCTCGCGTGCTGCGAGCGCGCGTCCTATGCCGATGGAGAGCGCCGCGATGGCAGCTTGGGCATTGCGCGTCTCATCGAGCGCTGCCTGAGCATCGTCGCCCTCTGCGCACATGATGGACGCCATATCGCGCCCGAGCACATCCGAGGCGCACTCGACAACTGCTGCGACCTCGGGAACATCCAGAAGGTCGGCACCCATGCCGACCTTCTGAGAACCCTGACCCGAGCACATGTATATGATGTCGCCCGATCCAAGATAGGGCATCTGCAATGCTTCTTCGATCATGAGCGATCCCTCTTCGCTGATGCCTGCCCTATGATGCACGGCCTTGTGTGGCATTCAATGCCGCCACCTGCGCCAGGTCCATGGCGCCGAGCGCCTCGGCCTCGGCCATGATGGATGCGATCACATCGCGTGCGCTCCCGCGCTCGGAGATGATGGCGGCCACCTGACCAGCCAGGATGGAGCCGTTGTCCATGTCGCCCTCGACCGCGCGCTTGAGAGAGCCGGCGTACATCCCCTCCAGATCCTCGGGGTTCGTGGCCTCCATCTCGCGCTTGCGGCATTCGCGCGCGAACTTGTTCTTGAGCCCGCGCACAGGATGCCCCGTCCCGCGTCCCGTGACGATGGTGTCGGAATCCTTCGCACCGAGCACTTTCTCCTTCCACGCATCGCAGACCGTGCACTCCTCGACCGTGAGGAAGCGCGTGCCGATCTGCACGCCCTCCGCGCCCAGCGCGAAGGCTGCGCACATGCCGCGCCCATCCGCGATGCCGCCCGCGCCGATGACCGGGATGGACACCGCATCGCGGACCGAGGGCAAGAGCGCCATGGTGGTGAGCTCGCCCACATGCCCGCCCGATTCCGTGCCCTCGGCCACGACCGCATCCACGCCAAGGCGCTCCATGCGACGGGCCTGAGCCGTGGTGGCGACGACCGGGATGACCTTGATCCCCGCCTCCTTCCACAGGGGAAGGTAGTCGACGGGGCTGCCAGCGCCGGTGGTGATGACCTCGATGCGCAGATCGACCAGCAGCTGAGCCACCTCGGGCGCCTGCGGGTCCATCAGCATCACATTCGCCCCAAGGGGCTTGTCCGTGCTCGCGCGCGCGATGCGCACCTGCTCCTCGATCCAAGAGAGCGGCGCACCGCCGCACGCGATGATGCCAAGGCCACCAGCATCGCTCACAGCAGAGGCGAGCGATGCGTCAGCGATGCGAGCCATGGCGCCCTGGATGATGGGCACCTCGATCCCAAGCAGATCGGTGATGCGAGTCCTCATGGGAAACGAGCTCGCTTACTGGAGGGAGTCGATGTGAGCGACGATGTCACCGATGGTGACGAGGCCCGTGGGCTCGCCGAAATCGATATCGCAGCGCTCCTCGATCTCGCAGGTCAGCTCAGCCATGTCGAGGGAGTCGATCCCGAGGGATTCGATGGTGGCCTCTTCGGTGATGGCCTCAGCGTCGAGGTCCAGATTCTCCACGAGCACTTCGCGGACGGTGTCTATCGTAGCCATGATGCAGTCCTTTCAGGATGTTCCAGATGCTTTCTCGAGCGCAGTCATTATAATCAAGCATCATGGTTTGTGGGCGCCGCGCATGCGCGAGCCGACCGAATGCACCCGTGAGGAACCCCCTCGTACACGCGCATCCGGCATGCTCTCGGGCGCGTGCTCGCTCGTGTTCAAAGGACGCTATCTATGGGCTGCAAGATAACCGGATGCGGGAAAGCGCTCCCGGACCTCACCGTCACCAATGACGACCTCTCTCGCGTCGTGGATACCAGCGACGAATGGATCGTAGAGCGCACGGGGATACGCGAGCGGCACATCGCCGTAGCCGAGACATCCACCGACCTCGCCTCTCGCGCTGGCGCGCAAGCGCTCGAGCGAGCGAACGTCAGCGCAGGAGATGTCGACCTCCTCATCTGCATGACCATCACGCCTGACACGGTCGTGCCCTCGCAGGCGAGCATGGTGAAGGCGCGCCTCGGGCTTGCGAACGCTGTCGCGTTCGACCTGAATGCAGCATGCGCCGGATGCGTCTACGGGATGGAGGTGGCCGCCAACATGATGGAGGCCTCCGCGCTCGCGCACAGGGACGGTGATGCTCCCCTGCGCATCTCGCAGGGCAACGACATGCGCACCGCGCTCGTCATAGGCGTTGACAGGCTGAGCCGCATCACCGACTGGACCGATCGGTCCACCTGCGTGCTCTTCGGAGATGGCGCGGGAGCCGTGGTGCTGGAATGGGATGAGGCCGCACCGGGCATCTTGAGCGGATTCCTCCAGAACACCGATGATCCCACGCTCGCGCTCGCCTGTGCGCAGCTGCGCGACCTTGGCACCTTTCCCTTCGGGGACGCAACTCTCGACAGCCCAGGGGCCATCATGGCGGCCTCCTTGGATGAGGTGCCCGAGGAGCTCGACCAAGGGATCCATCCCTTCATCACGATGCAAGGGCAGAAGATATTCAAATGGGCCAGCAAGGCCATGGCAGATGCGGTGCGCGTGGTATGCGAGCGCGCAGGCGTGCCGATCGACGAGGTGTCGCTCATCGTGCCCCATCAGGCCAACGAGCGCATCATCAGCTTCTCAGCCAAGAAGCTGAAGGTGCCGATGGAACGCATCCAGGTATCCATCGGCACCGTGGGCAACACGAGCGCATCCAGCGTGCTCATGGCGCTGGCCGATGCCTATGAGGCTGGCCGTGTCCATGAGGGCGACAACGTGGTGCTGGTCGGCTTCGGAGGAGGGCTCACGCTCGGAGCGATCCTCTTCGTCGCCTGACACCACCTACAGCTCTGAGGCCTCCTGCGCGCGCAGGGCGTCATCGCCATCCACGCTCGCAGCCATCTCGGCCACGCGTGCAGCGAACGCGTCCCGTTGCTCCTTGGTCATGGTCTGCATCTGCGCGCGGATGATATCCTCGCGAAGGCCTGCAGCATCTTCGGCTGCATCCGCCTTCAGCTCTGAGGCTATCTCCTTGCCCTGATCGACCGTTATCTGGCCCTTCTTGACCAGCGCGTCGATGATCTCCTGGGACTTGTCAGCCCCCATGGCCAATGCGCCGACGCCAGCGAGGAATATCTGGCGGAAGGGATCTGTGATGTTCGACATGATGATGCGCCTCCTTGCTCTCGCGATCTCCTGCTCCATGCAAGGATGACGCAAACGGCGCGCCCGATATCAGACGCGCCGCCATGTGTCACCGAATGGTTTGCTGCCTTGCTCTCAGTCGAAGAGCCCTGAGAAGATGGTGACGCCCCCTTTGTGCATATCCATCATCTTGCGATTGGCGAAGGCGAGCATCTCAGGGAGCGCGTCCACCAGGAACTCGCTGCGCTCGCCCGTGCGACGGCGCTTGAGCTCCACCTTGCCCTCGGCGAGGCCTCGCTTGCCCACGATGATCTGCAGCGGCCAGCCGATCAGGTCGGCATCGGCGAACTTGACGCCCGCACGCTCGTCGCGGTCATCGATCGCCACCTCGAATCCCATCTGCTGGCACGCGCGTGCGATCTCCTCAGCCTTGGGATGGACCACGTCATCTCCCACTACGAGCGGGATCACGCACACATGGGCCGGCGCCACGGCCAGCGGCCACTTGATGCCATCGGCATCGTTGTGCTGCTCGACGATGGCAGCCAGCGTGCGCGAGACGCCCACGCCATAGCAGCCCATGATGAACGGCTTCTCCTTGCCATCCTTGTCAAGATAGGTGGCGCGCATGCTCTCGGAGTACTTCGTTCCCAGCTGGAACACCTGGCTGACCTCGATGCCGCGCGCGCCCTTGAGCGAGCAGCCGCACTCAGGGCAGGAATCCCCCGGCTTGACGACGCAGAGGTCCGCCCACCCGTCCACCGTGAAGTCGCGCCCTGGAGCAGCGCCCAGATAGTGCGCTCCCTCCTCATTGGCGCCCACCACCCAGTGCGGGACGCCCTTGAGCGACGCATCCGCGATGACGCGTGCACCGTCCGGAAGGCCGACCGGGCCCATGGAGCCCTTGTGCAGGCCGAATGCCTCCATCTCATCATCGGAGAGGAGCTCGAAGCCCTCCACCGCGCGGCACGCCTTTATCTCATTGAGCTCATGGGAGCCAGGCACGAAGAGCACGACCAAGCCGCCATCGGCATCCTTGCCCGAGAGCGCCTTGACCGTAGAGGTCTCCGGTATCCCCAGGAACTCCGCCAGCTCCTCGATGGTGTGGATGCCCGGCGTGGACACCTTCTTGAGCTCGGCCACATCATGTGCCGTGGGATGCGGGATGCACTCGCCCGCCTCTGTGTTCGCCGAATAGCCGCAATCGCAATAGACGAGCTCCGCCTCGCCGCTCTCCGCGAGCGCCATGAACTCCGTGGTCACCTTGCCGCCGATCTGGCCCGAATCGGCCTCCACCGCACGCCACTCCAGCGCGCAACGGTCGCAGATCCTGCCATAGGCGTCGCTCATGGCATCGTAGGTCTCCTGGAGGGATGCTTGCGAATCATGGAAGGAGTACGCATCCTTCATGATGAACTCGCGGCTGCGGAGCAGGCCGAAGCGCGGGCGTATCTCGTCGCGGAACTTCACCTGTATCTGATAGAGCGTGAGCGGCAGCTGCTTGTAGCTGCGCAGCTCGTCGCGCACGAGCGAGGTGATGAGCTCCTCATGGGTGGGCCCAAGGCAGAAGCCGCGCTCATGGCGGTCGGAGAGGCGCATGAGCTCAGGGCCGTAATCATCCCATCGTCCGCTCTCCAACCAGAGCTCTGAGGGCTGGAGCGCAGGCATCATGATCTCATAGGCGCCCGTCGCGTCCATCTCCTCGCGGACGATCTCCTCTATCTTCTTGAGGACGCGGAAGCCCAAGGGCAAGAACGTGTAGACGCCGCTTGCCGTCTTGCGGAGCATCCCCGCACGGAGCAACAGCTTGTGGCTCGCGATATCAGCGTCTGCTGGGTCCTCCTTGAGCGTCGGGACGTACAGGTTCTTGAGATGCAGTATCCCAGGCATCGCGCATCTTCCTTCCAGATCGCCCGCCAGCGCACGCGCGCTCTCAGAGGCTCTCGATCTCCTTCATGAGGGCATCGATGATCTTGCCCTCTTCCACTTTGCGGACGATTCTACCATGAGCGAACACCGCCCCTTGCCCCTCCCCGCAGGCCACGCCCACATGAGCGTCCTTCGCTTCGCCAGGGCCATTCACCACGCACCCCATCACCGCCACGCGGATGGGCTTCTCGACGGTGCGCAGGCGCTCCTCCACCTCGTTCGCAATGGAGATCAGGTCAACCTTGCAGCGCCCGCACGTGGGGCAGCTCACGATCTCAGGTGTCCTCTGCCGGATGCCCAGCGCGGAGAGGAGCGCCCATGCCGCGCGCACCTCGAGGACCGGATCGTCGGTGAGCGACATGCGCAGCGTGTCCCCGATACCCTCGGCGAGGAGCATGCCGAGACCTGCAGACGACTTCACCGTTCCCTGCAGCGCGGTCCCCGCCTCGGTGACGCCGATGTGCAGCGGCACCTCTGGGATCTCCCTCGCGAGGAGCCGATAGGTCTTGACGGTGGTCATCACGTCATGCGCCTTGGCTGACACGACGATGTTCTTGAAGCCCTTGACGTCCTCGAAGTGCCTGACGTATTCGACAGCGCTCCGAGCGAGCTTCTCGGGCAGCGTGAGGTCGGTGCGCGCCGCGATATCCTGCTGGAGCGAACCTGCGTTCACCCCGATGCGGATGGGAATGTCAGCTCCACGCGCAGCTGCGATGACCAGGTCGGTCTCGCTCAAGCCCCCGATGTTGCCGGGATTGATGCGCAGCGCCGACGCGCCACGCCACGCAGCCTCGATCGCGCACTTCGCGTCGAAGTGGATGTCCGCCACGATGGGGATGGGGCTGGCGTCGCACACCTTGGAGAACACCGCGAGCGATTCGCGCCGCGGGACGGCCATGCGCGCTATCTCGCATCCAGCCTCGGCCAGACGGCACGCTTGCTCGATGTTCGCCCCCGCGTCATCCTCGGGCGCACAGAGCATGGATTGCACCGCCACCGGCGAGCCTCCGCCGACCGGAACGCCGCCTACCATCACCGTGCGCGTGCGCTGGTTCGGAGCAGATTCAGTCATCGGCAGCCTTTCGCGAGATGCGGTCAATGCGTGTCCTTCGACCATATCTTATCGCAAGGCTAGGCGCGTTTCACCCACCGAGCACGAAGCGCTGGATGTCCTGGTTGAGCATGAAGGCGAAGAATGCCAAGAACAGCGCCATGCCCGCCATGGAGACGGCTCCCATGACGCGCGCGGGCACCTGGCGCCGCGTGACCCTCTGGATGATCTCCACCAAGAAGCGGCCGCCGTCCAAGGGGAGGATGGGTATCAGGTTCATGAGGCCGATCGAGATGGAGATGACCGCCATGAAGAAGAGCGCATCGGCTACGCCCTTCGCGAAGAAGTCCGCCGACATGACCGCGATCCCGATCACGCTCGTGGAGTTCGAGACGGCCTCTCCTGCGGTCGCAGGATGGAAGAGCGAGAGTATGGCCTGGAACGTGGCGATGATGGCGCCGATGCCCGCCTGGATGGCTTGACCCACGGTGAGCGTGAGATGCTGCACCTCGCCGGTCTGGGCGCTCACATAATCCACGCCGATGACCGAGTACACGATGACGAATGCGATGATGGCGAATGCGAGGTTCATGCCGATGCCCGCGAGCAGGATGACCGAGCGCTTCCAGAACGGGAGCATCCGATACTGACAGGCGAGCTCGCGTGCGAAGAAGGCATCCATGTCATCCACATGGCGCGGTGTTCCCGCTTCTGCGCTCGCAGGTGCGGGTTGGCAGAGGCGAGCTGCGCTTCGACGAGCGCGCGCAGAGGGCGTGACGGCGGGTGTCTTCCATGCCCGTGCGGCATCCTTGCGCGCCGGACGCGCGATCGAACCCCATTCAGCGAGCTGATCGAGCGCTTCGAAGGCATCATCCTCTTCGATGCCGAGCGCGCACGCGACCTCCTCCTCAGTGGCAGCGCCCCGCTCATATATCAGCTGGAGCGCTCGCTTCGCATGAGGGCTGATCCCACCGGATTCCATGCCGCAGACCCGCGCGTATCCACCGAGCGGCACGGCGGTCACCCCGAACCGGGTGCCTGCCGCCACGAAGCCGACAGAAGGACCAGGGAGCCCGAGCATGAACTCGGTCACGCGCACGCCGAATGCGCGCGCAGCCAGGTAATGGCCGCCCTCGTGGATGAGCACGATGAACCCGATGGCGATGACAGCCGAGAAGATCATGAAGAGGATGTCCAAGCAAGCCCCATTCCGTCGCAGACCCCTTGCAAGTCGTTCGCGCCATTATCCAGACCCGAGAAGGGTTTGTGAAGGTCCTCGACGAGATCATCACAGATCGATGAAGGATGCGTGCGAATGCATGCGCGATCGTTGAGGCGCCGAGCACCAGATCGCGCAGGCGCGATGGCGATCAGATGCGCACCGCTTGTCAAGGAAGCGCCAGATGGCGGCCTCATGATCGGTGGACATCCGATGCGCCTCCCGTGAGGACCCCTCCCTGATGAGCGCATCGAAGCGACGGAGATGAGGAGGCTCGATGGCGAGGAGCGGCAAGATGGCGAAGCGCATCAGAGGTGCGCTGCTCAAGACGTTGATGGCATGCGCGTTGGCACTGATGCCCATGCAGGCATATGCCGATGCGGGCACGTCCAAAGCCGATGGTGACGAGAGCGACCTGAGCATGCGAAGGGCCTATGAGCCACGCGATGAGTACGTGAGCCGCACCATGGATGAGGCGCTCGTGCCTGCAAGGGAGGACGCATCTCCCCTTGCCGCTCTATCCGCTCTCTTCGGGATGGATGCGAACCGCTGCACCGACAGCGGGCACACGCTCTACATCAAGAGCACGCTCTTCGATGTCGCAGCCGCAGGCGAGGACCGAACGCTGGATGCCATCTATGCCCGGGATGACTGGATGGGCATCATCGCGGCGCAATACGACGCGAGCGCAGACCTCCTGGACCCCGGTGAGGGATCCGACCACCTCATAGCGGTGGCCTGCGAATCCGTGCAAAACGGCCTGGGAAGCCCCACTGACCACGTCTTCACCATGATGACCAATGACGGAGATATCGTGGAAGGATGCACCTTCGACGCGCACACCGGCCTGGCCTATCTCCCCAAGGCGCTCTTCGAGCGCGACGGCGCAGATGCGCCCTTCGCTTGCCAGCTCCAACTGCTCCTGCCCACTGACTTCCAGGAAGAGCAGACCTGCCAGACGGATGTCACCATCGCCTGCGGGGACTTCCGCGTGACGCCAGCACCGGATGCGCCCATCACCTCTCCCGCCTTGGACGTGACGACCACCATCCCCGTGGCGGACCCCGCCACCGCAGGGCACATCGCGCTCTCCGATATCCATGTGCGCTTGAACGGGAGCGAGGAGGAGATGGAGCTGATCGAGGGGCAGTCGGCATCATGGGACCCTGCGACTGGCATGCTCGAGATCGCAGCATCCCCACGAACGGTCCTGAGCGCAGAGGTGCGCACGGATGCACCCTCCCTGCTCGACCTGTTCGCGGCCCCAGCGCACGCCGCATCCTCCTCATCGCTCGCCTACGTTCCCGACGTCGTCTTCGACAGCCTGAACTTGGATACGCTCACACCTGGGCGCACGCTGCCCTTCGGCACGTACATCAACTATTGGTGGCCGAATCCCAAACCCGACGACCTCCACTGGAACGCCTGCATCAGCACAGGTCCCTACTGCTACTCGTGGATCGACGACCCTACGAGCCTCTATGAGTACATCGCATGGGCTGAGGGAGCGAGCTGGGATGACATCGCCGCCCGTGGCGTATCGAACTTCCTCTTCGACCCGAGCGCGGGCCAAGCGGCGCGGCATTACTTCAACTACGTCTTCGAGTTCGGCGACTTCACCATAGAGGACCAGAGCTTCCACTCGGAGCGCTGGCCTGTGAACACCCCTTACAACACCGGATACGAGACGGCGAACTTCGGGCTCCAATGCAGCCATGCGCGCAATCCCGTGGGCAACGGCGTCTCACCCGATGATTGCTACGGGCAGATGGCGCTGCGCGTGCTGGACGTGTGCACCGAAGCTGCGCGCCCCTATGTGGTGCTCGGGTTCGTGGGCCCATCCATCGCGAACCAGCCGGGTGTGGGCATCTACAAGTTCGAGGTGCTGCCCTCAGGCGATATCGAGATAGCCAAGACCTCATCCGCTCCCGAGCTGAGCGCACACGGCCCCAGCTACCGATTCGAGGGCATCACCTACGACGTGTTCGCAGATGCGGCATGCACGAGCCTTGCGTGCTCGATCGCGCTCGATGCGAACGGGCACGGAACGTCGAAACGGCTGAAGGATGGCACCTACTACATGCGAGAGAACGCGAGCTCCACCCAGGGCAGCGGATTCGCCCACAGCAGCACCATCCACACCGTGACCGTCAAAGCGGGCGAGACCGCACGCGTGGATGCGGCCGATGTGCCCCAGAGCTATGACGCCGACCTCATCATCCGGAAGGTCGATGCCGTGACCGCGAACCCCACGCCCCAAGGTGACGCAACGCTGGCGGGCGCCCTCTTCGAGGTGAGGCATTACCGAGAGCTCTTCGCAGAGGCGAAGGGGGCGAGCGGTCTGACCCCCGATCGCATCTGGCGGCTCAAGACCGATGAGAGCGGATGCGTCCTGCTCGACGAGAATCACCTCGCAAGCGGGGATGCCCTCTTCCGCACGGGATCGGGGGATGCTTGCCTTCCGCTCGGCACGGTGACGATGCAGGAGGTGTCAGCGCCCGAGGGCTACCGAATCGACCCTGAGGTGCGCGTCATCCCCTTGAGAGCACAGGGCACATCGGAGACGATCGCCTTCACGCAAGCGCAGACGGTCCCCCAGGACATCATGCGCGGCGGGATGCTGATCGAGAAGCGGGATGCGGAGAGCGGGAGCACCGAGCCGCTGGGTGCAGCATCCCTTGATGGCACGACGTTCCAGATCCGCAATGCCAGCGCGCAGGCGGTCTGCGTGGATGGCGTCATGTTCGGACCGGGAGAGGTGGTAGCCCGCATCACCTCAGAGGGTGGTTCCGCCCGAACGGGAAGCGACGCGCTGCCGTTCGGCACCTACGAGGTGCAGGAGGTGGCAGCAGGCAGCGGATACCTTGCGAGCGATGCTGCCGTGCGCACCTTCCAGATCGAGCACGACGGCCAGATGGTGAGCCTCAGCCATGCGCACGCCTGCCACGACCAGGTGAAGCGCGGCGACCTCGATTTCCGCAAGGTGCTCGAGACCGACCAGAGCCGGCTCGCACGCGTTCCCTTCGTGCTGGAATCCCTCACCACAGGCGAGCGCCACGTCCTCGCATCCGATGACAACGGAGTCGTGAGCACGAGCGCACAGTGGCATCCGCACACGCACAAGACGAACGCGAACGACCACCTGTTGGATGCCGTCTCTGGGGGCGGGATGGCAGAGAGCAGCGATGCAGAGGATGCGCCCGTTGATGGCGCACGCGAGGTGGACCCTGATGCGGGCATCTGGTTCGGCCTCACCGCCGATGGGGACATGACCGCACCCGATGACAGCCTCGGCGCGCTCCCCTATGACACCTATGCGCTCACCGAGCTGCGCGCGAAGGCGAACGAAGGGCTCGACCTCATCAAGCTGGATGCCATCACCGTGACGGCGCACGGCCTGAGCGTGCCCTTGGGGGACATCGAGGACCGTGTGACGCCACCTGCGACCATCACGACCTACGCGAAGAGCGCAACGGACTCCTCGAAGCACATCTTCCCTGTGAGGGATGCGCGCATCACAGATAGGGTGGACTATGGCAACCTCACACCCGGGAACCCCTACCAGATCCAAGGGCGCCTGATGGATGCTGCGAGCGGGGACGCGGTCAAGGACAGCATGGGACAGCCCGTCACATCCACAGCAGACCTCACCCCAGCCACGCCGTCGGGGAGCTGTGAAGTAACGTTCACCTTCGACGCCTTCGCCTACGCGGGAGAGCGCCTCGTCTGCTTCGAAGAGGTGATCGACCTTGTCACGGGAGAGGTCGTGGCGAGCCATGAGGATATGAGCGATCAGGGTCAGAGCGTGGATGTGCTGGCTCCGCGCATCAACACCTACGCGCTCGATCGCGTGACGGATGAGAAGGACATCATCGCGAGCGCATCGGCGAAGATAGAGGATCGCGTCAGCTACAGCGGCCTCGAGGAGGGTGCCGAATACACGCTCACGGGAAGCCTGATGAGGAAGGTGGGAGCTGAGAGCGAGCGCAAGGCAGAGCCGGTCCTCGATGCTGAGGGGGATGCGATCGCGAGCACCATCGCATTCACGCCGCTTGCGAGCACAGGGACCACAGCGGTCACGTTCTCCTTCGATGCCACGGGCATGCCCGATGGCGCTGAGCTCGTGGTATACGAGACGCTCACGCGCGACGGCAGGGACCTGGTCGTCCATGAGAGCCCCGAGAACGACGCGCAGACCGTCGTCGTGCGCACGCCCCGCATCTCCACGCACGCGTTCGATGCACAGACCGGCGAGGACTGCACCCTTCCCTCACCCGAGCTCACGATCACCGACGAGGTCGCCTACGAGCACCTCACTCCCGGGTCCACCTATTCCCTCTTCGGGACCGTGATGCTCGTCACGGAGGGAGCGAGCGGGCACCTTGCAGCCGAACCGCTCTGCGACGCGGCCGGGAACAAGATCGCTGCGAGCATCCAGTTCGCGCCAGAGAGCCCATCGGGGACCGTCATGCTCGACCTTCCGGTGGATGCCTCAGCCCTCACGGGCAAGCGCCTCGTGATCTACGAGCGGCTGATCGCAGACGGGAGCATCGTCGCCACCCATGAGGATGCCGCATCCGAGAGCCAGACCGTCTGGATCTCGAACCCTGAAGAGCCTGCGCCCCCAGCAAGGTCGCTGTGCACGCTGCCGCAGACCGGCGATGGAGCTCCCCTCGCGCCTGCCATCATCTTCTCAGGGCTTGCGCTCGCACTGTCCTTGACCGTGGCCTACCACGTGCGCAAGCAACATGCAGCCACCCGCATCCCATCGAAGCTCAGCGGAAAGGGAGGCCCGCGATGAGAGCGCGGTTCGCGATGAGGCGCGTCCTCGTGGTCGGCATGGGCGCCATGGTCGTGCTCGCGCTCGCGCTGGCCGGGCTCGTCCTGATCCCTGCCGCATGCGGATTCAGGGCCTACGCGGTCACCTCTCCATCCATGGCCCCCGCGATCCCCTTGGGCTCCCTCGCATTCGTGGATGAGGGCATATCAGGCGCGCAGGTGCAGCCCGATGACATCGTTGCCTTCACCCAAGGCGATACAGACCAGAGCGTCTGCGTCCATAGAGCAGTGAGCATCGAGGAGAGGGGAGGACTGATAGAGACGAAAGGAGATGCGAACGAATCGCCCGACATGAGGCCCGTGCCCTTCGAGGAGGTGACGGGCACCGTCCGTGCGCACATCCCTCATGTGGGCACCGCCCTCAGCTGGGTCAGCGCCCACAAGGTCACGCTGGCGGCATCGATGCTCACCCTCGCTCTTGCGAGCGCCGCGCTCGGATCTTTCTTGCCACGACAACGATGCACCGACCACCGATCGAAAGGACATGCATGAGCAAACGAACAGATGCTACCACGGATGCGAGGAGGACAGGAGCCATGCTCGCCTGCGGTGCGCTGATATGCGCCGTGAGCATCGGCGCCGCAACAGCCTACCTCACGGCCACGGCGAGCGCCACGAACCCATTCTCCCTCGACACCGATCTCAAGATAGAGCTCACGGAACCCTCCTTCTCGCCCGAGGCGGCGAAGGGCATGAAGCCGATGCAGACCACCGCGAAGGACCCCACCGTGACGAATAAGGGCAGCGTTGACGCATATGTGGCCGTGGATGTGAGCGTTCCCGTATTCAGCGGAGATGCATTGGTGGACGGCATGGTCGCACCCCAAACGGACACCGACCTCTTCACCTATGCGGTGGATCCCGCATGGAAGCAAGTCGGAGAGGCCAAGCTCGCTGACGGGCAGCGCACATACCGCTACCTCTATGACGCGAAGCTCGCCTCGGGCGCCTCCACCCCGAGCGTATTCGATGCGGTCACGCTCGCGAACCTGACCGAGGACGTGGGGATCAGCGAGGCTGCCATCAACGTGGTCGCGCACGCCATCCAGTCCGAGGGCTTCGCAAGCGCAGCGGAGGCGTGCAGCGCCTACGACACGCAAGCGCACGCGAGCGTCTCTATGGACGACTGATCGATCGGGGTGATGTGATGGATGCGTGCAAGATGCGAAGCGGATCGCTCGACCAGATGGCGAGGGCTGTGGCCATCGCAGCTGCCGCCTGCGCCGTCGGATGCCTCCTCATCGCCACCGGCCTCGCCTTCGCATGGCTCACCGATGATGCGCATATCTCCAACACGCTCAGCATCGCGCCCCTCCCGGATGAGGTGCAAGAGCCATACGCTGCGCTCTACGAAGACGCATCGACCAATGCATGCCTCCTCCTCTTCGACAGGGGAGAGGACATCCCCCCGATGCATGAGAGCATGTCCCTCAAGAGCTCATGGCGTGGGATGGAGGATGGAACGCAGGGGTTCGCGCATGCGGGCAGTCGCCCATGGCACGAGAGCGCATCCAAGATACAGCGCATCGCATCCGGTGCGAGCGCCGCCGTGCATCCCATCAGCGTGCTCGATATGACGGGGTGGTTCCAGGGCATGAGCCAGCTCGCCACCGCAGATGTGTCGGGCATCAGTCCCGCGGTCCATGCCGATGGCGACCGCACCGCCTCCGCGAGCATCGCCTGGATGTTCTCTGGCTGCACGCGCCTCGAGGATATCCAGGGCATCGGAACGTGGGACATGCGGAACATCGCATCAGCCTCATCGGCGTTCGCATCATGCACCTCCCTGCACACGATCGACCTCGCAGGATGGGACAAGACGAGCCTGCGGGACATCTCCTACCTGTTCTATCGATGCACGAGCTTGGAGCATGTCGAGTCGGGCAGCCTCGAGATGCCCGCTTGCGAGGATGTGCGCTCCCTGTTCGAGGGCTGCACCTCGCTGCGCCAGATAAGCGACCTGGGATCGATCCATTGCCCGCGCCTTCGCTACATCAGCGGGATGTTCTCAGGATGCAGCAGCATGGAGCATGTCGACCTCAGCCATCTTGGCATGCCGCACCTCAGCAGCTGCATGAACCTCTTCAAGGGATGCGCATCCCTGCGCTACATCGACATCTCGGGCATGCAAGCGAACCTGGATGGACGCGACGCGTGGGATGTGTTCCCCGCATCCAGCGAGCTCGAGGTGTTCATCACATCCAATAAGGCCGATGTGCGATCAGCTCCCAAGGCCGCTGCGATCGTCTCTGATGACGGCATCATCCACTCCCCTGGCGCCTGGATATCGGATGACACGGGCATCGCCTTCTCCTCGACGGACCTCGCTCGGCATCTGAGCGAGACCTTCGACGGAACAGGCCCCCACGAACGCCTCGCCTTTCACCGCAGCTCGACCACCTATGGCGAGATGGATGCATACGCCGCCATCTACGACAAGGGAGATGGCACGTTCTCCATGCTCATGGATGAGGGTGCGCGTGCCCCTGAGGTGCGCGACGGGATGAGGCTTGCGCGGGAGATCCGCAACATCACAGAGAGCGGAGAGGAGGCAGCTGCCCTCTGGAAGCCCTACGCCATCTCCGAAGTGCGCATCACGCGCCCGTTCGAACCGCTCTCATGCCGCACATGGTTCACGCAGATGGAGACGATCCGCAGCATCGACGGGCTCGCGCTCCTCGACATGAGCGTCTGCCGCGATGTGGAGCGCATGTTCTATGGCACGAATGCGGATGCCCTTGACGTGGGAGCCTGGAAGCTGCGCGCAGAGGTGATCGGCGCTGTTGAGATGTTCGCATGCTGCCCCCGGCTCGTCGAGCTCGACCTCGGCGCATGGCGCATCGGATGCGGGATCTCCCTCGCTCGCACAGACGCGCTCTCGGTGCTCTCCGTTCCCCCTACCATGACCGTGGCGAACCTCACCTCGGGCTCTCCCCACCCATCCGTCCGCTTCTTCGATGGGCACTGGTACCGTGATGGGCTCGGAAGCGCCCTCACCTCGCGTGACGCGATGCAGCTGATATACGATGCGCACGGATCCGATAGGGAGCCCATCACGATCATGCGCGAGAGGACAGACCGCGCCTATGCCGCCCTCTATGCCGCACCGAGCGGAACGACCCTCATGTTCGGACGCGGGATCGACGTGCCATCCAGCTCCGATGGTGCGCTCCTGCAAGCCACCTTCCGAGGGCTCGAAGAGCAGGGCATGGCGAACATCCTTTGGAGCAGCTTCGCACCTGATAGCTGCCCGTGGACAGCAGGAGCTGAGCGCATCACGCGCGTTGCTGCCACATCCGATGCCATGCGCACGCCTCTCCGACCACGCGATGCCAGCAGGTGGTTCCAGGGCATGTCCTCCCTCTCCATCATCGAGGCCATCGAAAGCGGCGCCATCGACCCTGCGCCCATCCGCGATGCCTCATGGATGTTCTTCGGATGCACCATGCTCGCCTCCCTCCCCACAGACTTCATCGCCTCATTCTCATCCGACCTGACAGACACGATGGCCATGTTCGCCGGATGCAGCTCGCTTAAGCGCATCGACCCTCTACCCACCTCCGCCATGGAGCGCGTCAGCTGTGCCATGCGGATGTATGAGCGATGCTCATCCTTGCGATCCCTTGACCTCTCGGCATGGCGCATCCCCGCGCTCACGAGCTGCTCCTCCATGTTCTATGAATGCACGGCGCTCGAAGAGGTGCATCTGCCGCCTGCGTTCGCCTCCCCTGCGCGCCCTGACGCGTTGCAGCTCGCGTTCTATCGATGCACGTCCCTCAAGGACGTGGATGCGCGGGATTGGGACCTCTCGGGAAGCTACACGCTCCTCCAAGCATTCAATGGATGCCAGGCGCTGGAGTCCATCCTCGGGGCAGAGGATTGGAGCACCGCCACCATCACGACCATGAACGCGACGTTCCGCCAGTGTCCCTTGCTGGTCCTCGATTGCTCTGGCTGGGACATCTCCTCCGTCACCGATAGCGCCTCCTTCGCGTTCGGCTCGCCTGGGGTCATATCACCCTTCCCCACAGAGAGAGCATCCGCCGCAGAGGAAACAGGAGGAGCGTCGACGCAGCCAGCTGCCGCACCATCCCCCGAACCTGCCGAAGAAGAGCAGAGGGAAGCTGATGCGAGCACACCGGAAGCATCCTGCGTACCCAACCCATCCCTTGCAGATGGCACCTCAGAGGGAGCCGGACACCCCGACGATGCGCTGTCGCATGTCGAACCCGATCCACGCCCCGATGCTGGAACAGCAGATGCTCAGCGAACAGATGCCAAGAGCTCCGATGCATGTGCACGCGCTTCGGCATCCACGGCCTTGAGCTGCTCCAAGGATGAGACCGCCTCAGCATCATGCGCCGCCATCACCTGATCGATGCATGCCTCTATGTCCAGGAAGCCGCATGCGCCCTCCAAGAATGCCGCCACGGCCACCTCATTAGCCGCATTCATGACCGCAGGCATCGTGCCGCCCGTGCGCCCTGCCTGCACGGCAAGGTCGAGGCAACGGAACACATCCGTATCCGCCGCACCCAGCTCGATCGCCGGCATCGTGCGGAAATCGACATGCTCAGCAGGTGAGGGCCACCTCTCAGGCCAGCTCAACGCATATTGGATGGGGATGCGCATGTCCGTCGCGCCCAGGTGCGCCTTCACCGACCCATCCACGAACTCGACCATGGAGTGGATAGCGCTCTGCGGCTGCACGAGCACCTCGATCCGCTCATAGGGCATCTGGAAGAGATGATGCGCCTCGATGACCTCCAACCCCTTGTTCATCAGGGTGGATGAGTCGATGGTGATCTTGGGCCCCATGCTCCACGTGGGATGCGCAAGGGCATCCGCTGCCGTCACATCCGCGAGCTCTTCGCGCGTCATGCCGCGGAAGGGACCACCGGATGCGGTCACCCAAAGGCGCTCGACCTCAGCAGGCACCTCTCCCACCATGCACTGATAGATGGCACCATGCTCTGAGTCGATCGGCATCAGCTGACCCGGACCGTCCACCATCGGCATGATGAGATCACCGCCCACGACGAGCGATTCCTTGTTCGCGAGCGCCAGCACGCGCCCCGAGGCCAGCGCGAGCATGCTGGCTTCGAGCCCCGCTGCGCCCACCAAGGCATTCACGACCACATCAACGCCATCATCCTGGATGAGCTCGAGCGCGCTCTCGGCACCGATGGCCGTGCGAGCAACGCCGAAGCGCTCAGCCTGCTCCTCCATGAGGCGCATGTTCCTATGGCACGACAGGCCGACGACCTCGATCCTCTCAGGATGCATGGCAGCTACCTGGAGCGTTTGCGTGCCGATCGATCCCGTGGACCCGAGGACCACTATGCGCCGCGGACGACCCTCTTCCTCACGCGCGGATGCCTTCTCAAATGACCCCATAGGGAATGCAACCTCCTAGAAGGAGCAGGATGGCGGATGTGACCGATGCCATGAAGAGCGAATCGCACCTATCCAGCAAGCCACCATGCCCCGGCATCATCGTGCCCGAATCCTTGAATCCCGAATTGCGCTTGATGCGGCTCTCCGCCAGATCGCCCAAGACCTCCGCCATCGCGCAGATGGCACCGAAGAGCACGGCCATCCAGATCTCCATGTGGATGCCGGGGATGAATGCGAGGATCACCCAGAAGATGCATGACCCCACAAGCCCCGCCGCGAACCCTTCCCAACTCTTCTTCGGGCTCGTGCGGGGAGCCAGCTTATGCCGCCCGATCTTGCTGCCCACCAGGTACGCGAATGCATCATTGGCCCAAACGCTCAGGAACAGCACGAGCAGCACCGCACCGCCCCAGGGATCCTCCACCGACTTGCGGATGATGACGAACCCACCGAGCAGAAGGCCCGTGTATGCCGCACCGAAGAAGCTCACGCCCACGTCCTGCACGCGCGCCTTGAGCCAGAACACATACCACACCAGCAACGCGAGCAGAAGCGCTATCGTGACCACCATCGCTCCCGCCAGACCCCAGAAGTACATGGCAGGGATGTAGAGCACCGCACCGGTGATGCCAAGCGCCTCGTTCGGCAGCTTCGCATCCGATCTCAGCATGTAGAAGAACTCGCCCGAGCAGATGCCCGCCACCACCATGAAGTATGCCATGGTCGGATAGTCGCCCGCCAACATGCAGACGATGGTGACCAATGTGTAGACGAGCCCTGTCCTGAACCTCACCTGCAGGTCAGATGCGTTCTTGAGCTTGCGAGGAGCCTTCTGGATAGCGCTGTCCTTGAGGCGCTCGCGCGTGTTCGCGCGCTTCTCCTTCTTCTCCGCGCGCTTCGCCCGCTGATGCGGTGTTGGATCATAGCGCCACGGCGGACCGTCCGGCGCATCCTCCGGACAGAGCACGAGGTCAGGACATCGCGGAGCGCTCTCCTCCAGATCGGCGAAGCAGACCTCGCCCGCTTCCTCAGCGCACCTGCGCGCCTTCTCTTGCTCGATGAGGATGGCGGTCTGCTGGTGCAGGCGCCGCCGAGCAGCCATCTGCCGCGCGGTCAAGCCCGCATTCGCCAGCTCCTCCAAGCTGCCGACCGCGCTCATGTCCACGTCCGCTCGCTCGAGCGCGCCATCCTTGACATCAGCCGCGCTCAACCTAGACGCCCCCGAATCGACGGCTGCGCCCCTGGAATGCCAAGATGCAGCGCAAGAGCTCATATCGGTCGAAGTCCGGCCAGAGCGTATCGGTGCACACCAGCTCCGCATACGCAGCCTGCCAGAGGAGAAAGTTCGAGAGGCGCATCTCCCCGCTCGTGCGGATGATGACGTCTGGATCGGGGATGTCGGCGGTATAGAGCCTCCGCGCAAGCGCGTCCTCATCGATATCTTGGATGTCGAAGGCAGACGCTGCATCTGCTGCTTCCGCAGCGAGCAGCTTAGCAGCGCGGACGATCTCAGAGCGGCTTCCGTAGTTGACCGCCACCACCAGCGTCATGCCGTCATTGTCGCGCGTCTGCTCCCAGGCTGCCTCGAAGGCCGCACGCGTGTCGGCCGGGAGCACCGACATGTCCCCGATGGTCATGACGCGCACGCCCTCCTCATCGAGACCGTCGACCTCAGCGAGCATGGTCCGTGCGAACAGGTCCATGAGGCCATCGACCTCATCCTCGGGCCGCTTCCAGTTCTCCGTTGAGAACGAGTAGATCGTGAGATAGCGCACGCCCAGGTCAGATGCGCACCGGATGGTCTCGCGCACCGCCTCTATCCCGGCCTTGTGCCCCTTGAGCCGATTCATCATGCGCTTCTTCGCCCATCGGCCATTGCCATCCATGATGACGGCGATATGCTCAGGAATGGAAGCCACATCGAGTTCGGCAAGCGAGAGACCCTCTGGGGGCGCGGGGAATATGGCTTCTAGGCTCTTGTTCATGAACGCACCCAAGCGCTCGAAAGCGGACAGCTGGAGGATCAGACCTCCATGATGTCCGCTTCCTTCTTCTTCAGCGCCTCGTCCACATCAGAGATATGGGCGTCGGTCAGCTTCTGAATCTCAGCCTCAGCGCGCCTGGCCTCGTCCTCCGGCAGCCCATCGTTCTTCTGGGCCTTCTCGATGTCAGAATTGCCGTCACGGCGCGCATTGCGGATGGCCACGCGGCACTCCTCCGCGTACTTGCTGCACATCTTCGCCAGCTCGCGCCTGCGCTCCTCGGTGAGGGCCGGGAACGGGAGCCGGATGACCGACCCATCGTTGTTCGGCGTGACGCCCAGATCGCTCTCCAGGATAGCGCGCTCGATGTCCTTCAGCGCCGACTTGTCCCACGGTTCGATGACCAGCATGTGCGCATCCGGGCTCTTGATGCCCGCCATCTGGTTGACCGGCGTCGGCACGCCATAGTAGTCGACGACGATCCGGTCCAGCACCATGGCGTTCGCACGCCCCGTGCGCACGCTGGCGAAGTTATCGTGCAATGCCGCGAGCGCCTTGTCCATGCGCTCCTCGGTCCCCATCATGATCTCATCTACATCCGCCATGGCGTCCTACCTTTCTCTCGCGAGCGCGCTGCCCGCTCCTCATCATCCGATCACGTTCTCACGCCTCGCTCGACACGACGACGGTGCCGATATCCTCGCCCTTGAGAGCGCGCTTGATATTGCCGTTCTTCATCAGGTCGAACACGATCATGGGGATGTCATTGTCCATGCACAGAGACGTTGCCGTAGCATCCATGACATTCAGGCCCTGGCTCAGGACCTCCATGTACGTGATCTGGTCGAAGCGCTTCGCATCCGGGTTCTCATTCGGATCGGAATCGTAGACGCCATCCACTTTCGTCGCCTTCATGAGGCAATCCACGTCCAGCTCGCATGCCCTCAGCGCCGCGGTGGTATCCGTCGTGAAGTAGGGGTTTCCCGTGCCCGCCGCCAAGATGACCACGCGCCCCTTCTCCAGGTGGCGCAGCGCGCGCCTGCGGATGTAGGGCTCGCTCACCTCCTGCATGTTGATGGCGCTCTGCACGCGAGAGAACACCCCGTGCCGCTCGAACGAATCCTGCAAGGCCAGCGCGTTCATGACAGTGGCCAGCATGCCGATGTAGTCAGCCTGCGCGCGATCCATGCCCTCAGCTGAGCCCGAGAGGCCACGGAAGATGTTGCCGCCGCCCACGACCACCGCGAGCTGCACGCCGTCCTTCACGATCTCAGCTATCTGCTCTGCCAGGTCATCGACGACCTTCGGGTCGATGCCATATCCCTGGTCTCCTGCCAACGCCTCCCCGGAGAGCTTGAGAAGCACTCGCTCGTATTCGTACCCTTCAGCCATGGGCTCGGTTCCTTTCCGCGAAGGTTTGCAGAGTCGCAGGATATCTTACCCCATTGCACGAAGAGGCCGCTCCCGATATCGGAAGCGGCCCGGTGATCAACAGCCAGATATGTGGATGCTCGATATGCGGATCAGTTGCCGA
The DNA here is from genome assembly GCA_910589125.1 of uncultured Eggerthellaceae bacterium. Classification (GTDB taxonomy): domain Bacteria; phylum Actinomycetota; class Coriobacteriia; order Coriobacteriales; family Eggerthellaceae; genus MGBC163016. The sequence continues at coordinate 327,099 of CAJURX010000001.1, forward strand.
AGAGCCCATAGGGGTCGATCGCACCTGAGCCGGAGCGGCCGCTGTTCTGCTGTTGCTGCTGTTGCTGCTGCTCAGCCTTCGCCCGCTGGCTCGCCTCATCAGATCCCAGGGTCACCTGGAGCTCCAGTACCTCGCCATCGCGATTCACGGTGATCGTCACCGTATCTCCCGGAGCCTTGGTGCGCACATCCATCATCAGGTCGCTTGCCGAGGACACCTCGAGGCCATCGAACCCGGTGATGATGTCACCCTTCTGGATGCCCGCGTTCGCAGCTCCGCTTCCCTCGGTGACCGCCGAGACATACGCACCCTCATCAGCGGAGAACCCATAGCGCTCAGCGATGGAGGGGTTGATGTTCGAGAGGCTCACGCCGAGCTGCGCATGCGTGGGCTCCTTGCCGGAGATGATGTCCTTCGCAAGGCCGACGGCATAGTTGGAGGGGATGGCGAACCCGACGCCGGAATAGTTGCCCGAGTAGCTGGTTATCAGCGTGTTGATGCCCACGAGCTGACCATTCTGGTCCACGAGCGCGCCGCCGGAGTTGCCCGGATTGATGGCTGCATCGGTCTGGATGAGATTGGGGTAGATGACGATCTCGCTGCTGCCGCCCGTGTACTGGGAGGCATCCATGACCTGCGAACGGCTCGTGGCGGAGATGATGCCCGTCGCCACGGACTGCTCCAGCCCGAAGGGGCTGCCGATGGACATGACCCACTCGCCGATGGTGATGTCATCCGAATCCGCCACTTCGATGGGCTTGAGGTCCGTCACATCCTTCACCTTGATGATGGCGATGTCGGAGCTCGCATCGGACCCGACCAGGTCCGCCTCATAGGTGTTCCCTTCGATGGTGACAGCGAAGCGCGTGCCACCTGATACCACGTGATTGTTGGTGATGATGTAGCCATCAGCAGAGAGCACGACGCCCGAACCCAGGCCAGACTCGCTCTCACCGCCATTGGAGGAGCCCCCATTGAAGTAATCGTAGAGCGGGTTGCCCGTGGAGGCCGCCCCCTCAGAGTACACGGTGATGGACGCCACGGACGGCAGGCACTTATCAGCCACGGCCTCAGCAAGGGATGCTTCCGCTTCGGTGGCCTCGATGCTGCCCGCAGTGCTCGCACCCAGGCTCACATCCCCTGCGCGCCCTCCGCCGAAGCCGAGGGCAGCAGCCACGCCGAACGCGAGCAGGCACGCGACGAGCGCGCCGGCGAAGGCGATCAGGAACGTCTTGGCACCTGACCCCTTCTTCGCCACAGCACCCGATGCGGGATGGGCCTCATGCGCAGGGCCCATGTGGGCGCCTGCGGCAGACGCGTGCGCCTGCGGGGCGCTCGCAGCGGCATGCGGGGCAGATGCGGCGGGCTGATGCGGTTGGGCAGGAAGGGAGGATGTGGGAGCAGCATGCCCCTGCTGCGGCTCGGGAGGATTCACGCCGTAGGCCGCATGATAGGCCGTCGGCTGAGGATGTGCGGGCACCGGCGCGTCACCTGATGCGCTCTGAGGGGTCTGTCCGTGCAAGTTCTCGGTCATCGGTCGAACTCCTTTCGATATCGTGAGGCAGACCCTATCATCTGCCGCACGCGCCATCGCGGAGGACGACCGATCGTCATCTATCCTTTGCTGAAATACACCGGATGGTGTACATCCGTGGGCTACCCGAGCATCACGCTCGCACCACCAGCGCAGACTCCATCCTATTCGTATCCCGAGAGGAATGCGCGGGTGCGCTCATGCTTCGGAGCGTTGATGACCTCAGCGGCACGCCCACGCTCCACCACCTGACCGCCATCCATGAAGATGAGCTTGTCGGCCACATCGCGCGCGAACGACATCTCATGGGTGACGATCACCATGGTCATCTTCTCCTCGGCCAGCTCTCGGATGACGCGAAGCACCTCGCGCGTGAGCTCAGGATCCAGCGCGCTCGTGGGCTCATCGAAGTAGAGCACCTCCGGGTTCATGGCGAGCGCTCGCGCGATGGCCACGCGCTGCTGTTGACCGCCAGAGAGCTCACAGGGGACCATGTCCTCCTTGCCCGCGAGCCCCATCTTCGCCAAGAGGGCGCGCCCGCGCTCCTCCGCCTCGGCGCGTCCTACCTTATGCACGCTCGTGAGCGGGTCTGCCACATTCCTCAAGACGGTATAGTGCGGGAACAGGTTGAAGTCCTGGAACACGAGCCCGAAGCGCGTCTTGGCGGTGGCGATGACATCGCGGCCGCCATAGACAGCACGACCCGACCCATCATCTGCGCACACCTGCACATCCCCGTAGGAGAGGCTCCCTCCATCCATGGTCTCCAAGAGCGTGAGGCAGCGCAGAAGCGTTGATTTGCCACCACCCGACGGGCCGATGATGGCAAGGACGTCCCCTTTGCACACCTCGAGCGTTATCCCCTTCAAGACCTGGTTCTTCCCGAAGCTCTTGGTGGCATCGCGGCAGACGACGACCGGAGCGGTTGCACATGCGCCATCAGTCATGGTAGTAATCCATCCTCTTCTCGGTCCTGTTCAGGACGAACTCTATCAACAGGCAGAACACCCAATAGATGAGCGCAGCCATGGCATACGGGATCATGGACACCTCGCGTGCCGCCAGCGCCTTCGCCTGGCTGAACATCTCGCCGATGCCCAGCACGAACGCAAGCGATGTATCCTTCACCAGCGTGATGATCTCATTGCCCATGGCAGGCAGGATGCGCTTGATGACCTGCGGGAGCACGATCTTCATGAACGTCTGCGCTCGCGTGTACCCGAGCACCTGCGCTGCCTCGTACTGACCGCGCGGGATGGATTGGATGCCCGAGCGGTAGATCTCGCCGAAGTACGCAGCGTAGTTCAAGATGAACCCGATATCGCATGCCCAGAACTTCCAATCCGGCCCCATCTGCATGCCGAAGAGGTAATACGGCCCGAACATGATGGCCATGAGCTGGAGCATGAGCGGCGTTCCGCGCAGGATGGAGATGTAGAGCTTCGCTATCCACGCCAAGGGCGCGAAGCGGCTCATTCGGCAGAGCGCCACCACCACGCCCAAGGGAAGCGAGCCTATGAGCGTGACGAAGAATATCTGGGTCGTGAGCAGAAGCCCCTCGCCCAAAAGCCCCATCATGACCTGGAATTCCAAGATCGATCCCCTCTCGCAAGAAGAAGGCTGCGGACGCATGCGCCCACAGCCTTCCCGATGAAGATGCGCTGATGCGCTACTTCAAGATCCAATTGCTCTCGTCGAGTCCCTGATCGGCGTACTTGGCGCAGATCTCAGAGACCGTGCCGTCCTCATAGAGCGCCTTGAGCGCATCGGTGACCTTGGCCGCCAGCGCATCGTCGCCCTTCTTGAATCCGACAGCGTAGTGCTCGGAGCTCAGGGCATCGGGCAGCTGCGTGTACACGCCAGGCTTCGCAGCCATCTGGTAGGCAGCGATGGACAGGTCGCATGCAACGGCGTCCACCGTGCCGCTCTCCAGCTGGAGGAACGCATTGTTGTAGTCAGACACCGTGTCCAGGCGGCCGAACGAATCAGCCAGGTCCTTCTTGTCGCCCTCCAGCACATCGAGCGCAGCGGAGTCGATCTGCGTGATGACCACCTTGCCCGCAAGGTCAGCCTCGCCGGCGATGCCGGAGTCAGCGCGCGTGACGATCACCTGCTCATTGAGCATGTAGGGCTCGGAGAACGTGTAGCCATCCTCGCGACCCTCCATCGTGAAGCCGTTCCAGATGCAGTTCACATCTCCCTGACCGAGGAGCGCATCCTTCGCGTCCCAGTCGATGGGCATGAGCTTCAGCTCCCACCCGTTCATCTCAGCGACCTTGGCTGCAAGGTCCAGGTCGAAGCCGGTGTATTCGCCATCATCCCCGATGTAGCCATAGGGTGGATAGCTGTTGTCGAAGCCGACGATGAGCGTGGAGATATCCCCGCTCGCATCCTCGGATGCCGCAGATGAGCTGGAGGCAGAGGAGCTCTCCCCTGACGTGCATCCTGCCAGCGCGAACATGCCGAGCGCCGCTGCGCAAGCAACGCCGACCACCTTCAAGAGGGTCTTCTTCATGTCGTTCCTTCCCTATTCGCATCATGAGAGCGCTTTACTGCATTACTGCTCTACTGTGATAAAGCACGCTGAGTATATCATTGTTGTGAGAGAATCCCCTTCTATTCGAGTGAGAGGTCATGCCCCCTGGGCGGAGAATGCGACAGAGGAGATGCCGATGAGGAAGAACGTCTTGCTGCTATTCAGCAAGCTCCCCGAACCTGGGCTCGTAAAGACGCGCCTCACCACCTTGAAGGACGGCATCTTCACGCCCGAGGCAGCGAGCGTGCTCTACCATTGCATGCTCTTCGACGTGGTGGAGACATGCATGGCGGCCTTCGACGAGCTTGCCGCCAGCACGGACGACGATGCGCATGACGCCTACGAGCTGGTGATATCCACCGCCCCTGAGGAGAACATGCCGCGCATGCGCGCGCTCTTCGAGGATGCGGGCGCCTGGCCGCGTCCCATCAGCTACGCCTTCGACGAGGGACCCTCCTTCGATGCGCACTATGACGATGCGTTCGACAAGGCGTGGGCAGCAGGCGCGGACTGCATCCTGTCCATGGGAGCGGACATGCCCGCGCTCACGACCGACGACATCGTGCGGGGATTCCGCGCTCTGCACGAGCTGGATGATGCCAAGCTGCCGGGCATCGTGCTCGCCCCTGACCAGGAGCTAGGCGTGAGCGTGATCGGATGGAACAAGGGTGTGCCCTTCGACCATGATGGCGTGTTCTACCATGAGGAGGGCCTGACCGTGCTGCCCGCCTACATCAGGAAGGCGAAGGCGGCGGGCTTGGCCGTGAGGTACCTGCCTCCCGTGCCCGACGTGGACACGATGGCAGACCTCGCCCATGCGGCCACCGTCGTGGAAGCGCTCATGTACTGTGCCAGCTTCGGCCTCGGCGCGCGTCCGCATCGCACGGCGAAGGCGCTGGATGAGCTGGGCTTCGCAGAGATCCGCATCATGCCGAATGGCCTCATGGACCCCCGCTCCCATATAGACCGCTGAGGGCGGCCTCTCACACACAATCACGCTGCGCGCGTCGCGTAAGCACCTGCCTGACGCGCACGCGACGCTCCCCACGGACCCCATGCATGCGAAGGGCGGACCCGCAGGCCCGCCCTCCTCCTCTCGCTCGAGCATCGAGCGAGGTGCTACCTCATCAGAGCGGAGACGCGCTGCGCGAACTCGAGCGGATCGGCGATGGGCAGCCCCTCCACGAGGAGCGCCTGGTCGAACAGGATCATCGCGTAATCTTTGACCTTGCCCGCATCTCCCGCCGCATGCGCCTGCTTGAGCACATCGAACACGGGGTGCTCCACGTTGACCTCCATGACGATCTGCGCCTCGGGCACGGACTCATCCGCACCAGGCTGCTCCTTCAGCAGATGCGCCATCTGCAAGGACACGGCCCCCTCGGTGGTGAGCATCACCGGAGCATCCGTCACGCGCGTGGACACGACCACCTTCTTGACCTTGCCCGCGAGCGCATCGCACATGGCGTCGAAGAGCCCGGAGTTCTCCTCTGTCACCTCTTCGGCCTTCTTCTTCTCCTCCTCGGTGGTGAGCCCCAGATCCTCCGCACCGACGTTCTTGATGGGCCACGCCTTGGTGGAGCCGTCGGGCTCCGTGCTGTCCTTGGGGGTGTAGTCAGCGAGCGCCATCATGCAGAACTCATCCACGTTCTCATCGCACAGCAGCACGTCGTAGCCCTTGGCGAGCACCGTGGTCACGATCGGCATGTTCGCCAAGCGCTCCACAGAATCCCCCGCTGCGAAGTAGATTGCATCGGCGTCTCCCGGAGCGTCGGCGATGTACTCATCCAGCGTGATCATCTTCTGCTGCCTCGCGGAATAGAAGAGCAGGAGGTCGGCCAGCGTGTCCTTCGTCATGCCGTACGAGGAGTAGATGCCGTACTTCAGCGTCCGCCCGAACTCCTTGAAGAAGGTGACATACGCCTCGCGATCATCGGCGCACATGGTGGCGAGCTCGGACTTGATCTTCTTCTCGAGGCGCCGCGCGATGGCGCGAAGCTGGCTGTTCTGCTGGAGCGTCTCGCGCGAGATGTTGAGCGTGAGGTCCGCAGAGTCCACCACGCCGCGGATGAAGTTGAAGTGGTCGGGGATGAGCTCTTCGCACTTGTCCATGATGAGGACCCCTGAGCTATACAGCGCAAGGCCGCGCTTGTAGTCCTTCGACCACATGTCGAACGGCGCGTGTGCCGGGATGTACATCAACGCGTCATAGGTGAGCGTGCCCTCTGCGTGCAAGCTGATGGTGCGCAGTGGATCCTCGAAATCATGGAAGTCGGTCTTGTAGAACTCGTTGTACTCCTCATCCGACACATCCTGGCGCTTGCGCTTCCAGATGGGGACCATGGAGTTGATGGTCTCGACCTCCGTGTAGTTCTCGAACTCCGGTGCCGCATCTGCGTCCGCATCCGCCGGGCGCTCCTTCATGCGGCTCTTCGTGACCTCCATCTGGATGGGATAGCGAACGTAGTTGCTGTACTTCTTGATGAGGTCGGTGAGCCCATGCTGCGTGGCGAAGGTGCCGTAGGACTCGTCATCGGTGTCATCCTTCAGATGCACGATGACGTCCGTGCCATGGCTTGCGCGCTCGGCCTCCTTGATGGTGTAGCCATCCACACCATCAGACTCCCACGCCCAAGCCTCGTCGCTCCCATAGGCGCGGCTGACCACGCGCACATCCTTGCCCACCATGAATGCCGAATAGAACCCGACGCCGAACTGCCCGATGATGTCCACATCAGCAGCGATGTCCCCATCCGCGCTCACGTCATCCAACCCCGGCGCATCCAAGCCGGACTGCTTGAATTCCAGGCTGTCGGAATGTGCGATGGTGCCCAGGTTCTTATCCAGGTCATCCTTGCTCATGCCGATGCCGTTGTCGGAGACGGTGACCGTGCGCGCTTCCGCATCGAAGGACACCGTGATGCGAAGGTCGGCCCTGTTGATCTTCACGGTCTCGTCCACCAGACTGCGGAAGTAGAGCTTATCTACCGCATCCGATGCATTCGATATCAGCTCGCGCAGGAATATCTCGCGATTCGTGTAGATGGAGTTGATCATCAGGTCCAAGAGCTTCTTGGATTCCGTCTTGAACTTCCTCATGAGCGACTGTCCTCTCTTGCTATCCTCGCACGTACCGTAACCCTCGAAGGCGATTCTGCGCCTTGCGGCCTACTCATCGCCGCCATCAGGCGCATTCGCCATCAGATCGTCAAAGATGCCACCTTCGCCAAGGAAGATGCCGTTCTTGTTCAGGAGCTGCTTGACCTCTTCCTTCATGTAATGGGCATCAGCACCGGTCTTATAGGGAAGGTTCGACCCCATCTCAGAATAGAGGACATCGCTGCGCTTCAGGAAGTCATGCACGTAGCTCGAGAAGGCCTGCTGGTCGCTCATAGCCTGCGCCTGAGCCGTGACCTGCTCGACGAGGTCAGGGTCGATCTCGTCGAGGGAGGTGGCATCGGCGTACTCCTCATGGTCCTGCTTGATGAGATTGAGGACGGCCTCGTCGAACTCAGGGGTATCGAACGTGCCCTCGTTGTACTTCTCGCCGATCATGATGCGCTTCGTGGTGGTGCGCATGTCCCCCTTGTGCTCTTCGAGCGTGCGACCCTGCTCTGCGAGCGAATCGAGCAGGCTCTGATATGCCTCGGGATCCGAATAGTACCTGTCCCACGTCTCCTGGTACTCCTCTTCGGTGGGATGGATGCCCAGCTCTTCCGCTATCTGGTCGATGATCTCATTGTTCACGTGATACAGGATGTAGCGATTGCGGATGGTCTCCGTGCTGTTGTTGCTCGCGAGCATCCATTCATCCCATGCCTCCTGGTCCTGCAGCCCCAGGTTCTCGCGCATGGTCATGATGCCCTCGGTGATGACTTCCTCTGGGATCTCGACGCCATTCACCTCAGCGGCAACGCCCGAGGGCAGCGATGCGGGTACGGGGTACTCGACGGCCTGGAACTTATCCTTGCCCTTGATCTCCTCGGGAGCGTTGTTCGCCTCCACCATGTCGAATACCACCTGGACACCCGTGCAGGCGAAGGCCACCAAGAGGATGAAGATCATCACGGCGACGGATGTGGCAGGGATGCTGCGGTTGATGGCCACGACCGGGCCCCGCCTCTGCTCAGATGCCTCTACGGCATCGTCGCGCTCTGGGATTCTCTGTTCTGTCATCCTAACCCTCCGAATCATGAGCCTGTCGCACACATTTCTTGTGAGCCCATACGATATAACAACCAGACATCATATGTCCGCGATGGGGCGGTGCGCATCCCCATTTCGTCAAGAAATCGGAATCTCTCCATCTGAGGGAGTCTCAGATCAAGACAGGGCAAAAGGCCACCAGCAGGCAGGCAGCTTGCTTGCTCCTGTATGCTGTGGTCGCACGCAGAAGGGAAGGGAGCTGAGCTACGTGTCCTCGGTGAACCCGGGCGTCTACCGCTCGGTCATACGCGTACGGCAGGCCTATGCATTCGACATAGCCGGTCTCCTCATGCGCTTCTACTCATACATGATGAGCATCGGCACCGTCACCATGCTCTCCCTCTCAGGGTACTCGTTCATGACATCCGGCATCGTGGCTTCGGTGATATCGCTATCCATCTTCCTCCTCTCGCCGCGCGTCTCCAAGCTGGTCGATGAGCGCGGTCAGTCGCGCGTGCTCCCCTTCGCAGCCGCTATCGTGCTCGCTGGCCTCGCCCTCATGCTGTCCAACGTCGCGCTCAAGGGACCCGAATGGCTCTTCCTCCCTGCCGCCCTCCTCATGGGGTGCATCCCGAACGCCCAAGCGCTCGTGCGCGCTCGCTGGACATACCTCATCCGCACAGGACGCATCCAAGGAGACGTCCCCTCCATCCGCACCGTGTTCTCATTCGAGGGGATCATGGATGATATCGGCTTCATGCTGAGCCCGCCCTTCGCCATCGCCATGGCGTCAGCCATCGCGCCCATCGCCGGCCTCTTGATCGGTGGTGTGGTATTCGCAGTGGGCGTGACCATCATGTGCCTCGCGAAGGCGAGCGAACCGGAGGTGGGATGGGTCGCAGATGAGGACGATACGGCACCTGCGCCAGTTGCAGAGAGCGGGACGAGCCCACGCGGGCGCGAGAAGAGCATCATCAGGACCTCGGCGGTCGTGCGCATCCTATTCGTGCTCATGTTCCTGACAGGCGCGTTCTATGGTGCCTTCGACACTGCGGGCATCGCCTTCGCAGAGGACCTGGGCAACCCCAACATCGCAGGAGCCGCCCTCATGATCAGTGCGGTGCTCTCTGCCACCATGGGCTTCGTCTTCGGCATGATCCGCCTGAGCATCAGCATGTACAAGCAGGTCATCATCACCGCGACCGTGATCGGGCTCGCCTACGGCACCCAGATGCTGATCGCATCGGAGATCGCCTTCTACATCGTGTCGGCGCTGGCCGCCTTCTCCTATGCCCCTTTCCTCATCGTGGCGAACAGCGCTGTGGAGCGCGCGGTGCCCGGCAAGCGCCTGACCGAGGCGATAACCTGGGTCAATTCCGGGATGACCTGCGGCGTTGCGCTCGGACCTTCGGTCGCAGGCTTCGTGATAGACCTGGCAGGAGCCACCGCCGGCTTCGACATCGGTGGCTGCATCGCGCTCATGATCCCCCTCATCACCTTCGCCTGCTTCCGCATCATCAAGCGCAACGTGCGCGATGATGCCTATGAGGTGATGGCTGCCACCAAGCAGGAGCGATAACGGTGTTCGGGATCGCGGTAGCGCGGCTCGACCAGGTGAGCGAACAGGATAAGGAGCGCTACCAGCACCTGTACTGCGGACTTTGCCACACGCTGGGAGAGCGTTATGGACAGGTGCCACGCGCCACCTTGAGCTATGACCTCACCTTCCTGGCCATGCTCTTGGGCGCTTTGGATGAATGCCCCGAAGAGGTAGGGCAGATGCGCTGCCCCGCGAATCCCGTGAAGAGCGTGCCCTATGTGGCAAATGCGCATATGCCCTATGCGGCAGACCTCTCCGTTGCTCTCGCCTACCATAAGTGCCTGGACGACATCCACGATGAGGGGACCCTCAAGGCGCGTGCTGCAGGCGCGCTGCTGAAAGGGCACTACCAACAGGCGCGACCGCGGATACCCCGCGAGTGCGCGCTCATCGAGCAGAGCATGGCCCGCATCGTCCGCATAGAGGAGGACCCGAGCTCCGCATCCGATGATGCCGCAGAGGAGTTCGGTGCGCTCTTGGGAGAGCTCTTCGCCCATGGCGGCGGCTTCTGGGAGCCGCACCTGCGCACGCTCGGGCAGGCGGTGGGTCGGTTGGTGTACCTGATGGATGCCGCGGTGGACTTGCCCGAGGATGTTGCATCAGGTGCCTACAACCCCCTCTCGGAGGCGCAGATGACGCCTGATGACATGCGCTGCATGCTGGGCGAGCTCGCATTCGCGGTCGCGGTCGCGTTCGAGCGCCTGCCGATAGAGCGCGACCTGGAACTCCTCCAAAGCGTCATCTATTCAGGCATCTGGCAGAAGTTCAATCATGTATACTCGAACGCTTGATCATAGGCTCTGAGAGCATGCGAAGGCGTGATGACCGAGAACCCGTATGACATATTGGGCGTTGCCCATGATGCTCCGCTCGACGAGGTCAAGCGTGCTTACCGCAAGAAGGCACGCGAGAATCACCCCGACCTGAACCCGAACGACCCCAAGGCCGAAGAGCGCATGAACCAGATCAACGAGGCCTACGATCGCATCACGAATCCCGACAAGTACGCTGCCTCCGATGCGCGCAAGCGCGGCTACGGCGCACCCTACACGCCCGGCTACAACGGCTACGGCAGCCCCGGTCCGGGCGGCTCGTCGCACGGGCCCGGTGGTCCGGGAGGGCCGAATGGTCCGGGTGGTGCCCAATACACGTGGACCACGATCGACTTCGAGGATCTCTTCGGAGGAGGCTGGGGCACCGCAACGGGACCCATCCATCCCGAGACGGCCGCATCGGATGCACCCGATATCCGCCAAGCCATCTACCTCATCAACACCGGAAGCTATGCAGACGCCATCGGCATCTTGCAGCGCATCCCCTCCACCGGGCGCGACGCGCGCTGGAACTACCTCTTCGCACTCGCCAACAACGGCGCCGGGAAGACCGTGGCAGCACATGACCACATCAAGCGCGCACGCCAGATGGACCCGAGCAATGCCGACTATGCGCGAGCAGAGGCATCGTTCTCTCGGCGCGCGCAGGCCTATGCGCAACAAGGGACCGAACGGGGCTTCACGTCCTTCGGCATCGATCCCAATTGGCTCTGCTGCTGCATCTGCCTCGGTCCGACATGCTGCTCCTATGTCTCGCGGATGTTCCTCTACTCAGGATTCGGATTCTGAGCACGCTCGCGATAGCCGCACACCCCAAGCGAAAGGAATCTGCCCCATGCCAGCGATAGGGATCGACCTTGGTACCACCAACAGCTGCCTTGCCACAGTAGAAGGAGGCGCCCCTGAGGTGATAACGAACGCTGAGGGCGAACGCACGACGCCCTCCGTCGTAGCCTTCACCAAGGACGGCGAGCGCTTGGTCGGAACGGTGGCGCTCCGCCAGATCGCCATGAACCCGACCCGCACGATCAGCTCCGTGAAGCGGCATATGGGGACCGAATGGCGCAAGAGCATCGACGGCAAGCAGTACTCCCCGCAGGAGATCTCCGCCATGATCTTGCGCAAGCTGCGCCGCGATGCCGAGCGCTTCGCAGGCCAAGAGGTGGTGGATGCCGTCGTCACCGTGCCAGCATACTTCAATGACATGCAGCGCAACGCCACGAAGGATGCGGGCACCATCGCAGGCCTCAACGTGCTCCGCATCATCAACGAGCCCACGGCAGCCGCCTTGGCCTACGGCTTGGATCATGGGGATCCTCAGATGGTCATGGTGTACGACCTAGGCGGGGGCACCTTCGACGTATCCGTGATCGAGATCGGCGATGGCGTGATAGAGGTGCTCTCCACCGCAGGTGATAACCACCTGGGCGGGGACGACTTCGATGAGCGCCTGACCGAGCATCTGATCGAAGCATTCGAGCGCGAGACGGGCATGAGCATCGCGCAAGATGAGATGGCGCGCGAGCGCGTGCGCGAGGCTGCCGAAGCAGCGAAGAAGGAGCTCTCCTCCATGGAGTCCACCATCGTGAGCCTCCCATTCCTCGCGCAAGGACCGGCTGGCCCCGTGCATCTCGAGCAGACCATCACGCGCGCTGAGTTCGATCGGCTGACCCGTGACTTGATAGAGTCCACCACCGATGCCGTGAACCAAGCGCTCAACGATGCTGGCATCGCCGCGAGCGAGCTGGGCGAGGTTCTCCTGGTGGGTGGCTCCACGCGCATACCTGCCGTGCAGGAGCACGTCTATCGACTGACGGGCAAGCGCCCGTCGAGCTCCATCAATCCAGATGAGTGCGTGGCGCAGGGCGCGGCCGTGCAGGCTGCCACGCTCGCGAGCGCACGATCGGGATGCACCGACCTCATGCCGCGCGGGGGCGAGCTCTTGCTACTGGACGTCATCCCCATCAGCTTCGCCATCGAGACGGTAGGCGGAGTCGCCACGCGCGTGATCGAGCGGAACACCACTCTCCCCGTGCATTACGAGCAGGTGTTCACCACCGCCGCACCATTCCAGACGAAGGTCGAGATCAACGTGCTGCAAGGCGAGCGTCCCATGGCCTCTGACAACAGGTCCATCGGGAAGTTCACGCTGAAGGGCATCAAGCGGGCGCCTGCCGGAGCGCCGCAGATCAACGTCAGCTTCGACATCGACGCCAACGGCATCCTGATGGTCACCGCGAAGGACCTGGGCACCGGGAATGAGCAATCCATCACCATCACGGATTCGGAGCGCATGACCGATGCTGAGATACAGGACGCCATCCGCGACGCTGAGCGCTATGAGGCTGAGGACGATGCGAAGCGCGCATCCATCGAGGAGCGCGCTCGCGCCGAGCGCTTGGTGGCCGATGCGAACGAGAAGCTCAAGGAGCAGGGCAAGGAGATGGAGAAGGACGACAAGCGCCGCCTGAAGGCATCCATCGGCAACGTCCAGCGCTACCTCGCCAAGCGACCTGAGAAGATGAAGGATGCCGAGCGCGCGAACTTCACGAGCGCCATCCAGGAGCTGGAGTCATTGCTGTAGGGCAGGTGCGGATCTTGACCTATCTCCATCTATGGCTGATGGAGATAGAAGCATCCATGACCGAAGCCGTCAGCCCCCTTGAGAGGATCACGATCGCTTGACCACGAAGCGCATGCTCATAGCCCTGTTCTGGGTAGCTGCGATATGCATGCCCGCCATGAGCAGCCTCATCGTCATCACGCAGCTTCCTGCGAACGTGGAGATCCCGATGCATTGGAACGCGCAAGGGCAGGTCGACCGCTTCGGCTCACCATGGGAGATGCTGCCCATCTCCCTCATCATGTCAGGATGCAACCTGCTACTCGCTCTCTCCTACCTCTTCGTCGACAAGCTCTTCGCCCTCGGTCTCGTCCATGGGATCAGCCGCAGAGCATCTCGCCCATTCCTCTGCGGAAGCGCGATCTTCTTGCTGATCGTCTGGATGGGCGTGCTCACCTTCTGGCTCTCCCGAGTGGGTCAGGTCGCATCCTAGCCCTTTGACGCACCCTTTCCCCTGCCCTGACACACAGACCGCATCGACGGGTGCATCCGTCACCGGAGGCCGCGTTCACCCAGCCTCGCGGCTGCATGCACACCTACAAGCTGCGCTCGATGGAGATGAACAGACGACGCTGCAAGCGCTTCTACCTAAAGAGCCTCTATACTCTATCGGGTCAACCTCTACAGAGCACCAGAGCGCAAGGCATCATCCAAATCGCTCCAAAGCGCATGTGCTGCGGGCACATTGCTCAAGAGCGATGGGTCCTCGAAGAGCCGCCCCACCATAAGATCCCATGAACAGAGAGGGTGAGACGCTCCGAGGAATGCATTCTCGAAGAATCGAACAAGGAATACCCTATCAGGGAGCGAGCTAACCTTTGGGGTTTCGGTAGCTCACGTGAACAAGGGCATCTCGAAAGTAGCGCGCATGGCATTCGAAAGGCTCATTCGTCTCGTCATAGCCCAGATCGTTCAGATAGAGCACAGCGAATACAGCCACTGCCCTCGTATTACCCTCGACGAAAGGATGCACCTGCCATATCCGCATGATGAATCGCGCGAACGCATCCAATGATGTCGCATCGAATCCCTCTTCATAGAAGCGACCCACCTCATCCTCGAAAGCCATCTTAATCGCAGCGTCTACAAGCGATAGGTCGGCATACACCACGCTATCACCGTTGAGGATGCTCTCCTGCTCCTGAAGCGGCTCATCCTTATGCGCGCCTGGACGGTATACAGCAGGATCGAGATCTTGGAATAGGTGCGCATGGATCTGGTCGAGCCTGAGCGGTGATAAGAGGAAGCCCCCCTTCGCAAGGAGCTCTGCGATGCGGTGTGCGACAAGGTCCGCTTCTCATCCATCACCATCCAGCGAAGGAGAGGCGGCTCTTTGGGCCGCATGGACCATCTCATCATGATACGAGCGCAGCAGCTTCCCCGTCTCGTCGAGGGTGAGAACGCCGTTGATATTGTCCTCCGAAAGCTCGTTCAGATGCTCAGATGTCTCCAGCCCATCCACTGCTTGGAGCCCCCGCGCAATGCCCCAATACCTGCGGCGCTGCTCACGCGTGCCCTCAGCAGCTATGGGTTCATAGGGGAAGCCAGATTGCGCATCAGCAGTCATGAGCCTCTTCCGATAAGAAAAGACCGCCTCATGAGGCGGTCTGAGTTCATCTGGTAGCTCCGACCGGATTCGAACCGGCGACCTCCGCCTTGAGAGAGTCCCTCAGACACGTAACGCCTCGCATCATTTCGGAACAATTCCCAGTTCAGAGAAGATATTAGTGAAACACTCCGATACCCTTCAGAATGCTCTTTTCGGCATCATTTTGACCACCCTGATGCCGTTGAAGCAACTACCAAGAAAACTTTATCCCTCATTACGCGAAACATTATACCAAGTGAATCTCACTCAGATTGCCGTGACAGTCTCATTAAGCAGCTCAATCAAGTCGGTGGTATCGGTCATCGAAACTATGTATGCATCACATAAATCCTCAGGATCAACCGTCGTATAGCTCAGATTCCATCCGGCTTGTCGCGCAAGCTGATTGATGAATACCCGCTGGGTTCTTCCGTTGCCTTCACGAAATGGATGCAGCGCATTAATCTCTGTAATGTAGAAGGCCATACATCGAATGAATTCCTCACGATCAAGCCCGCGTAAATAGTTCTCAGCCTTTAGTTTTGAGAACAAGTCATCCGAGTAAGGGATTATGAACTCTGCAGCACAGAATAACGAATTGCCTTTGGAAATGAAACCCTTCTCGCGGATCGTACCAGCCCAATCATATACGTCACCGAACAAAGCCTTATGGATCGCTTGCAGGTACGACAAGTCGAATTGACCATCTATCGGGTTCGCCTCAAGTTATGCCGCAGTGACGCCGGTAATAGCGCACTCTGCATCCCAAAGCTGATCGAAGTCACGTAGACCCAGTTTGTTGCGTAGCACTTTCGTACCGGCATAGACATATGGGGCGTTGCTGTCGTATCCGTAGTCGTAGGTCTTCCCAGGCATGCACTGCCGCCAATTGCTTCGCCGTCATAACATACTGATTCACCAGATCGCGATAGGTCATCTCGCTCCGACCAACTTTGTGAAGGTTCTCTTTCTCTTCATCGGTCATAGTCATATGCTCCACAGCTAAGCTGTGCTCGACCTCTTCAATGATGTTTTCCATTTCTGCTGATGTCATATACTGCCCCCCTACGCCTACTTCTTCAGCTGAAAGAGTCCAAACGCTTTTCGTTCTTCATCCTTATGCTCGTTGTACTGCGCAATTCGCTCGAACACTGGTTGCAAGTCACATTCCCTCAATCGCTGGATCTCCCAACCATGCTCCTCCATCATCATCGGCCGTAAGACCTCAAGCTCACTTTGGTCAATGACGTTATTTTCTAGCATCTTTCTATATTGCTTATTGAAGTCGATCTCTTCCTTAGTCATCTCTCGCCCGGTTGAAACAACATCCATCAATAGCGTCAGATAGCCATCCGTGGCATACTGACATACCAGCTCGCCTTGAATTGAATTACGCAGCTCCTTCTTGCGCTTCAGGCTAAACACGCTCAGGGCGCGGTAGTTCACAAGCAGCTGCTCGATCCCATCATTCTGAACCCTAGCAGCCTAGGTAAGCTAATTCACATCCGCCTGCAGGCAGCGCACCTGCTCCTGTAGCTTATTGATTTCTGGCTGCCTCACCAAAAACCCTGCCACAAAGCCGCCAACGACGCAGACGGCGCCAGCGACAGCAATCATTACCTTGTCGTACATTGCCGACCTCTCTATTCTCGTACCTATAAAAGGCCCTGCAACCTATCATGCCTAGCTAGTTGTTCCTGAGCGCTTTCATACAGTCACTCGGTCTCTTTGCCCAGCAAATACGTTCGCTTCTTGCTTTTAACAAACAGACTCACCAACTCCTTGGCCACAGCATCACCACCAGGGTAGTTGATGTATGGCACACCGTTTTGCTTCACCGCACCCATGGCAGCCTGAGCAAAGAAACTCAATGCATACGATACAAGCCTGATCTGCGTCTTGCGTATCTCATCCTCTATGCCTCGCGCCTTTATATACGCAGAAGTCAAAGCCAACACTGCACCACCACCGGCAAAATCCTGCGCTCGAAGTGCGAACATATGGCTGTAAATCGCTTCAACCTGCTGCTTGTTGCCGATGGATTCAACTGACAGCTCCTGTACTATATCTACGATCTTGTTCCATGGTCTGCCATCCTCAGTCGCGGTGTCTAAGTACGACGAAAACGGTATAGGCAAACCTTGCTTCGAAAACGTATCGGCTAGCAGATGCCTCGTTGCTTGCAGCACGCCGGCAAGGACGCTTCCTTCCTGCTCGATCATCATCGCAAATGGGTTATGCGGTGCAAGCGTTTTTCCTGTTGCGTATATGTCATGGCCCCCAAGTAGCCTATGGAAGATAGCGTATGCGTTCTGTCTGTCCCTGGCCTTAAAGTTGTCTCCAATCGCCCTTATGATGTAACGTCTTGCCCAGGATGCTTTGAATGGTGTCAATGCTGCCACTCTTCTCACTGGCTGCATCGTAGACACCTTCAAGCCACTTCGCAAAGCCATCACTGGTGGTAATGAAGATACTTACAGTCGCCGTCAACAAACACCAGGCGATGTCTAGGCCATTCATATCAGAGGGCGTACGGTCAATAACTTCAACATTAAGGATCTCTACATCGTCCTTTTTGAGATCAAGAATGTAGGCTCTTCGATTCTCGCAAGAGCCGTTTCGGCCTCTTTGGTGTCTTGCGCGTTCTCTACATCCGACGTTACGCAATATGCAAACTCCCGAGCCATCGATAGCGGATGACTCGGAAATGTCTCATCGAATTCAGCGCACTCTGATTGATTCATCAGCGCGCCTCTCTCGAATGATGAATCGTATGGATCCTCTGTCCAATCTGCTTTAGCCTCATCAAAGCCTTTTGCAGAAGCAAGCATCTGAAAAACCATGGTATCTCTGAGTCCTGTTGTACCAGCCTCGTCAAAGAAGCCTTGCGCATACACAACACTGCTTCCGCATTCTTTATCAAGCGTCAGCGTGTATTGCACGCCTTCTGGCATCTCGGGATTCTTAAGGGTTTTGACAATGCTATAAATCCATCTCTCGCCATCCTGGCCACCAGAATTAACCTCAATTAGTCCCTGCTCGTTACCAAGGCATTCGTGTATGTCGTCAATCACGCTTTGAGGATTATCAAAGGGCATGGCTTCTTGCCCGTCTATCTCCCGAATCAGGACAAAGCACATAGCGTTGTTGCTTTGCGCCATCAAAGGCACCGAGCCTTCAGGATCCTCGGGCATAGAGTCAACCTGCTGATAATCTGGTGGCAGCGATATTTTGCTCGTATTAATTGTTATTTCGTTGAGGAAATCCATTTTGCATCATCCTGTGTTGTTAACACTCGCTTTATTTAGTTGGTTGATATAGCCCAAGCCCTAAATCGTCATCTACCAATT
This sequence comes from uncultured Eggerthellaceae bacterium, assembly GCA_910589125.1. Lineage (GTDB taxonomy): Bacteria > Actinomycetota > Coriobacteriia > Coriobacteriales > Eggerthellaceae > MGBC163016. Next base: position 345,309 of record CAJURX010000001.1, read on the forward strand.
GATGCCCCGCCAGCAGTTCTAAATTCCTTTTTATAGATGTATCCCTGAAACCTAGTCGGAAATTATCGTCAGCAAAAACAAGATCTGCGCCATTCCATAAAAGCAGAAGAAGCGCCCCGATCGTAAGTGTTCTAATCTGTATATCAAGAACTGTATCTACATCATCGCAGACTTGATAAAAGCCCTGACGCGTGTTGGGCAGCGACAAACAAAGGGCAACAGGTATAAGATCGCGTACGCTTATTCCATACCTGCTTTGCATAATCGCTAGATCATCAAGCAAATTCCTGATAACACTGAGCGTGTCACTCTCGAACTCCATTTCGATTACGCCAACACTTCCATGCAGCTCGAAAACAGCATCCATCCTTGCATAAATGTCGCCAATTCTTCTAAGTGCGCAATTAGCACCAAAAGATATAAAGAGATTGCGACAGAGCAATGCAGCAACAGCGGGATTGTTCTTGATGGCAGAGTAAATATCGAGTATAGCCTGCTCGTTTGCCCGTCGGTGTTTTCTGCTGGTCGTAAGATTCTCAATTGTTTTTGCGCACTCCTCTTGAAGCTCTTCAGCTTCTTCCGGTAAGGTCACAATTTCATATCTATAATTCGACCTGTCAGTATTGATTGCCACACTGTCCATGTTGTCGAAGTATATTGCGCCAAAAGGGCATCTGCTTATACAAATGCCGCATTTGATACATGCTGACTGATTGATAACTATCTCTTGCTCTTCATTTGACCAGTTAATGGCATTAGTGGGGCATGCAGAAGAATTTAAGTCGGAAGCGAAGCCAATTACGCTATCGCAGAGATATTCTTCATCATAATATGATATGCATTGAGGTTTCGCACATTTTATGCACGCGCAGCTAAGCTTCGCATCCCCGGATTCAATTTGGAGCGCCTGATTATAGTCCTGTTCAGCTGCATTTACATCATCTAAATTGATTAGATAATAATCTATCCTTTCAACTTCTTTGCTGTGCTTCAACATCAGCGAACCCCTTTATCTCATCAAGTCGTATGATGGACACAGATTTTCCATCAAGCACCTTAGCTACAACCAGCGTGAGCAGTACATCAAGCGATATAACACCGATCTTATATCCGTATGCTTCATATATCGCAGATATCAGCGAAGATACCTCGGCTCTTTTGTTGGGACACTTATATCCCACTACGAGCGAAGTTGCCTCTTCTGTAGTGTTGTATGTTTTACGGGATAACAAGATAATCTTGTTTTCCAGCGCTTGTTTCACAGCCTTAATTGATATGCGCTCTTCTTCACCCGGCGATTTAATCTCAATTGGAATGGCTGGAAGTGGTGAGGTTATAATCGCATCCCACCTTGCACCGTTGTCACCTTGTCTGGATACCACACAGGCATAACCTAGTATTTCAAATAATGACCCAACTAAAGGATAGAAACTATCTTGGTTGCTGCTTCGTTCTTCCTCGCATAACTCAAACACAATTTGTTCGTTCTCTATTCCCTTATCTGCCTTACTTACAATCCGCTCGATTACTTTAGCTGTCAGCGAACTTGCATTCGCCCGAACGGGCGTTATCTCATCCGTAAGCTTGAGTTCTGTTACCTCTGCAATCTCACGTTCAGTTGCCTCTATTGCATTCTCTTCACTAAGCTCTTCATACCGCGGCTCATCTATCCTCAAAGCTTTGTTTACACGCGATAACCTTATTGTCTGATAAGGGGAAAACAGGAGCTCTTTTCCTTGTAATACATCCTCTGCATTTCCTCTATCCTCTCGCATTTGCTCCGCAAGAGGCGATATGTCATAGCCCGCTCTCTGCAGCATGCTATAGAAACCTATGCGTATCAATGAATCCTGTACGGATTGACTCTGCTTTTTGAATTCATCCAACCGCAAATCTTTATACGTGCTGTACTGAGCTAGAGTTTCTCTGCCTGCATCTGTTAATTTAAGACACTGCAACGATCTTGGTGGGTATATGTCTGCCGAACGTACTTTCTCTACCCAGCCACACCCATGGAGCGCGCCCACCGGGAATCTTGTTTGGTTGTCCACCGATGTCGTTTTCATTCCTTGATTAGCGCAGAATCTCTTCCATTCTGCCTCATAATTTGCATAGCTTCCACGAATGTCTACCAATTTTTGTTGCATATTTGCCAGCGAAATTGGATCGGTATCGCTTACGCTCATAGGGCCCATACAGAACTCATGCTTATACATGATTCCATTCAAATCTCGCATGGTCTGTAGCGCACAAAGGAAGAAGCGGACTTGTTCGCCATATCTCACTCCAGCCATTATTTCTTGAGGTGAGTTAATCCCGAGAAGGCATTCCCTATACAATGCATCCGGATCTACGCTATTAGCAACATAGTGTCCTAGTTCTGTAATGACGATCGGGTATGAAGCAGTCTCGTTATAAGAGCTTATCCACCCAAGCATTCGGAATACTTCCGCATACATTTTGACGTTCATTTTCGTTGAGTTGCGACTTTCGTCAGTTACATTACTTAGACTTCGAGCTGACTCTCCGGTGTATCCATATGCCGTCATAAGATTATTATCAGTCGTTGCTCTAGCAAAATCGGACAAATCAAACACTTTGCCGTAAAACGCGTCATCAAGTACTCCCATAATCTGTACTTGCGTATCGATGTTGCTGCCTGGATTTCGAAACTTAATCATTACTACCGTCTCTCTTATTCTTCACCTTCTCTAAACGACTTAAAGCAATGTCGTTCCACTTCGGCTCCATTTCCGTGCCTAACCAAGTTATCCTATTCCCCTCCTGGTTTAGCTTTTCGCAGCATACTCCCAGAGTTCCAGAGCCATGAAAAGGATCAAAAACTATACCTTCTAGTTCGCCCTTGTCGTTTTTGGGACAAAAGGCTTTTATTAACTCCGTAATAAGCGATTCAGGTTTTTGCGTAGGGTGCTCTGTACGCTCATTCTTATAAAGGCTCCCTGCGAGCGTTGGAAAATCCCATATATCACCACGTAGCGCGCCACGAGGATCCGGCTTCCATATCTTTTTCTCACCATTCTTTCCTTTGTAATATACTGGGTTTTTAAGTCGCTCAGCACTTTTGTAGGGAACACGAACGTCGTCGGCGTTGTATATCCACTTTTTCGGAGATTTCGAATACCAAAGGAATGGTTCATACGTGTGTGCGGGCATTTTCTTCGATCTCGTAAAGCCGTTGTCATAATGCCAAATATTCATTCGCCGATAATGCAATCCTGCTTCGAGCATAAGCATTTGCATATATCCGATATAGTCGTGAATCCCAAACCAGATTAAACTACCTTCGGAGTTAAGTAGTAAACTGCAAAGATCGATTCTTCTTCTGTTCACTTCTATAAACTCATCAAATTCGAGGCAATCGCTGTCATTACCGAAATCCTTATTAAGATTGTAGGGAGGATCTGTGAGGATCAAATCAACCTGCATTCCTTCATCGAGTATCTTCCGCATGAACGCTTCACAGTCTGTATTATGCGTTGTATTCAACTGTACGCTCATTTTTTCACTCTTTTCCCGTCTTTGACTTTTCTAAAAATGAGCACATATTGATGATGTATGTTTTCTACATATGCAAAAGGATAACCATAAGGTAGAAGTGACTTATGATTTTGGAGAAGAACTTTTACTCCTTGGAGCTTTAGTTGACCTCCGTTCGGTATATCTGTATTACTAAGCTGCTGAATTAGGTCTGAATGAAAACTGATGAACTCTGACTTGTGACGAAAATCAGAGACGACGATACACATATAGGCTTTAGGTTTGAGCACCCTAGCGCATTGTAAGAATACTTTATTCGTAAGGACATCAAGAAACTCTGCATAGCTTTCGATATTTGCCAAATCGTTCGGGTCATCATCTGAATAATTTGTAGCTAAGTTATCTTTTACTCGGACTTCTTTGACTTTATAGTCTGGCTTCTTATTGAGAATTGACCAGTAGGGTGGGCTGGTTATCATGAAATCGAAATGATCAGCATCCATATTTTGGAGTGTTTCTATAGCATCACCATTGATGAATACATGTTTGTTGGAAGAACCTTCCGCCGCTTCGGTATCTAGTCGTCTTATTGCAAGGTCATGCCATGTTTTTGATAGCTCTATACTTGTACAAGTACGTCCTTCAAGTTCACACGCTTTAGCTGTTGAACCAACTCCTCCAAATGGATCCAAGACACTTGCTTCTTTCTTTGTGAAAAAGGTAATTAGATGCTCAACGTCTTGAAAGGAGAAAGGTGCGGGATGTTGTCGCTCTATTTGAGCGTGTGGATGCTTTGACCCTAATCCTTTTTGATAAAAAAAGGATTTGGTTTCTGGAAGCCATTCAGATCCGGTCAAATCATTAAGCTTATTACGAGGATCTACGGTTTTTTCCTTCTGACCCGGCTCCTCTTGTTCATATGCATCTTTCTGTATATCGTTCGATTTTTCCTTTGACGGGTTTAACGTCGATTTGATTTTGTCGCTTTGCGCTAGATAATCGTCCAGTTGCGCTTCATCGAACCTTCGATGCCCTCCTTGTGTTTTGGTAGGAGTCAAGATGCCGTTGTCTACCATTCGGTAAATCGTGGAAACGCTTATTCCGAGCTTTTCTGCAGCCTTTGTCGTAGTCAACTGTGCATTTGGCATAGTAAATCCTTCCAAAACTTATCAATACTATCCAAATCTATATTCTACTAAAGCGTCCCCAATCTTGAACTCTCCTTTTAATTAGCGGTAAGAAAACCCGGGTTGTTGCCGCTTAAAATGGAGTCGCAAATAGCATCCACGGCCTATCTTTATCATCAATACGGTTTTGCTTACACCTTCACCAAATACTTCTCACTCCCATTCGCTGTTTCGATGGCCACATACCTAGTCGCACCGCTTCTCGCTGCGTAGTGCGCCCACGCATACCCTTCAGACTCAACTACATCAGCGCCGATGCTGTAGATCCTCTCACCATACCCATAGCTCGCAACAGGCTCCAGTTTTCTCGATAGAGCGCTCCTCACGTACAGCTTGTCGCATACAACCTTGTAGGTTCCAGCAATGATGCGCGCACTCCCGGTAAAGGTTCCGGCGGCATTAGCTGTCCCGCTAAGCAACTCGTTCACACGCTTCTGCACGACCTCGTACTTTTCACCCAAGGCGACACGTCTCGCATCGCCGTTTCCATAGCGTCCAGCAATAACCGCATGTGCCATCTCGTCAATGCTTCCAGCAACGGCGGCTACAGTGCCACCACCACTGGGCGCAGTCCCGCTCACCACCACGATTACGTGCATGTTAGACACGAGGATGTCCCCAACCTGCCACTTCACAGTTGAGTTCACATAATCTGAGGATGTATAGCAAGTAACTAACCCCGTGGCCTTGAACCTCGCAACAATGTTGCCGGTATAGCAGAGGTTGCCACCGCTATAGATTTCACCTTCGGCAGCCCCTGCAGCAATGCCGCATACGCCGCCCAAGCTTGAGCAGTCGCACTCACACACCTTGGCAATCTTGGATAGCACCCAGCTAACAGCGCGCGCCAGCGGCAAAATGGTGTTGCGCTCTCCCTGGTCGTAGCCGATGTTCATGTTGGCCACGTCCTCTGCCATGGCCTGAGCAAGCTCGTGCGCTCAGGCGAGCTGTTCACCTTCGTGGAGATGGCAGAGGAGCGGGATGGCATATGGGATTCCACCAACAACATGATCGAAGGTGGAATGAACGCGCGCCTGCGCGAGATGCTGCGGATGCATCGAGGGCTCTCGACGATAAGGCGCATCAAGGCGATATCCTGGTGGTGCTACCTGCACACAGAGAACTCGCTACCTCCAGCCGAGATCCTGTGTGTCATGCCGACAGATAATCAAGTGGACGGATTGTTCGCATCGGCCTCCAGCAAGCGTAATCGAGATGACGGAGCACCTGAAGAATACGGATCCGGAATCGTCTGGAGCGAATTCCACATGCCCGCTGAACACCGACAGTGAATGATCGGAGCGGACACACATTCTGTCCTATAACCCGATTTGCACCTTTTTTTGCACCTAAAGCCCTCGGAAATGAAAACAGGTCAGAAGGAAAATACCCTCTGACCTGCGAAAACTCTGGTAGCTCCGACCGGATTCGAACCGGCGACCTCCGCCTTGAGAGGGCGGCGTCCTAAACCGCTAGACGACGGAGCCACATGTGCGTCGCACAGTATACACTAACAGCATCCCATTTCGCTCATCTATTCCATAGATCGAAGCGAATTGGCTGGGGTGGAAGGAGTCGAACCCTCACATACGGCACCAGAAACCGCTGTCC
>CAJURX010000002.1 GCA_910589125.1 uncultured Eggerthellaceae bacterium
CATAGCAGTACTTCTTGCCAAGGCGCAGGTGCTCGATGAAGTCGCGGATATCCTCGTACTGGTCCCACAGATGCGGGTTGAGCACCTTGCCCAGGTTGAAGCAGAGCTCCATGTCGGACATGCCCTCGCCTTGGGTGACGGCCTTGTTCATGAAGCCCATGGTCACCGGGGAGGAGCCGTAATGGGTCTGGACGACGCCCTCGCGCTCGGCGATCGTGGCCAGGGGAAGGAACACGTCGCAGGTCGCTTGGGCTGAGGGGGTCATGAAGGTGTCGAAGGCGATGACGAACTCCATTGAGCCATTGATGGCCTTCATCCAGCGCTCCGGCTCCGCTGAGGTGCATGAGAGCAGGTTGTTGCCCGCATAGAAGCCCATGCGGATGGGATAGGGATCCTCTGTCTCCATGGCACGCAGCGTGAGATCGGCATGGGAGTTCAAGATCAGGCCGCAATAGGCCGGATACTCCTTCGCGCCGATCATCTTCGCGATCAGCTCCTGCCCCAAGCCCTCTTCGAACCCGAAGCCCGCCTCGTTGAGGCCCATGGTCTTATCGCCGATGCGCTGACCGCCCGGCACGTCGATGTTGCCCGTGATGGCCATGAGCGCGATCAGGCAGTGGCCGACCTGCATGCCGTTCGCCTTCTGGTCGAGCGCCAAGCCCCATGCGATGGCCGCAGGGGTCGCATTGGCATACATGCGAGCCGACTCGATGATGATCTCCTCAGGGACGCCGGTGATCTCAGCAGCGCGGGACGGCGGCATCTCCTGGGCACGCTCCACCAGCTCGTCGAACCCGTAGGTCCAATACTCGACGAACTCCGCATCGTAGAGCTTCTCGTTGGCGATCACGTTGATCCACGCAAGGGAGAGCGCCGCATCCGTTCCAGGACGGAGCTGCAAGTGGTGGTCAGCGCGCGTGGAGAGCCAGTTCGCACGCGGGTCGACCACGATCAGACGCGTACCGCGGCGCATGAGGTCGATGACCGAGTGCCCAAAGAACCCATCCGGATTCGACGGCAGCGGCTCCTTGCCCCATATCACGATGCACTCGGGCACCTCGTACTCAGGATCATCGTAGCGCCCGAGCAGCCCTCCCGCATAGTCTATCTCGGGGTATGCCGCCCCGAGCAGATACGAGGAAGCCGCCATGCGGGGCACATAGCACGCATACCCCGATTGCGAATAGCAATAGTTCGGCGTGCAGAGCATCCGGCTCCCGAACGGCGCCATGGTGCCGCCCTCGCGCCCGGTGCCTGCGAAGCACACGATGGACTCGCGCCCGTACTCCTTCGTGATGCGATCGTATTCGCTCTTGATGAGGGCGAATGCCTCATCCCAGCTGATCTCCTCCCACGCATCCGCGTCGCCGCGCTTCTTGGGGTCGCGCTTCATGGGATGCAAGATGCGGCTCGGGTTGTAGATGTAATCCTTCAAGGTGAGACAGCGAACGCACAAGCGCCCCTGCGTCACCGGGTTGTTCTCATCCCCTTCCACCTTGACGAGCTTCCCATCCTCGTCAGTGTAGAGCTTCAAAGAGCACCCGACCGGGTGGCAACCTGGCGGCGACCACGGGCTCGTGCGCGTGACCGTCAGGCCGTCCTCTTCGAAGCGCCAGGGCTTGTTGAGGTCATTCACGTCCGAGATGGTGCACTCGCTCCGGGCGTTCAATCGCTCTGGGTGCCAGCTGCGCATGGTCGGATTGTCATGCCAATCCGAATACTCCTTATCCATCTTCGCTCCCCTCTTTCCTTCGCTCATCTGATTCCTTCTCACTGCATCCATCACGGAAGGTAGACCGCCACCTTGTCCTTATCCATGGACTCAAGGCATGAGGACACCTCGCTCACCGGAACGACCCGGATCACCGCTGCAAGGCAATGCAATTCGCACAAGGGCTTGCTCCCCTCCGCTATCCGGTCCTCGCACAGATCGCACAAGCTCGACGGTACGGGTACGAAATCCCATTCCCATTTGCCATTCGAGAACTTCTGGGGTCCTACCTCGTTGACCTTGATTCCCCATTCGTCAAGGCGCAGATCGTTCTTCTTTCGACACGACACCTCGCACGAATGGCAACCGGTGCAATAGCCGTAGTCGATGAGCATGGCTCGCTTTTCCATCTAGCACACCTCCCTTCTAGGCCTCGAATGCGTCAAGGCTGTCCACCTTGTAGATCTTGCAGATGATGTTCTTGTACGGAGCGCCATACCCCGTCACGCCCACGCTCTCATGCGGGATGAGGCTGTTGATGTTCGACTTGTAGAGGCCGAACAGGTTAGGTGCCTCGCCGGACTGCTCGGGATACCACCATGCGTGCTGGGCATGGACGACGCGCGGATCCACCACAGGGCGGATGCATGCCTTCTGGATGCAGCGCCCGAGCGGGTTCTCGATCGCCACCCAATCCCCCTCTGCTATCCCATGGGCCGCAGCGGTCTCAGGATGGATCGTGATCAGAGGCCACGGATTCAGCGCGCGCATGGAAGGGATCTGCCGATGCTCGGAATGGAACATGGAGATGTGACGGCCACCGGTGGTGAGCACGAGCGGGAACTCCTCTTTGACCTCATCGGAGATGGCATCGCTATAGGGGCTCAGCTCCGGCTCTTTGAAGTACGGTAATGGCTCCTCGCCGAACACCGAATAGACGCTTGCCTTGAGCTCTATCAATCCGGTGGGCGTGTCGAATCCGGGCTTCCCATCAGCCCGTAGAGCGCCTGTCTCGTACTTGCGATACTCGAAGGGCTGTTGGAACACCACATCATCCTGGAGCTCCTTGAAGCCCCAGTCATAGGCGGTGTGCAGCTGATCGGTGAAGAACTGCTCCGGCGTCTCCCAAGGCCAGAGCTCCGGGCGCAAGCGCCGTCCCAACTCCAGCATGATCTCTACATCGCTCTTGCTGTCGAGCGGCTCGACGGCCTTGTTCATCGCGCCCAAGAAATGCGTGTTGCGCCCGAAGTGCGGCATCACGATGCCCTCGTGCTCTACCGACATGGACAGCGGGAGCACCAGATCGCACAAGCGCATGATGGACGGATTCATGAACACGTCCTGGACCACGTTGAATTCCAACTTGTCCAGCGCCTTCTCCCAGCGCATGGGTTGCACGGACATGCATGCGAGCGGATTGGTCCCGAACCAGTAGCTCATCTTGAAGTCAGTGGGCGGCTCGTCCATCTCGAGCCAGTCCAGGGTCACATCGGGCAGAGGGCCAGGGCCCGCTGCATCCCAGCAGCTGTAGCGCCCCTGCTGATCCTTGATGCGCTTCGCACGCACCTCATCTGGAACAGAGTTCACGGTCTCATAGCGCCACTTGCCCGTGAAGCTGGAAGGGCGAGCCAGTGTGATGCCGCCAGGGACATCCATGTATCCCGTGAGCGCGCAGATGGCCAAGAACGTATGCCCCGCTTGGACGCCATTGGTCTCCGTGTCGATGGAGAGGCCCCAGAGCGCGGATGAGGGGCTATGCGTCGCGAACGCGCGAGCCGCCTCCCTCAGCACATCAGCGTCCACCCAGCAGACCTCCGCTGCACGCTCAGGGCTCCACTCGGCCACGCATGCTGCGAACTCGTCGAAGCCATAGACCCATTTCTCCACGAACTCGTGGTCGTACAGGTCCTCCTCGATGATCACGTTGCACATGGCCATGGCCAGCGCAGCATCGGTGCCAGGGCGAAGCTGGAGATGGTATTCCGCATGCGCGGCTATCCAGGTGAGCTGCGGATCGACCACGATCAGCTTGGAGCCCATCTTCATGAGGTCGATGAGCGCATGCCCGAAGAACCCATCAGGATTCGAATACACCGGGTTCTTCCCCCAGACCAGGATGTACTGGGGAAGCTCCCAGCGGGGATCCTCGTAGCGATCCGGGAAGTACGCTGCATAGTCCAGCTCAGGGTATCCCGCTCCCAGCTGGAAGTTCGCGATGGTGCAGCGAGGCCCATAGCACGAGCCGCCACTGAGCACCATGCAGTAGTTGGGCGATCCGAAGATGGCATGGCAGTACGCCGCGGAATACATGGTTATCTCGCGGCCCGTCCCCGTGAAGGTGAGGATGCTCTCAGGCCCCGCCACCTCCCAGAAATGACGCACCTTGGATTCGATGAGGTCAAGGGCCTCGTCCCAGCTGATCTGCTCCCACGCATCCTTGCCCCTGTCAGCGCGGTCGCGCTTCATGGGATGCAAGATGCGGTCCGGGTGATAGAGAGCCTCATCCATCGCTATGCACCGCGGGCACAACCGCCCTTGGGTGATGGGATGCGTCGGATCGCCCTCCACGTTGATGACCTTGTTGTCCTTCACGGTCACGATGATGCCGCATCCAACGGGATGATCCCCGGGCGGTGACCATACGCAGGTCCTGACCTTATGGACGCCATCGCCCAGATCCTCGACCCACTTCGCATTCTCTTCCATTGCCTTTCCTTTCGATCGTTATGGGAGCTTCTTCCATCCAAGGACCAAGATCACCAAGCCAAGCGCGAATATCGGAGCCATGAAGAACTGCCCAGCCACAGCGAAGCTCCCATAGGTCGCCACGATGAGCCCCAGCACCCTCGAGCCGAGGAACGATGCGAGCTGCTGGGCGAACAGGACGACCGCCGTAGCGCCTGCGATATCAGCAGGATCCTTCACCACCTTCGGTATGGATGCCATCACCATGGTCGGGATGATCCCTCCGGCCAAGGCATTGCAGAGGATCACGGGGATGAACGCCTGGACAGTGGTTGCTTGGAACACGAGCCATGCATACACCGTGCCACCTATGCAGCTGATGACCATCAGCTTCTTGTTCGACTTGATCTTGTCCGAGATCATCCCGCTCAGAGGATTCACCACGCACCCTACGATCGCCATGACCGAGATGATGGTGGACATGACCGGGAGCGTGAGGTCGGTCTCCTGGGCAGCGTAGGTGGTCAGGAAGTTCGACATCCCCAAGAACGGCACCTCTTCGCAGAAGAAGATGGCCGCCACGAGCAAGACCGCAGGCTGGGTCAGCACGCGCTTGAGAACGCCCTTCTTCGGAGCAGAGGCACGCGCGCTCCCATCTGCCAGCGCGACCCTCTGCCCATGGTCATCGAAGGTGAACGCCGGCTCTCGGTACAGCGCCAAGACAGCTACCAGGACGACGGCATCGAACGCGAAGCTGAGCGCCCAGACGTCATGGTAGGACCCCGTTGCCGCATAGATCTGCGAGAAGAGGTTCGGCCCGATCAAGAATGCTGCGGTCACGTTGATGGCCCATACACCCAACGGAACCCCTCGATGCTCGGGCGCGAACCAAGCAGAGATGGCCGGCACGGCTGCTGTGGTGACAAGACCGAAGCCGATGCCCTCGATGATCCGGCTCACGATGAACAGTCCGATATCCTGCGCGATGTATCCGAGGGCACCACCGATGAGCGCGCAGACGAGGGAGAGCACGAACGTGGCCTTCTTGCCGATCCGGTCGACCACCACCGCTCCGGGCAGCGCCAATATCATGCCCATGATGTAGAACGTGGCGATGACCCAGCTCATGGCATCCGTATCCACGCTGAACGCTTCCATGATGACCGGAGCCAAGATGGACACCTTGAGCATGTTGAGCGGCATGCTGATCCCCGTCAGCCAGACGACGATCGTGACCACCCATCCATAGGCGGGTGCCGCGCCCTTCGCCCCTTTCATCACGATCTGCCAGGAGCCGCAGGGGGCTGGGGAGCACCAGGAGCTTTCGGTGCACCGGGTGCAGCCGGAGCAGAAGGCGGCTTGATGTCAGAGGACCCCTCGAAGTCCTCCGCCGTGGCACCGCAGAAGGGGCATTCCTTCGGGACGATCCCGAGGACCGCATTTATCTCTTTGCCGCATGATGGGCACGTCACGGACATATTCGCGTCGGCTGGTCTGAAGCACATCTGAAGATCTCCTCTCCCCGAAGAGGGACTTCGAAAGACTTGCCCGTAACGACTTCCCAAGGACCTTCGGACGAGCGCATCCAGATCCTCATGCTGGATATCGGGCGAGGGCGAAGCTGCCCTAAGTCCCCCTACCATCTCATGTCAATTAGAAGTTCATGAACTGGCATCATCGTAAGAAGAAAGGAGCGGGAACGAAAGCGAAGATTATCGTGAGCACTGCGCTCAAATGTCATACCGAGCATTCCAAGGAGGAATGCTCGGCGTATGCCCCTGTGCGCTGTTCTGGTTGATCTCATCTGCAACGCGCTCACGGGATGAGGTGATGCGCAGATAGCGCACATCCCTTTGGAGTCCGTCAGGTCGCGCGCCCCTGAAAGCAAGAGAGCGGGCAACCTATCCGGCTACCCGCTCCCTGACCGAATGCGTCCAAGCGGCCGTGCTGTCGCATCGTCACCTGCGGCAGCGTCGACGATATGCCAAGCATGCACCGAGAGCCGCAAGGCATCCGATGCCCGCCATCAGCAGGAGCATCCCTGGGGCATCATCCCCCGTCTCTGCCAGATGGTCGCCATCCTCCCCGTTCGGGCTGCCAGAGCCATCCGGCGCACCAGGCGCATCGGGACCAGCGCCCAGGGGCGGGGTGGGCTGCGGCATCGGCTGAGGGTCGCCCGGGGTGGGCGCGGGGTCTCCCGCCGGCGGGTTGGGAGTCGGATCGGTGTCACCGCCCGTCGGTGGAGCAGGTGGATCGGGTGTGGGATCCGTGCCGTCCGTAGGCGGATTCGGCGCAGGGTCGCCACCCTCATCCACCGGCACGATCTCAAGAGCATAGCGCTTCTCCACAGACGGGTCCGCCTTGCTTCGCAGCACGATATCCCAAATCGTGGACTCATCGCCCTCCCGTGACGGGCTCACGAAGCGAACGAGCCAATGGAACAAGGAGAGTTCGCGCTTGGTGATCTCGCATTCCACGCCCTCCGGCACCTCGATGGCGAAATCCTCCGCTTTGGTGGGCACCTTCGACCGAGGCACCTCGATCTTGGCGTAGCTGCTCTCGTCCCAGCTGATCGCCTGATCGCCCAGCTCGCTGATCGCAAGGGAGACGATCTCGAGCAGCGGCTCGTCGGAGTCGGGACCAGGATCTGGAGGGCTTGACTCCTCCCAGCCTGCATAGAGCATCAGATCTCCCGTGCTCCCTTGAGCGATCTCCGTCACTGGTGCACCAGCAAGCGCTGCGTCCTCGTACCAACCAGTGAACACGAAGCCATCGCGCACCACATCAGCTGTGCCAGGCAGGCGCACGACGCCCATGTCGACCGTATAGCTGCCAGGTGCCGTGTATCCCGAAGCCCACGCGCCACCGTTCAGGTCGTAGGAGATGCCGTATTCCACAGCCGTCCACTTCGCGAACAGGTCGATGTTCCCCCGTCTCAGCTCCACGCTCTCGATCGGCTGTCCGTTGAAATCCGCATTGTCGTACCAACCCTCGAAGATGCAACCATCGCGCGTGATATCCGTCGCTGTCGGCAGCGCCACCGTGCTACCTTCTTGAACGCCGTCATCGCCGAACTCGTAGACCGTCTGCGGGGTCGTGGCGAACGCACCGCCGTTCTCATGGAAGAACAAGATGCAGGCCTCACCAGCCCAGCGAGCGTGCAGGGTGACGTCGCCATAATCGTCAGCACCGATCTCAGTGATCGGACGGCCTTCGAACGCAGCGCTGTCATACCATCCCGCAAAGTCATGATCCTCCCACGCCATGACATCGGTCGAGGGCAATGTGAGTCCCGTGCCCGTGGTATAGCTCTCGTAAGGGCTCAGATCGATGCTCTCAGGCGGCACGTTCCCGTTGTGGTCAGAACCCATGTTGTAGACGACCTCATAGGTGATGGGAGTCCACTTCGCCCAGAATGCGCGCTCGCCTGTCTCATCCGGTCCGATGGCCTCCACGGAATCACCCGAGCAGTCGGCGTTGTCATACCAACCGCCGAACTCGTATCCGCCACGCTCCAGCTCGGGCAGCGTCACCCCAAAGCCGAATTGGTAGCTGAACACATCCTGCTCGCCCACCTTCAGCGTACCTTGATTCTTCTCCAACGACACTTCATACAGGATGCTCGTCCATTTGGCCCAAAGCTGCTTGTCCCCGAAATCGGCTTCTGTGATGGCTGTCACCGGAGAGCCGGCATAGGCCGCATTGTCGAACCAGCCACCGAATGCATAGCCCAGGCGCGTCATGTCATCAGCGGTGGGTAGCGAGACGCGCGTACCTGACTGGTAGGTGAGCGAATCCGACACGCCTTCAGCGAGCATGCCGCCCATGAGGTCAAGGGTCACGCTGTAGGTATTTGGATCCCACTTGGCCCACAGCTCCTTGTCACCGAAGTCGAACACGCCGATGGCGCTGATGGGATCACCCGCGCACGCCTCGTTGTCGAACCAGCCGCCGAACGTATAACCCCCGCGGCTCGGCGCAACGAGCGCGGTGCCGGTACCCGCCACATACTCCGTGACGTTGTCGGACTCATCGGCGAACTCACCGCCGTTGAGATTCAACTTGACCGCATAGGCGTTAGGGCTCCAGCGCGCGTACAGCGTGATGGGCTCGGTCTTGCCCGGATCGATCTGCGTGACGGGTGAGCCGCTGAAATCGTCGCTCTCGTACCAGCCTTCGAATGTATAGCCGTTGCGGATGACATCAGAACCTGTCGGGAGCACCAGCGTCTCGCTCTCGTTGTACTCCAAAGGAACCTTGTCGGCCTGGACCCAGCTGCCGCCGTTCGCATCCAGCATCAAGGGATGCATGAGCGAATCGGGGTCGCGCTCGTCAACCACGACCTGCTTGGAATAGGACGCGAACGAGTGGTCGGTGGCGGCGATGCGCACCTCGTAGGTGCCGGGCTTCACCGGCGTAGCGGCAGCCGCCAGAGGCGTCCAAGCGGCTTCAGTCGCGCCAGCCCCATCCGCAGCAACATCGGCGCCATCCTCCGCGCCTTCGTCAGCCACCGGGCGGTATTCGAGGTCGGACGGCTTGTACACGCCGATGGAGGCGAAATGGATGGCGCCCATGCCGTCCGTGCCCGCACGCACGCCGCGTACGCGGTCGGCGCAATCCATTTCAGGACGTGGCGAGACCTCTATCGTCTTCTCGAAGCTGTAGGGCTTGCCCAAGCCAAGGCTGCCAGCATCGCAGTACAGGCTCACCGAGCGCGTGCCCTTGAACGCCGTCTCGTTATTCTGGAACCTTTCGTACTCGATCTTCTCTGAAAGGTCGATGGTATCGGCGTCGTCGGTGATGCTGTAAAAAAGCGTAGGACCGGACGAGAAAATCGGATTCTGCCAATCACCCTTCTTATCGCCGTTTGGAAGATCCTTCAGGGCCCGATACGGCAGGTTATGAACACGCACCTTCATCCGATCGAAATCCGAACCACTGAACAGCAGCTTCTCGCTCTTATAGTCAAGCTTGAAATCCAGGTCATAGTCGAAGAAGGCCTGCTTATCCCCTTCGAACCGCAAGACCGGGTAGCCCACATTGATGGTAGGATCGAATTCCCACACGTCATCGCCATACCCCAGGTTATCGTATACGGTTCTCGCTCGCAGCGGGGGGTAGCGATAGGCGTTTTGGTCCAGGCCATTTTCGTCACGAATGGTCGTGGCGACACTGCTCCTCGCAAATGAGACGTCTGCCGAGGCATCCTTCGTCAAGCTGCGCCCGGTTTTATTGACCGCGTCTTCATAGCAGTTCCGGAAGGCGCTGCCTGCGCCCTCGGCCGTGTAGCCCGCCAAGCGCCAGTAACCATCCTTCGCAACCCCTAGCCCAACGCAGTTGGACACCTGGGTGTTCGCGGCATCATAGTTATCTTTCTCGATATCACCCAGCAGCACGCCAACCATTGAAGGAGCACTACCGCCCACGTTGACCTTCGAAATGCAGCGGTTCAACTGAGCCGTCGTCCTCACCGCTCCCACCACGCCACCGCATTTGGCGCCCGCTGCAGAAAGGCTGCCCTGCACGAAGACATCCTCCATCGAGCCGTTGAGCATCCACCCGGTGACGAAGCCGCCATAGCCGCCCTGACCGCATGCCAGCGTACCGTTCGTCACCTGGATGCGATTGAACTGCGACCCCTGAGCTGTCACGCCGTTGACGCCCATCCACCCATCGTCACCCGACACGTACCCGATGCGAACTTTGCCCCGCAGCTGCACATTGTCGAAGAACAGGTCGGAGAACCTCGAGTTGAGGGTGCGGCGCGCAAGGATGCCGTGCTGCTGGGCAGTCGCGATGTCCTGCAGGTTGCTGCAGTTGCGAATGGTCAGATTGTTGATGTCAGCGTTGTACACGTTGGCGAACAACGATGCGCCGCGCAAGCCCGATATCGTATGACCGTTGCCATTGAGCACCTTGGGGGTCGTGGCAGTGCCGGCCACCAGCTGCGAGACCACTGAGACCGCCTTCGTTGCAGCTGCCTCATTGGCAGCGGACCATTCCGTGAAATCCAGATCAGCCAATATATGGAACGTATCCACGCCAGACCGAAGGTCATCGGCGATGCCCACGAAATCCTCGACCGAATAGATGTTCCGCTCGAACATCTTGTAGCTCACGTTCTCTATCTCGGTATTGGTCACCGTCTTCGCTGGGAGTCGCGTCATGGTGTTCTCGAGGGACAGGTCCTTGATATAAGCATGCTTCGCCCCTGCAAAGAGCGCGGGCAACGCTTCGTCTTCCGCATAGATGCGATGGCCTTGCCCGTCGAACTTGCCCATGAACACCGTGTTGATAAGGCCAGCCACATCCGGATCGACGCCGGACACCTTGATGTCGTTGTCCAAGACGTAGTGCCCGTACGGGTTGTCGACGATCTTCTGCAAGTCGTCCATGATGCGGATGTGCGTGACGGGCACCTTGTCCTCGTACACGCTCGAGCGGAAGTCGTTCGTCATGCGCTTGGCCAGGAAGTACATGCGCGAGCGCAAGCTGTTCATCTGCGTGAGGTTGCGGTCGTCCTTCTCCGCGTCGGTCTTGAGCGCCGTCTCGAACTTGTCCACCAAGTCGTCGAATTCGACGTAGCTGATCTTGTCCTCGTTGGCCTCGATGGCGTCCCACTTGGCCATCAGCCATTCCTTGAAGGAGTCGTACCCGGTGAGCTTCTTGAGCTTCGCCAGGTCGCCGCCGCCCCCGTGGCGCCCGAACTCGGCCCAGGCGTCGAAGCCCTGGTCGCCGAATATGCGATACATCTCTATCTTGAACGACCGCGAATCGGGGCGGTTGCCGTTGCAGTGGATGGGGAACCACCACACGCCGCGCAGGTCATCGGCAACGTAGTTGGCCCACAGCCACGTCACACTGCTCGTCTCGGGCAAGCCCGGACGCATGAACAGCTGATTGTCATACACTTCTTCCACCGTCTCGAACTTGCGCGAGCCGTCGTTGAACACCGAAGCGTTCACCGGCATGGTAGCCGTCGTGCCGTCGTAGCCGCTCAGCACCTTGTTGCGAGCATGCAGGATCGTGGCCGTAGCACCGGTGTCCATCGCCGAGGTGCCGTTCTGGCCGTCGAACCACGCCTGCGATGCCACCTTGTTCTGCTCGTCCTTGTCCAGCCGAAGGAATGCTTGCAAGGCTGCGTAGTCCAGCACGTCCAGCGCTTCGTACATCTTGTGATAGTAGTCGTCCACCTTTTCCTTGGACATGATGCGGTCGCGACTCAGATTGGACGATACGTCGGTCGACAGGTCCCAATCGAAGGTCAGGTTCATCACGTAGGACCAGCTGCCGAACCCTTGGGTCAGGAACCCATCGGTATAGTCCTCGTTATTGTCGATGCCGCGCTGCTCGCCATTCAGGAATATCTCCTTGTCCAGCGCGTGCGCCATCTCGTGGGACCAATAGTAGTCCCAGGCGCACCCAAGCGCCGTATAGGCCAAGAAGTAGATGTTCTTGTCGGTCCTCGAAATGTTGTTCGTCATGGCCGCGGCGCCCTGGCCGTTGGCGATGAAGCGCCCGGTGACATCGGTGAAGTTCTTGAGATACGGGTCTTCGGTGAGCTTCTTGCCCGTGGTGCCTTCCCGTTCCATGATCGACCGGCCCGTGTCGTATCGCGAGAAGATGTTGTCGAAGCCGACGACGCAGACGGAGTTGACCCGCTCGACCCCCACGATAGAGGTCACGGTGGACATATAGCGCGATGCAGGCACGAATATGCGGTCCAGCCGCTGCTTGTACGATGCCCGATGAGCATCGTCGAGCGGGGTGCCAACCTCGTAGTTACCTGTCGACCCTGAGGCGATCAGCATGGTGGTGGACGCGAAGTACTGCGCACCCGGCTCGACGGTCAGCCACAAGAGCAGGTAGTCGGCGTACCGCGATGCCTGGTCCCAGCCGCGCCAGATCGGCGTCTCGCTTTCGGGGCGGCCTTCGTACTCGGGCGGCTTGTACTCGTGATAGAACGCAATGGAGCTCATGTAGTCCTTGAACCAATCGGCTATGTCGGCGTAACCGGTCGTGCGCTTGACCAAGAGCTGGACGAACTGGACCGAGGTCGTGAGACCCGTGTAGCTATAGAGAAGCTTGGGGATCACCATCTCGGAGAGCGACTCCACCTTGGCGAAGATGGGCATGTAGGACTTCCGCAGCGTGGGAGTCATGCTCAGAAGCGACAAGCCCGGCCTGATGATGCTGCCCCGGAACGCCATCACCAGGAACCCGTTGGCGTCCTTTTGGGCCCCCACGGCTTCGTTGCCGCCGACATCGAAGCCGAAGAAGCGCTCCAGGTAGGTGTAGAGGAACATCAGGTTGAACATCTTGGCCTCGGGCGCGGTCGAGCTCCAATCCTCGCTCGGCGTGGCGCTTTCCGCGTTCTGCATGATGTAGTTCCACGCATAGGACGACGAGTCGCACGCATTCCATGCGGGAATGTTGGTGACGAGGTTGGCCGCCACTTCCTCGGCGTTGTCGCGAATGTTCTTGTCGAAGTAATCGCGGACGCTGCGGTGCATCTTGGGGCTGCCCACGTAGCTCTGGAACCACGAAGCCCAGGTCTTCGACCGTATGAACGAGGCCATGCGGGTGATGGCCGGCTGGGCGCTCTTGCCGATGGTCCAGAAGTTCGGCTGGTACAGCATGCCCGTGTCGCGCGCCGTGTAAGACGCCGTGCAGGTTCCCTTGCCAAGATAATCGAGGTCGAGGGTCTGCGAAGTGCCGTCGGCAAAGTACACCACGCTGCGCACGATGTCTTGCTCTTGGCCCTCGAACAAGCTCACCTTCATGCCGTCGTCCTTGTGCACCGGCCACGTCTCGCGAATCTCCTTCGTGGCAAGCGGGCTATCTGCCGACAGGGCATTGCCTGACTTCACGATGTCCTCGTAGGAAGCGAAGGGAGCCAGCTTGTAGGCATTGAGGTAGGCGTATTCGCGCGCAGCGACATAACCGGGGGTGTTCGCGAGGTCGGCCTTCACCGTGGCGTCGTTCACCGTGGGCTGGCCCTTCACCTGCCGCACGTAGCCATCCCCTTCCACACCCGTGGTGAACAGCACCTCGAAATGCCTCTCCTCCTCGTCGATGGAGGCAGGCAACCGAAGGGTGAGGTAGCCGCTGCCACCTCCCCAGCGCACATCGACGACGGGGCTGTAGAACGCCGGCATGTTGTAGGCTCTGACGAGCACCGTATGCTCGCGTGCGTTGCTCTTGATGTTGTTCATGAAGAACGCTCCGGCGCGAATGCCGCCGGTCCTGTTGTACAGCGTGACGGATTGGACGTTCTTCACCACGACCTCAGGTGAGTACGCACCGCGGGGCGCGGCCGCAGTGCTGTCTTGAGCAGCAGCCTCCTCAGCCGAGGCCGCTTGAGCAGCACGCGTGGCAGCACCATGCGCAACAGGCTCCTCATCCATCGCGCACAGGCTCACTGTAGCAGAGATGATGCCTGGCCTGGCACCGCTCGTGCTCTCGCCCGATTCGCTGGCAACATACGGCTGCTTCGTGACCACCTCGCCGGGCGAAAGGAGCTCATCGTGAGGAATGGCTGCTTCCTCTTCCGCCCTGCGCGCCTCTTCAGCAGCAAGGATGTCCTCATACGCGGGACCCTGAGCGACCGCTTCGAGCGCGGCCTGGACAGCCTCGTCGTCTTGTGCCAGACGCTCCTCTACTTCAGAAGAGAGGCTGCCGTCCTCATCAAGGCAATTGCCGCACGCATCCTCAGATTCCATCCCAGGTACATCCGCTGCAGAGGCCGACCCCCCCCCATCGCCATCTTGCTCAAGATATGACTCCGTGAGCGTGCTGACGATGAATTCGTTGTCCAGATCGTCCTCGGTTATGGTGCCGTCGGCCAGGTAGCCATCCAAGATTGCCTGCTTCTCCGCCTCGGTCTTGCGCGGGATGATCCGCTCCTCCTCAGAAGGGCTCTCCACCTGACCTTGTGCGACCACGACCGTGCCGTCTATCGGCACATCCATGTTGATGCGCTCATCCAAGGATAGCGATATCGTCTGCTCAGACGCTTCGGCTGCAGGATCAGAGGACACAGGATCCGCATAGGCAGGCACTACCTCGGAAAGCGGGAACGCGGGCATGAGCAGCGCCCCCGTGAGCATTATGGATATGGCGATGCGCCCGATGCTGTGCGGTACCATTCTCGTTCGTTCAAGCACCCTGGCTGCCCTCCCTTTTTAGCACGGAAGAAGTAGCTGATACAGTCCGTTTTATTATAGAGGGCCAGGTAACAGTTCAGCAACGACCAAGATCGCGTTCTACAGGGGCTTTCTTGGCGATCAGGCAGATCATCGTGCCGATGCGCGATCGTCCGCGGGTCCCCTCTGGTCCATCCTGATGAAGCCCTGCCATCAAGCTTCCTCGACCACTCGCGCCGCATGCGTGGAACCCCTCAGACCACGAGGTGCTTCATCTCCTTGAAGAATCCCTTGAGATCTGCCTCGAAAGCGCTGTCGCTCAATCGGATGAACGATATCCCATGCTCGATGGGCTTCTCCTTGAGCCGGATCAGGCCGAGCGCCCCCTCTTCCAGCTCATGCCGCACAGCGCTCTCGTAGAGGAACGATATCCCCAACCCTTCCGCGAGGAAGATCTTGATGATATCCAAGCTGCCTATCTCGGTCACGTCTGCGAAGGCATTGAGCGAGAGGTTATGCTCAGCAAGCGCATGCTCGAGAACGGCACGCGTGCCTGAGCCCTCCTCTCGCACCAGCAATTGCATGCCCAGCAGATCATCGAAGGAGGCGCGCTCGCCCATGAGCGCATGATCCGCAGCACACGCGCATACCAGCCTCTCCTTGCTGAATGCGTCACACGCATACGCGCTGCGGTCGAACAGCCCCTCCACGAAGGCACAGTCGATGCTGCCCTCTTCCAGCAATGCAAGGAGATGCGCTGTGCCTCCTGAGCGTATGGTCACTTGCACCTCGGGATGCATGACCAGGTATCGAGCCAGCGGCTGCGCTGCCACGTACCTCCCCGCTGTGAGCGTCATGCCGACCCTCAGATGACTGCGCGCACCGCTGCCAAGAGCATGCAGCTTGCGCCTGAGGAGCTCATCATCATGAGCGCGCACCGATAGCACGTCGCGCAGGACGGTTCCGGCCTTCGTGAGCCTGAGCTTGCGATTGCCATAGGTGAACAGATCGGTCCCGTATTCCCGCTCGAGGTAGGAGATGTGCTGAGAGACCGCTGGCTGCGTGATGTGCAGCTCGCGGGCCGCCGTCGTGTAATTGAGCGTCTGGCAGACCGTGAGGAAAGTCTTCACCCTGAAGTCCAGCATGCAAGTCTCCTTCGACGATGCCGAGGTCTGTGACCTTGTCGAGCTTGTTGGGCCGCCGTGCTGCAGCGCGACGCTTTCGATAACAAATGATTATGCATGCATAATATGTCATAAGGAACAGCTGTGAACGAGCTGGGTGATAATCGTTGCCGTTGATGTTCCTGCGCCGCACTGCCATGAACCGGTGCGGCGTGGATGACCGATCGGGTAGCGAAAGGACTCAAATGACGGATATCATCAAAGGCGTTCCGATCCCCACAGCAGGAGTTGCGCTGGGCCTTGCGGCTCTCGGCAATCTGCTCTCCCCCCTCATCGGATTCGTCCGTCCTCTCTGCGGAGTCCTTTCCGCCCTTTTGGTAGCTCTGGTCATCTGCAAGATGGTCATGTTCCCCCAGATGATCAAGGAGGACTTCAAGAACCCCATCCTGGCCAGCGTGTCCGCTACGCTCCTGATGGCGCTCATGCAGCTGGCAGGCTACATCGCTCCCGTCGCCTACCCCCTGGCGTTCGCGCTCTGGGGAAGCGCCATCGTGGCGCATCTGACGCTCATGGCGTGGTTCGCAGGAAGATACTTCCGCTCCTTCAAGCTCGATCAGGTATTCCCAACGTACTTCATCTGCTATGTGGGCATCATCGTGGCATCAGTGACGTCGCCCATCTTCGGCATGGAGGCCGTCGGGCACGTCCTGTTCTGGTTCGGCTTCGCCTGCTACCCGGTGCTGCTCGGCCTCATCACCTATCGATATGCAAAGCACCCCGTGCCCGGTGCAGCCCGTCCGCTCTTCTGCATCTACTCAGCGCCCGCGAGCCTCTCCATCGCAGGCTATCTGGCGGTGACGGATGCACCGAACCTGCTGTTCGTAGGCGTCCTGCTCATGTTCGCGCAGGCGTTCTTCGCCATCGTGCTCGTGAAGGTGCCCGCCTTCGTGCGCGGTGGGTTCTTCCCCAGCTATGCAGCCATGACGTTCCCCTTCGTGATCACGGCGACAGCCCTCATGCTCTCCCTTGAGGCGTTCGCCGAAGCTGGGTTCGCAAGCCCATTCATCCTGCAAGCTCTCTGCATCGCTGAGATCATGTTCGCCACGGGGATGGTCGCATTCGTCCTTGCACGCTACGTCGCATTCCTCGCAAAGCCCGCCCTTGAGGCACGCGCTCTGCGCATGGAGGCCGTCGAACCCGGGATGTGATCCCGGAGGCGCAAGGCGCACCGCTTGCACGAGCGCAACGCCCACGAGAGCTGGTGGAGGCTTCCTGGCTACTGGATATGGTGAGCCAGCAGCTCCATCAGCTCTTCTTTCTTGAAGGGCTTCGTGATGTGCGCCACCATCCCTGCTTCATGGCTGCGCTTGCGTCCCTCTTCGAATGCATCCGCCGTGAGCGCGATGATCGGCACGCGGCAAAGGTCATCACGACCCGTCTCTCGAATGGCCCGAGCCGCTTCATCTCCGCTCATGCGAGGCATCCTCATATCCATGAGCATGGCATCGTAGTAGCTCTCCCCAGAAGCGCTGGCGCGCTCGAGCGCCTCAGCGCCATCACGCGCCTCATCTACGGAGAAGCCCACCGCACCGAGGATCTCCTTCAATATCTCCCGCGAGAGGTCATCGTCATCTGCGATGAGGATGCGCTTCCCAGCAAAGCAGTCGCGCGAGATGGCAGGCTGCGCTTGCCTCGCCGTACACGATGCCCCATCCACATGCGACCCCTCCCTATCTACCCCAGAGCTGGAGCGCTCCTCGTCATCAGCCAGCCTCAAGGGCAGCGTCACGATGAACTCGCTCCCGCGACCCACCTCGCTCTTGACGTCTATCGTGCCACCAAGGAGCTCGATCAGGTTCTTGGTGATGGGCATGCCAAGACCCGTTCCCTCCGTTGCATTGACCTTTCCGAGACCGTCGCGCTCATAGGGTACGAAGAGGCGCTCCAAGAACTCGGGCACCATGCCGCACCCCGTGTCCTTCACCACGAACTCGAAGCGACCGTAGCCCGCAGGAACATGCGCCCCATAGCCCGCCTGAGCCTCGCTGAACTCGGAGAATCGCACGATCACGGAACCATCAGCGCTCGTGAACTTGAAGGCATTCCCGATCCGGTTGACCAGGATCTGCCCGATGTGCTGCTTGTCAGCGATCACCCGACTGCGCTGCATCCCCGATGTGTCCACCTGGAAGGCGATGGACTTCCGCTGCGCTTCGCCAGAGAATATCTCCTCCATGTCGCGAGCCATCTCGGCAAGGTCGAGCTCCTTCTCATCCAGATCGATGACGCCGCTCTCGATGCGGCTCACATCCAAGACATCGTTGATGAGCGTGAGGAGGTGGTTGCTGGAACGCTTGATCTTCTGAAGGCAATCCACCATGCGCGCAGGGTCATCAGCATGCTCGAGCGCCAGGTCCGTGAAGCCCACGATGGAGTTCATGGGCGTGCGGAAGTCGTGCGACATGTTGGTCAAGAACGTGGATTTTGCAGCGCTTGCATGCTGTGCTAGCTCAAGCGCCTTCTGGAGCGCCTGCTTCTGACGAAGCTGCTCCTCCATCTCCGCATGCGTGTTGCGTACGGCCAACACGGCGGTCCGAGGATGCCCCGCCAGCGCGATGATGCGCACCTCGACATGCCTCTCCTCGTCGTTGATGAACCGACGGAACGTGACCGTCATCTCCGATTCGCCTGAGGCGAAGAACCCTTTGAGCGCCTCACGGCTGATGGCAGCTGATACCTGGTCGCGGTCCTCGGGCACTACGACATTCTGCAGGTATCGCTCGCGCTCCTCCTCATGATCGTCATCCACGATCGAGCGCACGAACCCATCTCCCAACATATCCTCAGCTTGGCTGTAGACATCCACATGTGCATGCTCGAGATCGATGACATAGAGGGCGTAATTCTCGCGCGTGAGGCTCTCGATGACGTCCATGCGATGAGCGCTGCGCTCTTCAGCCTCCTTCAAGCCCGTGACATCCTCGATCAGGCCGAGAGCGAAGCGTTCCGACTGCACGATGGGGCTCGAATTGAGCCGATACCATCTTCCGTCAGGGGAGCGACCCTCGAAATGGATGTTGCGTGCCTCATGCGGCAGGCGCTCCATCTGCTCCTGCAGGACGGCCGCGTCGATGGGCTTGAAGAGCTTCTCGGCGAGCGCGGAGGCGGGGATGTAGCGCTTCTCGAACCCGAAGCGCTCCTTCGTCTTGGTGGACAGCATCAAGCTGAACGTGCGCAGATCGAGGTAGAACAGGCCCACGGCCAGGTCATCGTCAATGGATGGATCCTTATCCACCCAGTCGGTGACATCTTGGATCACGAATGTGCAGTAGCCTGGCAAGAAAGGCGCCACATACACATGATGGAACTGCTCGAACAAGATCGCCACAGTCTCGAATTCGCATGCGATGCCATGGAGAGCCGCATCCGCGAAGTGGCTCAACCAGCTCATGTCGTCATCGCCCCAGTATTCATAGGCATTGATGCCCGTGAGGTCCTCGATGCGCGCGCCTGAGACGTTCGCCATGGATTGGTTCAGGTACTCATAGTAGAAGTCGTAGGGTTCCCCGTTCTCGTCAACGAGGATCCGGGCAACGCCGACCGCCTGCGGACTCTTGTCGAAAAAGGCCTTGCACGCCTCGCGCAGCTCTTCCATGACGCCCTTCCTTCCTTGAGAGCTCCCCCTATCATAGCAAAACATCACCTTTTCAGTCACATTTCACGCGCTAGGGAAGCACGCTTGAGAAGGTGGGGTCTGAGAGAGTGTGCAGGAAGAGCGAAGCCTCATGCAGCAAGGGGTACGAGTGAGAACGAGACCGACCCGCCGTCAAGCGCCTTGCGCCAGCTCCTCCGTGACGAACGCCTCGTAGCCTTCATAGGCATAGCTCGCATCGATGCCCTTCATGAAGGTCGCGCGGTCGCTCACCTCTTGGGTCAAGGCATCATGAAGGAGCACTCTGATCTCCGTGTCCTTGATGGGGCTGCGCTCCATGGCCATCAAGTAGTCTTGCTTGCCCACCCTCTGCCAGTCGACCACGACACCGAGCTCTGTGAGCAGGATGTGATCCAACCAGATCCTCATGCTGCGCCCATTCCCTTCGCGAAAGGGATGAGCGACGTTCATCTCAACGTATTTCTTGATGACCTCATCGAAGCTCCGCTGCGGCATCTGCTCGATCTGAGAGAGGGCGGCATCCAGATAGAGCGCTGACGCGAAGCGAAAGCCGCCCTTCGAGATATCCTCATTGCGCACCTTGCCTGCGAATCCGTAGATATCCTGGAAGAGATGCCCATGGATGAACGCCAATGTAGAGAACGTGCCAGGGGCCTTATCACCCAAGAGCTGATCGGTGAAGATCTCAGCGGCGCGCGATTTGGTCAGCCTCTCCTCTGCTTCGGAGAGCTCTGCCGAAGAGATGATCCCGAGCTTGTTCTCCAAGACCATGTTCCGCCGCTCCTTGATATGACAAGAGCCGGCACGAAGCCGACTCTGAGGATTTGGTCGCGGGGGCAGGATTTGAACCTACGGCCTCCGGGTTATGAGCCCGGCGAGCTACCAGACTGCTCCACCCCGCACTATGTGCGCTCTTCGCTTTGCGCGTCAAGCGAGGTTCTATGATACACGCAATCAGGATAATTGCAAGCGGGAACCTACTTAACGGTGACGACGGGGATATCGCACTCATGGAGCACCGCGTAGCTCACGCTCCCGAGCATCGCACGGAGCGCGCCCAAGCCGCGCCGGCCCATCACGATCATGTCGATCTTGTTGTCCGCCGCGTACTCGCAGATCCCATATGCTGGCTTCGCTGCTGCATAAGCGGCGAACTCCACGTGGCACTTCACATCGCGCACCACGTCGTCCACCTCCTCATGCAGGTTGGTCAGCGTCTCATCCTTCGCATTCGCCAAGAGCGTGTTGAACGTGTCCATGTCCGTGAACACCTGAGACATGCCCACCACGGGCTGCACCGGAGAATCCAGCCCGATCCCGGCAGAGCCGATAGGGATGATGGATACGATGTGCAGCGTTGCCCCCGCATCGTCTCCGATCATGTCCTTCGCCACGATCAGCGCCTCGTTGGCCGGCTCGCTCCCGTCATATGCAACCATGATGTTCTTGTACAGCATGATCCCTCCTTGCGCTAAGCTTTCGTGGAGTATATCCCACGGAGAGGCACCCCGAGCACTACTGGAAGAAGGCGTTGAATGAAGGTCATAGACTGCCACTGCCACATCTATCCGAGCAAGATCGCAGAGCGCGCCGTCGCCGGCGTTGGCCAGTTCTATGCGCGCGACATGCACTCTGATGACGGCACGGCAGAGGGCCTCCTCGCAGCGTGCGCTGGTTCCCCCATACAGCGCTTCGTCGTCCATTCCGTCGCCACGCGCCCCGAGCAGGTGCGCTCCATCAACGACTTCATAGCATCCGAATGCGACGAGCATCCGGAGTTCACGGGCTTCATGACGCTCCATCAGGACCTCCAAGATGTCGAAGGGGAGATCGAGCGCGCATGTGAGATGGGGCTCGTTGGCATCAAGCTGCATCCTGACACCCAACAGGTCAACATGGATGACCCGCGCCTGATGCGCATCTACGAGATCGCCGAGGGCAGGCTGCCCATCATCATGCACTGCGGCGACTACCGCTATGACTACTCGCATCCACGCAGGATGGCGGCCATCCTGAAGACCTTTCCCGCCCTCGTGGTGGACGCCGCGCACTTCGGCGGCTGGTCGATCTTCGACCTCGCGCTGGAATACCTGGAAGACGCGAGCTGCTATCTTGACGCATCCAGCGCCATGGAATTCTTGGGGCTGCGCCGCACCGCGGAGCTCTGTCGCGCATACGGCACGGAGCGCGTCATGTTCGGCAGCGATTTCCCCATGTGGCAGCCGAAGGCCGAACTCGCACGCTTCTGCGATGCAGGATTCACCGAAGATGAGCTCCAGATGATGCTCTGGGACAACGCCGAGCGCTTCCTGAGCAACCAGAAGCCAGCCTAGAGTCCCAGCGCTGCGCGCACCTCATTCGCTGCATCGGTGATGGAGAGGCCGTCAATGTCGATCATCACGTCCGCGTGCTCCTCATACAGCGGCACACGCTCCGCATAGAGCGCCTCCAAGCTCATCGCGCCCTCCTGCTTCATGACCACACCGCGCTCAGAGAAATCAGCCAAGCGCCGCTCGAGCTCAGGAAGTCCCACCTGCAGATAGACGATCGCGCCCTCGCGCGCCAGATGCTCGATGGCGTCATGGGAATACACCGCGCTGCCGCCGGTGGATATCACCGTATGCTGGAAGTCGAGGCTCTTGAGCACCTCGTTCTCCACGTCGATGAAGCCAGCTGGGCCGAGCGCATCTATCAGGCGCTGGAGCGTCTTGTCGCAACGCTGCTGGATGACCAGGTCGACATCGACGAAATCGTAGTTGAGTATCTTGGCCAGCACGACCCCGATGGTCGATTTGCCCGACCCGGGCATGCCGATCAAGACGATGTTATCCGTGCTCGTGAGATCCCTTGGATCCATGCTCATCCTCCTCGCCTGTAGCGGACACCTTCGATCCGCCCTGCAACCAAGATGCATCAGTCGATGGCGATCGCGTCCTCCACGATGGCCCTATCCGTCTCCTTCGGCGGCCGCTTGAGCGGGAACGCCTCGCTCAATATCACAGCGCATAAGATGAGGACGAAGCCCGTGACGAGAGCAAGCGTCATCTGCTCGTCATACAAGATGATGCTGGCCGCAACGCCGAACACGGATTCCAGCGACAGCAGGATGGCCGCCTGAGCAGGCGGCACCTTAGCAACAGCAGCATTCTGGAAGCCCAGAGCCACGCACGAGGCCAACACGACCAGATAGGCCATGTTGAAGATGAAGTCGGGGGTGATGGCGGCCACGTTCGGAAGCGGCTCCGTGATCAACCCCACCACGCAACCCAGCGCGCCTGCCACGACGAACTGCACGACCGTCAGCGCCATGATGTCCGACGTGCGCGAGATGAGCGACGTCGCCACGATGTGCCCGGCGAACATGAAGCTGCAAACGAGCGTCATCCCATCGCCGAACCCGAGCGCCAGATCATCCCCCGAAAGCGACACGAGCCCCACGCCGATGATGCAGAGCAGAGCTGCGCAGATGTTATAGATGGTCGGACGGCGCTTCGCTATGCCCCAGAACAGGAAGGGCACGATCACGCAATACACAGCGGTCAGGAAGGCGTTCTTCCCCGGCGTGGTGTGCTTGAGGCCGATCGTCTGCGTCCAGAACGCAAGGAACAGCAGCACGCCCAAGATGGCACCTCCCACCAGCAGCTCGCGACCGAAGCTGGCTCTCAGGCGCTTCCAGAACACGGCGCACAAGATGACAGCGGTCAGAGAGAACCTGATCCCGATGAGCCACGACGGCTCCACCACGCCCACCGCATCCTTCATGACCACGAATGCGATGCCCCAGATCACGGTGGCGACGACGATCATCAGCTTATAGGCCGCAAGCGGCAGTTCTCTACGCGCGCCCATGACCTATCCCCACTCGTCCAGCTTCTTGGAGAGCTGTGAAGCCAACGGCAGCGCCGGCTTGCCACCTCGACCGCAGCGCGGCCCCAACCAGAATGCTGCGAACGAAGGCGCATCCGCTTCGCCCACAGCACGGGAGCGCACGCGCAGCGCACCTGACTCATGCGACATGAAGCCGACTGCGAAGAGATAAGGCGCATCTGCGGCAGGCATATCATCAAGGGAGGGCAGCCCTTGCGCCGTGCGCTCCAGCTCCAGCACCGACGCCTCCACTCCCGACCCCACAGGCGTCCTGCGCCCCAGGTAATTCCCGATGACCAAGCAGCCGATACCCGACGCCACGAGCGCAGTGCCACGCACGAACGAGCCACCCGCAACACCGAACAGGATCGCACCCAAGCACAGGACGCACCCCACGACCATGACCGCACGCTGCACGCGGGCGCTCTTGGTATCGAAGAACCCGGCCGAGCGCACCTCCCGGTCCAGCAGCGCAGTCCATCCCGCCAGCTCCCGACGGAACCTCCCGGGATCAGCCTGTGCATGCCGCGCGATATCCGACAGGGTGACGCTGGCATAGCCTTCTCCCCAGACGTCGAAGAGGAGCCTGAACGTCTCCTGGTCTATCGGCGAGCGTACCAGATCCTTCGCACGCGTCCCTGACCTGAAGCGCAGGTCCTCGTATCCGCAGCCAAGCGGGCTCTCACCCCCCACCACCTCTATGGTGATGGCACCACGATCGGCAAGCTCCATGAGAAGGGCGACGAAGTCATCGAGGGAAGCGTGATCCCATCTGAAGAGCCGCCCGACGAGCGGCGCCTCGTACGCCTTGCACGCATCATGCGCACGGACCTGTGCCGCGCCAAGGGCCTTGCCCTTCGCATCTGCAGTCGACTCGCTCTGAGGCTTCGGCTCGCGCCCGAAGGCGAAGTACAGCGCAACAGCCGCCACCAGAGCCATGATGCCAAGGACGACGAACGCCACATCCACCGCAAGCGAATTGGTCAGCCACGCTGACCATGTATCGGTCCAGGCCTCCTCTTCGGCCCGAGCCCCATCCAAGCGCGGCCCCGAATGCGCGCGCATCGCCTCGATGCTCAGATTCGTGAGCCATTGCTGCGGGAAGAGCACATGCGCCTGAGCGTACTGCCCCTCATGCACCTCTGGAGCACGGAACATCACCGTGCCATCAGCCTTCACGTTCACCGTACCCGGCGCCCCGTGCCCCCAAGCATGCACGTTCTGTCCGGCAACGGCCTCTATGCCCTCCGGCATGGGTAGCTGGACGGAAACGCTCACGCTCATCGCGGAAGCATGCACGTCAGCGGGAACGTAATCCCAATACAGCTCGGCGACATCATCGAACGCCCTGACCGCGTCCGTCACGGTGAGGTCGCATTCGAATACGACGCGCCCCTCGGTCGGCGGGAAGAAGAGATACAGCGCTCGGTCGCGCGCATCCATGCAGAAGCCAGGCACCTCGGGGATGGGGCTCGTGCTGGACCCTTCGGCTGCTCGGTCGTCGAATGCGGCTTCGTAGGACCTCATCCTGCCGCTCGCACCACTGGTCGCCGCGAGCACGTCGCGCATCTCGGATGAGAAGGGAACGGGCTCGAGCGACGTCCATTCGCCATCGATGCCACCCTGCACCGTTGAGTGCGCGAACCTGATCGATGCGACTTCCAGCTTGGAATCAGCCTCCATCGAGGTCACCGGCCAGATGAGGGCGGAGCGCTCCTCCTCGAAGAGATAGGTGCGCTGCTCGACCACGTGAAGCGCACCATCGGTCTGCACTTGGGCGACCGTCTTTATATCAGCGATCTCAGTTGCGGCGAATGCGGATGCGGGCAGCGCGATAAGGCAGAGGACGGCCGCCAACAGGGCGCTCGCGACGCGCACCGAAGCGGATCGTTGCTTGGCTATCATGCCACCTCTCCCCGCCCTCATATCCCCTGCGATCTCCTCTGCGCCCTCTTACATCCTTTGGGAAGTGATTATATTGCAGGGAGCTGTGTTGATGTGTGCGCTTTCCACGATGCGGATTGACACCGCGAACGTAGCTCAGGTATGATTCAAAACTGCTCTGAGCATGCGGAGGAGTGACCGAGAGGCCGAAGGTGCTCGCCTGCTAAGTGAGTATGCCCCAAAAGGGCATCTAGGGTTCGAATCCCTACTCCTCCGCCATTCTGATCGATCCCCAGCTCTGCATCTTACATGCGTTCAGCCGTCCATTCCGCGCATGCAACCTGAAGAAGGCTCAGCCCTGCTCGACCGCCGCCAAAAGGCCCAACCAGCTCGACGCAGAGCCGATCAAACAAGGTCGGCTAGATCGACGATGGATTGGTACAGCACGGTATGCTTGTCGTCCAACTCGCAGTCATTGTGAAAATGGCCGAAGAACCAATGCTCGTACTGCAATCCATCTTCGAGGTCATCCAAGAAATCAGTGAGCTCGTCAGTGACGATCTCGGCATTCGCAAGACCATTGCCACCTATCGCAGCCTCGAGCATCCGATCAGCGCACGTGTGCGTGAGAACGAAGTCGACATCCCAGTCATACCGTGCGAGATTCTGCTCTGCGTTGGCATATTCAGATTCATCAGGCATCTCTTCGGGATACCATGTTCCCCATTCTTGCTGAATGGCCTTATCCATGCTCTGAGCGCCACCCATGCAAAAGAAGGAATGACCATCGATCTCGTAGACCTCGCCGCGCATCAGATGGATGATGTTCCTATATTCGGGATACCGGTGCACGATGCCGCCATGCCATTCCGATTCAGGCAATGAGGCCAGATGGTCGTGCTGCTCATGATTGCCATCTATGAAGAGCGTGGTCCACGGCTTCGCATTCAACTCCCGCAGATCAGAATCATCTTCCAACATGTCATAGGGCATGCTGAAGTCGCCAAGGATGATCAGATGGTCATCCCGAGTGAGCTCTTCGCCCTCTGGGAAGTTCCAAGCCTCGAAACGATCATCAGGCATGCCATGCACATCACCAGTGAGATAGATCGCCATAGCCATTCACCTTCCAAGGTCGCTTGATACCGCCCTTCGCCAAGATACCATGCCATGCCGAACGCAATGATGATCTCGCAAGGCATGCTCTTCGCTCTTCCTCCATCCTTGCTGCCTTCCCCATCTACAGCCTCCTCCATCCTCCCAAAAGGCATGGAATGGCCTTCATCGAGCGCGCTCCTGACGGGGCTTTCTTGTATAATTAGCCGTTGCTGTCAAGACGTCGTGGATGCGCGAAAAGGGGATGCAGAGCGGGTGAATACGTCAGTTCCAAGAGAACCGTCTGCGGGCAGCTTCGACCCCCTGAGCACCGAACCGCGCACGCACGCCCCTCGCTCTACCCATGAGTCCCGATCAGCTCTGGCAGAGGGACGCGCTTCTCACGGGAAGCCCATGCATGAGCCAGCATCGGGCCCTCAGCCCAAACCCCAACAGAGACCAGATGCCCGACCGAAGCAAAAGCCCAAGCAGAAGCCACAGGGCCAGCCGAAGTCGAAGCAGAAGCCGGCGCCAGAACCCAAGCATCAGCCGAAGCCGAAATCCCAAGGCGCCCGACCGAAGCACCCGAAGAAGAAGGGCGTGCGCTACATCCCTGCGCTCGATGGGCTGCGCGCATTAGCCGTCCTTGCCGTGATCGCCTACCATACGGGGCTCCCCGGATGCGAGGGCGGCCTCATGGGCGTGACGGTGTTCTTCGTGATCTCTGGCTACATCGTCACCAAGATCCTGCTCGTGGAGTTCGCGCGCACAGGGCGCATCAACTTCAAGGACTTCTACATCAGGCGCGTGAAGCGCCTGCTCCCTGCCATCATATTGGTGATCGCAGCCACAGGTGCGCTCTGCACCATCTTCAACCATGTCCTGCTCACCAAGATGAGACCTGAGATCATCCCGTCGCTCTTCTTCGTCAACAACTGGTGGCAGATCCTGAATGATGCATCGTACTTCGAGAACATCGGACTGCCCTCCCCGCTCACGCACTTCTGGTCGCTCGCCATCGAAGAGCAGTTCTATCTAGTGCTGCCCATGACGCTCTTCTGCGTGCTCAAGTTCGGCGGCAAGCTGCGCCAGCGCAGGAACCTCTCTATCTTCCTGTTGATCCTGGCCGCCATCTCCGCCATCGAGATGACGCTCCTCTACGACCCCACGCACGATCCCACGCGCGTCTACTACGGCACGGACACGCGCGCCTTCTCCCTGCTGATCGGCGCATTCATCGCGGTCCTGACCACGGGCGCAGAGAATCGCGTTCCGAAGGTCATCCGCGAAGCCTTCGCCATCATCGGCGCTATCGGCGTGATCGCGTGCCTTGCGCTCATGAGCGGCGAAGACGCCTTCACGTATCAGGGCGGCATGGTGATCTGCTCCGCCATGACCGCGTTCCTCATCTACGGGACCCTCTGGAAGGACAGCGGGCTCATAGCGAAGGTGCTCTCGCTCAAGCCATTCATCTGGATCGGCAAGCGCTCGTATGGGCTCTATCTCTGGCACTATCCGCTCGTGCTGCTCTTCACGCCTGTGAACGGCGGTGCGGGCCTTGATGCCCTATACATGATCGCCGCTATAGCATCCACGTTCATATGCGCGGAGCTGTCATACCGCTTCGTCGAGAACCCCATCCGCTATGGCGCAGCGAAAGTCGCGAAGTCCGAAGCGAAGAGCACAGCGAGCGGCACCACCGGTGATATCAGGCCAGATGCCGCGAACATGCACTCACCCGCCGCTGCCATCCACGCGCAGGGACCCCTCGAGACGCCACCCATCATGGAGGGCCCGTACGGTCCCGCAA
Source organism: uncultured Eggerthellaceae bacterium (assembly GCA_910589125.1). Taxonomy (GTDB): domain Bacteria; phylum Actinomycetota; class Coriobacteriia; order Coriobacteriales; family Eggerthellaceae; genus MGBC163016. The sequence goes on from CAJURX010000002.1 coordinate 27,995, forward strand.
CGGTGACGATGACCGCGCCTCCTGCCACGAAGGCTGCGCCGAACAAGACGCTGAGCGCGATCCGCAGGATCATCCCCGTCAAACCCGCTGCTGCAGGCATCGTCTCCATCCTCCTCATCACGTGCATCGGCGGCATCATCTTCGTGCCCAACACGTCTGCCCTGAGCGACGACGGCGCCGCTATCATCATCCGCAACTCCATGCCAGGTGAGCCCCTGACGGGAGAAGTGAAGCTGGCGAGCGGAGACGAGGAGGTTCCCGTCATCAGCTTGGAAGGCGATGAACCCGAAGAGGATGAAGCGGAGAAACCGGTCTACGACATCCTGATGATCGGCGACTCGGTCGCGCTGCGAGCCGTGGATGCCTTCGAAGAGCGCTTCCCGCTCGGGCATATCGACGCGCTGAAGAACAGGCGCATCGAGCAGGGGATCGAGGTATACCAGGAGTACGCTGATGCTGGACAGGTGGGCGATACCGTCATCTTCGCGCTCGGCACGAATGGCAAGCTCACCGAAGAGGAGCTGCATAAGGTCGTCGAGACGGTCGGCCCCGACAAGCAGATCTACTTCGTCACCATCCGCAGCAATGATGCGAAGCTCACGCAGGAGAACAACCAGGCGCTCCAGGCGGTGCGCGACACCTACGACAACGTCCGGCTGATCGACTGGAATTCGCTCACGGAGATGCATGGGGATTACTTCGATGGAGACGGCACGCACCTGACGGCCGAAGCGGCGCGGATCTACGTCCAGTTCATCGCTGACGTGCTGCAATACCCGAGCGCTGAGGAGGTGCTCGCAGAGCACGAGGCTGCTGAGCAAGAAGCGGGCGAAGCCGATGGCAAGGACACGGGTGCATCGGAAGGCGCGCAGGCAGGAACCTCGATCGGAAAGGCAGCATGACCAGGCTGCGGCCGATGCGACCGGAGATCCAACCGAACGCGCGGCGCGTGGCTAGGACAGCGCTGGCGCCCTGCTACTTCTTGGGACGGAACCTCCCCACGAGATCATAGAGCCACCAGAACGCATCGCTGCGCTTGATGGGAGCATCTCCTGCGGCAGTCGCCTTCGCATTGACGGGAGTGCGGTAGTGCGGATGACCCTTCTTGAAGCGCCACCGGCATATGAGCGTGATGACGAGCCCGAGCACGCCCACAACGGCGAAGCTGGCCGACAGCTCGAGCACCGACTGGTTGCCATCAGCCCACGCATACAAGCACCCCAGGATGAAGATGATGGAGAGCGCGGAACAGAGCACCATGAAGAGCTTGATGAGCACTTCCTTCGCGCGCGTGGGCGACGAGCGCCACGACACGACGAAGTACACGATGACAGCCAGCAGCACGAGCGCTATCAAGAACGGAATGCTGCGGGAGAGCCTTGCCAGCAGATTCACCATCGCATCCTCACGAACCCCGTCTCATATCACCTGCGCACGCAACCGCGAGAAGGATGTCGGACGAGCCCAGAGACCCGCTCCCTTCGCCCGGGCGGCGATGCGCGATGCCGCCGCGAACGAATCCACCTCTGCGAAGAGCGCCGACCCGCTACCGCTCAACAGCACACGTGATGGGTCGACCTCGCCTTGCGCACAGAGCCATTCTCTCACGGAAGGGACAGCGGGCTGCACCTCGTCGGCAGCCTTTGTCAGACTGTTGAAGAGCAGCACCTCGTCGGCCGCTTGAGCATGCATGACCGCCTCTCGCATCCCCGCTGAAGCGAGCTGCGGATCAGCGTCGAATGCGGCGTATGCGCGCGCCGTAGAGACTCCCGCGCCAGGCTTGACCACGACGACAGGTGCTTGCAGGGGGGTCAGGCTGTGAACGAAGCGCTCCCCCGCGCCATCATAGAGCGCGCATCCTCCCTGCAAGAAGAAGGGGACATCCGACCCGATGGACGCCGCTGCCTCAGATAGCAGCTGCTCATCGGCGATGCCCCACTGACGCGCCAAGCACGCGATCGCGCATGCTGCATCAGACGAGCCGCCACCAAGCCCTGCCTGCGCAGGAACCTGCTTCTCTATCCTGATGCGCACGCGCAGAGCCTCATCACGACCCGCCATCCGTGCCAACGCATCCGCTGCCTTGAAGGCGAGGTTGTCCACGACGGGGACCGTCGCAGCTCCCGACTCACCCGCACCCGCCCCATCGGCGGTCTTATCCACCATATCCACGCTCACGAGCATCTTGCCGCTCGGACCACCGCATGCGGATCGCGCGCTCACACCCTGAGAGGCGCGCTCCCATTCTGCATGATCGTCATCGGTCATCGGACGTGCGTTCACATACAGCACATCATGCATGGCAAGCGCGTGCATGACCGTCAGCACATCATGGAATCCATCAGCGCGTTGAGAGCCCACGCCCAGAAAGAGGTTGACCTTCGCAGGAGCGATGCCGCGAACGACCCCCGCACCCATGAAGTCAGCAGCGCGGAACTGCGCGTTCGCCGCCTCTGCCAGCATGTCCATCTCCATCCGATGCCCCGAACGCTCGCCCGTCATCCTCTCCTCCTCTGCTTGAAGAAGCTCCTCAGAAGCTCCGCGCACTCCTCTTCCCGCACGCCCGCCGTCACACTGAACGCATGGTTCAGGCGATCGTCCTCGTTGATGCGATACAAGGTGCCCAGTGCCCCCGCTTTGGGGTCAGGCGCACCGTAGACGCACCGGCTGATGCGCGCTTGATGCATGAGACCCGCGCACATGACGCATGGCTCCAAGGTGACATAGACCGTGCAATCAGCGAGCCGCCACGCATCCAGCTCGTGCGATGCGCGCAGCATGGCCGTGAACTCCGCATGAGCCGATGGGTCGCGCTTGGATTCTCGCTCGTTGTGAGCTCGCGCGATGACGCGCGCTTCAGAGGCGAGCGTGCGCGTAGCCTTATCGAACGCCTGATGCACGACAACGGCACCGATGGGCACCTCGCCCACCGCGCCTGCCAGCTTCGCTTCCTCTATGGCCATGGCCATGTAGAGGTCATCATCAGGCGGAGAGAGCATCTGCATCAGAGGATCAGATAGGGAGACTGGCGGAGGAAGTAGGATTCGCTCGTGCCAAGGCACGCTTCGCTTCTTGGCCTTGGCGCTCGTGGCTGCGGGCATCCAAGAGGATATGCCCGCAGTCGAACCCACGGGTTCTCATCCGCGCGAACTGCTGCCGTGATCTTCTGCATGATCGATCTGGTGAGGAGAAGAGACTGGCGGAGGAAGTAGGATTCGAACCCACGGTACCTTGCGGCACAACAGTTTTCAAGACTGCCGCCTTCAACCACTCGGCCATTCCTCCGCATGTGCAGCATATCACATCAAGTCGTTCAGATCGAACTCCACGCCATCGCGTTCGCATTGCATCTGCTTGCGCAATCGCATGCATACGCTGGCGATGCCGCCCTCAGGTACCAGGTAGTTGCTCTTGAAGCCGCAGTTGCCATACCCGCTGCACGAACGGCACTTGATGTCGTTCAGGTCGAATCCGTCCAGGACCGACGCATCAAGGATGCGCAAGCTCTTGGCAACGGGACGCTTCGGTGCATCGCTCATCGTGCATCTCCCTTCGTCATGGCGCACCACCCATCCAAGAGGGTGATGCCGCTCTCACGATATGCTAGCGCTCCTCCATGGGGATGTAGGTGCGCGTACCGGTCTTGGTGTTCTTGTATGCAGGACGGATGATGCGCTTGCCCGAAACGATCTCCTCGAAGCGATGCGCCGCCCAGCCCGCCATGCGCGCGCAAGCGAACAGCGGCGTGTACAGGTCCTCGGGGATGCCCATCATCGAATACACGAACCCGGAATACATGTCCACGTTCGCGCACAGCGTCTTGGTCACTCCGCGCTCGCCCGCCACGATCTCAGGTGCCATGCGCTCTATCGTCTGCAGTAGCTCGAACTCTTGCTCGTATTCGGTCCCGCATGCCAGATTCTGAGCGAAGCGCTTGCAGACCACCGCACGTGGGTCGGATAGCGTGTAGACCGCATGGCCCATGCCGTACACGAGCCCCGTCCTGTCGTACGCCTCCTTGCGGACGATGCGCCTGAGGTAGTCTCCCACCGCACCCTCATCGGCCCACTTGTCTTGCGCGACGTTCTCCTTGAGGTCGTTCTGCATGGCGCGAACCTTCAGGTTCGCACCGCCATGCCGATAGCCCTTGAGCGCACCGATGGCAGCCGAATACGCCGAGTACGCATCCGTATCAGCAGAGCTCAGCACGCGTGTGGTGAACGTGGAGTTGTTGCCGCCTCCGTGCTCAGCGTGAAGGCACAGCATGATATCCAGCATCGTAGCCTCTTCGGGCGTGAAGCCCCGATCCGCCCTGAGCATGGACAGGATGGTCTCCGCCGTGGTCTGCCCCTCAACGAAGCGATGCATGATCATGGACTCATGGAAGAATCGCGCTCGCTTGCTGTAATAGGAGAGCACCATGATGCGCGGAAGCCGGCTCATGAGCGAGAGCGCTGTGTGGATCTCATGCTTGGGCGTGCGCTCTTCCGCGTGGTCATCATAGGCGTAGAGCTGGAGGATGCTGCGCGAGAGGACGTTCATGATGGAGGGTGCAGCATCGCGCATGAGCATGGATGCCGTGAAGCCATCAGGCAGCTCGCGCTTGGAATCCACCACGCACACGAACCGCTCCAAGTCATCTGCGGAGGGCAGTTCGCCCATCAGCAGCAAGTAGGTCAGCTCCTCGAACCGATAGCGGCGCTCAGGCGACGTGTCGCCGAGCAGGTCATACAGGTCATAGCCGCGCAGGCTCAGACGCCCCTCATCCGGGACCTTGACGCCATCTTCCAAACGGTAGCCATGCACGTTGGAGATGTTCGTGATGCCCGCGAGCACGCCAGACCCGTCCGCATTGCGCAAGCCGCGCTTGACATCATGGTCTGCATACAGCTGCGCAGGGATCTGGTTGATGTCGGCGAACGTCTCATAGAGGTCGACGCTCTCCGCCTCCTCTTCGCTGATATGCACGGTCTCAGCGGTGCCGACCTTGACGACGCCGTCGTCGGTGCGTATGAGGTCCTTATCTATCTCTTGGGGCATGATGGCTCCTTGCCTTTGATGCAAAGACGGTATTTTACCCTGAATGCGCACAGAAGCGATATCAGCCCCGACCAAAGCGAGCTGATATTATCCGCAAAAAGGTGTTGACACTCGAATGCGCCTTTGCGAGAATAGCTTTCGCTGATTTGGATGTGCGCCATTACCTCAGCTGGATAGAGGAGCTGACTACGAATCAGACCGTCGGGGGTTCGAATCCCTCATGGCGCACCACCTTTCTTCCCTTTCAACATCACCTTGCACGCAAGCGCCCTCAGCGTTCTTGTGCTCTGTCCCTTCATGTCAACCTCGTCTGCGCCTGCAAGACGACCATGCCGTTGTGCTATCCTTTATCAGCTAGCGTCATCTCTTCTGACGCGCTGCATATCCCCTACGGAAAGGATACGTACGTGAAGGTTCGAAAACCGAAACCTCACAGTATGTAGCTCCCGACTCTCACGCACCATGCGCTGCCTTGAGTCGGGTGGACACTACGACGAAGGACAGCTGCTGTGCTCTATCTTTCTGAAATGCTGGGCAAGCCTGTCGTGGATGCCTCAGGCGAGAAGATCGGAACGATCTCTGACCTGGCCATCTCCACAGGAGAGGTCTTTCCCAGAATAACGAGCCTTGCCTTCAAGGGCCCTGGGCGCATGCCGTTCATGATCTCATGGCGCAAGTACGTGAGCCGATTCGATGATGACGGCATCACGCTGGCCGTGGACGCACCGGACATCCGCTTCAGCTACCTGCAGCCCGATGAGGTCCTGCTCGCGCGCGACCTCATGAATCGCCAGATCGTCGACACGCAAGGCCTCAAAGTCGTCCGCGTGAACGACCTCAAGCTCTCCCAATCGGGAAGCCAGCTGCGCCTCTTGGGCGCAGAGACGGGCGTGCGTGGGATCCTGCGTGGGCTGCACCCCTATATCGAGCGCGCCATCGTCTCCATCGCGAAGCTGTTCAAGCGAGACGTGAACGAGCAGATCATCGCATGGAACTACATGGACCTGCTCGACCGCGACCTCTCAGAGGTGCAGCTCTCCGTCACGCACAAGCGCCTCGACGAGCTGCACCCCGCCGATGTGGCCGACATCTTGGAGCAGCTCGATCCGAAGCAGCGCGCGAGCGTGTTCGAGCACCTGGACGAGGCTCAGGCATCTGAGGCCATCTCTGAGATGATGGATGACGTCCAGGCGGAGTTCCTCGACGACCTGGACGATGCCACCGCCGCGCAGCTCATCGGCAACATGGATCCAGACGACGCTGCCGACATCGTGCGCGACCTACCCTATGAGAAGGCTGAGACGCTCCTGCGCCTCATGGGAGTGGAAGATGCCGTTGAGATCCAGCGCCTCTTGGGGTACAAGGACGGCACCGCTGGTGGCATGATGACCACCCAATACGTCGCCGTCCCGGAGAGCGCCACCGTACGCGAGACCATCGAGGTGCTGAGAGGGCTGGACGAGGATCACCCCACCGTCCACTACGTGTACGCGACCAATGACCAAGGCCGCCTCACCGGCGTGCTCTCCATGCGCACGCTCGTCTTGAGCGCGGATGACGCCCACATCGGCGACATCATGTACGACGAGGTCATCACCGTAGCGCCCGACGAGGAAGAGGATGACGTCGTCGCGGATATCTTCAAGTACGACATCCCCGCCATGCCCGTCGTGAACGAGCAGGGCGTCATCTTGGGCATCGTCACCACCGAGGACGCATGGGACGCCATCGAAGAGGAAGCTGCGAGCGAGAAGCGCCAGATGAGCGTGCTCAAGGCCATCGGCATCACGCTCGGTTGCCTCATCGTGCTGTTCGTCTACACCATGATCCTCATGCAGATCCTGCGCCAAACAGGGATACCGAACTTCTAGCGGACGCGCATCCAGACCCATGGCGAACACCATCCAAGATACCGACGCGCAGTCCAAGGCCTCGAAGCCCAAGGCGCTCCTCGTGCTGGCAGCCATGGGCCCCGGCATCGTCACGGCCATGGCGGGCAACGACGCTGGCGGCATCTCCACGTATTCCACCGCCGGTGCCAGCTTCGGGTTCTCGACACTCTGGGTGATCCCCCTCATGTGCATCATGCTGGCGCTCGTGGAGCTCACCGCCGCCAAGATGGGCGCCGTCACCGGCAAGGGATTCGCCGCCCTGATACGCGAGCGATTCGGCATCCGCGCCGCAGCGCTCGCCATGGCAGCGCTCCTCATCGGCAACATCGCCACCACCTTCTCCGAATTCGCGGGCATCGCCTCAGGCATGGAGATGTTCGGCGTCTCTCGATACTTCTCCGTACCCGTAGCGGCCATCGCCGTGTGGCTCTTGATCGTGGGCGGCTCCTACAAGCGCGTGCAGAACGTGTTCATGGCGCTCTCGCTCGTGTTCCTCACCTATGTGGTGGCCGCATTCATGGCTGAGCCCAACTGGGAGGAAGCCGTCATATCCACGTTCGTGCCTGAGGTGGAGGGCAACAGCGCGTACATCTCCCTGGTGATCGCCATGATCGGCACGACCATCGCACCGTGGATGATGTTCTTCAATCAGTCGAACGTGGTGGAGAAGGGCATGGACCCAACCGATCTGCCGCTCCAGCGCGTGGACGTCATCTCAGGCACCATCGCGGCATGCCTGGTGGCATGGTTCATCATCGTGACCACCGGATCGGTCCTCTATCCGCAAGGCATCCATATCGACAGCGCCGCAGATGCCGCAGCAGCGCTCGAGCCCTTCGCAGGGCATTATGCGAAGGCGCTCTTCGCCATCGGGCTGATATCCGCATCCTTCCTCGCCGCATGCGTGCTGCCGCTGACCACGGCATTCGTCATCTGCGAAGCCTTCGGCTGGGAGGCAGGCGTGTCTTTCAAGTGGCGCGAGGCACCGCTGTTCAAGGGCATCCTCACCGCGGTCATCGTCGGCGGTGCCGTGGTGGTCCTGGTCCCGAACCTGAACCTCCTCCAGATGATGCTGACCTCGCAGTTCGTGAACGGCGTGATCCTGCCCATCCTGCTGGCCTTCATGGCGCTGATCGCATCAGACAAGCGCATCATGGGAGGCTATCGCCTGAAGCGCGTGGGACAAGCGCTCATGTGGCTGCTCGTGGGGGCGGTGGCGGTGCTCACCATCGTGCTGTTCGGGATGCAGCTCCTAGGGCTCGCCTGATAGAGGATAAGATCCTGAGAACAGGGGATCGCTGCTAGGGCAGCGCCTACGGAAGCTCTGTCTTGGACTCCACCTGAGCCGCAGGGGACGTAGACGCAACGGCTGGAACCTCTGAGGTGCTCGCCACTGCTGCTGCATCATGCGCCGGCGAGGATATGACGGTCACGCTGCTCGGGCTCGGAATCACACCTGAGGCCCCCTGCCCGCCATGGCGCGGCTTTCCCTTCGCCTTCGCCTCCAAGCGCTCGCCCTCCTTGATGAGCTGCTCTCCTAGGTAGACATCCACGTTCTCGGCATCCTTCGCGCATCTGACCAGCATGTCGATGGTGATGCCATCCAGATATGCATCGAAGCTGCTGAACGCCAGGTCGAGCGCCTTGTGGATGCCCTCGACAAGAGGCGGCTCAGCACCGCTTCCCGATGCCGCGCTCCCCTTGATGGGATCAGCCTTCACTGGCTTGGTCGCATCGTCGATGGCACGTATGATCTCAAGGAACGATATCTTCTGGGGGTCCTTCGCAAGGACGTATCCACCATTCTTGCCCGCCTTTGCATCGATGATGCCGGCGTTGCGCAGAAGCTGCGAGAGCTGGATCAGGTAATCGCGGGGTACGGCTATCTCCTCGGAGATCCTCTTCGAGGACACCACCTTGCCCTCCATGGCCAGGTAGATGACAGCGCGCAGTGCATAATCTATGGATGCCTTCAATTGCATAGCTGCCTCCAAACGGCACATTCTGGGCGCATGACCCATGAGGTCATATCTGAACTGTGCGCACTAATATATCCGCTGTGGCATCATTCATGGTACGTCTGCTCATCTATCGTTGCCGAGATGTCATGACGCAACCATGACGCCCCCCAGCTCCTGATACGAAGAAGCGCCGGACCCGCGAAGGGACCCGGCGCTCCATGTGCGCGAGAGCAGGAGATCAGGAGATCAGGCGCTTGCCTGGTCAGCCTTCTTCGCATCCGCGATCCTCTTGGAGGAGATCTTGTGCAGCACGAAGGTGCCGATCACGACCAAGACGATGCCCACGCCAAGCGGGATCCACGGGGACTTGGTGAAGCCTGCGATGATGTAGCCCACAAAGCAGCAGACCATGACCAGGGTGGCATACGGGATCTGGGTCGCCACATGACGCAGATGGTTGCACTTCGCACCCGCAGAGGACAGGATGGTGGTGTCGGAGATGGGCGAGATGTGGTCGCCATAGACGGCACCTGCAAGCGTTGCGCCCACAGCCACCAAGAACAGCGGGTCAGACGCCTCGAACACGCCGATGACGATCGGGAGGATGAGCGCGACCGTGCCCCACGAGGTGCCCATGGCGAACCCGATGAAGGCGGCCACCACGAAGATGATGCACGGCAGGAAGTCCAGGCCCACGCCCAGATTGTTCAAGATGCTGGACACGAACTCACCCGTACCCAACAGATAGCGGCACACCCCGCCCAAGCTCCATGCAAGCACGAGGATCATGATGGCGCCCACCATGGAACGCACGCCCTCGCTCATGGCATCCACGAAGCCGCCAAGCGTTGCCAGCTTGCGCGGCAGGAACTGCACGCCCGCCCACACGAGCGCAACGCAGGCGCCGATGCACAGGCCCATGACCGGGTTCTCGCCCACGGCCGTGGCGAAGTCCACGCCCTCGAAGAAGCCGCCGCAATAGAGCATCCCCAGGATGGAGAACACGATCAGCACGACGATGGGGAGCACCAGGTCGAACACGCGCCCCTTCTCGGAGATGTCCAACCCCTTGTACTCCTCGACCGCGCCCACGACCGCACAATCTATATCAGCGCGCTCCGTGACCTTCGGAGGCAGATTGACGTCCAGCTCCTCCTTGACGCTCTCGGAAAGCGCAGCGCTGCTCGCAGCACCCGTGCTCAGGAGCTGCTGCGCACGCTCGGCCTCTTCCTCAAGGGCTTCTTCCTCGAGCGCATCCTCAGCTGGCACCTTGTTATGCTCAGCAGCCAGCTGCGCCGCTTCCATCGTCCCGAAGTCCCAGTTCGTCGCCAGCATGAAGAACACGAAGAACAGGGTGAGCAATGCATAGAAGTTGTACGGGATGGAGGCGACGAAGGTGTTGAAACCGCCCTCGCCCAGGTATCCGCCGACCGCCACTGCCCAGGATGACACCGGTGCGATGATGCAGACGGGAGCGGCCGTGGAGTCGATGATCCACGCCAGCTTCTCGTGGCTGATGTGGAACCGGTCCGTGACCGGACGCATGACCGCGCCCACCGTCAGGCAATTGAAGTAGTCATCCACGAAGATGATGACGCCCAGGATGGCCGTGAGGATCTGCGCCGCCTTCGCGTTCTTGATGTGCTGGGACACCCACTCCGCATAGGCGCGCGAGCCGCCACTCACGGCTATCACCACCGTCAACGCGCCCAACAAGGCAAGGAAGAGCAGCAATGACCCGTTCCCGGCTATCTGCTCGGCCATCATCTGCGGGACCATCGTGAACGAGGCGATGAGCTGCTCGCCGCCTGCGCCATTGAGCGTGAACTGGTAGATGATCATGCCGACGAACACGCCGACGGTCAGGGAGGAATACACCTCCTTGGTGATCAGCGCCAACGCCAGCGCCAGAAGAGGCGGCACGATGGACCATGCGCCGCTTGAGATCAGCTCGAAGCCTTCCATTCGCCTTTCAGCTCCCCTCGTCGGTCAGGCGCAGCCAAGCGCCTTAGGACATTTGGGAATACTTTATTGCAATGGAGCGCCGATGGGCGCAGAAAAGCTGCGATTTTAGGCGCGTGCACCGATGGCCCGGACCTGCGCCACGGGCGCAAGGGCATTCGCGGCACCTGCAGCGAATGCGATCTTCACGAGGTCTGGGATGACGAACGGGATGACGCATGACGCGAGCGCAGCTTCGAGCCCCACATTCGACATATACATGAACCACAGCACGCCGAATGCGTATGAGACGACGGTGAACACCACGCCTGCCAGCACATACATCCCTGTGTTCCGAAGAGCGCGCACGACCTTCGCACCCATGCGCTCGACCTGCATGAGGGGGTCCTTGGCGCTGCCAGCGGCAACGAGGCCCGCCTTGCGCGCAAGATGCAGCAAGACACAGGCAAGGGGAACAGCGATCAGATAGCCGATCAAGAAGCCGCCGGTGGGGCCGAGCAAGACCCCTATGCCGCCACGCATCCCCGAGAACACCGGGACGCCGAATGCTCCAAGGAGCTCATAGCCATAGATGGTGGAGATGGCCACCGTGGGCCGCAGCACGCAGATGGCAAGCGTGATAGCGAACATCTGCATGGTGACGGGGACCGGGCCGATGGGCACCGTGATCCACGCGCTCACGGCGATGAGCGCTATGAAGAGTCCGATGAATGCGACGTCTCGTGCGCGGCTCTTGATGCTGGTGGTAGGAAGATCATGCATGGGGTCACGCCTTTCTCGCGCGGCCTCGCCGAAGATACGGGCCGATGTGCATTCGGGGCATTGTACCTGAGCGCATCCTCTGGGCTCAGACCGCTTCGGGCAACGGCATTCCTGGAGCATCGCCCAGAAAGACCACCCCGGAAGATCGCAAGAACGCAGCTTGCGCATGCTCGCAGCACCCTGCAGACAACGGGCGCAGGTGAACTGCGCCGCTACGAGGGCTGACCTGCATGCCACAGGCGCAGGGTGAACGCACCGTCCGCGACGTGCACCGTTGCCTGCATGCCCATGGCTGTGCACAGGTTCTGCACGGTGGCCAGACCCAAGCCCGCATTCCCTGTGCCACGTGACGCGTCCGCCTGATAGAAGCGCTCCATCACGCGGTCCGCGTCGATGCTCACGCCATGCGGGATATCGTTCGAGAACACGAGCGCGCACTCCTCCTGCTCGATGCGAAGCGCACCGGTGCCATGCTCGATCGCATTGCGGATGACGTTGTCGAAGATGCGACGAAGCGCCTCCGGGTCCGCGCGCACGATGATCGGTGCCTCATCAAGGCGCACCTCCACCTCCCGCCCCTGCTCCTCGAAGAGGGGATGCGCGCCCGCCAACGCCGAGGCCAGCAGCTCGCGCGCGTCCACCTCCTGGATATCTCTCACCGCATCGACGTCCATGGACCGCGTGTAGGCGAACAGCTGATCCAACAGCGCCTGCATCGTATCCATCCGCTTCACAGCGCTCGCCAGGCACACGCTGCGCTCGCTCGCATCCGCCTCGTCCAGCGCTAGCTGCACGTATCCCTTCGCTCCCGCCAAGGGCGTCCTGATGTCATGGGACAGCGATGCCAGCTCCTGCTGGAACCGAGCATCCTCCGCTGCACGCCGGCGCAGGATCTCCCTATCAGCCTCCAAGCGCGCATCCACCGCACGTGTCAGCTGTGCGCATCCTGGGAGCGGACAGGCCATATCCAGCCGCTCATTGCTCTCAGGCCCGCTCTCAGACAGGAAGCGCGCCACCCTCTGCAGCTCTCGAGCATAGGCGACCGCCATTGCAAGAGCGGCTCCGAGAAGGACGATGAGGATGGCGCATGCGATCACGGATGGGACCCTTCTCCTCAGGCGACATTGCGCTTGCGGCACACTGTGAACACGATGATGCACGCAATGGCCACATACAGGATATCTGCAAGCAAGATCTGCCACCATGGAGCCAGCACGGCTTCTCCCCACGGGTAGAGCGCTGAGACGATATCGCCCGGATCCTGCACGAAGAGGGCATTCGCCCCTTGCGTGAGCGCCGAGACGCCACCCACGATGGTCCAGTTCTGGAACGCTTCGAACACGGGAAGCGCATTCGCCAGCAGAAGCGAGAGCTGCACCAGGAACGCACCAGCCATGCACGAGCAAACGATGACGGAGAAGGTGATGGAGATGGCCTCGGATCGCGTGAGCCAGGCCACACATGCGGCCAAGCAGCTATACGCGAACATGGCAAGCCATGCCAAGAGCATCCAGAGCGCAACAGCACCCGCACCCTCCACCACTTGGAACGTGAACCCGAATGCCGTGAAAGCCACCACGGAGCACACGGAGCAGAGCGCCAAGAAGAACGCATCCAGGAGCGCTACCACCACCAGCTTTTCCGCATAGTAGCGCACACGCCCCGTTCGGCTCATGTTCAGGTTCTTGATGAAGCCGCTCTTGAGATCGCGCACGAGGAACAGCACCACCAATGCAGATGTGATGATCCCCAAGAAGCCACCATTCAAGAAGTTGCTCGCCCACATGGCGGTGATGCTGTGGAGCTCCTTGCCATTCAGCACCTGGGCCTCAGCCAAGTCCGCTTGAGCCTCAGCCAGCTCCACTTGAGCCTCCGCACGCTCTTCGACCGTCAGATCGGCGTGCTGCACCAGGTTCTCGTTCACCATCGCGGCGAACTCCGGAGAGGAGAAGTAGGCCATCATGGCCGCCACTCCCACCATCATCACCACGCAGAGCCCCGAGAACACCCAGAAGGTCTTGCTGCGCACGATCCGGTACATATCAGACTTGAGCAGATTGAACATGGGATGCCCCTCCCTCCATGAGCTCCACGAAGTACTCCTCGATGTCTCGCTTCAGCTCTGAGAATTCCAAGACCGTCTCATCAGATGCATGCAGCATGGCCGCCACAGCCCCCGCATCGGATGCACCCGCCATGCGCAGCGCTCCATCCGGAAGCGCCGCAAGGGCAGCCTCCGGGAAGGCGCGCTCCAGCTGCACCAGAGTGCGCGATGGATCGGACGTGCGGATCAGCAGGCTGTCGCCGCACTCCTGCTGCACATCAGAAGCAGACATCTCGCGGACCATGCGCCCGTTCGCGATCACCCCATAGCGCGTGGCGATGCGATCGAGCTGCTCCAGCACATGCGAGCTGATGACCATGGTGATGCCGAGCGTCGCATTCAACCGCACGAGAAGGGTGCGCATATCGCGCGTGCCCTCTGGGTCGAGCCCATTGAACGGCTCATCCAAGAGCAGGAGGTCAGGATTCCCCAAGAGCGCAAGGCCGATGCCCAACCGCTGCTTCATGCCCTGCGAGAAGCGCTTCGTGCGCTGAGCGCCCACACCCTGCAACCCAACGAGCCGCAGCACCTCGCGCACGCGCGCCTGCGCGTCCACGATCCCCAGCGCGAGCGCCTTCACCATGAGGTTGTCCTTGGCTGACATGTTCGGCAAGAGGCCGGGAGACTCGATCAGCACGCCGATGCGCCGCAGCTGTCGTGCGCTCTCCGCGCCGCTGCCCGGCTCCTCACCCCCAGAGCCAACGGCTGCACCGAACAGGATGATCTCTCCTGATGTCGGTGCCACCAGCCCATCTATCATCTTCATGACGGTGGATTTGCCAGCACCGTTCTTGCCGACGAACCCGTAGATGTCCCCCTCCGCCACATGCATGTCGAAGCCATCCACGACTCGACGGTCCCCGTAGACGCGAGTCAATCCGCGCGTCTGGATAACGTGCATCTCCTACCTCCTTGCCCTCGGCCTGCGATCTACGCTCCCACTATGGAGGGCAGGCCTTGGGGAAGCTTTGGCGAACCTTTAAGAAAGCTTGAAGCCTATGCCCCAGACCGTCTGGATGAGCCCATCCGCGCCGTAGGGCTTGAGCTTGCTGCGCACGTTCGAGATATGCGCGGCAACGGTGCTCTCCTGCGCAGCGTACGGCTCGCCCCACGCGCTCTCGTACAGCTCGCGCTTCGTGAACACGCGCCCTGGGCTTGCCGCCAAGAGCGCCAGCATGTCGAACTCGGTCTTGGTCAGGCTCACCTCACGCCCCTCCACCATGACCATCCGCGCCGAGGGGTCGACGCGCAAGGGTCCATGCTCGATGGCGTCGCGTGCAGCCTCGCGCACCTCTCCGGCTCCATGCGCCACAGATGCCGAGCGCCTGAGCTGCACCTCCACGCGCGCCGCAAGCTCGTCCAAGTCGAACGGCTTCGTGAGGTAGTCATCCGCCCCCATCCCCAGAAGCAACACCTTGTCCGCCGTAGCGTCCTTCGCTGATATCACGATGATGGGCACCGATGGGTGAGACGCGCGGATGAGAGGGACTAGCTCTTCGCCGGGAATGCCAGGCAGCATGAGATCGCAGATGATGATATCGAACGCACCTGCATCCGCTGCCGCGTCCAAATGCAGCTGCGCTTCCGTGCCCGAATAGGCGCTCGTGACGCTCAAGCCACGCTTGGCGAGCTTCCTGCGCACGACATCATTGATGGCGGCATCATCCTCGATGACGAGCACCCGCACCGCTTTGTCCCCTCTATCTTCCATGACCCTCATTCTAACGAAGGAGGTGCGATGGCTTACGTCCCGTTCACGCTTTCGCTACCGTTCGGGCCACCTTGCCCCGTCGCAGGCAGGCCGCATCTACGATCAGAAGAGCACACGGCCCGAGCGAAGGAAGTGGAAGATGTATTACTCCAGCGGAAACTACGAGGCATTCGCCCATCCCCTGAAGCCGGAGGGCGTTGACGGCAAGGCGGCCTACATAATCGGTGGCGGCTTGGCAGGGCTCACAGCAGCCTGCTACCTGGTCCGCGACGGGCGCATGGCTGGCGAGCGCATCCACATCTTGGAGCGCGACCCGCGCGCAGGAGGCGGCTGCGATGGCTGGCACTACCAAGCGCTCGGCTATACCATGCGCGGTGGGCGCGAGATGGACAACCACTTCGAGGTCATGTGGGACCTCTATCGCGACATCCCCTCCATCGAGGACCCGTCCGTGAGCGTGCTGGACTACTATTACTGGCTCAACAAGCGCGACCCGAACTATTCGCTCTGCCGCGCAACGATGAACCGTGGGCAAGATGCCCACACTGACAACAAGTTCGACCTGTCAGACAAGGCGTGCATGGAGATCATGGACCTGTTCTTCACGCCCGAAGAGGACCTTCAGGACAAGCTCATCACCGACTGCTTCTCCAACGAAGTGCTCGATTCCAACTTCTGGCTGTACTGGCGCACCATGTTCGCATTCGAGAACTGGCATTCCGCCCTTGAGATGAAGCGCTACATCACCCGCTTCATCCACCACGTGGGCGGCCTGCCGGACTTCAGCGCCCTCAGGTTCACGCGCTACAACCAATACGAATCCATGATCCTGCCCATGGTGGACTACCTCAAGAGCCACGGCGTGGGCTTCCGCTTCAACACGCACGTGACCGACGTGCGCTTCTCCTGCGCTCGCGAGGATGACGCCCCGCGCAAGGTGGCGACCGAGATACGCTACACCCTTGAGGAGAGCCCTGCCGACATCGACGCAGCCACGGGCGTCCAGGAAGACGCGAGTGACACGCCTGCACCAGAAGAGCAGGTCATCAAGCTCACCGAAGATGACCTCGTGTTCATCACGCCCGGCAGCTTGGTCGCCCACTCCTCATTCGGCAGCCAGGACGAGCCAGCCCTCTATGCCCCTGAGCTCACCCCTGGAGACGGCTGGGACCTGTGGAAGCGCATCGCAGCGCAAGACCCGACATTCGGGCACCCCGAGAAGTTCTGCGGCGACCCGACCAAGAGCAACTGGGAGAGCGCCACGGTGACCACGCTCGACGAGCGCATCCTCCCCTACATCAAGGCCATCTGCAAGCGCGACCCGCTCTCCGGCGGCGTGGTGACAGGCGGCATCGTATCCGTGAAGGATTCCAGCTGGCTGCTCTCATGGACCATCAACCGCCAGCCGCAATTCCGCGAGCAGCCCGACGGACAGGTTTGCGTGTGGCTCTACGGCCTGTTCACCGATGTCCCGGGCGACTACGTGAAGAAGCCCATGCGCGATTGCACGGGAGCTGAGATCTGCGAAGAGTGGCTCTATCACCTGGGCGTGCCAGAGGATGAGATCGAAGCGCTGGCGAAGGAGAGCGCGAACACGGTGCCGTGCATGATGCCCTACATCACCGCGTTCTTCATGCCGCGGGCCGTTGGCGACCGGCCGAACGTGGTGCCAGAGGGCGCCGTGAACTTCGCATTCATCGGACAGTTCGCAGAGACACCGCGCGACACCATCTTCACCACCGAATACTCCATGCGCACTGGCATGGAAGCGGTCTACACGCTGCTGAACATAGACCGCGGCGTGCCCGAGGTGTGGGGAAGCGCCTTCGATCTGCGCTGCCTGCTGAATGCGACCGTGCTCCTGCGCGACGGCAAGCCCGCAACGGACATGAACATGAGCCTGATCGAGAAGCTGCTGGTGAGCAAGGGGCTCGATGCCATCAAGGACACGGATATCTACGGCCTGCTGAAGGCGTACGGCGTCATCCCCACGGACGAGAAGAACGCCGCTGTGCCGGAACCGGCCACCGGAGCCGTCTGGCCCGGCATCCATTAGAGGTCATCACAGGACGCAGCGCACGAGCGCTCGCACGCAGGGCCGTCATCCTTCCGCAGATGGCGGCCCGGCTCGTCTCTCCGCATCCGCCTTCGGCCGCATGCACCAGGCCACGATGACGCCCACTGATGCACCGAGGAGCGCCCCGGCCAGCACGTCCGTCGGATAGTGCACGTACAGATACAAGCGAGAGAATGCGACGAGGACGGCGAAGATGGCTGAAGGGATGACGACCTCCTTCGGCATGTGGGATACCACGAGCACGGCCACAGTGGCGAATGCGGCAGCAGCGTGCCCTGAGGGGAACGACGTCCCGAACGGCCGCGATATCAGCAACGGGAACCCTGGGTTCACATCGCACGGGCGCGGACGCATGACCATCTCCCCTATGACCAGCTTGGCGAGCGCTCCCGCCACCGCTATGGCGACCACCACGGCGATGCCAACGCGCCGATACCGACGCATGCAGATGAGCACGATGCCCATCACGACCCAGCCGATCCCCACATTGCCGAATGTCGAGACGACCACCATCGGCGGATCGAGCCACGGCACCCTCACCACCGAGAGCGCATCCAGCATGGCAAGCTCATCCACTGCCGCATCCCCTTCCCCCGCGCATCTTCGCATCCACCTATTCCCTCATGCGCTTTCGCTACAGCATACCAGCAGCGTGCGCAGAGCATCAGGTCACGACCGAGCAACAGCGCATCAGGAGCGCCCAGACCGGTAATGCGATGGAAACAAACGGCGCGCATCATCGCCTCATACGGAACGGATGGAAGGCGCCACGCACCAGCAACATCGCTGCGCTTTTGCGGAAGCACGCAGGACACCGATGCATGCATCAACGCTGCGCCTGAGGATCTGCGTGCCAGAGGCACGCCAGAAAGGAAGCGACCCGCACCCATGCCAGAGCTCATGGAAGCCATCATGCTCATCTGCTTCGGCCTCTCATGGCCCCTCAATGCCTACAAGAGCTTTCAAGCGCGAACGGCGGCAGGGACCAGCTGGCAGTTCATCGCGCTCATCACGGCTGGCTATCTTGCCGGCATCGCCGCCAAGCTCATCTCGGGCAACATCACCTGGGTGCTGGCGGTCTACGTGATCAACCTGGGCTGCCTGACCCTGAACTGGATGGTCTACATCCGCAACCGCAAGCTCGATGCTGGCAAGGCATCGGAGTGCGCGATCATCCAGGCTGCCTCCTAGCGCGTCTCATTCTGATACGCAGCTCGCATCCACACGCTGCATCCTGGTCGCATGGACGATAATCTCACGTGACAGTATACCCCGATGCGAAAGGGATCATCATGACCGCACCCATCCTCTATTATTGGGCACCCTGCGAGACATGCTCTGTCGTGACCAGCTTCGCTGCCGAGCATGGCATCGAGCTGGACAAGCGCGACGTGGAACAGGAAGCACCCTACCAGGAGCTGCTTGCGCTCGGCGGCGATGCGGACCTCATCCCGTACCTTTCCGCAGACGGCCAGCTCATCCAAGGCAACGACGCCGTGATCGCCTACCTGACCGAGCACTGCCTGTAGGGATCCGAGCCGTTCCCCTTCCCCGAGATGACAGCGGCCCCGCGCATGCGGGGCCGCTTCGAGCATAGGGACCTGTTCGCCCCCCTATGCCAGCTTCTGCTCCAAGAGCTGATTGATGAGCTGCGGGTTGCCCTTGCCAGCCATCTGCTTCATGCATTGGCCGACGAAGAAGCCGATGAGCCCCGTCTTGCCGCCCTTGTACTGCTCAACCTTGTCCGGATTCTCGGCCAGCACCGCATCCACCACGGCTTCGATGGCACCCGTGTCTGAGACCTGTTCCATGCCACGCGCCTCCACGATGGCCTTCGGGTCGGCGTCCTCGTCCAGCACCGCAGCGAACACCTCCTTGCCCTGCTTGGAGGAGATGGTCGTCGCATCCACCAGGCCCACGAGCTCCACCGCACGCGCGGGCGTGAGCGGGCTGTCCTCAAGGGATGCTTCGGGATCCGCGTTGAGCCACGCCGTCACATCGTTGATGACGAGGTTCGCCACCGGCTTCGCCAGCTTGGCCGCACCATCAGCGCCGGCCTCCGCCATGCACGCCTCGAAGAATGCCGCCGTCGCGCGGTGCTCCACCAGATGCTGCGCATCGTAGGCAGAGAGCCCGAATGCCTCTTGGAAGCGCGCGGCCTTCTGATCGGGCAGCTCTGGGAGCTTCGCGCGCACATGCTCGATGAACTCATCCGAAAGGTCATACGGCGCCAGGTCGGGCTCGGGGAACAGGCGGTAGTCATCCGCCGTCTCCTTCACGCGCATCACGATCGTGCGCTTCGCTGAAGGGTCCCAATGCCGCGTCTCCTGATAGATGACACCGCCCTCATCCAGCACCTGCGCCTGGCGGCGGATCTCATAGAGCAAGCCATCATGCAGGCTCTTGAACGAGTTGATGTTCTTGAGCTCCGTCTTGGTGCCCAGCTGCGTGGTGCCGCGACGGCGCAGGCTCACGTTGCCGTCGCAGCGCAGGCTGCCCTCTTCCATGGAGCAATCGGATATCCCGAGCGTCAGGTAGATCTGGCGCAGCTTCTGCATGAACAGGCGCGCCTCCTCGGGCGTGCGCAGGTCAGGCTCGGTGACCAGCTCGATCAGCGGCGTGCCGGCGCGGTTGTAATCCACCAGCGAATGCGTGGCACCCGCGATGCGCCCCTCTTCGCCGCCGATGTGCACCATCTTCCCTGCATCCTCTTCCATGTGGATGCGCGTGATGCCGATATGCGCCTTGTATCCGTCCTCGGTCACGGTGATGTTCTCGAAGGCCTCTCCCGCAGACGCGCCTGCGATGCCGTAGCGCTCCTTCGCGGCCGCACCGCCCACCTCCAGGTCAAGGTGCCCGCGCATGCAGAACGCCACAGGGCCCTGCGTCGTCTGGAAGTTCTTCGCCATGTCCGGATACATGTAGTTCTTGCGGTAGAACATGGAGTGCTTCTCTATGTCGCAGTTCGTAGCCAAGCCGGCCAGCACGATGGATTCGATGGCCGCCTTGTTCGGCACCGGAAGCGCCCCGGGAAGCCCCAAGCACACCGGACACGTGTGCGTGTTCGGCTCTGCGCCGAACTCCAGCTTGCATCCGCAGAACATCTTCGTCTCGAGAGTGGTCAGCTCGGTGTGGACCTCGAGCCCGATGACCGCCTCGTAGCGTTCCAGCACCTCTTCAAGCGTCTGCATCCTACTCACCTGCCCTGAAGTCCGGCGCCACCTGCGCTACCCCATAGATCCGTTCCAGCTCTGCGGCCACGCGGAGCATGTTCTCGTCCTTGAATGCGGGCGACATCAGCTGCGCACCCACCGGAAGGCTGCTATCTGCGCCAAGCCCGACGGGCATGCTCATGCCGCCGTTGCCCGCGATGTTGATGGAGATGGTGAACATGTCAGAGAGGTACATCTCCGCCGGCTCCGCTATCTCACCGAACTTGAACGCCGTGCGCGGTGCCGCAGGCGCCAAGAGGCAGTCCACCTTCTGGAATGCGTTCGTGTAATCCTGCGTGATGAGCGTGCGCACCTGCTGAGCCGGATAGTAGTACTGCTCGTACACGCCCGCAGAGAGCAGGTAGCTGCCCAGCATGATGCGGCGGCGCGCCTCGGGACCGAAGCCCTTTGCACGCGATGCCTCGTACTGGCTGCCCAGGTCCTTGTGACCAGGATCGGAGTACCCGTAGCGCACCGAATCGAAGCGCGCCAGGTTGCTGAACGCTTCGCATGGGCCCAGCACGTAGTAGGCGCTGATGGCCGCCTTCGCATTCGGCAGATCGACCTCATGGAGCTCAGCACCCGCCTCTTCCAGCTTCGCCGCAGCCTCTTCCAGCTTCGATCGCACCTCAGGAGCAAGCCCGTCGGCCTCCATGAACGCAGGGATGATACCCACCTTCATGCCCGCAACGCCTGCATCCAAGCATGCCGTGAAGTCCGTCGTGCACGGCTGCGAGGTGCAGTCAAGCGGGTCATGGCCTGCTATGGCATTCATCACATAGGCCGCATCCTCGACGGTGCGCGAGAAGGGACCGACCTGATCGAGCGAGCTGCCGAAGGCAACGATGCCGTAGCGCGACACCATGCCGTACGTGGGCTTCACGCCCACCACGCCGCAGAACGATGCAGGCTGGCGGATGGAGCCGCCCGTGTCCGACCCCAGCGTCACGGGGACCATGCCCGCAGCCACCGCCGCCGCGCTCCCGCCCGATGAGCCACCGGGCACGCGATCGGCATCCCAGGGATTGTGCGTGGGCCCGAATGCGCTCGTCTCCGTGGACGACCCGAAGGCGAATTCGTCCATGTTGAGCTTGCCCACCGGCACCGCGCCCGCGCTGAGCGTCTTGGCCACGCAGGTTGCCGTGTACGGGGAGACATAGCTTGCCAGCATGTTGGAGGAGCACGTGGTGTGCGTGCCCTCGAGGTTCATGTTGTCCTTGTAGCCCATGGGGACGCCAGCCAAGATGCCCGCCTCTCCCAAGGTCCCCGCCGCCACACGTGCGTCGATGGCGTCCGCTGCCTTGCGAGCAGCGTCACCCGTGACCTCCAGGAATGCATGCACGCTCTCATCCGCGCCCTCGATGGCACCTACCACCGCTTCCGTCATCTCGCGGCATGAGAATTCCTTCTGCGCAAGGCCGCACTGGATCTGGCGGATGCTCATCTGCCCGAAGGGAGTGCCCACAGCGCTCATCAGCGATCACCCCCATCAGCCAAGATGGCAGGGATCAGGAAGCAGCCGTCCTGCTGCTTGGGGGCGTTGGCCAGCGCTGAAGCCTGCGTGAAGCTTGCCGCCTCCGCATCCTCGCGCATCACGTTCGACAAGCTCCCGATGGGATGGAACGTGGGCTGCACACCCTCTAGGTCGTATTCCCGGATGACCTCCAGGCTATCGATGATGGAGTTCAGATCGACCGTCATCTGCGCTACCTCGTCCTCGGTCATGCCGATGCGAGTGTACTCTGCGATGCCGCGCACATCTGACTCCGTAAGATGCTGCGTCATGGAAAGCTCGCTTTCACAGGGGATCCTCAATCCCTCAGATGATACCTCAGTCCCGCATGCGCCGCTATCGCCACGGGCGATGACGCCCTATCTGAATCCCCTATCGCCCACGTCCCGACGCATGCAATAGAATGCATCGTGCTGCTTTTCGACCCACCCGCGAAGATGCGAGGATCAGTGATAGAGCTCAAGGATCTCAACAAGGAATTCAAGACCGCGAAGGCGCAGGTCTCAGCCGTGCGCAACGTGAACCTGACCATCCAAGATGGCGAGGTCTTCGGCATCATCGGCTTCTCCGGCGCAGGCAAGTCCACGCTCGTGCGCTGCATCAACCTGCTCGAGCGCCCCACATCGGGCTCGGTCATCATCAATGGCACGGACCTCATGCGCCTGAACGGCAAGCAGCTAAGGGACGCTCGCAAGCGGATCGGGATGATCTTCCAGCAGTTCAACCTGCTGTCACAGCGTACGGTGGAGGCGAACATCCGCTACCCGCTGGAGATAGCGGGCGTGAAGCGCGAAGAGGCCGATGCGCGCGTGAGGGAGCTCTTGGAGCTGGTCGACCTCACCGACAAGGCGAAGTCCTACCCCTCGCAGCTCTCCGGTGGCCAGAAGCAGCGCGTGGCGATCGCGCGCGCCTTGGCGCCACGGCCAGAGATCATCCTCTGCGATGAGGCCACCAGCGCGCTGGATCCCATCACCACGAGCTCCATCTTGGACCTCTTGAAGTCGCTCAACGAGAAGCTTGGCGTCACCATCGTGGTCATCACCCACGAGATGAAGGTCGTCGAGCAGATCTGCGACCGCGTTGCCGTCATGAGCGATGGGGAGATCAAGGAAGAGGGCACCGTGCGCGACGTCTTCCTGAACCCGAAGTCCGAGACCGCACGCCGCCTGATCGAACCCGCGCACGCGAGCGCCGATGCGCCGCAAGCTGAGAACACGATCCGCCTCGCCTTCACCGGTGAGGAATCGGGTGCACCCGTCATATCGGACATGACCGTCAAGTGCGACGTCATGGTGAACATCTTGTCCGCGAACACCGAGAACATCGGCGGCAAGGCATTCGGCCAGATGCTGATCGAGCTTCCCGCAGATGAGGCATCCCAGCTGAGGATCAAGGAGTATCTGGACGGCCGCGGCATCCATTATGAGGAAGGCGGCTTGCATAGAAGCGCTCAGGAAGGAGGCGATGCCTGATGTCTCCAGAGATGATCGACCTGCTGCTCTCGGGCACATGGGAAACGCTCTACATGACCATCGTTTCCACGGTGATCGCATACATCTTCGGCATACCGCTCGGGATCATCCTCTACGTCACCGGTGAGGGCGGCATCCGCCAGAACCGCATCATCAACCTCGTGGTCGGCGTGGTCGTGAACGTGCTGCGCTCCGTGCCGTTCCTGATCCTGCTCGTATTCATCCTGCCATTCACGCGTGCGGTGGTGGGCACCACCATCGGCTCCACCGCCACCATCGTACCGCTCGTCGTCGCAGCCGCACCCTATGTGGCGCGCATGGTCGAGTCCTCCTTGAAGGAGATCGACGGTGGCGTCATCGAAGCAGCGCGCGCGATGGGGTCATCCACATGGCAGATCATCTGGAAGGTGTTCCTCCCCGAGGCGAAGCCATCGCTTCTGGTGGGCGCCACCATCTCCCTTGCCACCATCCTCGGCTATTCAGCGATGGCCGGGTTCGTGGGCGGCGGCGGCCTGGGTGCCATCGCCATCAATTACGGCTACTACCGCTATCAGTCCGACATCATGTTCATCACCGTGATCCTGTTGGTGATCATCGTCCAGATCTTCCAGGAGGGCGGACTGAAGCTGGTGAGCAAAGTAGACAAGAGAACACGCTAGGAGGAGAACATGAGATCATCATTCGTGAAGAAGGCGGTGGCGCTGGTGGCAGTCGCAGGGCTTGCCACGATGGGCCTTGCCGGGTGCGCAGGCGGGAGCGCTTCGAGCTCGAGCGACGCGTCCTCAGCTGCTGATGCCGACAAGGTCATCCGCGTCGGCGCATCCCCCTCTCCGCACGCTGAGATCCTGGGCCAGGCGAAGGATGCTCTCGCGGAGAAGGGCTATGAGCTGGATATCGTCGAATACAACGACTACATCCTGCCGAACACCGCGCTCGAGAACGACGAGCTGGACGCGAACTACTTCCAGCACATCACGTACCTGAACGACTTCAATGAGGAGAACGGCACGCACCTGGTGGACGCAGCAGGCATCCACTTCGAGCCCTTTGGCCTGTATGCGGGCAAGACGGCCTCCCTGGATGCGCTGGCTGACGGCGCTACCGTCGCTGTGCCGAACGACACCACCAACGAGGCGCGTGCGCTGCTGCTGCTCGAGCAGGAGGGCCTCATCAAGCTGAATGAGGGCGCTGGCCTCACCGCCACCAAGCAGGACATCGTCGAGAACCCGAAGAACCTGGACATCCAGGAAATGGAGGCAGCGCAGCTCCCCCGCGTGCTGCAGGACGTCGACCTTGCCGCCATCAATGGCAACTATGCGCTCGAGGCTGGCCTGAATGTGACCGACGCCCTGGCTGTCGAGGGCTCCCAGAGCGATGCGGCGAACGCATACGTGAACGTGATCGCGGTCAAGGAGGGCAACGAGCTCTCCGAGAAGATCCAGGCGCTCGTGGAGGCGCTCACCTCTGAGAACGTGAAGAGCTACATCGAGAGCACCTACAACGGAGCGGTCGTCGCGCTGTTCTAGCGCACAGCAAGCGCACATCCCCGTCGTTCCCTGGCAGGGGTCGCAGCAAGGAGCTGCGGCCCCTGCTTCGCTTTCGGCGCTGATGCGGGCACGCCATGGTGCCTTGCGCGCGCCCGTTGCCGCGGGCCAGTTCACGCACCGAGCGGAAGCGAAACGATTCCGCTACGCCTCCTAGCAAGATGCGCAGATGGGTCATGCATCGTTGCATAATCTGACCACGACAGGGAAAAGGAGACGAGGGCATGGCAAAGGAAACATGGGTCACAGGCTTCGCCCTCTTCGCGATGTTCTTCGGAGCGGGCAACCTCATATTCCCACCGTATCTTGGCATGGAGAGCGGCGAGCTCTGGCCGCTCGGCCTTGCGTTCTTCGTTCTGATCGACGTGGTCATGGCATGCTTGGGCATCTATGCGCTGAACGCTGCGGGCGGAGGCGAGGTGGCCTTCCAGCGCACCATCGGCAAGGTCCCTGCCGTCATCCTGAACACAGCCGCCATCGTCTGCACGGGCGTGCTCATCGCCATGCCGCGCACCGCTGCCACCACCTACGAGATGGCCGTCGTCCCGCTGCTCGGCGCTCAGATCGACATGTTGCCCTTCTCATTCGCGTTCTTCGCGCTGGTGCTCGTGCTCACCATCACCGAATCCAAGGTGGTCGACATCATCGGGAAGGTGCTGACGCCACTGCTCGTGATCGGCATCGGCGCGCTCATCATCTGCGGCATAGCGAACCCGTTGGGCCCCATGGGAGCGCCACATTCGGATACCGTCGTGCAAGACGGGATATCAGCGGGATATCAGGCCATGGACATCATCTGCGTCATCGGATACTCCATCGTTCTCCAGAACGCCCTCAAGGAGGACGGGTTCAAGAAGCGCGGCGCACAGCTCAAGATACTCACATTCGCCAGCATCATCGCCGGCGTCATGCTCACGCTCATCTACGGCGGCCTCACCTATCTGGGCGCCACCACCAGCCAGACCTTCGGGTTCGGCCTCGATCAGGCAGCGCTGATCGTGAGCATCACCGAGAACCTCTTGGGCAGGACCGGCGTCATGATCTTGGGCGTGGTGGTGCTGCTCGCATGCCTGACCACAGCCATCGGGCTCATCAGCGCGACCGCAGAGTACTTCCGCCAGCTGACGCATGATCGCCTGTCGTACCGCTTCGGCGTGATCTTCTGCGTGATAGCGGGCCTGCTGATCTGCAACCTGGAGCTGGACAACATCATCCGGTGGGCGTCTCCCGTGCTCACGCTGGTCTGCCCTCCGTTCATGACCACCATCGTGCTCATCCTGTTCGCACGCCACATCCGCTCGAAGCGCCTCTACCAAGGGGCGGCGCTGGGAGCATTCCTGGCAAGCGTCCCGCTCGCTCTGAACGATGCGTTCGGCATCTGCACCTTCGTGGAGGCCATGCCCCTGTTCAGCTATGGGTTCATGTGGCTCCCGTTCGCCATCCTCGGAGGCATCGCAGGAGCGCTCATCGGGCGCTGGCGCGACGAGTGCCCTCCTGCGCGACCCCCTGAGAACCCTTCTGACCCGGCGAGCCCCCAAGCGTGATGGCGCTTGCCGGACAATGCTCCCGGCAGTCCAGGCAGAAGGTGCAATCCTCAAGATCGCGCGCGTTGGCTGTTGCCGCGCAGATGTCCTCAGGGCATGTGATGGCACAGACCTCGCACCCCTCACCATGACGGCATGTCCGCTCATCTACGCGCACCCGCGGCAGCACGCTCACCTTCGCACGCGCCTTCGCCAGCACGCTGAAGAAGAATCCCAACGGGCAGATGGCCGTGCACCACTTCCGCAGCACGAAGAGCTCGAGCGCCAGCATGGCCGGGAAGACGATGAGCTCCCAACCAGGCTGCCACGTGACGAACATGCGGCTCACGGCGAACAGCGTGCCGAACGCCAGTCCGATCGGGCAGATCAGGCAGAATACCGGGAAATGGACGATGAGCGACACCACCAGGAGCACCGCCAGCACGATCCCCTGAGCCGCCATACCGCTATGCTGGCGCTCCTCGTTCGGATCCGCCGTCCCGCAACCCGCGCACGCCCCCGTGCAACCGGTGAGCCCATGGGGCGTGCGCCCTCCGAAGATGTTCCGCAGAAGGCTCGTAGGACAGAGCCACGAGCAGAACGCACGACCCAACAGGAACACCACAGCCAAGATGACCAGCACGCCAGGGAGGAGCTCCCACGGGGGCGCTCCGCTGGCCACGGTCAGCTCTGCGAATCCGACCGGGCAGAGCGCGCAGAGCGTGCCCACGGGCACGTGTGCGAAGGTGCATGCGAACACCGCAACGAGCACCGCCGCAGCAACGCCGATGCGCAGATACCTCATCTTGTTCATAGCGCACCTCCCTCTGAGCGCACGTTGCGGCCTGCCGCCAGCTCATCTGACGTGATCGCACCGGGCAGCGCCGCCGCTTGGCTCTCTCGGCTCACCACGTAGATGCCCTTCTCAGCAGCAGAGGCATCATAGGCGCGCAAGGAAGGTGCCGGGCATTCCATCTCGCACAGACCGCACCCGTCGCATGCAGCCTCATCCACATGAGGGCGTCCGCGCTCATCCAACGTGATGACGCCCTCTACGGGGCACACGTCAGCGCAGATGGTGCAGCCCTGCCAATCCCACGCCACGCATGCGTCGCTGATCACCTTCGCCACGCCGATGTCAGATGCGCTCGGGGCGTCCATCGTGAGCGCCCCGGTGGGGCATGCCTCGACGCACTTCATGCAGAAGTCGCAGTAGCCGTGCTTGTAGATGACCTCAGGAGTGCCCACGACAGGGAAGTCCAGCCCCAAGGGCCGGGGCTGCACGAGGCCATAGGGACATGCCTGCACGCACCGCTGGCATCGATCGCACCGTGCGAGCAAGGCTGATTCGCTCTCCGCACCCGGCGGTCTCAGATAGACCGCATGCGCGCTCTCCCGCACGGCGCATCCCGCAGCGCCCAGCCCTACCAGCACCGCAGCAGCGCCACCTGCCAAGCAGAATTGGCGCCGCGTGACCGATGCGCTCCCTGAGCCTGCATCAGCGGCGCTCATGATGGCGCACCGCCCAACATCTCATCCAAGAGACCCGCATCGGCCTCCACGAACGAGAGCGTGAAGACAGCCAGCGCCTCATAGAAGCCACCCGTTGCAGCGATGCGCAAGTCAGCGCAGAACCGGTCGATCCAGTTCAGCAGATGCCCGCGCGCGAACGCGCGCTGCTGGCGCACGGTCTCATCAGCCGCCTCCTCAGCGCCGCGAGCCAGGAACGCCACCGTGCGATCCGCGAGCGTCGCCATGAACGCCAGCTCGACCGCGATATGGTCCTCTGGCTCTGTGAATGATGCATCCTTCGCCAGCTGATGCTCGCGATACGTGCGCGCCACTTGAGCGTAGGCGTCCTGCATGAGGATGCCCTTATCGCTCGTGTAGACCGATTCATAGGGGAACGCATGGCGAGCCGTCAGGGGACCCATGCCGAAGAATACGCGATCGAACGTGACCGCCAGCTGCTCCAAGCCATCCGCATCCACGCCAAGGAGCTCTGCCCGCAGCGCACCAAGGGCAGCGTTGAGCCCCTCATCATCGCTCTCGAAGGCGAAGCCCTCAGATAGCTCGGTGGCGAAGCGCTCGTCCATCTCTTCGCGATAGCAGCGCGAGAGCACGCGGTACACGTTCGCCCGGCTCTCCATGAGCGCCATCAATCCTTGGATCATCTCAGCTTCCATGGCCGTTCCCTTCCACGCATCCCGCGCATGCGCACCGCACCTGTTGCGGGTCGGACGCACGCACGCGGTCCGACCCCTCCATTCGCTAGTAGATCAGCTGCTCGACCGACGTGGCCACCAGATACATGATGACGCGCAGCACCACGCTGCCCACCACCAGGCACGCAAGCGTCGCCCAAAGCGCTGTGGTCACGCTGACCTTCCCTGCGGCTGCTGGGGCTGCCGCAGCAGCACCGCCGCCGTCCACGGCCGCCACCACGGGCGCGTCCTTGCTCGAGGCGCCCGCATCTCCGCCACGCTTCCACACCAAGCCCATGAGCACCACCGGTGCCATGACCCCGATGAGCACCACGCCCAACCAGAACGCCGGCGCCAGATCCCCTGCCGCCAGGCGCACGAGCGAGCGTGTGGGGTCAGGATACGGTGCCACCGCTACCCACACCACATAGATGAGCGTCACCACGGCAGATGCCAGCACGCCTGCCAGCGCCAGCTTGAGCGCAAAGGGCTCATCCGCCTCATCCCCCTTGAAGTGCACGTAGGCGGCAGCCAGAACGAAGCCCATGCCAAGGCCCGTCCCTAGATACATGAGAGGCAACGCGATGCTGTCCCATGCGGGGCGCGCCGGCATCATGTAGGATGCCCCCGCCACCAACGGCAGCACGAGACCGCCCAATGCCGCCAACAGACCGAACACCCGGGTGGCGCTCGGATAATCCTTCCGAGAGAGGATCACGTACACCAAGGTCATGATGCCCGTGAAGCCCACGGCGAACAGCTCCTTGGAGAGCCCCGAGCTCACGTTCCCCAAGATATAGAGCGCTCGATCGATGTGCCCCAAGTGCAGCGCTGAGGCGCATCCGCCCACTGCGAGCAGCACCAACGCGATGAGCGCCAACGGGAAGCGCACCCTCTTGAAGCAACCCTTGATCTCACCGATCCCAAGGAACACGAGCACACCCGACGATGCACCCAATAGCACGCTGAAGATCAGCAGAGGCCACTGCACAGCCATGAGCTACTCACCGCCCTTCCATTCGCATTTGTCCAGTCCAAAGGTGACGCTGGGCTTGTTGCCCACATCCGTCAGCTTGTGCGTCGTCTTCGCGGCGATCATCTTGCTGACCTTGCTCTCCGGATCATCCGCATCGCCGAAGATGCGCGCTTGTCCGGGGCAGTGGCGCACGCATGCCGGGTCCTTGCCATCGTCGATCAGGTGCGCGCACAGCGTGCACTTCTCGATGACGCCCTTATCCTTGGCCTCATCGTAGGTGCGCACCCCATACGGACATGCCATGACGCAATACTGGCACCCCACGCACTTGGAGTGGTCCACCAGCACCACGCCGTCATCGCGCTTGTAGCTCGCGCCCGTGGGGCACACGCTCACGCACTGCGGATTCTCGCAATGCTGGCAGGCAACCGGCAGGTAGTACATCTCCAGATCGGGATAGGTCCCATTCGGGCCGATGGTGAGCACCTTGCTATAGAACGTGCCCAGGCCCACGTTGTTCTCTTGCTTGCAGACCACCGCACAGGAATGACATCCGATGCAGCTGTCCAGGTCTATGGCCATCGTATGGCGTATCATAGCGCTCAGGCCTCCTTCCACGTTGTCACGGTGACGCCCTCGGCTTGCTCATCCTCTGCCAGCTGCTCGCGGGTGAGCGGCAGGAATACGCGCAGGTCCTCAGAGGTCATGCAGATGTTGTCAGGCGCACCTTCCTTCGCCACGTACACCTTGCAGAGCCCTCCGAAGTTGTCGGTACCCACGGCTGGGTCATAGGGCCCATTGTTCTCGAACAGGATGTTGCAGTTCGCATCCAGCGCGCCATGCAGGTCATCCGTGGCTGCGCGCTCGGGGAACCACCAGTCATGCTCCACGTGGATGGTGTCCGGCTTGATCGCATTCGTGAGATTCGCGCGCTGGCGGATGCGGTCGACGTAGGTCTCGATCCAGCACCAATCATCCTGCTGGATCCCCAGCTTCTCCGCCGTCTCGGGATTGATATCCATCGTGGGGAACATGTGGACCTCGCGCATCCAGGGCGAATTGCGATACTCGGTGTGGAAGAACGCATGGCTGCGGCCACCCGTGATCAGCGTGAACGGGTACTCCTCGATCAGGTCTTCGCGGCTGATCTTCGTGATGGGCGGCTCGATGTACATGGGAAGCGGACCGTTGCCATAGAGCAGCAGATCTTCGCTCCACAGCTCCATCTTGCCGTTGTCTGATTGCGGATGCGCAGGGATGACCTTGCCATCAGGCGTGGTCGTGCCTGGGAAGCGATAGACCGAACCCATCTTGTTTCCGCGATACATGGTATTGAAGCCAGGACGAAAGTCGCTCGTCTTGCGCATGAAGCCGGTCTTGTACTTGGGCTGGCCGCCACGCACATCGGTCATCTGCACGCCGGTGACGCTCACGCGGTTGCGGAAGTCCTCGAAGCTGGCGCAGGAGAGCTGCGGCGGAAGCGTCTCAGGACCCTTCACCATGTAATCGAAGAACTCGTACTTGTCCTTCCAGTACATGTCCACGTCCATGTACTTCGCGAACTCGAAGCAGATATCCATGTCGTCCTTCGCCTCGCCCAACGGCTCATGGAACGGCTGGCGGATGAGGTAGGTGTGGCTCGTGGGATAGCCATGCCCGGAGTGCGCCCACTCCACGCGATCGACCTCATTGGGATGCGCTGCGGGCAGGATGATGTCCGCCAGCTCCCCAGAGGGCGTCATGAAGATGTCGACGTTCACGAAGAAGTCCAGGTCCTTGAATCCCTCGATGATCTCCTTGCCGCCTTCGATGGACAGGATCGGCTCGCTCGTCTGCTGCCAGTAGCCATGGATCTGGAAGGGATCGCCCTTCGCCATGGCCTTCGTGGTGACAGCGCCGAAGCCGCCCTGCTGACCGTAGATCACCTGGCCGCCCGAGTTCTGCGTGACCTCGCGCAGCTCTCCGGTAGCGTCATCAGCCTGCAGGATGGGTTGATAGCCCGTGTTCTGGCAGACGGAGAGCTTCTTGATGTTCATAGCGGTCTGCTTGCGCAGCGCGCCCATGCGGCCTTCCTTGTTCGGCACCACGTCGAACATGAACGAGTCGTAGCCCGTGGCAGGTTCGCGCCCGATGTTCTGCCCACCCTTCGTATCGAAGTTGCCCGCGAGCGCCATCATGATGGTGAAGGCTTGGCTGATGCCCGAGGTATTGATGGAGAACTCCACCTTCTGCCCACGCGTGAAGCATGCATGCGGGCTAGCATCGATGTAGGTCTGGATGGCCTTCGCGATGCGCTCCTCATCTAGCTCGCAGAACTCCGCTGCACGCTGGATGGTCCACGGGCTCACGTGCTCCACCAGAAGGTCCCATGCGGTCCGATAGGTCTTGCCGTTGATCTCACGGCCCTTCCCGTCAGGCGTGCTGAGCGCCGGCACTGCATCCTCCACGATGTTGCCGTCAACATCCAGCCACTGGAATGCGCGAGGACCGCCCACGCCCTGCTTGCCCTGCCAGTCACCTGACCAGAAGATCAGCTGGTCATGCGCCTCATCCCATGCCGGATACAGCTCCTCGTTGCCGCCCTCCTGCATGAGCGACTGACGCAGCTGGTAGCCCGTTCCGTTGCCGTCTGCATCCTTCTCGTCGATGAAGAACGGGGCATTCGTCCAATAGCGCGCGAAGTCCG
This sequence comes from uncultured Eggerthellaceae bacterium, assembly GCA_910589125.1. Classification (GTDB taxonomy): domain Bacteria; phylum Actinomycetota; class Coriobacteriia; order Coriobacteriales; family Eggerthellaceae; genus MGBC163016. Next base: position 60,634 of record CAJURX010000002.1, read on the forward strand.
TGTCGCATTTGTCCGATTTGATGATCTCATTGATGAACGCCAGCACGAGCGCCATGTCAGAACCAGGACGGATGGGCAGCCACTGATCTGCCTTCGACGCCGTGCACGTGAAGCGCGGATCCACGCAGATCACCTGAGCACCGCGCTCTTGCGCGCGCTTCACAGTGAGCCAGTCGTAGTACCCGCGGCTGCGCTCCTGACGGCACCAGATCAGGATGCAATCAGCATTGTTGCCATCCCAACCGGTGTACTGGGTCTCATCCCCGTAGAGGCGCTGGCTGGTGAAGTAGCTGCCCACCCAGCACAGGTTGCCCACGCCGAACGTGGCGGTCGAGCCCAGCTCCAGCCACAGCTTGTTGATGGCCTGGAACTGGAGCATGTCACGACCAGTGCCGTACTGGTGCGCGATGGTGTGCCACCCGTATTCGTTGCCGATCCTCTTGAACTGCTCGGCGGCCTCAGCGTAGGCGTCATCCCAGCTGATGCGACGCCACTGGCCGGAGCCCTTCTCCCCTACGCGGCGCTGCGGATAGCGGATGCGCGTCGGGTTGTACAGCTCTTGCGGGATGGCGAACGCACGCCCGCAGAGCGTCCCCTCGCTGAACAGGTCGGGATTGCCCTCGATCTTCGTCAGGCGCCCATCCTCGACGGTCCCGAACAGGGCGCATCTGCCATAGCACTGACGGCATGCGCTGGGGATGACCTTCACGTCATCGGATGCGCCCGCATCACCCTCTGCGGGAACCTCTGCGAATGCCGCATCCGCGCTCCCCAGCACCATGGCAGACGCCGATGCCACAGCGCTCGCCTTGATGAAGTCGCGGCGGCTGAGCTGCAATGCCATGCTCCTCACCTTCTTCCTCGTCTCTCCCCTACCATGTCTAGTTGCTTAGCCCTCTATTTATTAGCTATGCAACTATTGATATAGCAATAGTATCACGGGTAACGGTTCAGGAACAAGGCGGCGTTTCGTATCAAATTGAGAGGATGGGGCAGGACAGGGTGGGATCAGGTGCGCTAGCTGCTCTCAGTCCCTGCATTGGCGCGCACTTTGTCGAGCACCTCGAAGAAGGTGGCCAGATCATGGTCGGAGATGCCCGAGGCGATCTGATCGGCGCGCGCTGCCACGACAGGTTCGATCTCCACCAGAAGCTCGGATGCGACAGGCGTGTTCTCCACGATGTTGGCGCGTCGATCCTCAGGGTGCGTGGTGCGCTTGACCAGGCCGCGCTTGACCAGGCGATCGATCAGGCGCGCCACGGTGGCCTGTTCCTTCTTCAACCGCTCTGAGAGCGCACGCTGCGTCATGGCTCCATGCTCTTCGAGCTGGTTCAAGGCATTCCACTGTCCGGAGGTGAGCCCGAAGGGGGCAAGACAGCGATCGAGACTGCGCGCGAGCACGCGATGGGCGGAGTAGATCTGGTATCCGATGAATTCGCGATGGCGAAGCCTATCGACCATCTATCCGCCTCCTCTCCCTGCGATGAGCTGTGCCTACTGTATCACCCGCTCAAGCCCGAGAACACCTCTCGCGGGCATGACTCCGTCAGTGGCGTCCAGCCTCCTCGTAGAGCAAGCTCATCACGCGCGGCACGCATCTGCGAGCGCTTGGAAGAGGGGTGCATGGTTCTCGAGGTATTCAGGGTGCCACTGCACGCCTAGGAAGAAGCCCTTGCCGGGTGCTTCGATGCCTTCGACGATGCCATCCTCTCCCCACGCATTCACCTCGAGCGGTGCAGCCAAGAGATTCACGCCCTGATGATGGATGCTATTGATGCAACCTCGTTGATGCCCTTCCAGGATATGAGCCAGCTGGGTCCCCGGAACGACGGATGCGCGCTCGCATGCGTTCGCGTAGGGCTTCTCCTGCATATGCTCCATATCCGTGATGCCGCAGATGCGCAAGTCCCGATACAAGGTACCGCCAAGGGCGACGTTCAGGACCTGCATGCCGCGGCAGACTCCGAGCGCCGGGATATCCTGCTCATAGGCGATGCGCGCGAGCTCGAGCTCCAAGCCATCACGGCTCTCTGACACCGCCAAGAGCCCGTCGAGGCACGGGATGCTATGCGCGCCCCCGCGGGATGTGACCTCTCGCCCATCCAGCACGATGCGCTCATCCGCCGACTCTATGTTGTCGACAGCATTGCGCAACGCATCATCAACGGGGCAATGCACGCAATCGGATTCGTAGTCCGCCGCCCGGCGCGGCTTTCCGTACGCACCTGCAGCTGCTGGCGCGATGCGAGACGCATCCTCAGGATGCAAGGATTCGCGCACATGGTCCATGGTCACATCCATGTAGTGCTTCGGATGGATGTCGCCGCCACCTGTGAACAAGATGCCGTCCACCAAGCGAGCCACCTCATGCACCAGCTCCCGATTCGCCTCCGCACCACCAGGGATGGGCGTGATGAGGATGGGTGTGGCGCCCGTCTCTGCCACGCGGTTTATGTACTCCACATTGACGCGCTGGAAATTGTCCGCTTCGTTCAACGTGGTCGTGATGCCGATGATCATCTGGCTCCCTTGATCAGGACGCTTCCAAGGGAGCCCATGATAGCTCAGGAAGGGATCGCGCGCCTTCGCGAGAGCGCCGCGATCTGTCTAGACATTGAATTTGAAGTGCATGACATCCCCGTCCTGCACGACGTACTCCTTGCCCTCTTGGCGCAGCTTGCCCGTCTCACGACAGCCCTTCTCGCCGCCATTGGCAACGTAATCATCGAAGGAAGCTGTCTCGGCCTTGATGAAGCCGCGCTCGAAGTCCGTATGGATGACGCCCGCTGCCTGCGGAGCCTTCGCCCCGATAGGCACCGTCCACGCGCGGCTCTCGGTCTCCCCGCTCGTGAAGAAGGACTGCAAGCCCAGGAGCGCATACGCTTCGCGCACGAGGCGCGCAAGGCCGCTCTCCGCAAGCCCCATGGCCTCCAGGTACTCCGCCGCCTCCTCGGTATCCAGCTCCGCTAGATCCGCCTCCACCTTCGCTGAGATGGGGACGGGCTTCAGCCCGTCGATCTGGGGCAGATCGGCATCAAGCTGGTCCTCATCCACGTTGGCGACATAGAGCATGGGCTTCATGGTGAGCAGATGCAGCTCATAGATGGCATCCTGCTCTTCCTCATCCAGACCGAGCGTGCGTGCGCGATGGCCCTCGTTCAGGCCGTCCAGCACCTTGCGCGCGGTATCCAGCTTCTTGCCCGCTGACTTGTCGCGCTTCGCCTCCTTCTCCAGACGCGGGAGCGCCTTTTCGATGGTGGCGATATCAGCCAGGATGAGCTCGGTCTTGATGGTCTCCACATCCGAGAGCGCATCCACCTTGCCCGCCACATGCACCACATCGGGATCGGAGAAGAAGCGCACCACTTCGCAGATGGCGTCCGTCTCGCGGATGTTCGCGAGGAACTGATTGCCCAGGCCCTCACCCTGGCTCGCGCCTTCTACAAGACCCGCGATGTCGACGAATTCGATGGTCGCAGGCACGATGCGCGCAGGCGCGTCTATCTTAGCCAGCGCATCCAAGCGAGCATCGGGAACGGGCACCACGCCCACATTCGGCTCGATGGTGGCGAAGGGGTAGTTCGCTGCCAAGCCCCCCTTATTGGTGAGCGCCGTGAACAGCGTTGATTTGCCGACATTCGGCAGTCCGACGATTCCTATGGATAGCGACATCAAGAGCTCCTCAGTGAGACCTATCAACAGTGTCCATCAATATACCGCATCGATGCCCCTTGCCCGCACGAGCAGGACCTTGTTTCGGCGCGCTCTTCTCCATTCCATGACGCTCATATCACCGCCCCTCGTGCGAGCAGCAACGTGTTACACTGTAAATACATCAAATGCAAAGGAGGTGCGCCATGAGCACCACATTCACCATGAGGCTGGAAGAGGGACAGAAGACGCTCATCTCAGAATTCGCCGCTGCGAACGGGCAATCGATGGCGGATTTCATGCTGGAGGCTGCGCTCGAGGTCATCGAGGATGCAACGGACTTGCGCGACTGGGAAGAGGCCTATGCGGAATACAAGGCTGACCCTGTCACGTATTCGCACGATGAGGTCATGAGGGAGTTCGGTCTCCGGTGAGATGGAGCCTTGAATACACCAAGAGAGCTTGGAAGCAGCTGCAGAAGCTCAATCCGAATCAGAGGAAGATCATCCTCTCATGGATAGACAAGAACCTCGACGGCTGCGAGGACCCACGTGCTCACGGCAAAGCCCTCACGGGCGAGCTCTCCGACCAATGGCGCTACCGCATCGGAGATTACCGCATCCTCTGCGAGATCCACGATGAGGAGGTCACGATCCTCGCACTGAACGTCATCCACCGAAGCAGGGCATACCGCTAAGACGCTCTGCCCGCACACCTCGCCCAGCCACCGCGCACCGCGCCTCTGCGAGCGTGAGCCGCCTCGAACCCTTTGCATCCTCTAACGTAAAGCGGGGACCAGCTCATGCCGATCCCCGCGCTCACGATTCCCTTTGAGCCCTACGTCCGAGCCCCCCTACAGGGAGATCATCCCCATCGTATTCATGACGTATGCCACCAAGATCACCACCACGAACACCGGCGCGATGTACTTGATCATGACGACGAACAGCTTCTCGCCTGTGAACTTGCTGGACTGCTTGATCTCATTGATGAGCGTCTTGGGCTTGATGATCCAACCCACGAAGATGCAGGTGAGCAGCGCCACGATGGGCATCATGATGGTGTTGGACAGGAAGTCGAAGAAGTCGAGCAACTGTGAATCCTGGTATTCGCCGATGCCGAAGAGCGAATGCATCAGGTCGATGGAGAGCAGCTCGTTGTAGCCCAAGTTCACGATGGTCGCCATGATGACGATGAACACCGTGCACACGATGATGGAGAACTTGCGGCCCTTCTTCGTCGCGTCGTCCACGATGGACACGAGCGTCTCGAACAGCGAGATGCAGCTCGTGAGCGCCGCGAAGAACACGAGCGCGAAGAAGAGGAATCCGACCGCATTCGCCGCGAACCCGAATCCGAGGAACACCTGTGGGAGCACGCCGAACATGAGGCCGGGACCTGCGGTGGTGGCAACAGCCTCGCCGCTTCCCTGCACGGCAACAGCCGCCGGGATGATCATGAGGCCGGCCAGGATGGCGATGCCCGTATCGAACAGCTCGATGCGACGCACGGAATGCTCCAGGTCCTCCTTCTTGGAGAAGTAGGAGCCGTATGTGATCATGATGCCCATCGCGAGCGACAAGCTGAAGAACATCTGCCCCATGGCTGCTACGACCAGCTCAGCGCTGAACTTGGAGAAGTCGGGGATCAGGTAGTACGCAAGGCCGTCAAGAGCGCCCGGCAATGTGAGAGCGAACACGGAGATGACCACTGCTACGATGATCAGCGCGGGCATCAGGACCTTGTTGACGCGTTCGATGCCACGCTTCACGCCGAACGCGACGACAGCGACCACGCACGCGATGAAGATGAACATCCAAAGATAGCTCTCGGCGTTCTGTAGGATGAAGCCACCGAAGAACGAGCCATCTGCGATCTCGGCTGCTGGCTGCACCACATAGGCAGCCATGTACTTCGTGACCCATCCGCCGATGAGCGCATAGTACGGCGTGATGATGAAGGGCACGGCGGACGCCAAGATGCCGATGATGGTGAACTTCTTGCCGAATGCGCGGAACGCACCGATGGCCGACTGGCCAGTCATGCGCCCAAGCGCGGTCTCCGCCATCATCAGCGCGAAGCCGAATGTGATGACCAGGATGACATAGGTGATCAGGAACGCGCCGCCACCGTACTTGGCAGCCAGATATGGGAACCTCCACAGGTTCCCCAGACCCACAGCCGAGGCTGCGGCAGCCAGGATGAAGCCCCACTTGCCAGACCATGACGCACGAGCAGGCTTGGTCTCCGTTGATGCAGAATTCGCCATTTCACAATCCTTGAACCGAAACGTACCGTGAACGGCGTAGATTATAAGGGTCAGTATTCCACATCCCACAGGACGAGGCCGTTCGCGGGTGCGTTCTCCCCGGCAGCGGAGCGGTCACGCGCCGCGAGCGCTTCGCGCACCCAGTCAGGGCCCTTCGTACCCTTGCCCACGTTCACCAACGTCCCGACGATGGCGCGCACCATGGAATGGAGGAACGCATTGCCGCGGACCTTCACGTACGCAAGGCGCTCATCGAACTCGCAGCACTCATGGAATGAGATCTCATCCACATAGCGGAACGTCCTGCGCCCCTCAGCCGATGCCGCCATGCAGAAGCTCTTGAAGTCATGCTCGCCGATCAGATGAGTCGCACCCTCGCGCATAGCATCCACATCCAAGGGCTTCTTCACATGCCACGAGAAGGCATCTGTGAACAAGGGCGGATACGGTCGGTTGAAGATGAAGTAGCGATACTCGCGCATCTTCGCATCGAAGCGAGCAGAGAAGCCCGCAGGGCGCTCATCCAGCGAGCGGACGGAGATGCCGTCATGGGTGAGCGCATTCATCGAACGGAGGAAGTTATCCGGGCTGCGTCCCGCCATCTCGTGAGGCGTCACATCGAAGCTCACCACCTGCGCACGAGCATGCACGCCCGTGTCAGTGCGGCCGGCGCACGTGACCTCGACCGGACGGCGCAGGAGCGTGGAGAGCGCCGCCTCCACCTCGCCCTGCACCGTGAGCTGCCCCGGCTGCCGCGCGAATCCCGAAAACGGAGCGCCGTTGTATGCCATCGTCAGCGAATATGTGAGCTGCCCGTCGTCCATGCCGGGAGTGTAGCATAGCTGCTCGCAGCGCCCCTACCCTGCGGCCAGCACCAGGATAGAGGCAGACATCTACGGCTGTTCCGCAACATGGCTAGAGCGAGAAGCTACGCTCGTCTCCGTCCCCGCTCTGCCCTATATCGCCTTCGCAGCCTGTGGGCCCCGAACACCCCGCAAGCAGCTGCGATGCCAAGCATCCCGAATCCCGCCGCCCAAGCACTAGCAACATCACCGGTCTTGGCTAGGTCGCCGCGCATCACCGCATCATTGCGGTCAGATCGATCGTGCGATGACCCATCACTCGCGCCTGGGGTCTCTCCATTCACGGAACCACCTGACCCAGTAGAGCCATTTCCCGCGCCGCCCGCATCATCAGAGCCATCCCCCGTGCCCGAGACACCGCCCGAACCATTGCCGTTGCCCTCGAAGTCATCATCATGGCCATCGTCTGGCCCATCGCCTGGCACCGGACGTTCCGCAGATGCTCGCTCGAGACGCTCCAAGCTGTCCTCATACATCACTCCATCGGAAGTGGAATCCCCCGAAGCGTCCTTCTTCCCGATCACATATATGCTGAAATGGTCAGGCTTGAACCAAAGATATCCATCACGAACCCAAGAGGCATACTCTGTTCGAGAATCATCCTCGTCGATGCGCGTCACCACATACTCGTCCCCATCAGAGGCATCCATGAAATACTGGAGCTCGATATCATCTGCAGACGCCCCCGGCTTCGCTACGTCGGATTCAAGCTTCGTCAGGTCGAGAACAGCCACCTCATCGCTTCCGTATGCTGCTTCATACTTCATATCCTTATCAATGGAGTAGCCGCACTCTGCACAAGCAAGCTTCCCCTTCGTGGCATCTGTGTAACCTCCCTCATTGGAGAGCACCGTCGAAAGCACATGCGCTCTCCTTGGCATTTCCTGCGTCACCTCCTCTTCGCCACAGGTGCATACATCATGCACGGTCATTCCGACAGTGCAGTCTCCCGTCTTGTAGCTGGAGGCTGCATATGTATGCACATGACGTTCGGTGAGCACGGCAACGCAAGTCACATCCTGAGATGGCATCGACAGCGGAGGCGCTGGCATCCAACCAGCAAGCTCATATCCATCGGGGATCTTGGCGATAGCCTCATCAGGGACCTCAACGGATTCGCCAGGCGCAAGGTTGACCTTTATGGAAGCACCCGATACGATCCAGTTCAGCGCATAGGCACGTGTGAGGGTGCTCGTCTCGAACACTGCAAGAGAGCCCGTTACCTTCGGGTCCTGGAGCTTCTCAAGATCCATCCATCTTGCAAGATTCGTATCAGGAGCTGCAATGCTGTCACCTATCTGCATGTCCCTGATCTCATACGGCTGTCCATCTATATTGAACACGACCACACAACGGCCCGAAGGGACCACCACCTCAGAGACCGATCCCGAAATGATCTCCCCCATGCAATCCGCCTCTGCATTCCCCATGCTCACCGAACCTGAAGCGCTTGGCGCAACAGAGAGCCTGAATCTGACTTGCGCAACATATGAAGGAATGCCATCATTGCGAATCAACTTGACGGGGACATTCGAGAACACCAGGATCGTCCTGTCGCCTTCTCGCAGAACAGATATATCCTCCGCAGAGATGCCCTGGCCCATCAGATCAGCCCGCATCTCCTCTTCTTGCTTGAGGGTCAAGGTCAAGCTAGAGGGAACCTCATAGCGGAGGGTTGCCCGATCAAAGGCTTCGACCGAATAGACCGTGCTATACAAGATGTTCGTGAAGATCCCATCAAGAGAATCCGTATTCGTAACAGGCATGTAATAACCGCCATCCTGTGACCCCGGACCCCTGCTGGACATGGATGTAGCTGCAGGATAGTTCGAAGACACTAGATGGAGGAAGCGGTTGAAGTCGAATTTCGTCTCATTCTTCTCCACCTTCCATCCCTTGTCTCCATACAGGCTTCCTGCAGCTGCATTCGCGGCCGCCTCTACACCGATGCTGTAGATGCGTGCGCCCTGACTCTGCTTGATATAATTCGCCTGTTTGAGCGCCGCCGCGGCAGTATTGCTCACCTTTCCCGATTCGCTTGATGATGTACCCCAACTAGTAGGCGTGCCATCAGTGATGAAGAGGACGATGCGCTCCCTCTCCCCTGCAGACGTACCATCCCCCACGGGATTCATCGAGAAGATGCTCTTCGCCATCTCTAGGCCCAAATTCGCCGCTGTTGCTCCTTCAGCCTTGATCGACGCGATGCCGGCCGTCACTGTTGGATTCATGCTATTGCCCGTATTGATAGGAAGCAGAGCGTTGGCGTAATCCGAGCTCTTCAAAGAAGAGAACTTGCGAATGCCTGCGCCTGCCTTCGTTGCCAGCAGCCCTGTGTTGACCGACCTCCCATCTCTATCATCGGAATACGCGAAGCCTACAAGCCCAACTCTATGATCCGCACCCGTCTTCTTAGCATTCTCATAGAGCTTGTCAGCGAAGCTGCGTGCGCAATCGATGAGCGCTTGCCGCTTTGAAAGGCCGCCCTTTCCGCCAAGCTGGCTAGCCATGCTTCCGGACTGATCGCACACGAGCACAACGTCCACGGGCTTGGTAGCGCTAGACTCCACACGCACATTCCTCGAAGCGGCGCTAGCCTGAAGGCTCACTGTGACCGCTCCATCCTCGTATTCGGCATTGCCGCTTACTTCTACCTCAGATACAGCATCCGGGTCGATCGGCGAATACACTCCATTGATCTCGATGTCGCTCTTCACTGATGACAGATCGAAGTCTCTCCATGGAGTACCACCGATCTCCCAGCTACCAATATAGTTCGCTTTCGGGGGCATTGCCGGCTCTTCGAGCATCGCATCCCCCTCGGCAAAGGTCACCTGACCGATCACCTCATCTCCCACCTTGAAGGTGGCGATATGGGTGATGGGCGCTGAAGGTGGGGGCTCCTTCTTCAGCCTGATAGCGAGTTGATTGCTCTCTCTTGCCTTGATAGCCGCATCATCATCCGTACCATCTACTCCGTCCGCAGCAGAGATGATCGCAAGGTCCCTATCTCCCCCTTCCAATAATCCAACCGCCTCAGGTCTTGCATACACGTATCCCTGAGCATCCACCTCAAAGCACTGGGTAACATCAGACCCCGTCTCGTCTGCTATCTTCCAAGACAGATCCGGCCAGCAAGGATCATCGTATCCATCCAACACCCGAACACGATACGGCGTCGACGCCCAAGTCCCGTCACTGCTCACCGATATCTCCCCCGAGCCACCCGAGAGCGAAAGAGCATATGGCTTGTTCAGAACACCCTGAACGCGCTTGAGGTTCAAGGGTATGGTGACACTGCCGGAGTATCTACCTGATACATCCTTTAAGGTGATGCGATATGAACGAGGATTGGCAAACTCGCTCACCGTCATGCTCGCCCGTTCAGCATCGAAGCCCAGAAAACCATGGGCCTCCAGATCGCCCGTGAGGTCGGAATCCGAAAGGACGTCGAAGATATCAAAGGAAAGCGAGCCTTCCACGACTTCGCCGTACTGGCTCCAAGGGCGAAACTGAACGGTCGTGGTCTCGCTGCTGCTGTACCGCCCGCGAAGCACGCGCTCGCCACCGCCTACGCCGCCATACAGCTTCTCCGCATACCGTTCGACGTTCAAGACTGCATAGACGCTATCCCCCGAGGCGACGTGCTCCTTCGGAGTGACTCGGATCTTGTATTCTCCTGCAAGCGCGCAATTGCCGACTTCGATCATCGAAGTCCGAGGGTTGTACGCAACGTCGAACTGCTCTCTCGCATATTCGTAATTGCCCAGAGGCATGCCGCTTGCAAGAGGAGTTGTCCGCGCGGGAGAAGATTCGATGGCGACATCTACCTTGTCTGCCATCTCTTCCCCATCGAGCGATGTCACCGATAACCCAACAGACTCAAAGGTGACATATTGTCGCAGCCCCACGACCTTCACGCTGCTAACTGCCGAGTCCTTCCAGATGAACGAGACAGAGTCTGGCACTGGAAGTGCTGCTGTCGCATCTTCGATCAGGATATACCCATTCCATGTACCTGCGCTCGCGTCATAAGATGGCGCATCCGTCCATCCCGCCTTCCCCTTCATATAATGCAACTGAACTGTGGCGGCATCAAAAGACGGCTCAGCGGAATCTGCGCTTTGGACCGCGAATCCATTGCCCGTGCACGTCACCACGGTGAGCTTTGGACATTGGGCGAATGCAGCAGGGGCAACAGTCGATACGCTATAGGGGATCGTCGCTCGCTCCATTTGCGAGCACCCCTTGAAAGCATGCGCTCCGATATTGGTGATCTTCTCTGACACCTCAAGCGATCGCACCAAACCCTCATGCTTCTTCCACGGCGGTGCAGAATCACCATAGTCGCCCATGATCGCTGGAACCGTCTTCGCCTTCTCGTCGGTCACCAAGCGCAAGACCCCGTCATGATCGATGTAGTAGAGCAGACCATCCTTGCACAGCCCTCCCTGCGCCGCATCATGATAGCGATCGGCTGCTTTGGTGAGGTCATGGGTGCCAGAGGGGCCGCTGATCGTTATCGCATCCCACTCCTCTTTGGATCCTTCATAGAAGATCGTATAGCCATCACGCGTAGGATATCTCCCGAAGCCGAAGCTATCCCGTCCGATATATGTGATGCTTCGTGGAACATAGACGGACGTGAGCCTATCGCACCATATGAAGCCCCCTTCAAGCCTGGTCATATTCGGGGAAAGACGCACATCTGCAAGATACTCGCTGTCGTAGAACGCATTTCCGTGTATGGTCTTCACGGATTCAGGTACCACATACTGTTCATTGAATCCATGCATCCTTGGAGACCGGATCAACTCGGTCATGTCCTTGTTGAACAGGATGCCATCCTGTGAAGAAAAATGCTCATTGTCGGTCGCAACGACTATAGTGTGCAGCCGCGACGCGCGAAGCGTGTCTTTGATGACTTCAACCGATGCAGGAATGCTCACGCTGGTTATGCCGAATGCAATATAGAACTCCCTCAAGCATTCGCTTCATATCTCCTTGGTCCCCTCAGGGATCGCAAGCTCACCGCTTTTCTGCAAAGGAACCCCTACGAGGACAGCCTGCTTATCATCGTATTTCAAGACGCCATCAGATGCCTTTGAGAAAAGGCATCCATCAATGGAGGCATTATTGGGGTTATCTCCTGCAACTATATAGCCCCGCCTGACTTCTCGCCCTTTTGGCGCGATCTCCAACGTGCTCGGATATGAGACATAGTCGCAGTCTATATCGTACAGGAGCCCCTTGATGCCACCCGTGATGCCATGCTCGAACGTTATCGTTCCGCGTACGATGAAGAAGGGTTGATACCCTGAGGTCTTCAAGCTTCCAGGGATCACCACATCCCCATTCACCGTACACGTCCAAAATGCGTTCTCAGCTATCTCAACGATGGTCTTGGGGAGCTCGAGCCCTGTCAAAGCCCTGCAATAATAGAAGGCGTTGGACTCTATCTTCGTAGCTGAGGGAGGAAATTGCACCTGCTCCAACTTCTTGCACTGCGAAAATGTAGAGTCAGCTATCACGTCAAGCGACGCAGGCAAATGGCAGGATCTGAGCTTCTCGCAAAGCGCGAACGCACTGGGGCCCATTCGCTGGATGCTGTCCGGGAGCGAGATCTCATCGAACCCGTCACAACGAGAGAATGCATAGGCCCCGACCTCGACCAATGATTCAGCAAAGCTGAATTCGGCAAGATAGTCAGCCTCATAGAACGCATAGGCCCCGATGCTCTCTACGCCCTCTTCGACGACGAGCTTCTCCACAGTGCGCAGGCGCTCATTCCACGGCTGGCCGCCGTCCTCCGTGAAGTCAGGCATCGCACCTGCACCTGATATGGTCAGGCTAGCATCGTCCTTGTAGACCCAGTGAAGCGCACTATCCTCACCAAAGTCGCCTTCCTCGAGTATCGTCGGCCCCTCTTGCACGCCACCGTCCCCAGCGGCCTGCGGAGCCGGCACGCTCTCCGCATCCACAGGCACTGTCGAAGGCGCAGGCTCTTCGAGAGCGCCCTCATCAGCTGGCTGTCCCTCTTCAGCAGACGATACGACCTCTGCAGAAGAGCCCTCATTCGCCGGCACGCTTCCCTCAGTGGCAAATGCGGGTGTGGGCACGAGTCCCAACACCAAGATGATCGCCGTTGCGAAACGGAGCGCCTTTCCAGCCATGACCACTCAACCTCCTGAAGCTGAGAATCCACTACCCCCATATCAACACGTGGATTCGCATATGTATTCAAGATGATTGTCAGAGAAGGTGCTCGTGTTTTCATCCTCTTTGGAATGAACGCATCCTTTGATGTAACAAGATATCTTGATGCGTGGCCACCTACAGCGAATGTCGCTCTGCATCCTTCTGCGATAGGCTTCATCGGTGCCCCACAACGCACCAACGACTACGAGGTTCGTTTTCGATCAGCAGTCACGGCGGAGGCTTTGGAAGGATTCAACGCCCCCCCCGCAGCATTCCGAAGTACGTTGCCAGCTTCCCCTTCACCTCTTCCCGGTAGCGCTGCCCCACGGGGATGACCTCACCCGACCGAACCGTCAGCTCTCCCGCTTCCATTCGCACGATCAGATCCATGTTCACCAAGAAGCTCTTATGGCACCGCAAGAATGATGCCGGAAGCGCTGTGATCATGTCTGCCAGCGTGGCATAGGTCTCGAAGGACTCATCCGCCGTATGCACGATCACCTTGCGGAGCCTGCTCTCTACATAGCAGATATCCTCAAAGGGCACGAGCGTCGTCTGATTCTTGAAGGAGACAGCGAGCATCTGCTCTTGGCGCGTCTGCAGATTGCTGATAGCTCGCTTGAGAGCCTTGTTGAATGTCATCTGATCAACAGGCTTGAGCAGAAGGTACACATGCTCCGTCTCATAGACGGAGACGCAATATTCCGCATAGCCTGTTATGTATATCACCTGGGTTCCGCACCCAAAGGGAACCAGCTTGCGAACCGACTGGATGCCGCTAGCCTCTCCTTCACCAAGCTCGATATCAGCGAAGAGGATGTCAGGGCGCCCCGCATCGGCGAAATGCACCGCAAGCTCTTGCGCGCTGGTCACGTGTGCGACCGAGAGCTCGGATGCATATGGGCTCTGCTCGATGCGGCTCACGATGGTCGAAGCTGCCTGAGCGTCGTCCTCTAACACCACTGCCTGATACGTCATCTCCACCGACTCTCCCTAGCGCCCCAAGCGTTTCCGATTATAGCGACGCGAAAAGCACAGAGACCGCCTCTGCGCTTTTACCTTCTTCCATTGCTCATTGCCTACTTCTCACAGAGCACGTGACGAAACGATATGAAGCCGACCACGGCCAGAGCGAAACACATCAGCACGAGTGGCACGACCGGAAGCTCGTCACTGGTCTGCGCAAGCGATCCCACTGTCAACGCATCCCTCTTCGCATCTGACCGCACCGTGGCCCCAGCGTCCGCTCCGCCATCACCATTCGAGGCGCCCTCTTCGCTCGGATTCGAAGGATCGCCATTGCCAACGCCGACATTCGACCCTCCCAACGAATCGGGAAGCAACTCGATGGCAAAATCAGAGAGATCGTTCACTACGACGGTCGCAAAGCCCCCTTGCACTTGCACTTTGTCGGTGGTTATGGAGCCGTTCTCATGAAGATGATGGACATTCACCCACCGACCTTCTCCATTCGGCACGGGGAAGGAGACCGTGAGCTGACCGAATCCTTCGTGCATGGGAACCCCATCCACCTTCAGGATCACTGAGAATACTCCGACCAGCGAGCCCTGCACGATCTTGTCGCTAAGGATGCTATAAGAAGGCTCGCTTCCTGTCACAGAGGTCGTGTCTACGATCACCTTGGCGTTCTCATCGATTCCCACAAGAGCGGCGCTGACCGTTATGCCATCGCGTCCGACCGTAGACGCAACGCTTCCCTTCTTCTGGAACAAAGCGTATACATCGATGTCCTGAGTGATAGCGCTGTTCAGATCGAGGGGCTCATAGAGCCTTATCGGCGCATATGGATCTTGCGATCCGGCATAGAATCCACAAAAGACCGCATCCTTCAGGAAATCATACCGGATTCGGTATGCATCTTCGACACCATCCAGATACGCTTGCGGGATCGTTGCACCCTCTGCAACGTTCACGCCTTGGTGCCCTCCATAGGCATGTCCTGGTGTTTCTGAATAGTATGCAAGAGCATGAACAGAATGCGTCTTCGTCAACCACAAGCCTGTCAACGCCAGGTCATCTTCAACGATGGTATCGAAGTCAAAGAGGGGCGAACTTGGGGTGAGCGTATGCTGGTGCTCAAGAAGGTCGCAGCTATAGAGCCATTCGACGGGCACCTCTGTCCACCCCACGAAGATATAGGATGGGTGCTCTCGCTGGATTCGCGCAACGAAGTCCTCCATAGCCTGGACCGCTTCCGCATTCTCCTTGAGAGCAATGCCCTTCTTCATGGGTATGGTGTCAGGACGACCGCAGCCTTGGATCATGTACGGATCATCCACAGGCCAGAAGCCGCCGTTATGGAATGTGCACGCCTCGTCACCTTCAGCGGCGCCCGCCTCTTCAGGCCCTGCGGTCATCAGAGGCTCCTCGGTGATCGCGTCAAGAAGACCATCCTCGAAGGTCGCAGCCTCTTCAACGGAGGTATCCCCATCTACTGTGGAAACCTTCGCTCCATCTTCATCAGCGACTTCATCGAACTCCACTCCAAGGGTCTCCTCAGCCTCTGCTCGCTCCTCCTCTTGGCTTGGCACACCTTCCGGAGCGTCGCTCTCTTGCATTCCATCTGTCCCCTTCGCAGAGGTAGCACTTTCAGTGAGAGGCTGACCCGACTGCTCGTCCTCCGCAAACGCCGGCGCCCCCACTATGGCTCCCGCCGGGATCAGCAATAAAGCCAGGCAGGCGGCTAGGAGCGCCTTCTGGATAGACCCGACGCCATCCTTCGCTCTTGCATGTGAGCTGCTTCTCTTTGGCGCGCCCTCTGCATCCCTCATCCTCTTATCCTCCCTCATGCATATCCTCAAAGCAGATAACTTTGATTTTCATAGAAGGAGCGATCCTGTTCATCCCTTTTGGAATAAACGCAACAGTTGATGTAATGACCTTTCGTGCAATACGACGAACGGCGACATCAAGGAAGCAGCACCTCGATGCTGCCCGACCAAGCATCAAGATGCCGGTTCCGCCCTCTTCCGGCAGCGCGCTTTGGTCAAGCAAGCGCAAGGTTCACATCAGATTCAACATATCCCGCAGATATGCCTGCGCTTCGGCCATGTCACCGCGCTCGCAGAGCCCCTCCACCACGTGCACGTGGTTGCGCAGATCATGGCGCAAGCGAGCAGCATCGCGCAGCTGTCCCTGCATATGAGCGGCTTTCGCAAGGTATTCGTCGGCACGTGCTTCGAGCGATGCAGCACGGAGGTCGGAGAGCTGCTTATCGGCGTAGCGCTGCATCTGAATGAATAGAAGGATGTCCGAAGATATGAAGGCGATGAACAAGAGCAAGAGCGCCACCATATATGATTCGTCGTCGCCTATGGAAACGAAGGCCACGTACATAGCGGAGAGGATCAGCACGAATTGAACGCACGGGAAGGCCACGAAGACCTTCAAGCGTTCGGACCTCTCTCCCAAGACCGATCCACTGCCCTTTTCCTGCCCTGTGCGCACGATGAGCGTCCGACACGCTTTGGCGAACAACCAAAAGAGAGCAGACAGGCATAGGATATGAAAGGGCACCACAACCAAAAGGAATTCCAGAAGATGCGCAACGATCGCCTCATTGCTCATGACAGGCTGACCGACCACAACGATCCACAGAAACGCTGCAGGGATCTCAGCCGAGAGTTGAACGATCAGGGCAACTACAGTGGTGACGATCTTTGCGAGGCTTGGACCCTTCAGGCATATCAATGGCGGCGCCACTAAGATCGCTGTTCCAACGACCACCGCGACCTCAGTGCTCCAATATTGCTTGGTGGCTACGATCAGAACGATCATCGCAGCCTGCACACCCCAATACACGCGTGCATCCTTTGGCGGGAATATGGACGCGAGCGCATATGCGAAGATGATGTTCGAGGGGCCCGCAGACACCAAGATGATGAGAGCATATGTCCAGTTGAATGCGTCAAGCATCATGATCTCTCCCCTGCATCGAGCAGGCCGGACACTCGATGTAGATATGCCTGCGCTTCGGCCATGTCACCGCGCTCGCAAAGGCCCTCCACCACGTGCACGTGGTTGCGCAGATCATGGCGCAAGCGAGCAGCATCGCGCAGCTGTCCCTGCATATGAGCGGCTTTCGCAAGGTATTCGTCGGCACGTGCTTCGAGCGATGCGGCGCGGAGGTCGGAGAGCTGCTTATCCGAAAGCTCCTTCATCCCTCGCAACACGAACCCATCAGCAACAAGGCTGAACGCGAACAATGCCAACACGCTTCCATAGAAGACCGCATCATTCCCGATCACGACGAATGTGATAGCAAATACGGCATAGAGCAAGCACATCTGCACCGCCGGGAACCAGAGGAACACTCCATACATGCCACCAGTTCGGCTTGATCTGCTTGGATCAGGATAGACGGCGCCGAGCAAAGACGACCGTTTGCAGATGACGACATATAGGCACATGAGAAGCGTGAACACGATCAGATGGACCAGCGTAGCCACAAGATATGCGGTAGGATCGCCGAGGACCGCATCATAATCCATCACGGGATCACCCGTAAGCAGCACCCATGTCAATGCGCTCGGGATATCAGCAGCGATCATGAGCATTGCCCCCAGGATGAGCGCGATGGATTTTCCGAGAGCCCTGCCTTGCAGCATAGCTCCTGGCAGTCCGATCATGAGCAATAAGCCCATGAAGATCATGACGGGCGTAGGAACCAGAGTGCGAAAGGGGGACCACAGAAGGGAGGCCACCATGCAGATGACCCAAAATGAACCGCTGCTATAAGGACGCATCACCCTTGAAAGGGCAAAGAGGTAGATAGCATGCGTAGGAGCGATATTCAAAAGATCGATACCGATACGCGGCCAGCTGAAAGCCTCCAGCCACTCCATCACATCACACCTCCCGAACGGGGCTCACGTGCACACCGGCTCTCCCCACCCGTCCCATGCGATTCCGGCCATAGCATCAAAGCCGCTTCCTGCAAGTACGCCTGCGCTTCAGCCATGTCACCGCGCTCGCAAAGGCCCTCCACCACGTGCACGTGGTTGCGCAGGTCGTGGCGCAAGCGAGCAGCATCGCGCAGCTGCCCCTGCATATGAGCGGCTTTCGCAAGGTATTCGTCGGCGCGGGCTTCGAGCGATGCGGCGCGGAGGTCGGAGAGCTGCTTATCAGCGTAGCGCTGCATCTGAGAGAACAGGAGGAGGTCTACACCGAGATAGGTAACGAACATGATGAGCGGGGGCACCATGTATTCTGGGACATCATGGTCAGCCAAGCCGTATACCAGATACAGAATGACGACGAACAGCACAAGCTGCGCAAGCGGGAAAGCGAGGAACACCCTACCTTGGACCGCGCTCCCGCTTCTACCCTCACCTCGCAAAGCAGCAAAGCTTGACCTCATAACGAAGCGCCTGCATGCCTTCACGAACAACCAATACATCAACGCCAGGATGATGATATGGATGAGGACCACGACAAGGATGTACTCACAAAATGCGCAGCGACAACCGCATTATCCATGATCGGCTGTCCCACCACGACCATCCAAAGCACTGCTACGGGAAGCTCCGCTGCATATTGTATGACCACAGCCAGAGTCGTCACGATGACCTTAACGAACATAGAACCTTTCAAGCAAGCTAGAGGCGGTATGATCAAGATAGCTGAACCGATCACCATGGCAGCTTCCGCGCTCCAATACTGCTTCGTCATCACAGCAACAGCGATCGTCGCAGCCTGAACACCCCAATACACGCGTGCATCCTTTGGTGGGAAGATCGACGCGAGCGCATACGCGAAGACGATGTTCGAGGGACCCGCAGACACCAAGATGATGAGAGCGTATGTCCAGTTGAATGCGTCAAGCATCATGATCTCTCCCCTGCATCGAGCAGGTCGGATACTCGCCGCAGATACGCCTGCGCTTCGGCCATGTCACCGCGCTCGCAGAGCCCCTCCACCACGTGCACGTGGTTGCGCAGATCATGGCGCAAGCGAGCAGCATCGCGCAGCTGTCCCTGCATATGAGCGGCTTTCGCAAGGTATTCGTCGGCGCGGGCTTCGAGCGATGCGGCGCGGAGGTCGGAGAGCTGCTTATCAGCGTAGCGCTGCATCTGAGAGAACAGGAGGAGATCAGAGAGCAAGCAGATGATGATAGGGAACACAGATGCCACCATATACGCAGGATCATTCTTTGCTACCGCGAGCGGAACATATATGAGAGACAAGACCAATATGATCTGCGCGAAAGGGAGCAAGGGAAAGGTCGCTGCGGACGCTCTCCGCAGCGATCCTCTCGGTTCCCAGGTGCTTCCCACCGAAGACGACAACCTTCTATATGTCAGGCAAAGCAACCAAAGCCCGACTCCGCAGAGGGCATAATCTGAGAACATCGCAACAAGGTACTCCGGCACATGCCCCAGATACACTTCATGGTCTAAGATCGTCAGCCCCGTGATCTGCATCCAGGCACTCCACATCAGCAGCTCGAGGCCAGTCTCCACGAACTGCGCAGCAATGCAAACCACGATCTTCGATGACGCTCTTCCTTGCAGACATGCAACAGGGAACGCAACTTGAAGGAGCATGGTTATGGCAAAACGGCCACCATCGGTCACGACGGGACTCAGCATGGCGATACCCAGCAAGCCAAGCAAGGATCCAAGCCAGAACACCTTCGCATCTTTCGGAGGAAACATGCTCGTCAGAGCTATTCCGAGCAGCAGCTGCAGAGGCAGCATCGAGCAATATCGCAGTAGCGCTTCCTGTAGCTCAGGCAGCATCAGAACAAGCACTGCCTTCGCTATCGAGAAGCAAGATGACGGACGCGTGGAATGCATCACCATCTATCTGCGTAGTGAGCGCCCCTCCATGACGAGCAGCTATCTCCTCCACGATAGACAAGCCCCAGCCGTGATCCTCGATGCTCTTGAAGCCTGCGCGATCTTTGCTGGCCTTTTCCTTGTTGATGGTTTCCCCCTGCACCGATGAGGCATCGGCTATGCTGTTATGCGTGCTGATGATGAGCATATTGCCATGCACCTCTGATGCCACCACGAGAAATGGCTGAGCACAAGAGCTGCATTCGCTGGACCCGCGGGCCGCCTCCAACGCATTATCGATGAGGTTCGAGAACACCGCGCAAAGCTCCACATCAGGAATGGATGGTGTTCGCCGAGGAACCTCCAAAGCGAATTCAGCCCTCACGCCTGCCTGAAGGCACTCCGTGCGCTTCACGTCAACGATGACATCGATGATGGGATTGTCGCAGTAGCGGTAAGCCGCCTCCCCCATCACCTCCTGAACTCCCGACAATGCAGCTAATGCACTATCTCCATCACTGCTCTCTAAGAGCTGCGATGCACGCTCCAATTCTCGCTGTGCATTGATCCGGACGCGCTCTATGTTCTTGGCATCCTCTTCAAGCTTGGCGTTATACCGCTTCTGAATCTCAAGCTGTTCCGCAAGCATCTCTACGCGAGCTTCGGAGAATTCTTTATCTTGAGCCTGTCTGAGCTTCCGAAACAAGAGAGCATCGATCGGGCAGCATGCAAGGACCACCACCGTAGCCAGGATGGTCATAGACGCTGAGAGGTCGAGGGCGATGATCCATGCGAAGAGAACAGCCGCCGTGAGGAGCTGGCTCCCTGGGAACATAGCATAGGCCGCCCTGCGCAAGAACCCAGCCCCCGACAAGCCACGCTGCAATGCGATCGCAGTGATCACCAGCGCACCTAGGCTCACGATCGCAGCAATGATCCTTCAATCCATCACAGCCCTCCATCTTTGTTCATGCGTCATCGGAATCTACCGGATTCATCCTATCGCATCCCCGGTATCAAATCCCCAATGTAATGAACGGCCTTTTAGGGGTAATACATCGATGCGCCACAAAAGATCATCTCTGAAAGAATATATCTGCAAACAGATTCACAAGGACAAGGAAAAGGAAGGGAATAGGATGAAGAAGATCGCAACTGCCCTGTGCGCTTTCGCGCTCACTCTCGCATTTCCGATGAGCGCATTTGCCTACTACTCTGGAGGCAATGACTATCCTGAATACCCCGAAGGTCCCGACTACATCACCAGTGGCGTCGTTAGCCAGTATGGGGATAATGGCGAGATCTTCATTACCGGGGACGATCTGGCCATCTTCGGTGCAGGCGTCACATCTTCTACGGCAAGCAACGTTCCTAGCAGCTCCACCGTCATTGGATCGTACTATATCAATGGCGAGATATTCGAGGGAACCGCTACGATCAGCATCTTTCTTGGCCCAGAATATGCGAATAAGACCGTTGGCGTCTGGATTCAGCATGAAGACAACACGACAGAGGCATACAATGTCACCGCTGATGCAAGCGGTACGATCGCTCTCACCATGTCAAAATTCTCCGTCATCACTGTTACCGAGAATCTAGTGCCCGGCATTGCCCCCAAGACAGGCATCGATGATACCGCTGTGCTGCTTTGCACTGCTGGTTCCCTGTTCATCGCAGCCGGTGCCGCATATGCCCTTCGCAAGAAGGTCACCGCATAAAGTTGCCTTGCCCTATAGTTGTCGAAAGCCGCAAAGAAGAGCCTTCCCATAAGGCTCTTCTTTTTTTGCTGCCACAATTCCATGGGAAGGAAATGATGATCGCATGACACTGGACAAGAAAGCTGAAAGCGCTCCATCAGCTACCAAAAAGAACGAGGCGATCGAGCATGAAGCATCACCTGCTCCTTGGAAGAAAGCAAGCACATCCATGACCGAAGAATCACAGACAGATGCCGAGGAATCCCTCAATGAAAAAGATAGAAGAGGTCTCTGCCTGAAAGACTCTAAGCAAGCTGCTCTTGTCATCCTGCTGGTCATCTGTCTCATCAGCGCTGGCGCTGGAAGCGCCTACCTGCTCGATAGAGATGCGCAAGCGCGAGCCGAAGAGGAAGAACGTGCTCAGAGCGCTATCCCCACCGCCCCCGTTAATCTTCCCACAGAGACTCTAGTAGACAATCCAATCGACCTTGCTCCATGGCAGGAGCGCAACCCAGATATCTACGCTTGGATTTCCTATCCTGGAACAGCTATCAATCACCCCATTCTCCAAAATGCCGAGGATATGAACCACTACCTTCAAAGAGATATGGATGGAAGCTATTCGGATTACGGTGAGCTTTATACCCAATGTTTGAATCGAAAGGATTTCGAGGATCCGGTCACCGTCATCTATGGGCACACCTTTCCGAACACGAATGTGATGTTCTCAGACTTGCACTATCTAGATGATCCTACATTCATGGAACAGAATCCCTACATCTATGTATATCTACCTAAGAAGATCCTTGCATACGAAGTGATCTCTGTAGCAGAGACCGATAATCAACTGATATTGTCGCAGCACGACTTCAGTAGCCCAGATGGAGTGGGCGCATACTTCGATTCCATTTTGCACCCTTCATGGGAATGGGCCTATGCCAAAGAGGGCATATCGCTAGCATCAGATTCAGATCGAGTTATCCAGCTCTCCACTTGCTGCATTCCGTCAGACCCTGAGAAAAGATATATCGTGACCGCAAAGCTCGTCAACGAGCAGAAAACACACTGATGATGTTAGCAAAGAAGATCTCCTTCATTCTTCTCGCACTGCTTCTCGCAAGCATGCTTTGCATAGGATTCGCATATGCGTGGCTCAAGCACGAAGCATCTCAGGGCAAAGCAAGCCTGACCAGCGACGCGACCACATATGCATATGACCCGGATATCGTGAATATCCTCTTTCTAGGCGTAGACAAAGAGAACGGACGATTAGGAGAGAACGCAAACGGTCAGAGCGATGCCATCATGATGATATCGCTCAACACTAGAACGAACGACGTCCTCTGCCATGCCATCCCTCGAGAGACCATTGCAACGATATATCTTCGGAGCAGAAGAACAGGGGAGCTCCATCCACGACAGGACTATCTTTGCCTACAACATGGCCTTGGGGAAACTGATGAGGAAAGCGGGACGCTAGCATGCAAAGCCGTCTCCCAGCTGCTTTACGATGTTCCCATTGCCCGCTTCTACACTCTCAACCTGTCAGGTGTCTGCGAATTGACTGACGCGATAGGCGGCATCCAGTTGACTGCTCTCTACGACGTAGAGGAAGCAGGCATAAGCAAGGGTGACCACCTCACCCTTACGGGAGAGAATGTTTTGGATTACGTTCGCGAGCGAGATGAATCCAATGACGAAACCTCAAGTGAAAGGCTCGATCGGCAGCAGCAATTCATCGCGGCATTTTTTCAAAAAGCCGTTGAAGAATGCAAGGCGAACCCGACAAAGCTCCTTCAACTACTAGACGTCGCTCAGCATGGATCAGCAACGAATCTGACTACCTCAGAATTGCTGTATCTCATCTCCGTCATCTCAGAGGAGGATATTTCCGAGATAGAGATCCTTACGCTCCCTGGGTCCCTGATAGAACAGCCAGACGCATATGCATATTACGAATGCGATCAAGAAGCAACAAAGCGTATGATCCTAGACAGATTCTGTATCCCCGAATCACAAGAAGGCATATCACCACCCTCTTCCGGATCAGAGCAAGCCTAGCTTCACCTCCTCCTGCACTGAAACGCCAGATCCCACCTACGCCACCACGCGGCCGAAGAGGCGCGATATCTCCGTCCTCAGGACATCGCTCTCAGAATCGACCGTCACGGGCAGCTCCGCCCTGAACTTGCGCCCATCTGACTGATGCACCATGAGCACCACGCCATCGCGACCGGGGAACGAGCTCAAGATGGAATTGAGGCGCTGCGACTTCGCCGCATCGAACTCACGCGAATCCAGGCGGATCACCAGATGCCCCGGCCCCTTCTTTGCCATGTTCGCCTGCGATTCATCCAGCACCAGCTCCGATATCTCATAGGCGATGATCTGGCTGCCGCGATCGGATACCTCGAACTTGCCCTTGAGGGTGACCACAGCATCCTCCCGCAGCACGTTCGACACCTTGGAATAGTCGAACACGATGCAGTCGATCATGCCCGTGGCATCCTCCAACTGGAAGTTGGCCATGATGGTCCCGCGCTTCGTCGGCTTGGTCGCCACCGAGGACACCAGCCCCGCGAAGGTGGCGGACTTGATCTCCTTCGTACGCTCGGACAGCTCACCCATGTTGTGCTTCGTGATCTTCGCCATCATGCCCTCATAGGGCGCCAAGGGATGGTCGGAGACGTAGATGCCCATGATCTCCTTCTCATAGCGCAGCAGCTCGCGCGCGGGCCACTCCACCCCATCCGGCGCAGGGACGTCGTTCTCGAACCCGGAATCCTCCACGTCGCCGAACATGTCGAACATCGTGACCTGTCCTTGGCTGGCATCCTTCTGACGCTTCTGAGCATCCTCGAGCAGTGGCGTCTCCTCGAGGAAGTGGATCAGCTGCCTGCGCGTATACCCGCAAGAATCGAACGCGCCGCCCTTGATGAGAGCGTCGATGGCCTTGCGGTTCACGCATTTCAGATCAACGCGCGAGACGAAGTCATGCAGGTTCTCGAACGCGCCGCCGCGCTCGCGCTCGGCGATGATGGCCTCGGCAACATTGCGCCCGATGCCACGCACGCCCATGAGGCCGAACACGATGCCCTCCTCAACAGGCGTGAACTCCACGTTGGAGGTATTGATGTCCGGCGGCAACACCGGAGTGCCGTTGTGGTTGCAGCTGGCGATATAGCGGATCAGGCGATCGGTCTTGCCCATGTAGCTCGAGAGCACCGCCGCCATGTAGTCGTTCGGATAATGCGCCTTCAGATACGCCGTGCGCATGACCAAGATGGCATAGGCAGCAGAGTGGGACTTGTTGAACGCGTATTTAGCGAACTTCTCGGCGTCCGTCCAGATCTGCTTCGCCACATCAAGGGAGAACCCATTGTCGACCGCACCGGTATTCCAGTCCCCTTGGAGCTCCTTCATCACGTCGAGCTTCTTCTTGCCCATGGCCTTGCGGAGCTTGTCGGCCTTGCCGGCGGAGAAGCCGGACATGGCCATGGAGATCTGCATGATCTGCTCTTGGTAGACCATGGTGCCATTCGTCTCCTCCAAGATGGAGCGCAGGCGATCGTCGTAGTAATGGATGTTCGCCTTGTTGTTGGCAGCCTTGACGTAATCATCCACCATGCCGGACTCCAACGGGCCCGGGCGGTTCAGCGCGATGGATGCGACGATGTCCGAGAAGCACTTCGGGGGGAGCCGCTTGAAGAGGCTCACATACAGCGCACTCTCCACCTGGAACAGGCCATCCATGTTGCCGCTCCGCATGAGGCGGAACGCTTCCTCATCATCGGTCGGGATCTCCTCCGGCACGATGCGGACGCCGGTCCTCTGGTAGATGTTGTTGCACGCACGCGAGAGCACGCCCAAGGTGCGCAACCCCAAGAAGTCCATCTTGAGCAACCCGAGCTCGGGCGTGTAATGGCCGTCGAACTGCGTGATGATGCCGCCGCCCTTGGTGTCTCGCTTCATGGGAACATGGTCCGACATGGGATCGCGGCAGATGATGGTGGCGCATGCATGCACGCCTTCGCCACGCACGTTGCCCTCGATGGAGAGGGCGGCATCCACGATGGTCCGCACCTCATCCTCAGCATCATAAGCTGCCTGCATCTCTGGATTCTTGCTGAGCGCCTCCTTGATGGAGATCCCCAGCTCATCAGGGATCATCTTGGAGATGCGATCTCCTGACGCGTACGGGTAGCCCAGCACGCGCGCAGCATCCTTCACCGCATTGCGGGCTTGGAGCTTGCCGAAGGTGATGACGCCTGCCACGTGGTCCTCTCCATACACATCCTTGATGTGCTCGATGACCTCGCCGCGCCGCTCGTCGTCGAAATCGACGTCGATATCGGGCATCTCCACGCGCTCAGGGCTCAGGAAGCGCTCGAACAGCAGGCCGTTCGAGAGCGGATCCAGGTCCGTGATGCCCATGGCATAGGCGACGATCGCGCCTGCTGCCGAACCACGACCGGGCCCGACGCCGATGCCCTGGCTGCGCGCCCATTCGATGTACTCCTGCACGATCAAGAAGTATGCAGGGAATCCCTGTTGGATGATGATGCCCATCTCATAGTCAGCGCGCTCTTGCGCCTCCGCAGGCACGGGCACGCCGTAGCGCTTCTCGAGTCCCTCTTGCACGCGCTTGCGGAACCAGGTCTCGTCCGTCTCACCCTCGGGCAAGGGGAAGCGCGGCAGGATGGTCTCGTTCTCGATCTCCACGTTGCATTTCTCAGCGACCTCTACGGTGTTGTCGCACGCCTCGGGGAAATCCGCCATGCACGCGCGCATCTCCTCTTCGGTCTTCATGTAGAACTGATCGTTCTCGAACTTGAACTTGCGATCGGGGTCGTTGATGTTCTGCTTCGTGCCGATGCACAGCATGATGTCCTGCGCGTAGGCATCTTCCCTCGTGAGGTAATGGAAGTCGTTGGTGGCGATGGTCTTGAGACCGGCCGCCTGCGCGACTTCGGTCAGGCGATGGTTCAGCTCCGTCTGGGTGAGGCCAGAGTCCGTCTTGATGCCCTGATTCTGCAGCTCGATGTAGAAGTCACCCTCTTCGAAGCACTCTGAGAAGATGCCCGCCCACCTGACCGCCTCGTCGAACTGGCGATCGTGCAGCAAGCGCGGGATGATGCCAGCGATGCAGGCAGACGATCCGATGAGCCCATGCCCGTACTTCTTCAGCTGCGAGAGCGTGGTCCGCGGCTTGTAGTAGACGTTGTCCACGTTCGATTCGCTGACCAGCTTGAGGAGGTTGTGATACCCCTCCGTGGTCTTCGCCAAGAGCAGGAGGTGGTACAGCTTCGGGCGCATATCCGTGCGCAGATCCTCATCGGTGGTGAAGTAGATCTCGCACCCATAGATGGGCTTGACGCGGATGCCCGTCTCCTTCTCAACAGCCTCGCAGGAGTCGCGCAGCTCGATCATGCCGTGCATCACGCCATGATCGGTCACAGCCACCGCCGGCATGCCAAGATCGGCAGCACGGCGCACCATGTCCTTGATGTGCGTGATGCCATCGAGCAGCGAGTACTCAGAGTGGTTATGAAGGTGTACGAATGCCATATATGGTGCTCTCAATCTATGCGAGACGCGCCATGTTGTGTTTCAAGTGTGGTTGCGGCGCTTGGATTCAGTGCTTGCCATCATAGCATCCGCGCTCGCTCTTTTCCATCCCATAGCAGCGCGCTTCCATGGCCATGGCAAGCCTGTCAGCGCGTCGGAACAGACCCACGACGAGCGGCATCAGTATGGCCACATGCGCTCGAAGCCGCTTCATCAACCCACCCTCGTCGAACGATGCTCCGCGCGACCACTGCGCGTCCTTCACCTGCTCGTATTCGGCGATGATCAGCGGTATGAATCGAAGCGCGATGGAGAACACCATGGCGATATCGTCAACAGGCACCTTGATCGCGCGCAGAGGCCCCATGAACCAGATGAACGCATCCACGAGCTGAGTGGATGTGGTGGAATAGCAGACGATGAGGCTCGCCCATACGAGGAGGCAGATCCGCACAGCAAAGAAGCACCCCCTGACGAGACCCTCCACGCTGAATGCGATGCCACCCTCGACCGGAGCGAATGCGTTGAACGCGATGGTGACGGCCGCCAAGATGTAGACGGGCACGACCGCCAAGAACACAGCACGTGCAGGCAGGCGCGATGCCGCGAACGAGGCCAGCACGAGCGCGGCCGTCACGAACATCCCCCACCAGCTGCCAACGAAGAAGATGCCGATGGAATACACCAGCAACAGAACGACCTTCGCCCGCGCATCAAGACGGTGCACGGGCGAATCCTTTGCGATATATATGGAGAAGCTGGTCATATCAACGAAGCTCCTGGCTTGGCGAAGCCAACAGGAACCCGCTCCGATATGGACGACGGGATGCGGCTATTTGGCCTTCTCCTCATCAGCAGCCTTGAGCCCCTCGGCCTTGGCCTCAGCAGCCTCTGCCTCCTCAGCCTTGGCCTCTTCCTCACGGACCTCCTCGGCCTCGTCAGCCTTGGCCTCAGCCTTCTCCTCCGCGAGCTGCTCCTTGCCAGCCTCCTGGACCTCAGCAGCGAAGTTCTCCTCGGCGGCCTCGATGGAATCCTTGACCTCCTCGATCACAGATTCTTTGTGCTCAGCAGCTTCCTTCTCCTGCTCCTTGAGCTCAGCCTCTGCGGCCTTGACGGCCTTCTTGGGGGCAGCCTTCTTCTTGGCAGTGGTCTTGGAAGCAGCCTTGCGCTCTGCCTTCGGAACGCACGTCTCAGTGACCAGCTCCATGATGACCATGGGAGCACCGTCGCCCTTGCGCGGCCCCAGCTTCATGATGCGCGTGTAGCCGCCCGGACGACCCTCGAACATGCCCTGGCTGACCTTCTCGAAGATCTCGCGCACGAGCTCCTTGTCGTTGCCGAGCGCGGCGATGGCCAGACGACGAGAATGCAGGTCGCCCTTCTTCGCCCACGTGATGATCTTGTCCACGTCAGGACGGATCTCCTTGGCGCGGGACTCGATGGTCTTGATGCGGTCGTTCAGGAACAGCTGCTGCACCAGGCTGCGCTTCATGGCCTTGGTGTGGCTCCAGTCCGTTCCGAGCTTGCGCCCCTTGTACTTATGCCTCATTTTCGACTCCTAAAACTTGAGGTTCAAATCCATGGAGATCAGCTTGTCCTTGACCTCTTCGATGGACTTGGCACCGAAATTGCGGATGTTCAGAAGGTCGTTCTCAGAGAACTCGACCAGCTGACGGACGGAGTGGATGCCAGCGCGCTTCAGGCAGTTGTAGGAGCGCACGGACAGGTCCAGGTCCTCGATCTGCTTATCCAGCTCTGCATTCGTCTCCGTGTTCTCAGGTGCGAAGATGGACGCAGACTCAACGGCATCCTCTTCCTGATCATCGTCGATCAGCGACAGGAACGCGCCCATGTACTGATTGATGATGTTCGCACCACGGCACACCGCCTCGGTCGGAGAGATGGAACCGTCGGTCTCCACCTCAAGGGTCAGGCGGTCATAGTCAGTGTGCTGGCCAACGCGCGTGTCCTCCACGTTCATGGTGCAGCGACGCACCGGGGAGAAGAGCGAATCCACCGGGATCACGCCGATCGGATCCTCGGTGCGCTTGTTGTTGTCAGCGCTGACGTAGCCGCGGCCCACGCCGATGCGGATGGACATCTCCAGCTGGCCGCCGTCGGCGACGCTTGCGATCACATGCTCCGGATTCACCAGCGTGAACTCCGTGGGCACCTCAAGGTCAGCGCCTGTGACGACGCAGGGACCCTCGGCGGACACATGCGCCGTGGCCTCCGTCACATCATCGGACAGCGCGCTGAAGACGAGTCCCTTCACGTTCAAGACGATGTCAGTGATGTCCTCGATGACGCCTTCTGCGGTGGTGAACTCATGCTGCACGCCGTCCACCTGGATGGCGGTGGCCTTCGCCCCGTCAAGCGAGGAGAGGAGCACGCGGCGCATGGAGTTCCCCAGCGTGTTGCCATAGCCGCGCTCGAGCGGCTCGACGATATAGCGAGCAACCGTGCTGTTGACTTCCTCAGTGCTTACAGTAGGCCTCATGAACTCTGTCATGTGTGATGAGCCTCCTTAAAAGTCCAAGCTTATTTCGAGTAGAGCTCGACGATGAGCTGCTCGCGGATATCGGCGTCGATCTGGTCGCGCTGCGGGAGCGAGAGGACGCTGCCCTGCAGCTTCTCGATGTCAACCTCCAGCCAGGCCGGAACCTGGATGCGCTCGCTTGAGATGAGAGCGCTCTTGATGACGAGCATGTCGCGGGCCTTGGGAGCCACGGCGATCAGGTCACCCGGACGAACGCGGAAGGACGGGATGTCCACGCGACGGCCGTTCACATGGATGTGCCCATGGCGCACCTGCTGACGAGCCTCTGCGCGAGACTTCGCGAACCCGAGGCGGTAGACCACGTTGTCAAGACGGCTCTCCAGGATGCGGAGCAGGTTCTCACCCGTGACGCCTTGCTGGCGGTTCGCCATCTCGTAGTAATGATGGAACTGCTTCTCAAGGAGCCCGTAGATGCGCTTGGTCTTCTGCTTCTCGCGAAGCTGCATGCGGTATTCGCTCTCCTTGATGCGCTTGCGACCAGCCTCACCAGGAGCATAGTCACGACGCTCGATGGCGCATTTATCCGTGTAGCAGCGGTCTCCCTTGAGGAAGAGCTTGCATCCCTCGCGCCTGCAAAGGCGGCAGGATGGTCCTGTGTATCGTGCCATAAGGTCAGATCCTTTCGAACTACACGCGACGACGCTTGCGCGGACGGCAACCGTTGTGCGGGATGGGAGTGCAATCTTGGATGCTGGCGATCTCGAGCCCTGCAGCCTGCAGGGTGCGGATGGCCGTCTCGCGACCAGAGCCCGGGCCCTTGACGAAGACGGAGACCTTGCGCAGGCCGTGCTCCATGGCGATCTTCGCGCATGCCTCTGCCGCCATCTGTGCTGCGAACGGCGTGGACTTGCGGCTGCCCTTGAAGCCAACAGTGCCTGCGGACTGCCAGGCGATCACATTGCCCTGCGGATCCGTGATGGAGATGATGGTGTTGTTGAACGTAGACTTGATGTGAGCAGCACCCACGGCGATGTTCTTACGTTCAGAGCGCTTGACGCGCGCAGTTACGTTCTTCTTAGCCATTATGCTTCCTCACTCTACTTTCTCTTGCCGCCGATTTGCTTGCGCGGACCCTTGCGCGTGCGAGCATTGGTGTGCGTGCGCTGGCCGCGGACCGGCAGGCCACGACGATGGCGAAGGCCGCGGTAGCAGCCGATCTCCATGAGGCGCTTGACGTTCTGAGAGACCTCGCGATGCAGGTCACCCTCGACCTTGAGGTTGCCCTGGATGTAATCGCGAAGGCGAGAGAGGTCCTCTTCGGTGAGGTCCTTGACGCGAGTGTCCGGATTCACGCCGGTCTCAGCGAGGATCTGCTTCGAAGTGGTGAGCCCGATTCCATAGATGTAGGTAAGAGCGATCTCCACGCGCTTGTTCTGCGGAAGGTCTACGCCTACAAGACGTACTGCCATGTCTTACTTCCTCCCCTAGCCCTGACGCTGCTTGTGGCGAGGGTTGTCACAGATGACAAGGACCTTGCCGTGGCGTCGGATGATCTTGCACTTGTCGCACATCTTCTTGACCGAAGGACGTACCTTCATATCCTTTTCCTTTCGGTAGATGTCATTCCTTCTATACCTGCACGCCCAGCCGCAGACGAGGATTTTCCCAACCTTCCGATGATGCGCTTCGGAGCGTCGGCTCTCCTAGGGGGATGTACCCCCGAGCATCAACGGGTCTCTGTGCCCTCTTACTTGAAGCGATAGGTGATGCGCCCACGGTTCAGGTCATACACGGAAAGCTCGACCGTGACCTTGTCCCCGGGCAGGATCTTGATGTAGTGCATGCGCATCTTGCCTGAGATATGGGCCAGTATCTCGTGCCCGTTCTCAAGCTCAACCTTGAACATGGCGTTCGGCAACGCTTCCCGCACGGTGCCTTCGAGCTCGATCACATCTTCCTTAGCCAAGGGTTCGCCTCCAAAAGAAAACAGCTTTTACACAGCGAACGATGACTTTAGCAAAAGATGCAGAAAAATCAGGTGAGAAATCGAAAAAGGCGCACAAAAAATCTAAACCGGCTTGGCTGGTCTTTCAATGCCTGCATGTCAGGCGTGCGGCTTCAAAGCCGCGCCGCTCATCTGGACCACAGAACGCCAGGAGCAGCCAGGTACTCGCGCATCCATGCGTGGCATGTGCGCAACCGCCTTGTCGGTCGAGCGGGAATGATAGCAGAGACCCTTGCCGCAATGCAAGCTTCGCAGCCTACCTTTGGCATGGACGCGATATCGCGTGATGGCGAACAGGTATGGCACGCCCCTGTGCAGCTCGTCTACGCCTGCATGCCGACCGACGGGTGCACACGAAGCGCGCCCCTACGGGATCCCCTGAGACCTGATGACTGTAGGCGCGCAACTCGGCTGCACCCGCTCGACCCGCAGCACCCCTCACGCGGATGCACAAGGGGCGACCATCTCTTCAAGATGACCGCCCCTTGTGGCTGGGGTACCAGGATTCGAACCTAGATAGCTGGCACCAAAAACCAGAGTCCTGCCGTTGGACGATACCCCAGCATTGCACCGATCATGGTATCACAGGTATCCCCGCTGCGACGCACCGGCATGCCACCGATCTTCGTAGCGCCCCACGCGAGCAGCAGGTCAGCTCCCCTGCTGATGCGCGCTGCGCGCATCAGCGATCCGACCCGCGAAGCCGCAGACGGCATGCCCCTATGGTGCGCTTCGACGCAGGGCGGCCGCACCGCACGCTGCAGCGGCCGCGATCGCCAAGGCTAACAGCACCATGAGGCGCCGGACGGCATCATCGCCCGTGCGGGGAAGGCCTCCGCCTTCGCTCTCGCTCGCGTCCTCCCCTTCGCCATGATCACCCGACGCGCCACCGCCATCATCCTGAGATGATGCTGTCAGTGCATAGGTGCTGAAATGCGTGGTGTCGAACACGATATATCCATCGCTGACCTGGGAGGCCTTCGTCTCCGCGGACGAGAACGCATCGTCCACGTAGTGGACGGCGAGCGCTACTTCGGCTGCCATCGCGGATAGGCGATCATCCAGCTTGATGCATACCGTGAGCAGCACATCCGACGAATCCCATTCCACCCGAGCGCCGAAGGCATCCTCTAGATGGATGTCGTAGGCCTCCGCCATGCTCGCAGATGCATCGACATGCTGGCCCCTCACGAGCGCTGCGAGCAAGCGCGCATCCGACCTCTTCTCGCTCTTGCGGATGACCACGCGCACGCCCTGCAGCGCATCAGCGCTCTCCGAATCATTCACGAGCACCTGCCCGGGCACATCAGATGAGGGCGAGGATGGCAGCACCAGAGGGTGGACGATGACCGTGCATGAATCGCTCATGCTGCCCAGCGCCGCCCTGATGGTGACGCGCCCAGCGCGCACAGGGCGCACGATGCCAGAAGCGTCGACCGTAGCGATATCCGGATCGGAGGCGACCCACTTCACGCCCGCATTGAGCGCTTCAGCCGGCATCGCGCTCGCCGTGAGCTGAAGCACGTCAGATCCGACCACGAGCTCCGCTTCGTGCCTATCCAAGGAGAATACGGTCGGAGTGGGCCACGTGACGCTGACCCGTGCGGTGCCCGCCAGGTCGTGGCCGCCCACGTTCCCAGAGACGCGAACATCCGCTATCCCAGGAGCCTTTGCGGTGATGCGCGCGACCTCTCCTGATGGCTCTATGGCCAAGACCCCCTCATCCGATACGGACCACGTGACCGCGCCGACGTCATCCACAGCGCCGGGAAGCTGGCCAGCCAGGTGCAACCCGACATTGAACGCCTCCCCTACAGCCACCGCCTTCGCACGCGGCGTCACCTCGAATGCGCTCGCAGGGTTCGACACCGTCACATCGCATGTAGCGCTCTGCTTGCCATCTCCCGATGTGGCGATGATCGCAGCGCTGCCCTTCGCGACAGAGGTCGCCATGCCGGTCGCATCCACCTTCACGATGGACGGATTCGATGATGCCCACTGCACCGTCTTGTGCGTCGCGTTCGCCGGAAGGACCGTCGCGCTCAGCTGCTCGGACTGCGCGCCCACGAGCTGCAGCTGCGAAGGGTCCAGCGTGATGGATGCCACATCCACGATATCCTCGGGGCGCTCGATCACCTTGATCGAGCATTGTGCAGATGCGCCCTTCGTCGTCACGGTCACGGTGGCTTCGCCCGCAGAGACCGGCGTGACGCGTCCCGCTTGATCGACCGATGCCACGCCGGCATTCGATGTCTTCCAGACCAGCTGCGCTCCCGCAGCGGATGGAGGGTCGATCGTGCAGATGAGCTGATAGGGTGCAGACCCGATCATGAGGACCTTCTCGATATCGCTGAGCGTCAGGGAGATGGGATCCTCCACCGTGACGATGCACGTATCGCTGAATGCGCCCGCTGATGCCGTGATGCTGACCGTGCCCACAGACAGGGGCGTCACCATCCCGGTCCCATCCACCGTGGCGACCGACGGGTCCGCTGATTGCCACGCAAGCGCAGCATTGTATGCATCCGGTGGGTCCACGGATGCCTGGAGCGCGAAGGCACCCGCGCTCAGATGGACGGTCTTGCTGGACTCTCCCATCGTCACGCGGCGGACGCACGAGCGGACCTCCACCCCTATCGAATCGGACGCGCTTCCTGCGGTGGCCATGATCGTGACGTGCCCCGGCGCTACAGCGCTGAGCATTCCAGTAGCGTCCACGGTGGCCACGCTCTCATCCAAGGAGGACCAGACGATGCTCGCTGCAAGGCTCGCGGGCTGCACATCTGCCTTGAGCTGATAGCGCGCGCCCACCGCCAAGAAGCTCTCGGCGATGGGTTGGATCGAAACGCTCTCGCTCGCGCTCGGAGGGTTCCGTGAATAGGTATCAGTGGAACCCGCTGGGATATCAGCCGGAGCAAAGGCGTCACCCGATGTGCTATACCATGGGCCACCAGGCAAGCATGGCTGCAACGTGAAGCCCTCACCGAGCTTGACGGTCTCCAGGGCACCATCGAACATGCCCTTCCTGACAGCCGTATCCACCTCACCCTTCCACGCGCAACGGGTGTCGAATGAGGACAGGTCGAGCGACTTCAACGATGAGCAGCCGACGAATACCCCGGAGATGTCGAAGGGGTCTACGCCGTTGGGTCCTCTCGTCCCCACGAACGAGAACATCCGCAGCTCCTCGAGCGCTGCACACCCCTTGAAGACATCCAAGAGGCTATTGGAGGTGATGCTGATGGCCGACATATCCACGCTCTTCAGCGAAGAGCAACCCTCGAACATGAAGTTCACGCTCGAATCGCCACCCGAGAACGGTGGCAGCTTCACGCTCTCGAGGGACGTGCAGCCCTTGAATGCACCGAACCACGAAGCGCACGAGGTGAACCCTGAGAGGTCGAGGGATCGCACGGACGAGCAGCCACGGAAGAGCGCGGTCGCCCTATCTATGGCCGATGCATCGAGGCCGCTGAGGTCGACCTCCTCCAATGAGGTGCACCCCTCGAAGAGGCTATCTGCACTGACCGGAGCACCTGAGCGCGCCTCGAATCGCAGCTTCTCGAGGCCGCGCACCTCATGCAGGTTCTTCAGGCCCTTGAAGAGGCCGCCGCGATACGTCCTGATCGTCCCTTGGATATCAACGACGCCGATCTCATCGGCATGGCTCAGATAGCCCAGCGAATCCCCGCTGGTGAGGATGTCAGCATCAGGTGATGACTCGGGCGGTTCGCTATCCCTCTCCAGCACGAGCGCATCCCCGACCAACGTCCACGAATGATATGCGCCGAGCTTCCCCGAAGCGGTGGCTTCAGCCACCTGAGCTTCCTCCGCATCCGCCCCAGCTGGATCAACGTCCACCGGAGCAGGTTCTGAGGGAGCTTCTGGCTCAGCGGCCTGACCCTCGTCCTCTTCGGGCTCCAAGGGCTCTGAGGCAGCCACCTCGCCCACTTCTTCTGCGCTTCGATCGACGTCCTGAGCAAAGGATGCCTCCGGTGCCTGCAAGGGGATCATCATCGCGATCAGCAACAAGGACAGCATCCAGGGGATCATCCTCGCGAAAGCGGCGCGCATCTGGACCTCCTGCCATCTATCAGACTACATCGACCATAAGTCTATAGAGCAGGCCGCTCCCCCATTGCCCAATGGATCTGGGCGCTTGCACGCGAGCATGCTGACACCTCTTGCGGAAGGCGTCCGGAAGGGATCAGGCGCTCTCCTCCTCGATCGCAAGCTAGGGTGAGCTACGGCAAGATGCGCGGAAGGGAGCGCAGCGCCTCCGCCTCAGCGGCGCGATCAGGTGAGAGGTAGAACGCGCAGAAGCCCTTGAGGTCTGGATCCGGGCAATCTGCCACTGACGGCATGCCGCCGGGATGGAAGAGCAGCTCGACCTCCCGACCATCGCGCTGCGCCGCCTCAGACACACCGGCGAGGAACGCCTCATCGGCCGCATGCTGCATGCGCCCCGAGAGCGCCAAGCCGTAGAACGTCGCAGGCGCAGGGAGGTCAGCTGGGTACTTCGCGGCCACCTGCTTCCAAAGCTGGTTCAGCAGCACATTCTTGACCACGTTCACGGGCGGCACCACGCGCCTGATGGTGGGCACCTTCAGATACGGCCCCAAAGGCTCTGCGGGAACGCGCAGGTATTCCAGCGTGCACCCCTCATCCGCGACCGCCGCCAACAGACCATCGAACACGGCCGGGATCATATGGAAATGCTGATGGCTATCCACGCGCAGCCTCCCTACAAGCTCAGGGAATGCCTCCAAGAAGCGCCTGATCTGCGCGCGGGCCTCATGGCGCACCTGACAGGTGAGCGCTTCGCACTCGCCGCTCAAGGAGAGCGCGAGCATCTTCGCGAAGCCCAAGCGGAACCGGCCATCGGGAGCCACGAGCAGGGGTGCATCATGAGCGCTCGAGAGCGCTTGGCCCTCCACTAGATTCAGATGCAGCCCCATCTTGATGCATCCTGCATCCACGAAGGGCTTGGCGAAGGTCGCGCTTTCGACGAATGCAGGGGAGGTCACCATGGCGCTCGTGGAGCTCAAGGCACCCTCGCCGCCACAAGCAGCGGAGCACGCGAGGATATCCTTCGACTGCTCGAGCGTGATACCGAAGTCGTCTGCATGTATGATCATGTCTGATCCCTGCTCTTTGCGGGTGCGTACTATAATCGAATCCATATGGAATTGTCTCTCATAATACCGTGCCACAACGAAGCGGAGAACATCGAGCCATTCGTGGACCTCATCCAGGCATGCATGGACAGCCCCGATGCGCCCGCCACCCTCGAGCTCCTCTTCGTGGATGATGGCTCGACGGATGGCACCTTCGCGCGCGTCACCCAGATGATGGAGTGCCCCACCACGAAGCGCATCAGCATCAAGGCCATCGAGCTCTCCCGCAACTTCGGGAAGGAAGCTGCCATGCTGGCCGGTCTCGAGAGCGCAAGCGGTGCGCTGATCGGCTTCATCGACGCGGACCTCCAGCAAGATCCCGCCATCTCCTTCCAGATGTTCGCATACCTGCAGCACCATCCCGATACGGATTGCGTCGCCGCGGTCCAGGAGGAGCGCAAGGAGGGAGCGCTGCGCAGGTGGTTCAAGCATCGCTTCTATGCGGCATTCAACGCCGTGGGAGACATAGACCTTCCCGCGAATGCGAGCGACTTCCGGGTGTTCAGGCGCAACGTGGCAGACGCGCTCATGTCCATGCCGGAGTACTTCCGCTTCTCGAAGGGCCTCTTCGCATGGGTGGGCTTCCATACCCACACCATCCCCTACAAGCCGCGAGAGCGCCACGCGGGCAGCACCTCATGGTCATTCCGCGACCTTGTGCACTACGCCGTCAGCGGCATCGTCTCGTTCACCACATGGCCTTTGCGTCTCGTGCTCTATCTGGGTCTCCTGACATCCATCGCATCCATCATCTATCTGATCGTCGTGCTGTCCGAATACCTCATCGTGGGCATCAGCGTGCCTGGCTACCCCACGCTGGTCTGCTTGCTGCTGCTCTTCTTCGGCATCGTGATGCTCGCGCTCGGGATCTTCGGCGAATACCTGGGGCGCATCTACATCGAGGGCAAGCGCCGCCCCGTCTACATCGCACGCCAGATGCGAACGCAAGACCTGACGCAGATGAGCTGCGCCCCTGCAGACCAAGGCGCGCATCCCTCTCAGGAAGATGACCGCTAAGCTGCGCACGATAGCGTACGGCATGGGCTGCTTCCTGCTGCCCGTGGGCATCCTCATCGTGGCAGCCGCCGTATGCGGCCTCTACCCCCTCGGTTCCAACCTCTTCATGCTGAACGACATGAACGCGCAGTACGTGGACTTCTTCGCCTGGTACCGAGACGTGCTGACCGGAAGCGCCGATGCCACGTATTCCACCACCCAAGCGCTCGGGCAGAACATGATGGGCACCATCTCCTACTATCTTGCAAGCCCTCTGAACATCCTCGTCCTCTTCTTCGACGAGCGCGACATCAGCGTAGCCTTCTTCGCGATCACGCTCGTGAAGGTGGGCTGTGCCGAACTCTCCATGGTCTTCTATCTGCGCCGCCGCTTCACCCTCTCCCGCGCCTGGGCATGCGCGCTCGCGCTCGGGTTCTCGCTCTCCCTCTGGACGCTCATGCAGGTGCGCAACATCATGTGGATGGACGCGCTGATCCTCCTGCCGCTCTGCGCGTGGGGGGTCTGCTGCCTGCTGCGCACAGGACGATGGCGCCTGCTCACGATATCCACTGCCGTCAGCGTCATCACCTGCTGGTACACAGCCTATATGGTCATCCTGTTCCTCTGCCTCTATGTGCTCTTCGAGGGGTATGCGCTCGGAACCGAAGGCGTGCGCACGTGGGGTCCCACGCATCGAAAGCGGCTGCTCCAGTTCGCTGGTTGCATGGCGGTCGCGCTCGCGCTTGCCGCCTTCCTGTTCCTGCCCACCATCTTGAGCATGACCGGGGCTGGCGCAGCGAGCGATTCCGATTCCCTGATAGCGTACCTTCAGAAGATGATGGACAAGCACCTGCCGATGTTGGGCATATCCGCTTCGCACATCCTGCTCATCTGCGGAGGTGCCCTGGCCTTGATCAGTGCGTGCGTCCTGATCGCATTCCGCCGTTTCTCATTGCGCCGCAGGCTGGCTGGCATCCTCTGCGGAATGCTCGCACTGCTCTCGGTAGCTGCCCTCATCGTCCCCTCTCTACAGCAAGAGAGCTTGGGGGCGGTGGGTCTCGCGCTCTTCGGCGGCGCATGGACCGGACAGCTCTACGCGAACGACTTCGTGCCCCAGCTCTTCGCCAGCACCCTTGTCGTGGCGCTCTGCATCGTGTTCTTCGCCTCCAAGCGCATCCCCTTGAAGCTCAAGCTGGCATGCGCGCTCTTCCTGGCGCTGCTCATCGCCAGCACGTGGCTGCGCCTGCTGATGATCATCTGGGGCGGCATGCGCCTCCCCCACGGATATCACAACCGCATGGCATTCTTAGCGGTGTTCATGCTGATCTGGGTGGCGGCATATGGCGTGCAGCATGCGCTCCTCCCCTGGACCTCACATGCGACAGACCCCGCAGGCGAACGCAATGGGAAGGACAAGCCGAACATCCGCGTGCTCCTTGCGAAGACCATCGAGGCGCGGTGGTTCGCTGGCGCCATCCTCATGCTCACCATTGCAGAGCTGACCGTGCGCTCATGCCTGGTCTGGGGCTCCCTCTACCAGGAGGGGGAGATGGGCTATGTGAACGACTACTACGATTCGGCTCTCGTCCAGGCCGCTGAGCTGGAAGAGCACGACCCTGGCATCTACCGGGTGGAGAAGAGCTACCAGCGCTACAACAGCCTGGGATTCAACGAGGGCATGACCTACGGATTCGATCAGCTCTCATCGTACAGCTCCACGAACGACCACGCCGTCCTAGCGTTCCTCAGCGCGATGGGGTACGGGAACGGCGCATACTTCACCAACGACATCTACCCGACGCTCGTGCTGGATTCGCTCTTGGGCGTCAAGTACCTATCCGCCTTCGATGCGCCTGAGCACTACGCAGATGCCGGCCTCTCCCCCACCCGATACCCCGACGGCGCGCGATTCTGGGAGAACCCGTACGCGCTCCCCTTGGCCTACGGCGCTTCAACCGACGTGCTCAGCTACCAGGTGCCTGATGAGGACGACGCCACGAGCAGATGGGAGCGATTGAGCACCTTTGCGAGTGCGGTCTGGGGCCAGAGCGCATCCTTGTATGGAGCAGAGAGCACCGATGCGGACCCAGCGCTGGACATGAGCACGTTCACGCGCATGATCGACGACCTCAAGGCCCATCCCTTCACATTCGACCGGTTCGGTGGCTCGCATATCTCCGGCGCGATCGATGCAGCCGAAGGCCAAGTGCTGCTCATGACCATCCCCAACCAAGATGGGTGGTCCATCACCGTGAACGGCACGCACGTGCAGCCCCAGAGCGTGGCGAACGGTGCGCTCATGGCCATACCCGTGCAACCAGGCTTGAATCAGGTCGAGATGACGTTCACCGCACCGGGGCTGATCCCCGGCACCGCGCTCACGCTCGCAGCGCTGCTGTTCGTGTTGCTGGCACCGCGCATCCGTCGCATCCGAAGGGTGATGTAGGTGCCGCCTTGGCGGCACACCCGTCGACCTCAGAGGCCAGGCCACCGAGAGATGATCTCCGCCTCGAGGTCGGGGACATCCGAAGCGTCGAACCGATAGACGACGGTCTGCGGGCCGCCATCGGATGCGCGTTGCTCGACACGGACGAACGTGGCCCGCACCTCCGCGAACCCGTTGCGCAAGAGCGCATAGGCATAGCACTGCGCCTGGAGCGCATGCTTCGCGTGCAGCTGCTCATCCGTCTCCTGTACGCTGCCGCCTGTCTTGTAATCCACCAGATATGCCATATCTCCTGTGGTTGCCAGCGCATCGATCTCCCCCTCGAGGAAGAGCGGCCGACCCTCTGGCCCCTCAACGCGCACCATGAAGGGCACCTCAGCATCCACGGATGCGTAGGTGCAGAGCTCTGCTGCCTCGGGAGAGGCGAACCATCCCGCAAGCGCATGTGCAAGCCGCTCCCTCTGCGCCGCGCTCAGCGCCAGCTTGTCCTCCTGTGCTCTGATCGCCGCTTCATCAGGCATCTCCAGCAGCGGAGCACCGAGCATGTTCCGTCGAAGGATGGCACGCTCAGCCAGGCGGTGGAATGCCGTGCCCAGCGCAGTGGCGTCCTCCCCTACCTCCCGCATGAGGATGCGCGCATCGGCCTCCCCCTCTGCATCCACGACCACATCCGTTCGCTCAAGAGGCTCAGATGCGGCATCGTGATCGAGGGATGAATACGACCGCACGTTCGCCCGATCGCCTCGGAAGGGGACCTGCACGGGCATGTCGGGGACCTCGCGCCGCACGATGACCAGCGTCTCCGGACCTGCATCCCTCTCAGCTATCGGGGCATAGCCATCCCAGAAGCGCTCCTCCTCATCCCCCTCCACCTGCTCGAACAGGATCCGTGCGGGACGCGAGCCGCCATAGGGATAGTTCTCCATATCCACGAGGCGCTTCTGCATGACATCCCACTCGAACGCCTCATAGACATCATGCATCACCCCGTCGCCCCCGTATGGCTCCTTGCCCTTGGCTGTGTTCAGGAGGCTGCTGGTCACATAGCTGAGATAGACCGATCGCACCGCGCGCGTGAGCCCCACATATAGAAGGCGCCGCGCCTCGTCCATGCTCTCCGCCTTGGAGATGCGCGAGAGGAGGGGAAGGAGCTCACCGGGGCTCTTCGCCGCATGCAGGCGTGCCATGCCCCGCTCATCCAGCGATGCCTCGGCCTCCGCTCTCAGCTTGTCGCATGCGAGCATGCCCTTCTTCGATATCGCAAAGGTGGCAGAGCCCTCATTCTCAGCCATCATGCCCCTAGTGACATCCTTGCCATTCTTGATGTCAGCCAGCACCACGTGATCGAATTGCAGGCCCTTGGAGCCATGGATGGTCATGATCTGCACGAACTCCGCTTCGGAGACCGAGAGGATGCCGGGGGATTCCTTTGCCAAGAGCGTCTTTGCTGCGAATGCCGATACCACCTTCGCCAGGCCGCCCTGCTCGCGCTCGACCCCTTTCAGGATGTCGATCAGCTTGGAGCAATTCCCGACGGATGCGAGCCCCACAACGCCCCGTCCTTGCATGCGGTCGAGATACCCCGATTCGACCAGAACGGCACGCACCGCTTCTGCAAGGCTCTCGCGACGGGCACGCCTGACGAAGCGAGCGAGCACCTCCCGCGCGAAGCGGACCGGCTCCACGAGACCCTCCGAGAGCCCGAACTCCTCGAAGCTGCAGCGTGCGAATCCTTGAGAGAGGCTCGCATGATGGGGACGACCATCCTCCATGCGGCACGCCATGGCAAGGAGCGCATCATCTGATACGGCGAAGAGGTCCGAGGTCAAGCAATCCAAGAGCGGTTGGTCATCCCGCGTGTTCAGCGCGTGCCTCAGAAGCGCCATCACCATGGCAGCCTCATCAGTGGACATGAGCATCGAGCCCGATGTCATCATGGACTCAAGGCCCTCTTCGCGCAGAGCATCCATGTAGACCTGCGCGTTCTTCGTCTTCCCCAGCAGCAGCGCGTAGCTTTGGCGCTCATGCACGCCCGCTTCCGCATACGCTCGCTTGATATCCGCGAAATGGCGGGCGATGCGCCTGGCGGATGCGTGCAAGGCCTGCGCGCCCAGATCGCTGCCGCTCCGGTGATGCACGATATCCATCATCACGCGGGGACGCTCATCCATCACAGGATCGGGCACATCGTTCACCGCACCCTGGGGACTGAGCTGCAGATACGCCTTTCCGAATGAGCACTCTTGACTGAAGATGCTATCCACGAATGCGAGTATGTCAGCATGGCTGCGGAAGTTCTGCGCGAGCTTCGGTTGGAGCTCCTCTTCCCTCACCTGCGGAAAGGCAGCCGCTAGCTCATTTCGGTAATCCATGAAGGCACCAACATCGGCGCCACGGAACCGATAGATGCTCTGCTGGGCATCGCCCACGACGCACACATTCGCGAGGCGCGGGCGCGCGATGTGCTTCAATATCTCGATCTGCACCTTGTCCGTATCCTGGAACTCATCGACCATGATGAGCTGGAATCGATCGCGGTAGCGCGCGGCAAGATGCGGGTGCTCCCGCAAAGCATCCAACGTCATGCGGAGCAGATCATCGTTATCCACGACACCCGCTTCGCGCTTGCGGCGCACGAGATCTGCGCGCATGGTCCGAGCGAGCACGAGCGCCACCTCAGCAGCCTGCATGCCGAACGCACCATCCGTCTCGCACACCACGCGCATATGCGTCCTCTTGTAGCGACTGACGACATCCTTGCCGTCCTTGCCCTTGCCGAAGGTCTGAGGCAGCGCCGGGAACACGCTCAGCACTGCCCGGAATCGCGGTGCATCGAACCCAGGAGCATCCAGGGCAAGGTCTGCCTGGTCGCTCGCAAGCCACTCTGCCGCCACCGTCATGGCATCGGGGAGCTTGTCCAGGCTCTTCCGCTCCGTGTTCCCGTTGATCTTCTCCCATCCCAGCGTCATATCCAAGAGCGCATTGCTCACCGCCACCATATCCAACAGAGCATCCTTGGGGCTGACGGCCGGTTCCATGTGCACGAACGCATCGAACCCTTGGGGCATGGCCGCAAGGCGGCTCAGCAGCTCCTCCGCATCGTCGATGAGGGACCCGTCGAATGCCCCGTTGTTGATGAGGCTCCAATTCCACGCAACGCTGGAGAGGTCCAGCCTCCCCTCGTGCGCCTCCTGGAACACCCAGGCCCGCGTGGCCGCCTCCATCTCCTGAGCTTCCAGCTCCGTGATCATGCGAAAGGCAGGATCCAGCCCTATCTCCAAGGCGTTCTCCCGCAGGAAGCGCGAGCAGAACCCATGTATCGTGGAGATCCAGGCACCATCAGCATCGAATGCCTGTTGGGTGAGCCCTTCGGCGAGCAGAGCATCCTTGATGCGAGAGAGCAGCTCCTCTGCCGCAGCGTTCGTGAAGGTGATCGCCAGCACCTGGTCTATCGAATCCAGCTTGAAGCCACTGCTGTTCGGAAGGAATGCGTTGGCTGTGCGCAGCTTCAGCGTGAACGTCTTGCCCGATCCCGCGCCAGCTGCCACGAACAAGGGACCCGGAAGGGTCTCGATGACCGCACGCTGAGCATCATTGCACTTCGAGATATCCATCTATCCAGTCATCCTCATGTCGCAGAAGGTCATCTCACAGAAAGAGCAGGCTCCCGCCTTGGGGTCGGGGAAGATGTCCCCTGCGCACATCCGCTCGACCAGCTTCGCTATCTCAGCCTCCACCTGATCGAGGTACGCTTGGAAATCCATGGATACCAGCGACCTGGACCCATTGATCAGCTCCTTGGCCTCGTAGCGGACGGCATCATACGATCCTGCCAGGAGCTGCTTCTTCTCCTTGGCACGATATCCCAGATACAGCGCGCCTACGCACGCCATCCCCGCAAGGTTGGATATGCGCCCGACGCACTGCGCATAGATGAGCGCTTGCACCTTCGCAGGGAGCTCCGTGAGGCCCTTGCTACCAACACCCGCATCGTGCTTTCCGGCTGACCCCTTGTAGTCCAGCACGACGTATCGACCATCCTCTGACACATCGATGCGGTCGACTGACCCATTGATGACAGCACCTGCGTATTCGATGCCCTCTTCGGGGTCGAGGGGATACTCCCGCGCCTTGACGGCGAACCCATCGGGCAAGTGCTGCATGAGCTCCAGCACGCCCTGGATCTGCTTCCGCATCTGATCCATGCATGCCCGATCATGCTCGTCGATGGCAACGCATCGATCGAGAGGCGCTCGCTCGGGCTGCTCCGCCAGCAGCGCATCGAAGGCGGCCATGCCTGC
Organism: uncultured Eggerthellaceae bacterium; assembly: GCA_910589125.1. Classification (GTDB taxonomy): domain Bacteria; phylum Actinomycetota; class Coriobacteriia; order Coriobacteriales; family Eggerthellaceae; genus MGBC163016. Next base: position 105,105 of record CAJURX010000002.1, read on the forward strand.
GGAGCGCACCGCATCCACGTTCTCCGCGCTCACCCGCTCGATGCCCTCTTCCGCAAGCGCATCGAAGGTCCGCCTCAGCACCTCATGGGCGAACGTGCCCGTATGCATGGCATCGAACTGCTCGTCCATGCACTCCACTCCGACCTTGCGCGACGCGAACCACCGATAGGGGCATTGCACGTACTGCTCCATCTGCGATGCGGAGAGCACGGGAAGCCCTGTGCGAACATCGCTCATCCTCATGAAGTCGCGCATCTCGAGCTCGCTCAGATGCCCACGCCCAGCCCACGTGACCTCCATGATGCCTGCTGGCTCGCCGAAGGACTGGCCGAAGCCCCGCACCACATCCATCTCGTCCAGCATCCTCGTTGCACCCCGAGCGCATTCTGGCACCTTGAAGAGCCCATCGGGGTCCATCTCGAACACGTCTCCGCCCGAGAGCGCTGCGACCAGCTCGTCATAGATGAAGGATGGGTACTTCTGCCCACCCGCAAAGCTCCTCAAGGGCACGATGCAGCTGAATGTGCGCCGAACAGCGCGCTCAGCTGTCACGAATGCCGCGCGCAGCTCATCATGGCGGCTCCGCTCATCCTGCATCCCCAGTGCTTCCACGATGGCGTCGGTCGCAGGCTTGGCCGAGGGGAGCGGGAATGCGTCCTTGGTCATGTCGGCGAAGATGACCGCATCCACCGAGGCCTCCGCGAGCCCATCCATCGCGCTCATGGGCAGGAACTCCACAGTGGCCCCCGCCTGCTCGGAGGGCACGACCTCGAAGGACTGCGCGACCGCATGTGCGCTCAAGACCTCCGCCGCTGCATCGCACTTCAGCGAAGCAGCGCTCTCCACCACATCCCGCAGCGCCTCCAAGGCTGCCATCTCCTGCATCCGCATCCTCGGCGGTAGGATATCCTCTGCATCCACGATGGCGCGCAAGGCATCCACCGACGCGACCGACATCTCCTCTACTACGCGCCTGCATGCAGCAAAGGTAGGCGACTCCTCTTCGAACCGATGCACCGCATCCGTCGGAGAGAGGAGGGAATCTCGCCTGAGCCACGCGTCGAAGCGCTCTACCTGAGCATCCGTCATGCCAGACCACGCCGCATGCGCGAAGCTCACCGCCAGGAGCCGCTGATCGCCTCCCTCACGCCCCATCTGACGCAGCACCTCGAGTGCGCATCCGAGCTGCGTTCGGGAGAACGAGAGGGCATGCCTGCATGCTGCGCGCATGCCCTCCAAGGCAAGGGGAGCCGCCAAGGAGCGATAGAGCTCCGCGGGGTCCGGAGCGAACACGATGATGCGAGGATCGCATCCTCTCGCAAGCTCTGCCGCGCGCTCTATCTCCTCCTTCACCGCGCGCATGATCGCAGTGGAGCCCGTCGTGAACGTGAAGCGAGCCTCGACGCCTGCAGGCAGCGCCTCCACGTGCAGGCTCGACACCTGATGCGCACCGGCGCTCTCAAGCCACGCCTCCACGGCAGGCGCAACGTACACGGGCTCATCTACCGCAAGATGCCGAGGAACACCTGCCTCGCAAAGCGCATGTGCAGCTGCACCAGGTTCCACGAGCAACGCTTCATCGCAGAGCTCCCGGTAGCGCGCCACCACGCACAGCGCTGCCCTCTGACCAGACGAGCACGCAGAGAGGGAATCTGCGCCCTCCCCCTCCCTGTTCGCATCGCATGAGCCAAGCGCATCCTCCAATGCTGGCACACCGGCATAGCGAGAAGCGAAGGTCGCAAGCAGTTGCGCCACGCCCAGGGATGTTGCCAGAGGGAAGCCATCGACATGAGCGCATTCGCGCAGCGCACGCATCATCAACAACTGACGCTGCGTGGACGTGATGATGCATTTGCTATCACCGAAGAGGTCCCATACCTCTTCGAGGAATGCTGAAGGCGTGGTCACATCCACGCCGAGCATGGGCGCATCTGCCGCCGTCTGCTTGCGCATCGCCAGCGCCCTGCGCGCATCCCTGACCAGTTGAACCTGCTTGCCCATCCACGACCTCCAGCAGCATCGACATCCGCATATCATATCGAAATGCTCAACATTCGAGAGAGGCGTCTGCCCTGACGATACGAATGCGTAACGCAAGCGCAACGATATCACGACATATCAAAGGGGGCGCCCCACTCGGAGCGCCCCCTTCAAACAGGCTCAAACCTTTGAGGAAACCTATGCGTGCACGTTCTCCTCGACGTACTTGATCTGCATCTCATACCACTCGAGACGCTTGCGGCTGACACGCAGGGTCACATCCGCCTGCTCATCCTCGCCCTTGTCAGCTTCGAGCTGAGCGATGGTCTCGCGCATCTTGTCAGCTTTCGCGCGCACATCATCCACGTCGATGTTCGCAACGTCCACGCCGAAGCGCCCGAGCACGGTCAAGATGTTGTTGAATACCTGGCTCGCCCCTTCGTAGAGGAGGAACTGGCGCTTCTCCTTGCCAGCCTCGTCCAGGTTCAACGTGAGCACGCCCCCGCTCTTGTTCGCTGCCACGATCATCTCGTGCCCCGGAAGGACACCGTAGTACCCCTCAGCCGACGGGACTGAGGCATACGAGATCTCCCCTGCGAACAACTCGCGGGTGGGAATGCACACAACGCAGCGAAGGCCGTCCATTTACGCCTCTTCCTTCTGCATGGCCTCGTAAGCGGCGTACACATCCTCGATCGGCCCCTTGTTCACGAAGCACTGCTCAGGGATGTGGTCGCACTTGCCATCCAGGATCTCCTTGAACGAGCGGACCGTGTCCTCGATCGGTACGTACACGCCCGGAACGCCCGTGAAGACCTCGGCCACGTGGAACGGCTGACCCAGGAACTTCTGGATCTTGCGAGCACGGTTGACCGTGATCTTCTGATCCTCGGACAGCTCGTCCATGCCAAGGATGGCGATGATGTCCTGGAGGTCCTTGTACTCCTGCAGGATCTGCTGGACGCCCACAGCCACGTCGTAGTGCTCCTGGCCGACGATCTCCGGGTCAAGAGCGCGGGACGTGGAGTCCAGCGGGTCGACAGCCGGGTAGATGCCCAGCTCCGCAATGGAGCGGGAGAGGACCGTCTTGGCATCCAGGTGGGTGAACGTGGTGGCCGGAGCCGGGTCGGTCAGGTCGTCTGCGGGCACGTAGACTGCCTGCACGGACGTGATCGATCCAGTGGTGGTGGAGCAGATGCGCTCCTGAAGGTCGCCCATCTCGGTAGCCAGCGTCGGCTGGTAGCCCACAGCAGAGGGCATGCGGCCGAGGAGTGCGGACACCTCAGAGCCAGCCTGGGTGAAGCGGAAGATGTTGTCGATGAACAACAGAACGTCCTGGCCCTGATCGCGGAAGTACTCCGCCTCGGTGAGGCCTGCCAGACCGACGCGCAGACGCGCTCCCGGAGGCTCGTTCATCTGACCGTAGACCAGGCAGGTCTTCTCGATGACGCCAGACTCTTCCATCTCCAGGTAGAGGTCGGTGCCCTCACGAGTTCGCTCGCCCACGCCCGTGAACACGGACGTGCCGCCATGCTCCTGAGCCAGGTTGTTGATGAGCTCCTGGATGGTAACGGTCTTACCAACGCCAGCACCACCGAACAGACCGGTCTTGCCGCCCTTGACGTAGGGCTCGATCAGGTCGACGACCTTGATGCCCGTCTCGAACGTCTCGGTGGACGTGATCAAGGTATCGAAGGGCGGTGCCGGGTGGTGGATGGGCATCCACTCCACATCGGTGGGCATGGGCTTGCCATCAACGGGCTCGCCCATGACGTTCCAGATGCGACCCAGCGTCTCCTTGCCAACGGGCATCATCATCGGCGCGCCCGTATCCACGGCCTCAACGCCGCGAACCAGGCCGTCGGTGGAAGTCATGGCAACGGTGCGGACGATGTCTCCGGGGAGCTGCGTCTCCACCTCGAGGATGGTGCTGAATGCACCAGCCGGCGTGGTGACGTCCACCGTGAGCGCGTTGTAGATGGCCGGCATCTGATCCGGCGGGAATTCCACGTCCACAACAGCGCCGACGACGCGAACGATGCGTCCCTTGGCACCCGTGCCCTGACTCCTTTCCTTGTAAATAGTATCAGCCATTTAATCCTCCAAAGCTGCGGCGCCACCGACGATCTCATTGATCTCCGTGGTGATGGCGCCTTGACGTACACGGTTGTATAGACGGGTCAGCGTAGACACCATCTCATTGGCGTTGTCCGTCGCGGACTTCATCGCGTTCCGGCGCGCGCCCTGCTCGCCAGCGGCAGAGTCGATGAGCGCGTAGTAGACCGAATTGCGAAGGTAGGCCTTCATCAGATAGAACATGACGCTTTCAGCATCCGGTTCGAAGTCGATGTCCCCCGGAAGCGACTCGTCGTCACGCGGCTGGAAGGACTTGAAGATGTCCTCCTTGGCGCCGTCGAGACCGAGGAGCTCGCGATAGGACTCCTCCTTGATCGGGAGCACCTGCTGCTCCACCAACGTCTGCTCAGCGGCGTTCTTCGCATGGTTGTACACGATGAACACCTGGTCGAGCTCGTCATGATGATACCCGTCGCCGATGTAGAGCGAGAGCTCAGCGGCCTGCTCATAGGTAGGATCGGCAGAGAGGCCTGCGTACTCGAACACGGGCTTGATCCCGCGATAGCTGAAGTACCCGATGGCCTTCTTGCCGCATGCGGCCACCTCGACCTCCACGCCCTCGCGCTCGAGCCGATGGATCAGCTTATCAGCATGGCGAAGGACATTGGAGTTGAAGCCACCCGCAAGGCCGCGGTCAGAAGCCACGACCACGACCAGCGCGCGCTTCACCTCGTCATGCTCCTGGAGGAGCGGCTCAGAGGAGAGCGGCGCATACTTGGCCGTGGATATGAGCATATCCGAGATGGCGCATGCCCACGGAAGCGCGCTTTCCACGCGCTCCGATGCACGGCGAATCTTCGCAGCCGCGACCATCTCCATGGTGCGCGTGATCTGCTTCGTCGAAGAGACGGAGTTGATTCGCCTTTCTATGTCGTGAAGGTTGGGCATGGTCTACCTAGCCTTACTCTGTCGGGGCGAAAGCCTGCTTGAACGATGCGATGGCGGAGTTCATCTTCTCCTTGATCTCATCGGTCAGCTGCTTCTCCGTGTTGATGCCCTGAAGGATCTCGGGGTTCTTCGCGCGGATGCTGTCGAGCAGCTCCGTGCGGAAGCGGACCACGTCATTCAGAGGCAGATCGTCCAGGTAGCCTTCGTTGCCAGCATAGATGGCAACGACCTGCTCAGCCACGGGCATGGGCATGTAGCGGCCCTGCTTCAAGAGCTCCGTCATGTGGGAGCCACGGGTGAGCTGGTCCTGCGTAGCCTTGTCCAGGTCAGAGCCGAACTGGGTGAACGCCTGCAGCTCGCGGTATGACGCGAGGTCAAGACGCAGCGAGCCTGCGACCTGCTTCATGGCCTTGATCTGTGCGGAGCCACCAACGCGGGAAACGGAGATGCCCACGTCGACTGCCGGGCGCTGACCCTGGAAGAAGAGGTCGGTCTGCAGGAAGATCTGGCCGTCGGTGATGGAGATGACGTTCGTCGGGATGTATGCCGACACGTCGCCTGCCTGCGTCTCGATGATGGGGAGAGCCGTCATGGAGCCGCCGCCGTTGGCCTCGGACATCTTGACTGCGCGCTCCAGCAAGCGAGAGTGCAGGTAGAACACGTCGCCCGGATACGCCTCACGCCCCGGAGGACGACGCAGCGTCAGGGACATCTGACGGTAGGCGACAGCCTGCTTGGACAGGTCATCGTAGACGATGAGGACTGCCTGGCCGGGGTTGGCCTCGCTGGCCGGCTGGCCATCCTTGCCGTTGTAGATGAAGTACTCGCCCATCGCGGCACCAGCCATGGGGGCGATGTACTGCAGCGGCGCCGAGTCGGACGCGCTCGCAGAGACGATGATCGTCTTCTCCATGACGCCGTGGCGCTCGAGCGTCTCGACCACGCCTGCGACCGTGGACGCCTTCTGGCCGATGGCCACGTAGATGCAGATCATGTCCGTTTCTTTTTGGTTGATGATCGCATCGATGGCGATAGCGGTCTTGCCGGTCTGGCGGTCGCCGATGATGAGCTCGCGCTGACCGCGGCCGATCGGGATCATCGAGTCCACTGCCAGAAGGCCCGTCTGCATGGGCTCATGCACGGGACGGCGAGCCGTGACGCCGGGGGCCTTGAACTCGACAGGGCGCGTGCCCTGTGCCTGGATCGGGCCCTTGCCGTCGATCGGCATGCCGAGCGGGTTCACGACGCGGCCGAGCATCGCAGGGCCTGCCGGCACCTCGACGATGCGACCAGTCGTCTTTACTTGGTCGTTCTCCTTGATCGCCGTGACGTCGCCGAGGAGAACGGCGCCGACCTCATCTTCTTCCAGGTTCTGTGCCAAGCCGTAGACGGTCTTGCCGTCTCCGCTCGTGAACTCCAGAAGCTCGCCAGCCATGGCGTCGCGAAGCCCGTCGACGCGGGCGATGCCGTCACCCACCTGGATGACCGTGCCCACCTCCCTCGACTGGACGTTGACGTTGAGCGCATCAAGCTGCTTGCGCAGCACTTCGTCGATCGCCTGAGCGGTGATCTCTGTCACTGGCTATCACCTCCATCTGTCTCTTTGAGAACGTAGCGCGCACGATTGAGCTGACTCAAGACGCTCGCATCGATGCGCATTCCGTTCACGCTCATGATTATCCCGCCGAGGATGGACTCGTCGATGCCCTCGTTGAGCATCGCATTGCATCCAAGCTCGGCCTCAGCTTTCTTGCCGATGAGTTCGCGGAGCTTGTCGTCCAGCGGCACCACGGTGGTGACGTCCACGACGACGAGCTTCAGCTTGTCAGCCATGACTTCCTCATAGGCATGGTAGACCTGGCCCAAGAGGCTCACGTCTCCCTGCTCGGCCATGACGGCCAGCGTCTCGCGCAGCGCGACCTCGCAATCCGCGAAGACGGCCTTCGCCAGGTCGTAGCGCTGAACGGGCGTATAGCTCGCATCATTCAACGCAAGCGACAGGTCCATGTCCGCATAGATCAGATGGCGAAGCTGGGCCATCTGGTTGCGGACGGCTACCACCTCATCCGCGCCCCCCGCATCGTTGGCGGCGTCGAACATGGTGTTGGCATAGACGTTGACCTTGCCATGCAGAACGAGCCGATCAGTTGCCATTGAAGCTTCCCGCCTCTTTGACGTAGCGCTCGATGATGGCGCGATGCTCGCCTTCGGTGAGGTCGTTTCCGATCAGTTTCGCTGCGACGTCCACTGAAGTGTCGGCGATGGATGCCTGAAGCTCTGCCATGGCAGCCTTCTTCTCGGCCTCGATCGTCGTTCGCGCTTTCGCGATCATGTCCTGCGCCTCTGCCTGCGCCTTGTCCTGAATGCTCTGGCGCACGGCTTCACCGGTCTCGCGAGCCTCAGCCACGACCTTCGTAGCCTCGGCCTTCGCGTCCGCGAGCTGCTTCTTGTACTCTGCAAGCACGCGCTCGCTTTCGATCTTGGCATCCTCTGACTGCTTGAGTGCTTCCCTGATCGTGTTCTCGCGCTTCTCCAGCATGCCCGCGAACATGGGCCAGCCGAACTTCGCGAGGATGATCCAGAGGATGATGAAGGCGACCAGCATGGGAACGAATTCCAGCATGTCTGGCAAGATGGCGGAGATGCCGCCTTCCGCCTCCTCTTCGGACGCGAACGCGAGCGACGGGCAGAGGGCGAGCGCCGACGCACATGCGCCTGCGTGCAAAGCCTTCTTTCTCGCTCTTGTCTTCACGTGCTTCCTCCTTCTAGCCTTGATCTGGCTTGGTTTCACTATCGCCGATAAGACCAGAAGCTACATGATGAATGCGAGCACGAAGCCGATGAGCGCGAGCGCCTCTGCAAGAGCAGCACCAAGGATGAAGTTGGTGAAGAGACGACCCTGCAGCTCGGGCTGACGAGCGGTGCCGACGCAGCAGCCATAGCAGGCGATGCCGATGCCGATGCCAGGTCCGATGGCGCCGAGGCCGTAGCCGACGACCTTCAGGGCAGCGAGTACCATTGTAATTTCCACGATTTCCTCCTTAAGTTTGCTTTTGAGCCTGTTTTCTCAAAAACCTTGTCCTATGGCAACCGGGCGTGGAACCCGGATAAGCCCAATGCTGGGTGTGCGGCTCTGGTGCTCGGTCAGCCGCGGGGCCGCATCAGTGGGATGCGCAAGCGAGCTGGATGTACACGGCAGACAGCGTCGTGAACACGTATGCCTGCAGGAACGCCACGAGGGTCTCCAGCGCATACATGAACACGAGCAGCAGGAACCACGGCACCGCGATCACACCAGAGACGACGTCGATCGACTGGATGCAGGTCATCAGGAACACGCTGGTGGCCAGCGCGAAGATGCCGAGCACCATGTGGCCAGCGAACATGTTGCCGTAGAGTCGGACCGCCAGCGTGAGCAGGCGGATGATGGTGGAGAGCAGCTCCAGGAACCAGATGACGGGGACCATCACGATGGGAAGCCCGGAGGGAGCCAGCGACTTCAGGTAGCCAAGGCCGCCGTGCGCCTTCACGCCCCAGAAGATGAAGTAGACGAACGAGATGAGCGAGAGCGCCCAGGTGACGGAGATGGTGCCGGTGGGCGTCTTGCAGCCCGGGATGAGCCCGACGAAGTTGGAGATGAGGATGAAGAAGAAGAGCGTGGCCAGGAACGGCACGTGCTTCTTGAAGCCATGGCCGATGACGCCTTCCGCCATGTCGTTGCGCACGAACTGGTAGCCGTACTCGACCGTGTTGATGAACTTGTTCTTCGGGATGAGCGTCAGCTTCTTCGACACGACGAGGACCACCACGCAGGTGAGGATCCAGCAGATGATCATCCAGAGGATGTACTGCGTCATGCCGAATTCGGCGTTACCGATGACGATGGCGGAATCGAACGATTCCTTCAGATGAGGCACTTCCTCATTCAGCCACTCAAGAGCTCCCACTTGGCTACTCCTTCTCTTTCCTGCCTCCGAGGGTCCGTCTGACCCCGAAGATGATCGCCGTGGCAGAGAGCGCGACCGCCTCCGCCAACACGAAGGGCAATGCAACGTCACGTGCCACGTTCGCGCAGATGATGGCGAACGCGAACATCAAGGCGAACGAGATGACCAAGCTCACGAGCAGGATGGACATGTGCCCGAAATTGCTCGTGGCCGTGACCTTCCTCGTCTGTCGAAGCCCTATGAGGAGCGGCGCGAAACCGACGATCCCCGCAAGCGCTCCGCAAATGATGGCCGCAACCATAACCTACCCTCGATCAGTCAAGACACGTACCGTGCGCAAAGCTTTCCGTATCATAGCCAACATGCATTTGCAGGGTAACAGAGCTGCAACAAAAAGGGGTGAGCGGTCCCCGACCTCGCAATGCGCACCAGGACCGACGATGAAGCGCAGAGATCAGGGCGCTACCAGGGTGCAATGGAGGAGATCCCTCCATTCCGCGCTTCGCGCTCCAGTCAAGATGGCCGGGGGGAGACGGGGTGAGGAAGATAGCAGGGGCGCAGCTCGTCTGCGCCCGTTGCCTTCACGGACCGATGAGCGCCACGAAGGGACCCAGTGGATGTCACATCATCTTACGAGGACGCGGGTATGTACTCTCGGCAGAGGATGCCCGACTCCTCCAGCATCTGCTGCGAGAGCTCGTCGGGATACGGATTCTGATAGACGATCTCCTTGATGCCCGCGTTGATGAGCATCTTCGCGCACACGACGCACGGCTGCGTGTTCACATAGATGCTGGCGCCGTCTATATCAGTGCCGAAGCGCGCAGCCTGGATGATCGCATTCTGCTCTGCGTGCAGCCCTCGGCAGATCTCATGGCGCTGTCCCGAGGGCACGCCCAGCTGCTCGCGCAAGCAGCCTACCTCGGCGCAATGCGTGATGCCCGTGGGAACGCCGTTGTACCCCGTGGCCAAGATGCGCCGATCCTTGACGATGACAGCTCCCACCGCGCGACGCAAGCACGTGGTGCGCGACGCTACCTGATTCGCCAGCGTCATGAAGTATTCGTCCCAGCTGGGCCTCTCGTCGCGATGAGCCATGATCAGTATCCCAGGCCCGGATAGAGCGGGTGCGCAGCGAGCAGGGACTCCACATCCTGGCGCACGCCGCTGATGACAGCTGCATCCTCATGCCCGAACACGGCCTTGGAGATGAGCTGGCCTATCTCGTAGAAGTCATCCGCATCGAAGCCACGCGTGGTAGCAGCGGCAGACCCGACGCGGATGCCGCTGGTCACGAAGGGCGAGCGCTGCTCATTGGGGATGGTGTTCTTGTTGACGGTGAGCCCGACCTCTTCCAGCAGATGCTCGGCATCTTTGCCGGTGACATCCGCCGGCGTCAGGTCCACCAAGCACAGATGATTGTCCGTCCCGCCCGAGACCAACCTGAGGCCGCCATCCACGATGCCCTGCGCGAGCGTCTTCGCATTCGCCACGATGTCCTGAGCATAGGAGGTGAACTCCGGCTTCAATGCCTCACCGAACGCCACGGCCTTGCCTGCGATCACATGCATGAGGGGACCGCCCTGCGAACCTGGGAAGAGCGCCTTGTCGATGCTCTTCGCCAGCTCCTCGGAGTTCGTGAGGATGAAGCCACCGCGCGGTCCACGCAGCGTCTTGTGGCTCGTGGAGGTGACCACATCAGCGAAGGGCACGGGAGACGGATGCACGCCACCCGCTACCAGACCAGCGATATGCGCCATGTCTATCATGAGATAGGCACCCACGCTGTGCGCGATATCCGCCATGCGCTCGAAGTCTATGGTGCGCGGATAGGCACTGGCACCCCCGACGATCAGCTTCGGACGGACCTCCTTCGCCTGGCGCTCCAACGCGTCATAGTCGATGGTCTCCGTTTCAGGATGCACGCCGTAGGGCACGAAGTCATAGAACAGGCCAGAGAAGTTCACGGGGGACCCGTGCGTCAGATGACCACCGTTGTCCAGGCTCATGCCCAGCACCGTATCACCTGGCTTGATGAGCGCCATGTACGCTGCGAAGTTCGCCTGTGCACCAGAATGGGGTTGCACGTTCGCGAAGGAGCAGCCGAAGAGCTCGCATGCGCGGCTCCGCGCCAGGTCCTCCGCCTTGTCCACCTTCTCGCAACCGCCGTAGTAGCGCTTGCCGGGATAGCCTTCGGCGTACTTGTTGGTGAGCACGCTGCCCACCGCCTCCATGACCGCACGCGACGTGAAGTTCTCGCTCGCGATCAGCTCGATGGTGTCGCGTTCGCGCGTGAGCTCCTCTTCCAAGATCTCAGCGATGGCTGGATCGTGCTCGCGAAGGATATCGTTGGCCATGAGGACTCCTTTATATGTGCGCTAGCTTGAAAGCGCTATGGTAGCGCAACGACCCCGCTCATTTGGTTTCAGCTCTATCACAAACCGGGCAGCAGCCCTCGCGACGGGGAGGCTCACCCTTCGAGCGCCATCATCTTGGCAACGCGACCTGCATGGCGCCCCTCTCCAAAGGACGTCGCAAGGAACGCATCCAGGATGCGGCTGTTCTCCTCGAAGCTGACGAACCTGCCCGAGAGCGTGATGACGTTGGCATCATTGTGCTCACGGGATAGCACGGCGAAATCCTCGCGCACGATGTTGACCGCGCGGATGCCGTGCACCTTGTTCGCGGCGATGGCCATCCCGATACCCGTTCCGCACACGAGCACGCCGAAGTCAGCGTCATGAGCCACCACATCATCTGCAACGAGCGCGGCGAAGTCCGGGTAATCCACGCGCGCGTCGCTTGTCGGACCGCGATCGATCACGCCGAAGCCCTGCTGCTCCAGATGCGCCTTCAGCTGCTCCTTCTGCTCGAATCCCGCATGGTCGCTCCCGATGCTGATGCGCATATGCCCTCCTGACATCGTCTCTCCACTCGCGCCGAACCTCAGCCCGCGCGCTTGCTCCGCCGGGGAGCTCCTCCGCTATCTGCCCACGTCCTCTACGTCGCACGACCCCTCTCTCAGGATCCGCGGCTTCGGCTGCGTGCAGTCTATCACGGTAGAGGCGGTCCCGCTCGCCCGCTCGTCCACCCTGACGAATGCAGCACCAGCCCCGCACGCTCGCTCCGAGAACGCCGACGAGAGGTCGTCTGGCGAAAGGGGCGCAGGCTCACCCGCAAGGTTCGCCGATGTGGTGGCCACCGGCGAGCGCAGCTCATGGATCAGACGGAGCGCTGACGTCGAAGCTGGCATGCGCAGTCCGATGGTGCCCGCTGCCGTCTGGAACGCCTTCGGCACCGCATCGCTGGCAGATACGATGAGCGTGCACGGGCCCGGCCAATGCTGCTGAGCCAGCTCTCGAGCGTAGGCGGGAACATCCCTGCCGTACCTGTCCAGGTCATCCACCGAACCCACGAGCCATGCGACGGGCTTGCCCTCATCGCGACCCTTGATGCGGGCGAGCACGCGCCCATCATCAACGTGGGCCACCGCCACGCCCAGACCGACCACCGTATCCGTCGGGAACACGGCAGGCAGGCCCTGACGCATCGCATCAGCTGCTGCCCGCACCTGCACCTCGCTCATGACGGCGAACGCCACGCGCATCCCATCGCACGCCGCGCTCATGATGCCACCTGCATAGCCAGCACCCTCGCCAGTCGGATAGACGCCTGCATGCGACACGGACTGGAGCGTCGTTCTATCGCGCACGATGCGCACAGGGCTGGAGCTCCGCGCTTCCACCGCCGTCATGGGCGTATGTGGCGCATCGAACCCGCGCAGCTTCCACCCCATGAGGGGAAGCGCCTCGGCCATGGCGTCCGTCACGAAGGCGGGGAAGATGTCATGCAGGTCGGCCTCTACGACCCCGCGCGGATACGTCGCGCTTGGATGCGGGGGGCACCCGCTCTCCTTCGCCAAGAAGCTGCCCACCGTCTGCATGGGAGCCGCGTAGCTCTCGCCCCCGATGCGGAATGCGGCCTGCTCGAGATCGCGCTGGAAGCGCACGCCAGCCAGCACGCCCGCGTCCGTGGGCAGGTCCTCTGGCTTGACCTCCACGAGCAGCGCGCTGTTGGCCGTCTCGCCATCTCGGGCATGATTGCTCATCCCGTTCACGCACACGCCACCCGCCTCGCTGGCTGCAGCTACGACATCCCCACCGGGGCACATGCAGAACGTATAGACACCTCTACCGCTCTGGGTGTGCACAGCCAGCTTGTAGTCTGCGGACGGGAGCGCAGGATGCCCTGCGCTCGCACCGTACTGCGCCCGGTCGATCGCGCGCTGCTCATGCTCGATGCGCACCCCGACCGCGAAGGGCTTGCGCTCCATCGCGAAGCCCTCAGCATGCAACGTCTCGAACGTATCGCGTGCAGAATGGCCCACCGCCAAGATGAGCGCGCTGGTGCGCTCCTCGCGCTCTTCGCCTGTGACAAGGTCGCGCATCCGCGCGGTCAGCACCGTTGAGCTATGCATCCCCTCATCATGCGCGATGCTCACGAGCTGCGTGGAGAAGCGCACCTCCCCACCTGCCTGGATGATCCGCTCGCGCAGACCACGCACGACCTTCGGAAGGAAGTCGGTGCCGATATGCGGCTTCGCCTCTACGAGGATATCCTCGGGCGCGCCGCACGCGACGAACTCCTCCAGCACGAAGCGAGCGAACGGGCTCTTGGTGCCCGTGGTCAGCTTGCCATCGGAGAACGTCCCCGCACCACCCTCGCCGAACTGGATGTTCGACTGCTCATCGAGACGTCCGCCATCCGCGAACGCGCGCACATCGCGCATGCGCTCCTCAACGGGACGCCCGCGCTCTATGAGGAGGGGACGAAGGCCCGCGCGTGCTAAGGCAAGCGCGCAGAACAGGCCCGCCGGACCGGCACCCACGACGATGGGACGAAGCGCGTCCCCAGCGGCCACGTGCGCAGAGAGGTCAGGGAACGCGCATGGTTGCGGCTCCTTCGGCACCATCACTTGGACGCCCTTCTTAGGATGCGCATCCTCAACGCGGCCAAGGCCCTTGACCTCCACCTGCACATTCAGGACGAAGTGGACGTCCGAGCGCTTCCGCGCATCTACCGACGAGCGCAGCACCCGCACGCTGCTCAATCGCTCCGGGGCTGCTCCCACCGCGCGCGCCACCTCCTGCGCGAGCAGATCCTCGCGCCCGGGGAGCATCGCGTCCAGCGACGCGCAGACGTTATTCGCCTGGATTAGCATGAGGGAGCGCCGTCCACTCCCACGATGCGCCATGCAGCCAGAAGGCCCGTCGCGAACGCCCAATGCAGGTTGAACCCGCCACAGGCACCGTCCACGTCAAGCGCCTCGCCGATGACGTAGAGCCCCGGATGCTCCTTCGACTGCATGCATGAGAGGTCGAAGGAGCAAGGGTCGAAGCCCCCGCGGCTCACTTGGCACAGCTCCGCATCTCCGATGCCCTTGACGCGCAGATCGAATCCGTGAAGATGCTCTTCCAGCAGCGCGGCGCTCTGCTCCGTTGCCTGATGCGCGCCTTCCAGACCAGCGCTCTTCAGGACCTGATCTGCCACGAGCGGAAGGACCATCCCCTGCAACAGCTCGAAGTTGGAGGGGTCCTTTGCAAGAGAGCACCCCAAGAGTGCGAGCCGATCGGCCATGATGCCGACGGCAGCATCGGGGATGAGGTCGATGCGGAGCACGTCTGCCGCTTGCGCCAGACGCGACAGATTGAATACCGCGATGCCCGACACGCCATACTTGCGGAACTGCACCTCTCCGCGCTCTTCTGCGATGGCGGCGCCATCCCGCATCAGATGGACCGCGCATCGCACGCGGATGTTGTCCAAGGGGCGCGTGAATCTGTCATCCGTGGCGAGCGGGCCCAACACGGGTCGAGGTTGCGCATAGGAAATGAGCGCATCTAGCCCAAAGGCACCCGATACCCCTCCTGCCGCGATGACCACATCATGGGCGCGAACGAGCTCTCCCCCTTCCAGGTGGATGGTGTGATGGCATCCCTTCCCGGCACTCGGTACGACCTTTGCGACCTTCGCCCCGCAGCGGACATCCACACCGAACCGGAGAAGCGGAGAGCGGAGTACGTCCAACACGACGCTCGCCTTGTTCGCGAGCGGATAGAGGCGCCCCTCTGATTCTTGACGCCAGATGAGGCCCAGTCCCTCGAAGAAGCCGACGACAGGATTCGGTGCCTCGCGAACGATACCCGCTCTCACTGCGCCTTGCTCCAAGCTGGCAAGCGCATCAGCCACCGTTTCCGGGTCGTTGTAGGCAACCGGGAAGATATGCGCATTGGAGAAGTTGCAGCGACCATTCCCGGACCGCAAGATAGGCCGCCCGATCTTGTCAGTTGCCTCCAGGATGACGATCCGCGGGATGGGGCGTGCTGTCGCGGCGGCACACTCCAGAGCCGCTACCGCGCACGCAAGGCCCGACGCCCCGCCCCCTATGATGGCGATATCATACATGGGAGGGGATTATAACGTGGCTCTGGGGAACTCGCGGATCACTAACCCATGCCGTCGCTTACCAGATGCTCTCCACTGCAAAGCGATCAGTGTCCGATGCGCGCAAGATTCCGCGCTTTTTCCATCCAAAACGCAAGAGCTAGATCCATGAAGCGACCGAGATCCTCTTTGGAGACAATGGCCCTTCTGCCATTATCGACCATCTTGTCAACGAGCTTTCGACCTGAGTCCCCCCGTAAGAGATACACCTTAGTGCAATAATCATAGATATCGCTGAATCGCTCAAGATAACCATGGAGCGGAGACCTATAGCCCAGCCTCAACCATGGCAACTTCCTGCATTCAGGGTCAGTCTTATAGAATTCATTCAGCTTGCACAAGAATACATCCGGACGATCCAGCGGAAGAGCCTTTGCCTTCCCGTTGTTTTCCAGTTCATTTTCTTTCGGCTCGCTTTTGACCCTCTGCAGATTGCCCCAAGACTGCATCAAGCTCAGATTGACGTGCGCATGATGCATTTTCTTGCATGCATTGAGCATCGCCATGAGCTCAGCATCCCCGTCGGCGATTTCTCGATAGTATCCATATTTGTTACCCCAATCTTTTATATCTTCCTTGAAGTTGAAATCCACCTCGCCGCTAAGACGAGACCAATGGATAGAAGGTGCAGAAGCCCAAGAGCGACTCAATGCAAACAGGCGATTCACCTTTTGATGAGAAAGCGGCAAAACATTGTACTTGCCGGTTTTCTCAGTCACCCACTCCCAGACAACAAAGCAAGGATTATCAAGATCATATTCATCTCTCCAAAAGCTATCTTGATAAGCTTGCTGAAAATACGCATAAGAGCTTGGCGATGAATCCTCCTCGAACTCATACGATTGCCCGTCGGTCCATACTTGACGCCTCTCAGCCACACCGAATTCTTGAATCAGCTTTTCTATGCACTGATTGAACTCTTCGCCTCCCATAGTCCCCTCCTTGTGTCATTGAACGCATTATCCCATTCGAAGAACACCCGCAACCTGGGCAAAGCACGGACAGAAGCTCATATTGAACATCTTGAAAGACGGGTCAACACGCACTCATCATGCACAGGGGCGAACATCGAAATGCAACATCTGGAGCATCCTTTGCCATCCAGCGTAACTATAAAGAGCCTATGGAGGACAGAGCTCGCGCGAATGCCACAAGCCGCACTTCGCGCGCAGCCGCGCGGGAGGGCGTGCGCGGTTCCGCAAGGGACCGCCGCGACATCCCGCCGCTCACAATGGAGGACTCACGAACGCGTGCCCGAGGCAGAAGGGGTCGAGGCCGATTCTGCAGGCCAAGGAAGATGTGGTATCCACCGCATCTTCCGCGGGCCGAAGCCAAGGCCGAGACCTTTCCTGCCTCGGGCACCCCAGCACAAGCGACCAGGATCGAAAAGCAACAATGGGCGCAGGCAGGCTACGTCCCTACGAGCAACCTGACAAGCAAGCTCCCTAGAAGAGCAACGAACGACCGGGACCCAAGAGGTGACATCTGGACCGTCCCCTGTCATCTGCCACCAAGCAAGCTGCGACCCTTCGTCACTTGGATTCTACTTGCGGGATGGGCGTGGTGTCCTCTTCTTCAAGATTGCCATCGTAGACGTAGTGCTTGGTCTCGCGCGCGATCATGCCCGAGAGCAGCAACACGACGATGATGTTCGGCACGGCCATGAGCGCGTTCGTGATGTCTGAGATGGACCAGACCAAGTCCCCCACGCCGATGGCACCCAGGAATGCCACGACCAGATACAGCACCTGATACGGCCTGATGGCATGCCTGCCAAGGAGATAGGTGATGCAGCGATTCCCGTAGTAGGACCACCCCAGGATCGTCGAATAGGCGAACAAGATCATGCCCACCACCAGGATCGGCGTGCCGATGAGCGGGATCTCCGCGAATGCGGCAGAGGTGAGCTCAGCGCCCGCGGTGATGCTACCCGATTCGACCTGCGCAGCCAGATCAGCGTTCCCGAGCATGGTCGAGACCAGCACCAGGCCCGTCAGGGCGCACACGATGACGGTATCCCAGAACGTGCCCGTCATGGACACGAGCGCCTGACGCGCGGGATTCCTCGTGGAAGCCGCCGACGCGACGATGGGCGCAGACCCGAGCCCTGATTCGTTCGAGAACAGACCACGCGCGCAGCCGTACTGCATGGCGATCATCACGCCGCTGCCCAGCGCACCGCCGAAGGCGGCCTTCGGCGTGAATGCGCACTCCAAGATCAATACGAGCGCAGGCCAGACATAGGCCCAGTTGATGCACAGGATGACGATGCAGCCGATGGTGTAGGCGATCGCCATGAAGGGCACCAGCTTCTCGCACACGCGCGAGATGACCTGCACGCCACCGAGGACCACCAACCCCACCAAGATGACGATGGCGATGCCCATGGCCCACTCGGGGATGCCGGAGATGTTCGTCGTGACCACGGAGGTCATGGCCTGGGACTGGACCGCGGCACCTATGCCGAATGAGGCGACAGCCGCCAAGAGCGCAAAGGCGCCAGCGCCCAGCATCGCCCACCACGGAACGCTCCCGTCCTCCTTGGTGAACGCGCGACGCCATGCATACATCGCACCACCCAGCATGTTCCCGTTATGGTCCTTGACGCGGTACTTCACTGCGGCGAACGTCTCAGAGTACTTCGTTGCGATGCCGAACACGCCCGTGATCCACATCCAGAAGATGGCACCCGGGCCACCCGCCATGATAGCCGTGCCGACGCCAACGATGTTGCCCGTGCCGATGGTGGCGGACAGCGCGGTGCAGAGCGCGCCGAACTGGCTGATATCGCCAGGAGCATTCGGGTCCTTGGTGACCGACAGCTTGATGCCACGTCCCAGCTTGCGCTGGATGAAGCCGGTCCTGAAGGTCAGGAACACATGCGCCCCCAGCAAGAGCACCAGCATGGGGATGCCCCATACGAAATCATCTATCGCGCTTATCGCTGCCTGTATATCCATATGAGCGCCCCTCGGATCGATCCTGATGCCATACGCACGCTTTACTGTGATAAAGCGTACTGATTATAGGAGCACGCCCGCGAAGCGCCCGCCAGCATCGGCCAAGGAACCCGCGAGCGGAGCGATGCCAAGATGGTCGCGTGCTCGAAGCCGTCGTCTGATACGATCGTGACCTCATGCAGACGCACGCCGCCATAGCATTCGATGATGTCTCGTTCTCATACGAGAGCGGCCACCCTGTGCTCAGCCACCTCAGCTTCACCGTCCTTCCCGGAGAACTGGTAGCGCTCACCGGGAGCAACGGTTCGGGCAAGTCCACCATCGCAAAGCTCGTGGATGCCATGCTCGCACCCACCGAGGGCACCGTGCGCGTATTCGGTGCTGATGTAGCAAAGCCGGAGAATGCGCTCGCCATACGGAGCTCATGCGGCATGGTGTTCCAGAATCCCGATGATCAGCTGGTCTCCACGCTCGTGCATGACGAAGTGGCCTTCGGGCCACGGAACCTGGGGTTGGCCGCCGAAGAGGTCCGCGAACGCGTGGATGAGGCGCTGCGTGCGGTCGGCTTGAGCGAGGCGCACGACGCTGACGTGAACACGCTCTCAGGAGGTCAGAAGCAGAAGGTGGCCATCGCAGGCGCGTTGGCGATGCGCCCCAAGCTCTTGGTGCTGGATGAGGCCACATCCATGCTGGACCCTGAAGCCACCACAGAGATAGCTACCCTCATCCGTCGCCTGCACGGCGAGGGGATCACCGTGCTCATGATCTCCCATGAACCAGAGATGATCAGACTCGCAGACCGCATCATCCAGATCAGCACCGAAGAGGATGCACCATGCGGGTCATGGCACGTCTCCCCTCCGCGCACGAGGCCAGACGAGCCTCCGGCCATCGAATGCCGCAACGTCACCTTCTCCTATGCTGAGGGCGCAACGCCCATCCTGGACGACCTCACCCTCTCCATCCCCAACGGAGGATTCGCGCTCATCACCGGTCCCAACGGCGGCGGCAAGAGCACCCTCTTGAAGCACATGAATGGCCTGCTCCAGGCTACGAGCGGAGAGGTGTGGATCCTCGGGCGCACGCTGGATTCAAAGGAGGCACGCAACGCTGCTCGCACGAGCGTCGGCCTTGCCTTCCAGCATCCTGAGCGGCAGCTCTTCGAGAGCACGGTCTATGACGACATAGCATTCGGGCCGCGGAACCTCGGTTGCACAGAGGACGAGGTGGAAGAGCGCGTGCGCGCAGCCATGGCGAGCGTAGGGCTCCCCTTCGATGACACCTATCGCCGCAACCCCTTCATGCTCTCGGGCGGCCAGCAACGCAAAGCTGCCATCGCAGGGATCCTGGCCATGCGCACGCCCATCTTGGCACTGGATGAGCCCTGCGCGGGATTAGACGCGCATGGCAGGCATGAGCTCTTGGAGCTGCTCTGCCAGCTGAACGCAGAGGGCACTACCATCGTCATGGTGACGCACGACCCTCGCGACCTGCGCTTGGAAGGCTGCCAGCTGATCTCCCTTGCACCAGATGCGTGACGCCTCACCCGACGTCGCACCCAGCACCCCCCCCAAAAAAAGAACCGCCCGCACGCTGAGCGCACGGGCAGCCTCGCTTCCTCACCAAAGCGGGGGACTCACGCGAACTGATACAAGCCTTCCGTAGCGTCTTGGAACTTGCCATAGGCGCGCTCGACCAGAGTTTCGTCCTCTACCAGCTCGAACTCCTCAGGGATGCCCTCGTCATCCGTCTCCAGGACCTCGAGCACGATGACCTCGCCCGACGAGAGCGCCGGATGGTCATCATCCACCGGGAAGAAGAACCCGTACTCGCGCCCCTCCAAGATGACGATCCCCAGGAACTCCAGGCTCACCGTCTCGCCGGCCTCATCCTCGAACACGAGCGTGACGCCCTCTTCCACCGGTGGGCAGAAATCAGGATGGCTCCCCTCGCGCACGCTCGCGACTGCGTTCGTCATCTGCCGCTCCCCTTCTTCTTGCCGCCCTTATCAGGACGACGCACGTCCTTCGGGCCCTTCTTGTTCTTGCTGACAGGGAGCCCATAATGGTTGCGGCTGTGCTTGCGCTCAGCGCTACCATCATCTGCGCCGCTCGCAGCAGCATCGCGTGCCGCCTGCGCACCTTCGCGCTCGGATGCGGCCTGCGCCTTGCGATCAGCTTCCAAGCGAGCAACGGGCACCTGCACGATGCCGGTGGTATAGGCCGCATCGAAGGAGAAGATGCCGATCTCCGGACCATACTTCTTCGCCAGCTTCGCATAGCGCTTCTCGCGCGTCTTCCACATGCTGTAGAGCGGAGTTGCCACGGCGATGGAGGAGTAGGAGCCCGCCACCAGGCCGATGACCATGGCGAAAGCGAAATCCTTCAGCGTCTCCCCGCCGAACAAGAGCATGGCGAGCACCGGCACGAGCGAGGTCAGCGTCGTGTTGATGGTGCGCACGAACACCTGGTTCATGGAATGGTTCGCCATGGTCATGAAGGTGCAGCGGATGTTCTCGCCCTTCATGTTGTCGTTGATGCGGTGGAATACGACCACCGTGTCATAGAGCGAGTAGCCCAAGATGGTGAGCAACGCGGCGATGGTGTTCGGATTCACCTCGCGCCCGACCAGCGCATAGACGCCCATGACCAGGATGAGGTCGTGCAGCAGGGCCACGACGGCGATGACGCCCATCTTGTATTCGAATCGGATGCCGATGTAGATGATGATGAGCACCAGCGACACCAGGAACGCGAGGAGCGATGACTGGATGACGCTCGTGCCCCAGTCGGGACCGATGGTGTCCACGCCCACGTCCTGGCCTGCGATGCCCAGCTTCTCAGCCACGTCATTCGCCTTGACGTTCATGTCCGCCGCATCCGCATTCGCCGTGCGCACGAGGAAGCCGTTCTCGCCACCGGTCACCGTGGTCTGGATGGACACGTCGCCCTCGCCCACCTCGTCGAACGCGGAGCGCACCTCATCAGTGCTGATCTCACCGGTGTTCGTGTACGTGACGGAGGAGCCGCCGACGAATTCGATGCCGAAGTTGAAGCCCTTGAAGCCCATGACAGCCAAGCATGCGACCATGGCCACAGCCGCGATGGACAGGAAGACCTTGCGGATGCCGAGGAAGTTGATATCGCGCTTGAGGAAGCGGCCGCGGATCTTCTGCGCAGCCTCGGTGACGACAGCCTTGCCACGAGCCGCCCCTTCCCGCTCCTCGATGACCTCAAGGGATTCCTCGGGATCCATCTGCTCAGCAGTCTCAGCCTCAGCAACGCTGACGCCCTCAGCCTCGGCCAGCGCCGCATAGCCCGCCGCAGCATTCTGGCAATCCTTGATGCCCCAGAAGCCCGGATGCTTCGCGATCGAGCGCGGAGCGAGCAGGCGGATGAGCGGTGCCTTGAAGAGCAGCATCATGGCGATGTCGCAGAAGATGCCGAGCGACAGCGTGAGACCGAAGCCCTTGACGCCAGCGCTTGCCAGGAAGAAGAGGCAGAGCGCGGAGACGAGGGTCACGGAGTCAGCGTCGATGGAGGTGAAGATCGCGTGCTTGACGCCGGACTGGCTGGCGGCACGGACGCTCTTGCCCATGCGGATCTCCTCGCGGAAGCGCTCCACGGTCAGGATGGAGGAGTCAGCCGCCATGCCGATGGTGAGCACGATGCCGGCGATGCCCGCAAGGGAGAGGCTGAACAGCCCGAATGCGGAGAGCGCCGCCAAGATGCCCAGATAGATGATGGCGAACACGAGCATGGCACCCGCCGTGATGAAGCCGAGGCCCTTGTAGAAGAACAGGAGGTACAGCATGACCAGCGCAAGGCCGATCAGCACGACGATGAGGCCGGCGAACAGAGCATCCTGTCCGAGCGTCGGGCCCACCACCTGGCTGGTGGAGAACTCGAAGTTCACCGGGAGCGAGCCGCTCTCCAGCACGGCCTGGAACGCCTTCGCCTCATCTGCGGAGTAGTTGCCTGTGATGGAGACGTTGCCATCCGAGATGATGGCCTGCACTGCCGGCGCGCTCTCCACGTTGTTGTCCAAGAGGATGACGATCTGGCCCTTCGTGACCACCAGATCGCGCGTGGCCTCGGCGAACGCCTCCGTTGCCGCCTGATCCAGATCCAGATTCACCGCATAGTAGGCGCTCGTCTGGCTTGCGCGGTCCACCGTCACGCGCTCAAGGCTGTCACCCGTGAACATGGTGGTGTACGTGCTGGGGTCGACCTTCAGCTCCTTGCCCTCCTCAGCGGGGAAGGAATAGCCGAAGTCATCCTTGATGGTGGCGTAGTCACCATAGTTGCCGTTCTGGATGTCCTCCACCACTGCATCATCGGTGAACGAATCCAAGCGCGCGAAGGCCAGCTGACCCGTGGAGCCGATGGTCTCCAGTGCCTGCTCAGCATCTTCCAGGCCTGGGATCTGCACGAGGATCTGGTCGGTGCCCTGCACCTGCACCGTGGCCTCAGAGGCACCCAGGGCGTTCACGCGGTTCTCGATGATCGTGCGAGCCTGCTCCATATCCTCGGTCGTGACCTCTTGGCCCTCATCCGGGTTCGCGGACAGCACCACGGACAAGCCGCCGCGGATGTCCAGGCCCTGCGTGATCTTGTCTTGCGGGGGCGTGAACAGGATGATCGAGCCGATGATGAGCAGGGTAGAGAGGATCAGAAGCCAGATGTTGCGGCGGTCCTTCGTCCGCACCGGCTTCTTCTTCGCACGTTCGAGTGCCATATGACGCATGCTCCTTATATTGCAGTTCGTTTTAAGCAGTAACCTCGATATTCTGCCACAAACGCAACTCAATAATCCTTTGCAGCGGGGGAATCCATCCAAGCCTGCAAAAAACCATCGTATTCGCCCGCGAGCACCGCTTCCCGCGCGCGGTGCATGAGGTCGAGCAGATAATGCAGATTGTGGATGGAGAGCAGGATCCCGCCGAGCATCTCGTCCTGCTTCACCAGATGACGGATGTATGACCGCGTGAAATTCGTGCAGGTATAGCACGAGCACGCATGGTCGAGCGGCGTGAAGTCGTGCGTGAACTTGGCATTGCGCATGTTCATGCGGCCCGTGCTGGAGAACGCCGTCCCCATGCGCGCGGTGCGCGTGGGCAGCACGCAATCGAACATGTCCACGCCCTCGCCTACGGCACGCACGAGCGTGGTGGGATTGCCCACGCCCATGAGATAGCGCGGGCGATCATCAGGGAGCGCGCGTGCCACCTGGCCCAGCGTCTCGAACATCACCTCATGGCTTTCGCCCACGGAATACCCGCCGATGCCGAACCCGCCGAAGCGCCGGCCACCTGCGGCAAGCGACGCCTCCTCTATCTCACGCAGCCGACGAACGCTCTCCAGGCGTAGGTCCAGATGCATGCCACCCTGCACGATGCCGAACAGCGTCTGATCCTTGCGCGCGTGCGCAGCAAGGCAGCGCTCCGCCCACGCAGCCGACAGGTCCACGGCACGCTCCACGAAGGAGCGCTCGGCCGGGTACGGCGCGCACTGATCGAGCTGCATGGCGATATCCGCGCCGATGAGCTCCTGGATGCGCATGTTCTCCTCAGGCGTCCAGAACACCCGGGCACCGTCATAGATGCTCTTGAACTCCACCCCGTCATCGGTGAGCTTCACGGTGTCCGCCAAAGAGAAGATCTGGAAACCGCCCGAATCCGTGAGCATCGGGCCGGGGTAGTGCATGAATGCATGCACCCCGCCAGCCTCGGCCACCAGCTCAGCGCCCGGACGCATGGCCAGATGATACGTGTTCGCCAGCACCACCTGGCTGCGCAGCTCCTCAAGGCGATCCGGCGTGATCCCCTTCACCGTGGCATGGGTCCCCACCGGCATGAACATGGGCGTCTGGAAGTCACCGTGCGCCGTGGCGTACGTGAGCGCCCGAGCGTGACCGCTCGTGACATCCACCTTGCAATCGAAGAGCGCCATGGCTGCCCGCTATTCCGCGCGGAGGGACGCAGCATCCCCCGGCGCGTGCTCTCCCGTGACGGCATCCGCCACCAGCGCCGCCTTGCGCGCGGCCTCTTCCAGATCGATGGGCACGACAGCGTTGTCCTCCAGCACGCGCAGCGATTCTTCCTGCGATATGACATCCGTGCGTATGCCCTGTGCTGGATGCGCGCACGCAGGCAGCGCCTCTGCCCACGCGGCGAACTCCTCGAGGGAGCCATGCTTGATGGTGGACAGGTCGAACGAGACCGGATCGAGCAGCCAATCCGTCACCAGATAGCCCTCCACGCCCAGATCGAGCACGGCCATGTCCTCCATGGTGTTGTTGCCCACCATGAGCACCTCAGAACCGGGAACGCCGATGGCAGCTAGCACCTCGGAGAAGTACGTCTGCCGGGGCTTCACGGACGTGGCGTTCTCATAGCATGTGATGCGCGCGAACTTGGCCGGATCGACGCCTGCCCACGCCAGCCTATGCTCCACAGCGCGGCGCGGGAACATGGGCATGGTGGCCAGCACCAGCGGATAGTCCTTCTCCACCAGCGCATCCACCGCCCGAGCGCTTGCCGGATCCGCCTCGAACCCATCCCCGATGTGCGGGAAGTCCGTCTCGTAGAACTCCCGTGACAGCGCGCGCATGTCCGCTCGCGCCTCTTCGGTGAGCGCGATGCCCGTTGTCTCCTCGTAGACCGGGAAGAACGTATCCCAGAACGCCTGCTCGTTGGTGCGCCCGTCAGCATGCTTCGCCATCTCCTGCGTGCCCGCCTTGAGCGCGGCCATGAATGCGTGCGGCTCTGCGCCATGGGCAGCCATGAACCCAGCGATGCGCTTGAAGTACGCGCTCATGAATTCGTCGATGTCCATGGGCAGCAACGTGCCATCCAGATCGAAGCAGATGGCGCGATATCCGCCCTGAGGGTCGAGCTTGTCAGTCATGCGCATCCTCCGTTGAGCATCGGTCATTTTGACATGCTAGTATAGCGCGCATGCCTACGACAGAGCCCATATCGAACGCGCGCCACGTACCCGAGAGGCTGCTCTTGCACGTCTGCTGCGGTCCGTGCTCCACAGCTCCCTTGCGCACGCTCCAAGAGCGCGGAGCCGAGGTGCACATCCACTTCGCCAACCCCAACATCGCTCCCGCTGATGAGCACGCACGGCGACTGGATGCCGCGCGCACCTACGCGAAGAGCGCGGATGCGCCCTTCGTCGCAGAGGCGTACGATCCGGCGGCTTGGGCGGAAGCCATTGGCTGCCTTTCCGAGGATGAGCGCACCTCCTCGGACGGCATCACGCCGCCACGAGAGCGATGCAGGGCCTGCTATCGGGTGCGATTCGAAGCATCTGCGCGCTACGCCAAGGAGCATGGGTTCCCCGCTCTGGGCACCACGCTCTCCGTGAGCCCGTATCAATACGCGGACATCATCGAAGAGGAGCTCGATCGCGCCTGCGCGCTGTTCGGCATCACGCCGTTCTTCGAGGACTACTCCCCGCTCTATCCCGAGACCATCAGCTTATCGAAGGAGGCAGGGCTCTATCGGCAAGACTACTGCGGCTGCCTGCCTTCGAAGGCCGAGGCCGACGAAGGACGCGCCCGACGCAAGGCCGAGCGCGAAGCACGCAAGGCAGCACGCGCCAAGGCGCGGGAAGAAGCCGATGCGGCCATCCAAGAGCGCCGCGAGGAGCACGCCCGCTACGACGCCGTGCAGGCGCGGAAGCGCGCCATCAAGAGAGCGCTCCGCGAGCAAAGCGCGCGAGCAGGAGGCGATGGGCGCACAGCCCTCGACGAGCGGACCACTGAAAGCGAGCAGACCGATGCATGATGACACGCTCGAGCAGCATCGAGCCATGCGCAGCGCCGTCGTGGCGGAATACGACGACATCGTGGCGCATCTTGATGCGCTCAAGGCTGACGGCAAGGTCAAAACGGCAACCTACAAGCAGCTCTTCGCGCGGAAGATGACCCTCTCCGCCATGCTGGATATCTACCGGAAGCACGGATTGCTATGAGGACCTCTGACTTCGACTACGAGCTCCCGTCCGAGCTGATCGCACAGGAGCCGCACACGCCACGTGACGAGTGCCGACTGCTCGTGCTCGATCGCGCGACGGGGTCCCTGACAGACCGCATCTTCCGCGACGTGATCGACTATCTGGAGCCCGGGGATGTGCTCGTGGCGAATGAGACGCGCGTGCTGCCTGCACGGCTCCTGGGACGCAAGCGCGGCACCGGCGGCGAGGCTGAGGTGTTCCTGCTCCGGGAAGCAGCAGGGCCTGAGCCGCGCACGAATCGCATCGCCTTCTGGGAAGCGCTCGTGCGCCCCGGGAAGCGACTGAAGCCAGGTAGCGGCGCTGTCGTGGACTTCATGGACAGGACGGGTGCGGTCGTGCTGTCCGCCGAGGTGGTAGACTGGGCGAAGGACGCTCAGAAGGGCGAGCGGCTCGTTCGCCTGAGCACCGAGCTCCCCTCCCTGGATGACGCGCTCCACGCTGCCGGCAAGACGCCGTTGCCGCCCTACATCAAAGGCTATGCCGGAGATGAGGAGCTCTATCAGACGGTGTACGCCAAGCGGGAATCCTCCGCCGCCGCTCCCACAGCTGGGCTCCACTTCACGCCCGAGCTCATCAGCGCATGCAAGGAGAAGGGCGTGGGCTGGGAGACGGTGGAGCTCGAAGTGGGCTTGGATACGTTCCGCGTGGTGGATGAGGAACGGGCCGAGGACCATGCCATGCACACCGAGCGCTACACGGTCCCCGATGCCACCGTGAGCGCCATCCATGAGGCGAAGGAGCGTGGGGGTCGCGTGTTCGCCGTGGGCACGACGAGCGTTCGCTCCCTTGAGAGCGCATGCCGGGATGAAGCCGGCGCATTCACGGGGCTCGCACCCGAGGAGCGCGCAGCCACGAGCCTCTTCCTCCTGCCGGGGAGCACCTTCCATGTGGTGGACGGCCTCATCACGAACTTCCACGTGCCCCGATCAACTCTCATGATGCTGGTGTCAGCCTTCGCCACGCGCGACCAGGTCATGGCAGCCTACGCACATGCCATCAGCGAGCGCTATCGCATGCTCTCCTTCGGCGACGCCATGCTGATCGCCTGACACAGAGAGCAGTTCGTCAGCAAGTAGCATCCTGGTGCCGTCTCGCGATCCGTGCCGGCAAGCCGACATCTGCGCATAAAAAATGACCCCTGCGGATACAGGGGCCATTCGATGTTGTGGACTTCTTCGAACTAGATCTTCGTAACGTTGCTGGCCTGCAGCTTGCCGTTCTGTCCAGTGGTGATGTCGAAGGAAACAGCTGCTCCCTCGTCCAGGGTCTTGAAGCCCTCCATCTGGATCTCCGAGAAGTGAACGAAGAGATCTTCGCCATCAGGCTGAGAGATGAATCCGTAGCCCTTCTCAGGGTTGAACCACTTGACTGTACCTTCCGCCATGCTAAATCCTCTTTCCTAAAGCCCCGCCTTCCTGGCAGGACCTCAAAACCGATGCTCAAGATATCATCTACGCATCTTGAGCATGCCCCAATTGTGCGGAGCACGCACCACTATACGCTACTTGTTCGGAAAAAGGCTGCGGATTTTCCCGCTCCCTGCGATTCCGCAGAACCCGTTGCCAAAATGATACTTTCGAGGGCACCCACGCACCGCGAAGGGCGTTCGCTAGGCCTCCTCGGGTGCATGCTCTGCCATGGCATCCAGCGCGGCAGAGCCGGCTTCATCCGCTCCACCATCCATATCCGTCAGGTCATGCCCATACGCCTCGGCGATGGCCAGCGCCTGCTCACGGCGCAGCTGCGCCATCTCGGTGCGCCCAGCCTCCTCAAGGTAGGCAGCGGCCAGCATGACGGAGCGCGCCACATACTCGGAGACGCGCGGATCGGTGCCCGTGACCTGCATGATCTGCGCGATGGTGCCCGGCGCTAGGGAGAGGAACGCATCCCCATCTATGGCAACAGCGTTGCCCACTGCCTCCTCCAACATCTCGGCAGCCTCTTCGGGGGTGCGCTCGTTCTTGCCATACAGCACGCATCGAGCCACCGCTGCAGCAAGCTCGGAGAGCATGCGCACGATGTAATCCTGATGGAGCACGGCACCTCCTCCGAGAGCCTACAAGAGCCGCAGGTCGACTTCCTTCAACTGGCGCGCAGTGACCTCTGACGGCGCTCCCGTCATCGGGTCGGATGCGCTGGACGTCTTCGGGAATGCGATGACGTCGCGGATGGAATCCTTGCCCGCCAGGAGCATGATCAAGCGGTCCAGGCCGAGCGCGATGCCACCATGAGGCGGCGTGCCCAGCGAGAGCGCCTGGATGATGTGCCCGAACTTCTCGTCGATGTCCTCATCCGTGAGGCCCAGCACGCGCAGGACGCGGCGCTGCTCTTCCGGGTCATGGATGCGGATGGAGCCACCACCCAGCTCATAGCCATCCATCACCACATCGTAAGCGTAGCTGCCGCATGAGAGCGGCTCGCCCTCGATGAGGTCCATGTCCTCGTCGCATATCTTGCTGAACGGATGATGCTCGGCTGCGTACTTCTTCTCATCCTCGTCATACTTGAACATCGGGAAGTCCACGACCCAGAGCAGCGCATGCTCATCCCGCGGGATGTCGAGCGCATCGGCCATGTGCAGGCGCAGCGCAGAGAGCACCGCATTCGCCACCTCGGGCTTGTCGGCCGCGAAGAGCAGCAGATCTCCCGGCTCGACCTCCATCTCGGTCTTGAGGGCCGCCCATTCCTCGTCCGTGAAGAACTTCTTGATGGGGCTCTTCTCCTCGCCACCCGTGGTGAACGCGACCCAGGCCATGCCCTTGGCGCCATTCGCCTCGGCGATGGTGGCCAGCTTCTCCACATCTCCGCGACTCCAGTCCCCTGCACCCTTCGCATTGATGGCCTTCACCACGCCGCCCGCCTGGGCCACGCTGGCGAACACCTTGAATCCGGTATCGCGCACGATGTCGGTGATGTCATGGAGCAGCATCCCGAAGCGCACATCCGGACGGTCGCATCCATAGCGGTCCATGGCCTCTGCATAGGGCATGCGGCGCAGCGGCGTGGGCAGGTCAAGGCCCACCGCCTCGAACACCTCATGCAGCACGCCCTCCATCATGGTCATCACATCGTCTTCCGTGACGAAGGACATCTCGATATCCACCTGCGTGAACTCCGGCTGGCGGTCAGCGCGCAGGTCCTCATCGCGGAAGCAGCGAGCGATCTGGAAGTAGCGCTCGATGCCGCCCGCCATGAGCATCTGCTTGAACTGCTGCGGGCTCTGCGGCAGCGCATAGAACTTGCCCGGGTTCGGGCGCGACGGCACGATGTAGTCGCGTGCACCCTCTGGCGTGGAGTTCGCCAGGATGGGCGTCTCCACCTCAAGGAAGCCGCGCTCATCGAGCGCGCGGCGCATGGCCTGCATCACCGTGTGGCGCATCTGGAGGTTCGCATACATCTCCGGGCGCCTGATATCCAAGTAGCGCCACTTCATGCGCGTGGTCTCATCGGTCTCGATGCCGTCTTCGATGGCGAACGGCGGCGTGATGGACTTGTTCAGCACCTGGATGGCGCTTGCCAGCACCTCTATCTCACCGGTGGCCATGTCAGGATTGACGGCATCAGCGGAGCGTAGGCGCACGCGGCCGTCGATCTTCAGCACGTCCTCGCGGCCGATATGCTCGGCCTTCGCGAAATCCTCCGCGCTGACGCAATCAGGATCCACGACGATCTGCGTATAGCCCGTGCGGTCGCGCAGATCGATGAAGATGAGACCGCCATGGTCGCGGGTATGCCACGCCCATCCTGCAAGCGCCACCTCGCGTCCGTCATCAGAAGCGCGGAGCTCGCCACAGGTGGCGGTATGCATGCTGTATTCGTTGATGTAGTCGGCCATGGCCATCTCTCCTGTATCAGTAGAACGCAAACTGCGATATTGTACGCCAGTTCAGGCCATAAGAGGAGAGCGATCCCAAGAGCCTCCACATCCCGGAAGCCTTCGCACAAGCCCGACAGGTTGCGCTCACGCCGACCGCTAGGACAACGCGCCTGGGACCTCCGCAAGGGCGATGCGCTGCTCTTCATGGGTCTCCATGTCGCGCAGATTGGCGACCCCTTCTGCCAGCTCATCAGGACCCAGCACCGCCACATAGCGTGCATGCAGCTTGTCTGCCAGCTTGAACTGGCTCTTCAAGCTGCGGTGCTGGTGATCCATCTGGCACGTGAGGCCCGCGTCGCGACACGCTTGGGCAAGCTGGAAGGCATCTGTGCGCGCAGCATCTTCCACACAGGCCACGAACAGGTCGCAGCGCTGTGCGGTGGGGAGCTCCACCCCGGCCTTCGCGATCGCATCAGCGCATCGCTCGAACCCGAGTGCGAAGCCGAAGCCGGGCGTGGGCCTGCCGCCGATCTCTTCAGCCAGCTTGTCGTACCTGCCGCCACCTCCGATAGCGTTCTGCGCCTTGTCGGAATCGGCCACCTGCACCTCGAAGACGGTGCGCGTGTAGTAATCCAGCCCACGCACCAAGCGGGGATCCTCTTGGTAGCGAACGTTCGCAAGGTCAAGATAGCCACGGACCTTCGCATGATGCTCGGCGCATTCGTCGCACAGATGGTCGCTGATCTTGGGCGCACCATCCATGATCTGCGCGCATGCCTCGTTCTTGCAATCGAAGGCACGCAGGGGATTCAACTTCATGCGCTCCTTGCAGGTGTCGCACAGACCCTCCTCATGCTGACGCATGTGCGCGAGCACAGCTTCGCGATATGCCGGACGGCACTTCTCGCATCCCATGGAATTCACGAGCAGCGTCATGGCATCATCCGGGATGCCCACCGACGTGAAGAAGCGCATGAGCATGATGATGCCCTCGGCGTCGATCGTCGGATCCTCAGCTCCCAAGCA
Source organism: uncultured Eggerthellaceae bacterium (assembly GCA_910589125.1). Lineage (GTDB taxonomy): Bacteria > Actinomycetota > Coriobacteriia > Coriobacteriales > Eggerthellaceae > MGBC163016. The sequence goes on from CAJURX010000002.1 coordinate 136,387, forward strand.
CTCGATCCCGACCTGGTTGAACTCGCGCTGTCGTCCCTGCTGAGGACGCTCAGCACGGAACATCTGCCCGGCGTACATGAGCTTCGCCGGAGGCGCTCCCTGCGGCACCAGATCATGCTGCACGCATGCGCGCACGGTGCCCGCGGTGCCCTCAGGGCGCAAGGACAGCCGGCTCTTGCTCGACAGCTTCTCGCCGTTCAAGAGCTTCGCCAGGTTCCCTCCGGAGATGGCGGTGTACATCTCCTTGCTGACCACATCCGTGGCCTCCCCTATGCCGCGCACGAACAGCTCCGTGCGCTCTATCACCGGCGTTTCGATGGGGAGGTACCCATAGGTCCCGAAGACCTCCTGGGCCGCTCTCTTGAACTGCTCCCAGAAGAGCTTGCGATCGGGGAGCATGTCATAGGTGCCCTCGGGCGCGTTGATGGCCATCTGCTCGAACCTTCTTCCTTCATCCATTCCCGGCAGACGTCGTACCGCCCGCCTCCTTCAAGCCCAGGCGCTTTCGCCTGCGCTCCGTACGCTACAGGTGCTCGACCACCAGGTCTCCCATGGCCGCAGTGCCCACCACCTTGTCCGCGGGCGTATCCGCATCAGCGATATCCCCCGTGCGCCAACCCTCATCCAGCACCCGCGTGACAGCGCGGCGGATATCATCCGCACCCTCGTGCATGTCGAAGCTATAGCGCAGCATCATCTCCACGGACAGGATCTGCGCGAGCGGATTGGCGATCCCGCGTCCCGCGATATCCGGCGCGCTCCCATGGCTCGGCTCATAGAGCGCCACGCCGTCGCCCAGGCTGGCGCTTGCCAGCATCCCCAGCGACCCCGTGATCTGCGCAGCCTCGTCGGAGAGTATGTCGCCGAACATGTTCTCCGTCACCATGACATCGAAGTCCGCCGGACGCGTGATCAGCTGCATGGCGCAATTGTCCACCAGGATATCCTCCAGCTCCACGTCCTGATACTCCGCATCATGAACGGCATGCACGACCTCGCGCCACAAGCGCGATGACTCCAGCACGTTCGCCTTGTCCACAGAGGTGACCTTGCCGCGACGGCGACGCGCCGCCTCGAATGCTTGGCGGGCGATGCGGTCTATCTCATATTCGCGATACTCCATGGTGTCGTACGCACGCTGCCCGGGCGCGCCATGCGGACCCGCCCCCTCCTCATCATAGAAGCGCTCGCGACGTCCGAAGTACACGCCTCCCGTGAGCTCGCGGACCATCATGAGGTCCACCCCCTCGATCACCTCGGGCTTGAGCGTGGAGGCACCGGCCAGCGCATCGAATATCTGCACGGGACGCAGGTTGGTGTAGAGCTCGAGTCCTTTGCGGATGCCCAAGAGCCCCTGCTCAGGACGCGGGCGCGTGGGATCTGTCGTGTCCCACTTCGGACCGCCCACCGCCGCGAGCAAGACCGCGTCTGACGCCTTCGCCGCCTCAAGGGTGGCATCCGGGAGCGCGCATCCGAACTCGTCTATCGCGCATCCCCCGATAGCCGCCTCCGTGCATGTGAACGCGACTCCGTGCTTCGCGCCCACGGCGTTGAGCACCTTGACGCCCTCGGCGATGATCTCAGGCCCGATGCCGTCTCCCGGCAACAAGCAGATGCGATGCGCTTCCATCAAGAATCCCCTCCCCTGCTGAGCGTGGCACAGACGCACCGATGCGCACGCATGCCACCTAACCTCTTCCTTGTCACTGTGCGAGCTTGCCCTTCCAGCGCGGCACCAAGCCGCCCGCCTCGATGATCTCAGCTATGAAGGACGGGAAGGGCTGCGCTGTGAACTCCTGCCCCGTGGTCACATCCGTGATGATGCCGGACGCAGCATCCACCTTGACCACATCGCCTTCGCTGATGGCATCCACCGCATCAGGGCATTCCATGATGGCAAGCCCTGTGTTGATGGCATTGCGATAGAAGATGCGCGCGAACGACTTGGCGATGACGACGTCCACGCCTGCCGCCTTGATGGCGATGGGCGCATGCTCGCGCGAGCTGCCGCAGCCGAAGTTCTCCTCGGCCACGATGATGTCGCCTTGCTCCACGCGCTCGGTGAACGTGGCATCCAAGTCCTCCATGCAGTGCTCGGCCAGCTCCTGCGCGTCAGAGGTGTTCAGATAGCGCGCCGGGATGATGACATCGGTGTCGATGTCCCGACCATATCGGAATGCCTTGCCCTCGAATTCCATGGGATGTCTCCTCAACCTCGTCGAACCTCGTGCCAGCAGGCCGCCAGACCCGCCGCTCGCCTTCCCTCATGCCCTGATCGCGTTGCGCGTGCCGCCCTATGAGAGGTCTGCCATGTTGATGGCGATCGCTCCGCCGAACAGCCCCGCGGGGTCACCCTGATCCGACTCGGCGGCAAGATCGGCGACAGACAAGGTGACCGTGCCCGCAGGTCCCCCATGTCCGACGCCGCCATCGTCTGCCAAGTTGACCGCTTTCCGAGCCCCAGCATCCTTCGCACACGGCGGAAGGTCCTCAGGGATGGCGATATGGCCCATGACCGCGCTAGCCGCCGCAACAGCGGGACTTGCGAGGTACACCTCTGAGGTGGGGTGGCCCATGCGACCGACGAAGTTGCGATTCGTGGTGGCGATGGCCCGCTCGCCCGCCGCCAAGATGCCCATGTAGCCACCGAGGCACGGGCCGCAGGTGGGCGTGCTCACCGCGCAATTCGCCGCAAGGAACACATCCATGAGGCCCTCATCCACGCATGCTTGGTAGACCGCCTGCGTTGCCGGGATCACGATGCACCGCACGCGTGGGCTGACAGTGCGACCGCGCAGCACCTCGGCCGCTTGGCGCATGTCGCGCAGGCGCCCGTTCGTGCACGAGCCGATGACCGCCTGGTCTATCTGCACATCGCGCGCTTCCGTTGCGGGACGCGTATTGGAAGGGAGATGCGGGAATGCCACGGTGGGCACCACGTCAGCGGCATCTATCTGGATGACCTCTGAGAACTGCGCGTCGGGGTCGGAATGATATGCGACGAAGGGACGCTCGGCGCGTGCGTCCAGATACGCGCGCGTGACATCATCGACAGGGATGAGGCCGGCCTTGCCGCCCGCTTCGATGGCCATGTTCGAGATGCTCAGGCGCTCGTCCATCGGCAGCGCCTCGATGGCGGAACCCGTGAACTCCATGGCCTTGTAGAGCGCTCCGTCCACGCCGATCAGCCCGATGATGTGCAAGATGAGGTCCTTGCCCGTGACCCCAGGAGCCAGATGGCCGTCCACCACGAACTTGATGGTCTCCGGCACCTTGAACCACGCCTTGCCCGTAGCCATGCCCACGCCCGCATCCGTCGAGCCAACGCCTGTCGAGAACGCGCCCAGTGCACCATAGGTGCACGTGTGGCTGTCGGCGCCGATCACGAGATCCCCCGCGCCGACGACCCCCTGCTCCGGGAGCAGCGCATGCTCGACGCCCATGCAGCCCACCTCGTAGAAATGCGAGATGCCCTGATCATGAGCGAAATCGCGCACGATCTTCGCCTGCTCGGCGCTCTTGATGTCCTTGTTGGGCACGTAATGATCAGGGACGAGGACCACCTTATCCTTGTCGAACACGGCATCCGCTATCTCCGTGCACGTCCGAATGGCAAGGGGAGCCGTCACATCATTGGCAAGGACCAGGTCCAGATCGCATTCGATGAGCTGCCCCGGCTCTACCTCATCCAAGCCAGCATGAGCTGCCAGTATCTTCTCCGCCATGGTCATGGGACGCGTCATGGGTCCTCGCTCCTCCGATGCACATATATGTATATGAGTTGGAGGGATTCTATCACTCGAACGATGTCAGCTCTGTTTCGCGAATGAAGTAGAATCATGCGCGTGGGGGTGTGGTGGAATTGGCATACACAGCGGACTTAAAATCCGCCGCTTCGGCTTCAGGGTTCGAGTCCCTGCACCCCTACCATCTTCCACCACGCATCGGATGCATCTCATGAGACCAGAACAGGCGCAGATGGATGGCGTCCGTCACCACGATCCAAGCGATTCCCACAGGGCACACCGCCCATGAGCACGAGGTCCCCGCATGCGCAGGGACCAAGATGGATGATGCCTATGTATGTGATGCCTATATAAGAAAGGAGGGGGCTCCGCGAATGGGCGAAGCCCGCTGCTCCCCTCGACAACTAGATGAGGCGCATGGCGAAAGAGGGCGCGTAGGTCGCAACGTTCTGGATCTGAACGCATCCGCTCGCAGCGGCATGGATGTATTCGCCATCTCCCAGATAGATGCCCGTGTGGTAGACACCGCCACGACCACCCCAGAAGACGAGGTCACCACGCTGAGCCTCTGCAAGGGATACCTGCTCGCCCACGCCCGATTGCGCTGCCGCAGAGCGAGGAAGCTCTATTCCGAGCGCATTCCGGTACGCATAGCCCGTGAAGCCCGAGCAATCGAAGCCGGCAGGCGTGGTGCCGCCATAGCGATACGGCGTCCCAAGGTGGGAGATCGCCTCGTCTATGAGCGTCTCCACCTGAGCATTGCGCTCTGCAACGGGATCGTAGCTAGCCGCATCCATGAGCGAGGAACCGTGTCCCAGATCAGCGCTCAGCGCATTCACGCATGCATTGAGCGATGTGCTGGCGAGCGGGATCATCTCAGCACTGATCTCCGCCGATGCGTTCGGCGCATCAACAGCCTCGGCCACTGGATCATCGTCCGACTCAGAGGCGAACGCCAGGGTTGCTCCTTGGGTGAGCGCAGCGCTGCTCACGCTGAGCATCAATGCGAGCGAAGCCCCCGCAAGCCTTCTCTTCTGGTGTGTCAACTGCTGCATTCTTGGTTCGTTCTTGGCGTGCTTGCCGTGGTTCCGTATGCTGATGCTTCGCGTGCTCAAACGATGTCCTTATAACGGGTCTGCTCTCCTGCGCTTTGCAGACGGGTCCTCCTGCCCCGAAGCCGATGGTCGGCTCAGGGACAGCCCCTTGACGCTTGCCTCGCGAAAGCGGCGCGAGTCGTTTCTTGTTCGTTCTTCCTGCGATGAGGAACTGCGTTCGCGTCTCGGTGGCGCAAGAGATTACGGTTTCATGACGCCTCGGTAACCGAAAGGGAGGCACTCTCCACAAAGTCGTCTCGCGGCGTTCGCACAATGTTCACAAATGGCCCTGAACGGGGCCGACATCCACGATCCGTACACATTGACCCACAAAGTCACCATTATCCCGACGGGGGCTGCAGCGGTGCCGACACCACGCATCCAGCGGCTTTGGAGCCGCAAGACCGCAACTTGCCTGCGGCCGTTATCGGCAGCAATCTTGATATGCGGCATGTCCTGGACAGGCACGACGGGCGCAGATGAGCTGCGCCCCTACAGAGCATCTGAATACGGTGGCATGAGATAGATTGGCACGTCTCGATACAGGCGCGCAGATGGACTGCGCCCCTACGGAAGAATCAGGATATCGGTCCGGTGACGCTATCGCAGGTTGTTCACGGGCGCCGGCTTGCCGGCACGGATCATAGAGGGACCAGGCGGCCCTACGAGATGATCGGAAAGAGGTTCAGGATGATCAGAGCGCTGCGCAGAGCGCGTCCAAGAGCGTGATGGCGAAATGCTGGGCGCTCCTATCTTCGCCAGCGCCTTCCCAGCTCTCCCCTGGCACGACCACCCTCACGCGATACGGATGGCTGCTCTTCCCGCTCTGCAGCGCACCTGACAGGCGCACGGAGAGCGAATCATCATCTATATAGGTGACCGTGGGCACGCCATCGCCCTCAGCCTTCATGGCGATCTGCACGAGCACCATGGACCCGTCAGGCTCCACGGACAGCGTGTCCGCGCTCACGATCCGGCTCGACGGGTTGGTGGCGAGCGCCAGGTTCGACATCCGGGACGCGACCGAGCGCGTGAACGCCGTCGTGCCGAACAGGCAGATGGCGTGCTCTTCCAGCACATCCGCAGCGCGGGCGAACCCGAGATGCGTGCCTTGCGAAAGCGAGCCCTTGCCCGCCCAGGAGTGCTCTAGGTTCCGGAGCGCCGTGAAGGTGTACGCTCCAGCGATGCCGTCAGAGGGCAACCCCAGGTTCATCTGGAACTTGCGCAGCGCATCCTCGGTATGCGCACCGAAGACGCCATCTTCGCCGCCGACCAAGAATCCGAGCGCCCCGAGCGCTTGTTGCAGCTCTTCGACATCATGCCCTTGGAAGTTGGGCATGCGCAGATACAGCGTGCGATCGCCCAAGCTGTAGGTGGCATCCACCAGCATGCGCCACACCGCAGCATCCACATGGTCTTGCGCATCGAATCCGAAGTCCTCGCAGAATGAGCGCACCGCCGCCAAGGTGGATTCACCGAAGGAGCCGGTCACATCTGATTCGGGCAAGCGGCCGAGCAGCGCCAGCCTCTGCTGGACATCCTCTACCGCGACCCCGGTATCTCCCAGTCGAATGGCCTTCACGGATGCCGTCCTCAGCGAAGCCTGTGCACGAACCAGTCGGCCATGGATTCCAGCAGATCGCGCGCGGTGCTCTGGGGGATCTCCTGATTCAGGCGCTCCTTGGCCTGCGCCGTGAGCTCTTCGGCATAGCTGCGCGCGTGATCGATGCTGCCAGCACGCTCCATCAGGCAGACCGCCTCTTCTAGGACGGCCGGATCCTTCGTGCGGGATGAGAGCACCTCTATGAGGCGAGCCCGATCATCGCCATCCAGCGCACCCAAGGCATGCACGACCACGAGCGTGCGCTTGCCCTCGGTGATGTCGTTGCGGAAATCCTTCTTAGTGCTCTCTTCGCGGCCGATCAGGTTCAGGAGGTCATCCTGGATCTGGAAGGCGAGCCCCGTGGCAAGGCCATAGCTGCGCAGAGCCTCCACCTCAGCCTCCGTGCCGCCCCCGATGATGGCACCGATGGCCAGGGGGACCGCACCAGAATAGTGCGCCGTCTTGTGCGTCGCCATCTCAAGGTAGTCAGCAGGCGTGATGTCGTAGCGCTCATCGCGCGCCCAGCCGATATCCAACGCCTGCCCCTCCACGGTGCGGCGCGTCATCTCCACGAGCTCCGTCACGACGCGCACCTTCGTCGCATCATCCAGCATCGGATCGCGCATGACGGTGCCATTCACCAGCGAGAGCGCCAGGTCCCCCATATTGATGGCAAGGCCCAGCCCCTCGGTCAGATGCAGGCACGGCTCACCGCGACGCAGCTCCGCCTCATCGGCGATATCGTCATGGATGAGCGCAGCGGTATGGAAGTGCTCGATGGCCGATGCCGCCGACATGGCAAGATCAGCATTGCCGCCCACTGCCAAGCAGGCCGCGAAGCAGATCAACGGACGATGCCGCTTGCCACCATTGTCCGAATACTGGCGCAGCGGACCGTAGAGATAGCGATCCATATCAGGATGGGTGCCTTCGGGAATGTAGCTGTTTATCAGGCCGCCCACACGATCAGCGTAACAGTCAAGATACTCTTCGAATGTAGCTGGCTGGGCCTGGACCGAATCCAGGATCTGATTGATAGTCTCCATGTCACCTGACTTGACCGCTGCGAACTGGTTCTTCCGCCGCACATGATAGCATTCCTTGCAGGATGTCCGATTCGCTTGCGGTGAATGCGCCGAACCCGAAAGACCGCAGGACAGCGGTCAGGATGAGGAGCCCCGCCACGATGACGGGCGCGCGCTTCGGATCCAAGCCCGTCACCTGCTCGCGCTCTCGCTCGGTCATAGCCGCCAAGCGCCCTGCCAGCTGCTCGAGCTGATCGACATCCATGCGCGCCCCATGGACGCGCTCCGAGTCGTAGACGCGCATCTCCTCGCGCATGCTGATCGCGCTCGTAGCGGTGCCCGCAACAGCGAAGAGCTGGAATGCATCCGTGCTGAATGGGAGCTGCGCTGCCCATTCCTGGAACTGGGATGTGGCCCATTCCATCGCCGCATCCACCTCAAGGGGAAGCGGTGGGTCATGGCGGAAGAAGCGCTCTGTCATGCGCCTGCACCCGATGTCGAACGAGCGGGCCGCGCTGAGGCCGCATCCCACCTCGCCGAACGAGACCTCGGTGGAGCCACCACCCACATCGACGACGGCCACCTTCGTGCCAAGGGGCAGCCCTGCCACGACACCGCGGAAGGTCAGCTCCGCTTCCTTGTCCCCTGTGATGACCTCCAGATGCAGGCCTCGCCGCGCGAGCATGTCAGCGAACTCAGCAGCATTCTTCGCATCGCGTGCCGCAGAGGTCGACATGACCGTGGTGCTCACCACGGGATGCTCTGGCGTGGAGAGCGCATCGCGTGCGCGCAGGAACCCATCAACGGCATGAGCCACACGCTCGATCGCCGCCTCGGAGATGCGACCTGTTGCGTCAACGCCTTCGCCAAGGTTCGTGACCTCATAGCCGCGCTCGATCACGCGGATATCCGCACCGTCGACATCTGCCACCATGAGACGACACGTGACCGTCCCTATGTCGATGGCTGCACGGCGCACCATCGCTCGGCGCGCGCCCATAGCGCCCGCAGGCACCCCACATCCCGCCATGTCACCCGCGGTCATACATGAAGAGCACGTCGAGCAGCCCCGAATACCACGTCTCGGGAGCCGGCACGCTTCCCGGTGTCACATTCGCGTGGAAGTCAGGTGAGCTATCCACCTCTATCCCGATGACGCTCGCGGTCTCCTCATCGGGCTTCACCAACCCGAATTCCGCATGCGCCTTGTCCTCCAAGCCCTCATCGGTGCCCAAACGGTCGACGTTGGCCTGGAGCACCTCGTTGCGCTCCTGCACGAGCTCGTATTCGGCAGACAGCCGATCGCGCTCGCGTATCTGCTGGTAATACTGTTGTGCGGGCGTGTAGATGGAGCCGAACAGCATGATGGCCGCGATCGCACACGCGACGACGGTCACGTTGCGCTTGAAGGCATGCGAGAGATGCGGGAGGCTGATGCTCGGAAGCGAGAAGCCGCCCAGGCTGAAGCCAGCACCACGACCGCCCTGGATGCGCATCGCCTTCTTCTGCGACGCCCCCATGTTGCCCGTATGCAGCGCCGCACGCGGGCCACCCTCCGATGCCCCACCAGCTCCGGTGCCGCCATAGCTCTTCTCGAACGCACGCTCAGCATTGCGCTTGGCCTTCGACTTGCGCGCATCCGATATCTTGCGCAGGAGGCCCGCAGGACCCTTTGCAGGAGCAGCGCCGCCCTCTTCCTCGATCAGGTCGTCTTCGCTGAAGATGGCCTGGCGCGGACCTGACGGCGAAGCAACGCTGTTGGCTGATCCGTCCTCCACGAAGTCGAGCTTGAAGATGTTGCTCAGATTCTGGCTGTCCGAATACCGGTCACTGGATGTGCGACGACCACCACGAGCATCCGAGCGCGCAGGGATAGCGCGCGTATTGCGTCGTGCCTCGTCGAACGAGACGATCCTGGACGGTGCAGCCAAAGGTTCGCTCCTGTTGCAAGTAGTGTGTTCGCATCGCGTCTTCGCAATGAAGCTCATGTCAGATTATCATCTTTGGGCGCGCATTCCAACCCTCCGCCGCCGCGGTCGTGCGCTCTTGCACGCCGTCTACAGATCGAGGCTATCTATGAATGCGATCCACTTCTCGAACGACTCGTCGCTGATGGCATGCTCCATCATGCACGCCTCTCGCTCGGCCGTAGCCTCATCTATGCCAAGGCCCCGATGCAGGAACCTCGTGAGCGTGCGATGGCGCATCAGCACCTTGTTGCCGTATGCGCTTCCCTCATGCGTGAGCGTGATGTCGCCGTAGTACGGCTGGGTCACGTACCCCTTCTCCTTGAGGACCGACACCGCCTTGTTCACGGATGCCTTGGAGACGCCCATCTTCTCCGCCACATCCACCCCACGCACCGACGACTGCTCGCTGCCGCCCAGCATGACCATGGCCTCGAGGTAATCCTCATGCGAAGTCGAGATCTTCTCCACGCATATCCCCCTTGCTCTCCTCCGCTTTCCCTGCATGCTATCACATGGATAGCTGCTCAGAGGCCTCTAGCCACTGCTCCTCCAGCTGCCCGAGCGCCTCTTGCGCCCCGTCCACCGCGCTCTGCGCCTCGGTGAGCGCTGCGAAGTCCGTCTGATCCACCTCCGCCATGGCTGCACGCGCAGCCTCCACCTTGCTCGCCGCCGTCTCCATCTTGCGCTCGAGGGATGCGACCAGCTTCGTCAACCGATGCCGCTCGGCATTGGAGAGCACCGGATCAACCACCTCGGGTTCAGCCGGAGCATCCTCCGAGGAAGGCGCATCGCTCGCTGCCTGCGCCGCCGCATCCATGAGCTCCAGGTATTCATCCACACCGCGCGGGAGATGGCGAAGGCGCCCGTCGATCAAGGCGAACTGGTGATCGGTCACGCGCTCCATGAGGAAGCGGTCATGCGTCACCAAGATCAGCGTTCCCGGCCACCCATCCAGCATGTCCTCCACAGCCGCCAGCATGTCTATGTCAAGGTCGTTGCCCGGTTCATCCAAGATCAGGACGTTCGGCTCCTCCAGCAAGATCATCATGAGCGCCAGCCGGCGCTTCTGGCCTCCGGACAGGTCAGCCACCGGCTCGTTCAGGTCGGCCTTGTCGAACCCGAGCCGCTCTAGGAGCTGCGAGGATGTGGCCTCCTTGCCATCGAGCATCGTCCGATGGGGGAAGCGCGCCACTGCCTGCCGCACCACATCGCCCTCGAAGGCGCGCAGGTTGTCCAGATGCTGGGAGAGGACGGCGAATCGAACCGTCTGGCCGATCTTCACGCGCCCCCGCGTAGGTGCGAGCGCGCCCTCTATCACGCGCAGGAGCGTGGTCTTGCCCGCACCGTTCCCGCCGACCAAGCCGATGCGGTCGCCCGGGCCGATCATCCACGTGACATCGTCGATCACAGGGCTGTCGCCATCGAACGACACGGTCACCCGATCGAGGTCCACCACCTGCTTGCCGATGCGCGCCATGGCCATGCGCTTGAGCTGGATATCGTCTCGCAGCTCCGGCACGTCTGCGATGAGCGCCTTGGCAGCGGCCACATGGAACTTGGGTTTCGTCGCACGAGCGCGCGCACCCCGAGAGAGCCACGCTAGCTCTCGCCGTAGGGCGTTCTGGCGCTTCTGCTCTGCGAGCGCCGCCTGCCGCTCGCGCTCGACCCGCTGCATGATGTAGGCGGAGAAGCCGCCCTCGAAGGGGAGGACACGCCCATCATGCACCTCCCACATCGTGTTGCAGACCTCATCCAGGAACCATCGGTCATGCGTGACCACGAGCAGCGCCCCGGCATCACGACGCCAGCGGGTCCTCAGATGGGATGCCAGCCACGTGATGGCTCGGATGTCCAGGTGGTTCGTGGGCTCATCCAGCATGAGGACATCCTCATCCTCCGCCAAGACGCGCGCTAGGTCCACGCGGCGACGCTGGCCACCAGAGAGCGTGCCCACAAGCGCATCCCAGGGGATATCCTCGAGCAGATTCTCGAATATGGCGCGTATCTTCGCGTCCGATGCCCATACGTATTCGGGAACGTCACCCACCACCGCTTCGCGCACGCTGGCATCATCAGCCAGGCCATCCGCCTGAGCCAAGATGCCCACGGTGGTGCCACCGGTGCGGATGACGCGACCAGAATCCACCTCGCGCCTACCTGCGAGCACATTCAGCAGCGTGGACTTGCCATCCCCGTTGCGCCCGACGATGCCGATGCGCTGGCCCGTATCCACGCCCAGCGACACATCGGAGAGCACCGTCTTCGACGGCACCTCCACAGACACCTTCTCGCAGCCAAGCAGGAATGCCACGATGACCCTTTCGCCCAGATTGCAATGCCTGCGAGTATAGCAAGGACGCAGTGCGCACCTTGCGGCAGCAGACGAGGCAGCGCTCGGGGCGCACACGCCCGAGAGCGTGCGCGGGCATTGGTTAAGCACCTCACCTCAACCTTTACTTACCCTCATCGAATCGCAGCATTCAGCCCAGGCTGGGCTGATATCCGAGCGAAGCCTGATATGCTCTATAGATTCCATCTCACATCATCCGTCTCCGCATCAACAGGAGGTAGGATACGCATGAGCACGCGAAACCGGATGCCCTACATCACCTATGACATGCTCATCGCCGCACTGCGCCCCTGTCAGGTGATATCCGAGCCGCACGACCACCCAGCTCGGCTTCGCTGGGCATCATCCTTCAATTGGAAGCAGGGCCTCATCAAGGAAGAGGAGGTCGTGCTCGTCTGCAAGATGGAAGCGCTGCCGAAGCTCTCCCAACGCTACCCCAAAGCGCTGATCATCGCCATCGCTGAAGAGGATGCGATCGACCAGAACCTGAGCGGATATCCGAACCCGATCGTCGTCATCAAGGACGACCCACGCTCCTCGGGCCTTCTCCAACGGCTCCAGAACCACTTCTTGGCCATGCAGGAATGGCAGATGAGCATGGCGACCCAACCCACATCCGGTGAGGGCATCTCCCGGATGCTCAATGCGAGCGGGCACCTGCTGGAAGCCTCGCTGATCCTCTACGATCACGACCTGGATGCGATCGCTCGGGGCTGGCTCAATCCGAACACGCCCCTGGCAAAGGACTATGCGCGACGCGAATCCGAAGTGCTCAATGATGTCTCCGTCTTCCGTAATCGCTCTCTCGAGCTTCGCGGCAAGAAGGGCAGCTCCTATGTAGAGGCTCGCACGCTCTCCATAGGGTCAGGGTCGTCGCGCTACCTCTGCGCTCTCTTCGAAGACGAGCCCTCTGCCGGGCAGATGGATTTCCTCGACATGATCGTGAAGCAGCTCGCCGATCGCCTCGGCACGAGGACCGGCCGATTCGAGCCAACGAGGTATTCTGCATACACGCTCTTCGATAACCTGGTGCAGGAACGCTATATCGGCGCTGGGCAGCTTGAGGACTACTCAGAGAACACGCATCTGCCCCTTGACGCAGAATATCGCCTCATCTGCATCAAGCAGCGCTCCGACGATCACCCGTTGGACAGGCCGGAGATCATGGCCGCATTGAAGCAGATCAACTCGGGCATGAGCCTTGCGGTGGCCTATGAGGGCAACGCCTATGCGCTCCTCTATTCGAAGGGCGTCGACAGCCGGCTCTCCAACATCACCATCGAAGAGCAGCTCTCCTCGACCCTGGACCCCCAACGCTTCTATATCGCCCTCTCGCAAGTGTTCGAGGATGTGCTCAACTTGAGGCTGGCATACCAGCAGATAGAGCTGGTCGAGCGCTATCGCAGCAGGATAGACTTCGAGGCGCACTTCGTCGTGTCGAGCGAGGCAGAGCCGCACCTCTGCTACTCCTTCGAAGAGGCCCTGCGCTTCACCATCGTGAGCGCTGATGAGATGGACCAGGAGCTTCGCGACTTCTCCTTCTCGCACACCGTGCTCGAGAAGATCCTCGTGGACGATATAGCCCATGGCAGCAACGATGCCCAGATCCTCGCCTGCTACATCTATCATGAGCGCAAGGCTACGGTCGTGGCGGAGAAGCTCAACGTGCACCGCAACACCGTGCTCTACCGCATCGACAAGATCGAGACGCGCTTCGGGCTCGATCTGGATGAGGGCTGGGCTCGCATGCGCATCATGCTGGACATGGCCATCTATTACGGCAGCTTCAAGCACAACCCCGACAAGCTGAAGAAGCTGATCGGCTGCGATTTCTCAGAATTCATCGCCACGCGCTGACCGCTCTGCGCGCAACCCCAGAGCAGATCGGACCACGACCCCGAGAGCAGGGAGGTGGCCCGACCATCACGTGCGCGAAGCCGTCATCAGAGGGCGTCTGCGCCTTTCGCGTGCCGCTTCTTCATGGCGTGGCGATACCCTATCGCGCCAGCGATGCCCAAGAGGGAGAACACGGCCATGGTGGGCACAGCCACCGACCAGTCGTTCCCCGCCGCCTCTACGACAGAGCCCAGCGCCACCGTCCCGATGAACGAACCGAGGTGATCGCCACAGGTGGCGATGCCGAGAGCCATCCCCACGGTCTTCGGCATGGCAGCTGTCTCCGGCGCCACTGCGAAGGTGATGGGAGGGATGGTCTGGAGCACCACGCCGAACACCAGGCAGAAGGGGAGCACCTGACCTTCTGAGCTGAGCGTGAATGCGAACACGAAGAAGATGCCCGTGAGCACGGTCACCGCGATCAGCAGATTCGGTCGCGATCCCTTGTAGATGCCCAGCACCGCCGTCATGAGGAAGCCACCTGCCAGCATGCCGAAGGACAGGAAGCCCGTATCGGTATTGGCGGCAAGCGGGTCCATGCCGATGGTCTGGATGCAGAACGTGGGCGCGAATGTCGTGAACGCCGCGCACCCGAAGCCGAAGATCGTGAACACCAACGTCAAGCACCACGTAGCGCCGTTGCGCGCTTCGATGCCCATGGCCTTCTTCTCCTCGGCCCATGACGAGCTCTGAGCCAATGCCGAATCAGCGGGCTCTTGCACCACGATCCAGAACAGCGCCAGGATGAATATGAACACGATGCCGCAGAACAGCCAGCAGGAACGCCATCCCCACTGCACGATGAGCACATTGGAGAAATTGAAGATGAACAGCATGCCGATGGATACCCAGATGGAATAGAGCGCCATGGGCACGCGCTGCTTCCCCTCCGGATATATCTCGGCGATGATGGTCGGCAGCACGGCAGTCTGCATGCCGTAGCCCAACCCCTCGAGCAAGCGGCTCACGAGCAAGAGCTCGAAGCTCGGGGCCACGTACCCGACGAAATTGCCCAAGAGGGCACAGAAGATGGCCACGAGAGCCAGCGTCTTCGGCTTGAACCTCACGGTGAGGAGGCCGCCGAAGAGAGCTAGGATGATGGCCGTGATCGCGACGATGGACATGAGCAAGCCGCCTTGGGCAAGGCCGATGCCCAGATCATCCATCGCTGCAGGCAATGTGGGAGGCACCTTGAATTGCCCCGCCGCGAAGCAGATGGCAGTCAAGAGGATGACTGCGAATACGAGATTGGGATTGCGCTTCATGGATCTGAACTCCTCTTCTCGAAGAACGGAACAGTGATCACAGCCCGCCGTTGTGTCTCAAGCGGATCCAATCGAATGCACCAACGTGGATATGCGTCTGCATGCTCAAGCGAGCCCCCTCCTTCCTTCTCCTCTGATGTTCCCAAGGGGTTTTTCGGCGCAATGACCCAGGGGTGCGCCGCATTCGCAGATGCGCACCCCCGAAGATGAGCTCCTTCTTGCAGGCTCCCCCGCTGCGCTCAGCAGATCAGGAGAGCAGCGGGGATCTCGTTAGTCAGCGATCTTGAACTTCTCGTACTGCTTCTTCATGAGCGGGATCATGATGGCGGCGCAGACCACGCCGAGCACCATGAAGATGCCATTGGGGATCGTGGCTGCTTGCCAGGAGTTCCCCATGTTCACCATGAAGAGGCTCGTGATGAGCGTGCCGAACACGCCTGCGAAGTTCTGGCCGATCCCGAGCACGCCCATGGTCGTGGGAACCGTCTCAGGAGAAGCGGCAGCCTCAGGCGCCACGGAGTACGCGCATCCCGGGAACAGCTGAAGGATGAAGCCGAACAGGATGAGGAACGGCACGAGCACATCAGCGCTGGGCAGATTGAACATCGCAAGGCCCATGATGCCCACGAGCACCGAGAGGATGAGCAGATACACCGGGCGCTTGGTGACCTTCACCTTATTCAGGATGAAGCCACCCACGAAACCGGAGACGAGCATGGCGATGGTGGCGATGGAGGTCATGCCATTCGCAGCGCCCATATCCATGCCGAAGTCCTGCTGCAGGTAGGTGGGGTAGTAGGAGCCGAATGCGGAGTTCACATAGCCGAAGAGGAAGAACACGAACAGGATCAGCCATGTGGTGGGAGAAGCCAGACCAGAGACGATGCTGACCTTCTGGCCTGCAGGACGCTCTTCCAGCTCCAGTTGATTCTCTGCTGCAGGCGGGCTCTTCACGAAGAGGATGACGAGCACCAAGAGCACTGCCATGCAGATGATGGTGAACCACCAAGAGCCCAACCATACGCCTTCCTGCACGCCAGGGAGCATGGTGGCGACATTCAGGATGACGAGCTGCCCGATGCCGAACCAGATGCTGGAGATGCCATTGGGCAGACCGCGCAACTGAGCCGGGAACCACTCGGAGATGAGCTGAGGTGCCGTGACCACCTGCATGCCGTAGCCAAAGCCCTCGACCGCTCGCGAAGCAAGGAGCAGTCCGAAGTTATCAGTGCCTGCCAGCACGCCCAGCAGGTTGCCGCAGATCGTGATGGCAAGCGCTCCGATCAGGACGTTGCGAGCCCCGAACTTCTGCATGATGATGCCAGCGGGCAGCGCGATGATCAGCGCCACGATGCCGTTGAAGTTCATGAGATTGCCGGCAGCGACCGGGTCGACGCCGAATCCGGTCATGATGAGCATCATGTTCGCCGGGACCTTCATGAGGCCGATCGCAAAGGTGACCTGCGCCAAGATGGCGATGAGGACGACGAGCCACGCCTTGCCAGAATTGAATCTCTTCTCTTCCATGTATTCCTCCTCCTTCTCTTTCGTTGCTTTCCATTCCGCCGATGAGCAGAGCCGTCGCTCCACTCCCCCTCTAGCTGAACCTTAGGACCCGACGGAACGTTTTCACATGGAAGAACTTTCAATTCTCAGCACTGTTATTAGGAACAAATGACATACGCTCATCCAGCATGCCGCTTCGCCCCGTTCGAGCCGCCGTTGAATCGATCGCTCTCCCATGGGGAAACCAGATCCGGCGGCCCTGCTCCATTCGATCCACAGAGCAGGACCGCACGCGCGCTCCTCTAGGCTTTCGCCATATCGAAGTCGCCGATGTTCAGGCTCTTGGTCAGATCGACCGCATGGTCCGCGACCGATGCGTAGCCATCAGCTTGGATATCCACGCGATAGCTGCCTGCCTCCAGATTGCGGAACCAGAAGTCGCCGAAATCATCCGTTTCAGTGGTGCGCGTGGTGCCGTCGGGCATCGTGAGCGTCACCTTCGCGCCGATGATGACCTCATCATCATCGGAGTTCCAAGCACCACCGCCGATGAACAGGCCCGGGGCGTTCAGGTAGTACACGCGAGACTCCGTGCCCATGTCGATGCGCGTGGCGCGCGCGATCTCCTCCGTGAACTCCGACTCATCGCCGAAGCGGATGGCGTTGGTGGGGCAGAGGTCCACGCAGTGCGGCACCTCGCCAGCATCCACCAGATGCGCGCAGCCGTCGCACTTCTGCGCCAAGGAGAGCTCCTCATTCCAATAGACCACACCGTAGGGGCAGGCGTCCACCATGTCCTTGTTGCCCTGCGCCTTCACAGGATCGATGCACACCAGGCCATCTTCGCGCTTGGTGACGGCATCTGGCCACTTCTCCACCAGCGGGCAGGAATCGCATTGCTGGCACATGTAGGGGCGATACTCCAGCTTCACGCGCGGCACCTGGCCATGCGTGGTCTCCTGCAACTTCATCCAGAAGTGCCCCAATTCGGGCTGCGGCTTCTGATATGGCATCCAGTCGTTCCCGCAATGCTCGTCCTTGCAGGCGATCTGGCACCCGTAGCAGCCATTGCAGTACTTCTGGTCGATGACGAATACCTTCATGTCCTCTATCCTCTCCTTCTCGAGACCAACCTAAGCGACCAGCCAGTTGTCGATATCCGGACCCTCATCAGCCTGGAACGTGCGGCCGAATGCCACCGGGTATTCGCGTGCCAGCTCGAACACATCCACCTTCTCAACGCCCACCAAGAAGCCCGAAGTCACCTCGCCGGCGCAGTTCTGCGACGTGCATTCCTTGGGTGCGATCAGGTTGTTCGCGCCTGCGCGATCAGACACGCCCGGCTCGATCGGATCGATGCGCGCACCGTGGTCTTGGAGCACTGCACCGGGGAAGATGCGCTCGGTCACGTACACGCCGCCCAGCGTCCAGCCGCGCTCGTTGTAGATCTTGACCACGTCACCATCCTTGACGCCCAGCTGCTCGGCATCCACCGGATTGATCCAGCACGGCTCGTACGCATACCCATCAGGGCCGATGACCTTGCAGGTCTCGATCTCGCGCAACCAAGAGTTGTCGTCGAAGTTGGCGTGGATGCGCCAACGCGGATGGTTGGAGACGATCAGATATGGGTAGTCCTTCGCCTTCGCGGACTCGCGATACTCATGGAAGCGATCGGAATCGGCGATGTAATGCGGGTACGGCATGCGCTGCTCGTCATCCGGGAAGTGCTCGGCCAGCGCCGTCGAGTAGATCTCTATCTTGCCGGAAGGCGTGGGCAGCGGATTCTTCACCGGATCGGAATAGAACAGGTAGAAGCCCGCCGGATCCTCTTCCCAATCCTCCACCTTCGGGATCATGGCGTAGCCCTTCTCCTTGAACTCCTCGATCGGGGTCCAGATCTGGGCGCTGGAATTGCTGTAGGTCAGATCGATGCTCGATTCCACGGTGCGGCCATCCGTGTAGCGGTGGAGCAGGTTCGCGTACTTCGGATCGTCGGCGCCGAAGAGCTCTTCCATCTTCTTCGCCACTTCCTGGACAGCGAACCAGTCGCTCTTCGCCTCACCGCGCGGAGAGACCGCCTGCTCGCAATGCAGGAAGGTGTTGAAGATGCCGCTCTGGTTGTCGATGGCGCAATCCTCCACCTCGAAGCGGGTCGTAACGGGGAGGATGATGTCGGCGAACTTCGCGTCGTTCTCGAACCAGGGGTGCTGCAGCAGCATGAACTCAAGATTCGGATTGTGCAGCGCATTCAGGTACTCGTTGCCGCCATTCCAGCACGTGGACCAGCATGGCGTGTCAGACCAGATCATGTGCAGACCGGGATTGCCCTTCGGCGGGAACTGGAACGGGAGGAACTGATCCTCGCGCGGCATCATGCAGATGACATGGCCATACCAGTCGATGGGCTCTTCAGGCGTTGCGGCGATGCCCTCGGGGATCATGGTCTTCGGGATGAAGCGATCCTGCGCATCCAGGAAGGCAGCGTTGTAGCCCGCCCAGCCCGTCAGGTATGCAGCGTCGCGCGGCATGGGCGAATAGTTCGGGTTCTCGTAGATGTTCCACTCGATGAACTTCATGAAGTTGCGACCCGGGGCACCCAGTCCCTGCATGGCCAGCAAGCACACCTCCATGCGGGCGGGCTCATGGGCGTAGCAGGAGCGGATGTAGCTGCCACCGTTGCAGTGGCATGTGGTGGTGGCATCCTTGTGCCACTTGCGAGCCAGCGCCTTGATGGTGCGTGCAGGCACGCCGCAGCGCTCCTCTGCCCACTTCGGGTCCTTCACCACGCCATCCTTGCCACCCATGACCTCGTACTCCAGCCAGTCGAAGCCCACGGTGTGCGTGTCGATGTACTCGCGGTCGTACAGCCCTTCGGTGATCCACACGTACGCGATGGCGAACTGGAGGGCAAGGTCGGTGTTCGGCCACACCGGGATCCACTTGTCCGCATGGCACGCGCCCGAGTAGTTCAGGTCAGGCGAGATGGCCACGCTCGTGATGCCGCAATCAGAGAACCAGAAGGACAGGCGCGAGGGCATCTGGCCGCCCCAGCCCCACGGCGTGGTCTCGTTATCGCACCCCCAATACAGGAGCATCTTCGTGTTCTTGGTGATGTCCAACATCAGGTTCTGATCGTAGCCCTGGCCCAGCGGCTCAGTGCCCCAAGCATGCTTCGCGCCCCAGTACCAGCCTTCCCAGCTGTCAGGCTGGCGCGCTTGCAGCGTAGCTCCGCCCAGAAGCTCCAGCAGCTTCACCATGCAGCCATGGCACGGATGGACGATCTTCGTCTCGCCGTGTCCGTCCTGCTGCATGAGGATGGAGCCGGGGCCGTACGTATCGAACTGGCGCTTCACTTCCTTGGCGATGATGGTGACCGCCTCATCCCAAGAGATGCGCTTGTACTTGGAGATGCCGCGCGTCTCAGGGTGACGATCGCCCTCAGGGTCGAAGTCCTCGCGGATCAGCGGATAGGGGATGCGATTGCGCGAGAATGCATGACGCTTGTACGCGGCGGATGTGGGTGGGATGAGCGAATGCATGGGCGTCTCGAACGTTTCGCCATGATGCTCGATCTTCCAGGGATTGAACTTCTGGATGTCGTAAGACTCGTCGTAGCGCAGCGGGCGCACGCGCAGGACCTTGTCATCCTTCACGTCCACCTTCGACACATTGCATCCCGTGCCGAAACCGCACCAGTCGATGTTGTCGTAGACGGTCTTGTCGGCACCGAATCCTTTCTTCACCATCTTTTCCTCCTCTGCTCTTGATGGCCTTGCCTCATCGGGGATGGGGAACATTCGCGGAAGCGCATCACCTCCTTGCGCACTCGTATCGAAGAAGCCAGCGCCTCCCCCGGCGCCAGCGATGGAGAATCGGTCTAGCCAGCCGATCAGATCAGCCAGTTGTCGATATCCGGGCCCTCGTCGGCTTGGAACGTGCGGCTGAACGCTGCCGGATGCTCGCGGGCGAGCTGGATGACATCCACCTTCTCAACGCCCACCAAGAAGCCCGAGGTCACCTCTCCAGCGCAGTTCTGGGATGTGCAGGCTGCCGGCGCGATCAGGTTGTTCGCTCCTCCGCGATCCGATACGCCTGGCTCGATGGGGTCGATGCGCGCACCGTGGTCTTGGAGCACCGCACCGGGGAAGATGCGCTCGGTCACATACACGCCGCCCAACGTCCAGCCGCGCTCGTTGTAGATCTTGACCACGTCACCATCCTTGACGCCCAGATCCTCTGCATCCACCGGATTGATCCACACCGGTTCGTACGCATACCCATCATGGCCGATGACCTTGCAGGTCTCGATCTCGCGCAGCCATGAGTTGTCGTCGAAGTTCGCATGCACGCGCCAGCGCGGATGATTGGAGACGATAAGGTACGGATAGTCCTTGGCGCGTTCGCTCTCTCGATATTCGTGGAAGCGATCGGAGTCGGCGATGTAGTGCGGATACGGCATGCGCTGATCGTCATCCGGGAAATGCTCGGCCAGCGCTGTCGAATAGATCTCTATCTTGCCGGAGGGCGTCTGGAGAGGATGGTTCTCTGGGTCCTCCGCGAAGCCGCGCATGGCCACGGGACGGTCCTCCCACCCTGCCTTGATGGGCGATGAGAGATATCCGCGATCGATCCAGTCCTCGAAGCTGATGTCCTCGGGAAGGCCGGACTCCTGATAGGCGATCCGCACCGTCGATTCCACCGTGCGGCCATCCGTGTACCGGTCGAGCAGGTTCGCGTACTTCGGATCGTCAGCGCCGAAGAGCTCCTCCATCTTGCGTGCCACTTCTTGCACGCAGAACCAGTCGCTCTTCGATTCGCCCAACGGCTCCACTTCCTGATCGCAATGGATCATGGTGTTGAACAGGCCGTTCTGGTGATCGAACGCCACATCCTCCACCTCGAAGCGCGTGTTGGAGGGAAGGATGATGTCAGCGAACCTCGCATCGTTCTCGAACCAGGGATGCTGCAACAGCATGAACTCCAGATTCGGGTTGCGCACTGCGTTCAGATAATCGTTCCCGCCATTCCAGCAGGTGGACCAACAGGGGGTATCGGACCAGATCATATGGATCCCGGGGTTGCCGGTCGGCGGGAACTTGAAGGGAAGGAATTGGTCAGAAGCGGGCATGGAGCAGATGACGTGGCCATGCCAGTCGATGGGCTCTGCCGGATCGGCGCGCAGGCCCTCAGGGACCATGGTCTTCGGGATGAAGCGCTCCGCCGCCTCCAGGTCGGCTGCGTTATAGCCCGCGAACGGAACGTAGTCCTTCTCGCAATTCGGCATGGGCTGGAGCTCATCCAAGCCGAACACCATCCATTCGATGAACTTGAGGAACGAGCGACCCGGCTTGCCGATGCCCTGCATGGCGAGCAGGCACACTTCCATGCGAGCGGGCTCATGCGAATAGCAGGAGCGGATGTAGCTGCCTCCATTGCAGTGGCAGATGGCCGTAGCATCCTTATGCCATTTGCGTGCTAGCGCCTTGATGGTGCGCGCAGGCACACCACAGCGCTCCTCCGCCCATCGGGGTGTCTTCGCCACGCCGTCCTTGCCACCCATGACCTCGTACTCCAGCCAATCGAAGCCCACGGTATGCGTGTCGATGTATTCGCGGTCGTACAGCCCCTCGGTGATCCACACGTACGCGATGGCGAACTGGAGGGCAAGGTCGGTGTTCGGCCACACCGGGATCCACTTGTCTGCATGGCACGCACCCGAGTAGTTCAGGTCAGGCGAGATGGCTACGCTCGTGATGCCGATATCCGTGAACCAGAACGACAGCAGCGATGGCATCTGCCCTGCCCAGCCCCACGTGGTGGTCTCGTTATCGCATCCCCAGTACAGGAGCATCTGCGTGTTCTGGGTGATGTCGTAGACCACATTGCGCATGGGGGCCTGACCGTAGGGCTCACCGCCCCAAGCGTGCTTCGCACCCCAATACCAGCCTTCCCAGCTGTCAGGCTGACGCGCTTGCAGCGTGGCGCCGCCCAGAAGCTCCAGCAGCTTCACCATGCAACCATGAGCCGGATGCACCACCTTGGTCTCGCCATGGCCGTCCTGCTGCATGAGGATGGAACCGGGACCATATGCATCGAATTGGCGCTTCACTTCCTTGGCGATGATGGCAGTCGCCTCATCCCAGGAGATGCGCTTGTATTTGGAAGTGCCGCGCGTCTCAGGATGGCGATCGCCCTCAGGATCGAAGTCCTCGCGGATCAGCGGATAGGGGATGCGATTGCGCGAGAACGCATGGCGCTTGTACGCCACGGATGTGGGCGGGATCAGCGTGTGATTCATGGCCTTGAAGGTCTTGCCATCCTTCTCATAGGTCCACGGATTGAGATCCTCGAACCTCTGGCTGGCGTCATAGCGGAAGGGGCGCACGCGCATGATCCGCCCGTCCTTCACGTCCACGCACGACAGGTTCGCACCGATGCCGAAGCTCATCCAATCCAGGTTGTCATAGGTGGTCTTGTCGGCACCGAAGCCCTTCTCGATCACAAGATCCCCCTCCCTGCGCCGAAGGCGAAGCGCCTCAGGCTGCTCCAAGGTTCCTCATTGGGGCGGAGTGTACAAAGCGCTCTTGAGAGGGCTTCCTGCCAAGATCGGCGCTTCTTCCAAAAAAACGCCGTGATCAAAGTTTGCGGCCCTTTCCTTTATCAACGCAAAAGGGTTCGCGAAGCCACGCAGAAGGGAACGGGGCACCCGAGCGCAGGTGCCCTAGACTTGCCGCAATGGATGCCACCGACAGAGAGGAGCGTTGGACCATGAGCAACGCAGGAAAGCGCGTGAAGGTCCACTACACGGGCACATTGGATGACGGGAGCGTATTCGATTCCTCCTACCAGCGCGACCAGCCGCTCGGCTTCGTCTGCGCATCAGGGCAGATGATCCCTGGATTCGACAAGGCTGTGGAAAAGATGGAAGTGGGCGAGACGCGCACCATCCACGTGACGCCGGACGAGGCCTACGGCCCTTATATCGAAGATGGCATCCAACGTGCACCGCTCGGCGCCATCCCCGGCACGGAAGGCCTGAAGGTGGGAGACCAGGTATCGCTCCAAGGCAAGGACGGGCGACCCTATCCCGCAAAGGTGGCTGAGATCACTGATGTGGACATCGCATTCGACATGAACCATCCGCTTGCGGGCAAGGATCTGACCTTCCAGATCACGCTGCTGGAATCCGCAGACACGGAGACGGGCGTCCATCCGCACCATCACTGATGCCTCGAGCTGGCCCCACGGCGCATCCGGGGGCCAGCAGACGGCGCTCCTCACATGAGCAAGGGCCTCACGCGCCCTCCGCCTTGAAGCGGAAGGTGCGGCCCTCAGCATCGTCGAACTGGAACCAGCCGTCCGCATCTTGCGTCCAAGCCATCTCTTCGGCCCATGCGCTCCCCACGGCATCCTCCCATGCTTCCTCAGGAGCAACCGCATCCGAGCGATCCCGCATCACCGTGCCGTCTTCACGCAGATCCATCCAGAACAGCACTGTCGGCTCCGCCATCTCATCATCCACCACAGCGACCGCCCACACGCCGAAGGGGCTGTCAGGCTCCTCAGGCACGATGACGTACGTGGTGTAATGAGCCGCCCTCAGGTAGATGGTGCGATCGTAATGGGGGTCAGCCATCTTGATCAGCCTGCCCCCTGCAGCATCCCCCATCTCTTCTGCCGTGCCCTGTGCAGAGCCCCGGACGCCCCCGAACAGCTCGATGTTGCCCGTGAATGCGAGCGACAGATTCCCATCATCCCGCATGAAGCCCGACACCTGGACGTTCTGTCCTTCTGGACCATCTACGACCAGGTCGGCACGAACGATCACCTTCTCCTTGCTGTCCAGGATGAACAAGCTGGAAGCGATGAACACCGCCACCACGAGGATGATGCCTCCACAAGCAACAGCGATCCCCTTGATGTGCTCTTTGATGAATGCCACGATGCGTCCTCCTTGAGCGCAGGCGCCACGAGCGCCTCATTCGAAATCGAGCTTCTTGAAATCTGACGGGAGCCACCCTTTCGGCAGCGTGAGGTCGAAGGCATCATAATAGACATCCAAGACATCTTGCGCGCAGAAGAGCCGATAGCGCTTGTTGTCATTGACGGGTCGCAAGATGCCCTGCTCCGTCAGCGTCTGGATGATGCCATTCGCCGCTGGAGCGGTGCGATCATAGCGGCGCTGGATGAGCGCGCCATCCACGAACGGACGCGACAGGAGGTCCGTGGCCAGCTGAACGCATACCGGACTGCAGCGCCTGCCGCTCAATCGCTCGAGCCACATCTCGCGCAACCGCGCAAAGCGCACCTCTACCTGCTCCATGCGCTCGATCTGGCGCAACGTGGATTTGGCTGCGTGATACACCCAGAGGCCATAGGGATTCACCGCGCCTTCACCCACAGCCTTGTACCCATCGACCGGGTCATCCACCCGCCCGAGCGTCGTCTCAGCCACCGACACGGCGATATTGCGCGAATATCCACGCCGGGCGTATATCACGTATGACAACAGCGTGCCCACTGCAGCATTGAGCGCATTGAACGGGCTCACGTAGTGGAATTGGAGATGCGCCAGGCAGCTTTGCATCTGCGTGAGATACGCTGGCTTCGCGCAGAATGCCATGAGGTCGTTCGCATATCGCGTGAGCTCCTCCGGCGGCAGCGCTCCCTTGAGCGGCGCATCTCGGTACGGCACCTGCGGGTAGCCTGCCGTGATCAAGGAGATCGGTGGCGCCTCCGCCGCATCTGTCGCGAGCACGTCCTCTGGCGGTCGCATCAGATCAGCATGCATCATGGACAGCACCGACCTATCCAACCGCATCACATCTGCCCATCTTGCATCGTGATACTTCTCCACCAGGTGCAGATATTTTCGCGCATTCGCCTTGACGTCCTTCTCGCTGCGCGGCCAAGGGCTCTCCGGTGCCACGAAATGAGCATACGGGAGCTCTGACCCGCAGATCGCCGCAAGCGCGAATACCTCGCTGCGCTTCTGGAACAGCGACATGCATTCCCGATACGGGCTATCCTCTAGATGCTCGTCATAGCGGACGAGCGCGATCTCAGCCTCAGATGACAGAGCCAGGAGGCCAGGACTGAACACGAGCGGCGCGTCCCCTCCCAAAAGGCGCGCCTGTCCCGCGTCACCCGATTCCAGCTCCAGCGAATAGCTCGGAAGCGACCGATCAACATCCTTCATCATGATGGCTCCATCACAGCGCTGTCCAGGAGATGAGCGCGTGCCTTCGCCCGCAACGCCATCTCATGCAGCTGATACCTCCGCCCATTCATCGTGAGCATCTTCCGTGCCTCATCAACGCCTGATGGAGCCATGGCTCGCAGCGATGCCTCCAGATCATCTTCAGTGACCTCCATTCCCTCATGGCGCGCAAGCGCATCCAAGGCGATGCCTTGGCGCAGCACATCGCGAGCACGGCTGCTCATCTGGATCATGAACTGCGTGCTGGTAACACCCTGCGCGTTGTAGAACTCCTCTTGGCTCATGCCCTGATGCGAAAGCGCGGTGGAGAAGTTCTGCAACAGGCCCGCGCGCGCATATTCGGCATACACCTCAGGCAGATCGATCGAGGGCAAGCGCTCCGCCAACCTCGAAAGGGCTGCCTCAGCGCGCAGCTTATCGTAATCAGCGCGACCGCGCATCGTGACGTTGTCGCGGATCATCGCCCGGAAGCTGGACACGTCCCGCGCACCCGGGATGTTCTTATGCACCCATTCATCGGTGATGTCAGGAACGTCCTTCCGCACGATCTTGTGCAGCGTGAGCTCTGCATCCATGGTCTCGGGCACGTCCATCCCCAAGAAGTTCTTGCTGGTGACCACGAACGAGAACGTCTTGGTCTGCCCCGGCTCCATGGTGCGCAGCTGCTCATGCACCTCATCGGGGAAGCGCCCTTCGATGATGCGATAGATCGACCCATCGGTGCAGAGCGGCTCGACCGGCATGCCCGCCTTCTTGGTGGACAAGGAGATGACGCAAGCGCTCGCATCCTGCACGCTTCGCGCATCCATGTCATCCACATAGCTGGCGCGCTTCTCCACCACGGCTTGCATGTTGCGCTCCACCTGCTCTTCGGTCACCTGGAATGGCGGGATGGACAGCGTCACCGGCTCATAGGAGGAGAGCTCCACCTGTGGATTCAGATACAACAGCACCGTACAGGTGAATGGCTTCCCCTCCGTGATATCTGAGGTGGAGCGCACCACCGGCTCTAGCGCCGCTGGGAGCCCTTCAGCCAAGATGACCTCATCAGCGCATTGATTCGCCAAGCACTGCGCCACCTTCTGCGCCAAGTCATCGCCATAGCGCTGCTCGAATGGCTTCGCGCCTTGATCGGCGATGTAGTCGATACCCGCCTGCACGGCCAAGAAGGCATAGATCTCCTCTATCTTCGCCGCTGCCTCATCAGCAGAGAGCGTGATCTCCACCTGCTTCTGCAGATCGGTGGCATCGCTCTCATCGATCAGATACTCCATGGCTGCTCCTCTCAGTCCTGCACGGGCTTCCCGAAATCAGCGCCCCATGGGCACTCCTGCGCCTCACCCGATCCGTCAGCCTCATTGGCTCGCATGCAAGGGATCGCGCATGCTCGTTGGGCGTATTCGCAATGAATGCTCTTGGGTCCGGGCAGGACGCCTCCGCATCTCGGGCAGGGGTCACCCAAATGATCTACCATCACCAGGCTGTGACATGAAGAGCATCGCATCGGGCGGGGCCGGGGCTGCCTACAGCGCCCGCACTGCGGATTGCATACGTAACATGGCATTCGTAGTGCTCCTCATCAGATCGGTGAGAGCCGGATCGACACCTCATCCGTGCGAATGGGATGAGGATGTGTGCGCCCTGCCCGCATCCAAGAGCAAAATGGAACGTATCCGAGGACCAGGGCGGGGTCTAGGGTGCCCCGCCCTGACAAGCTGGCTTACAGCTGTCCCGCTGCGCGCATCTTCGCGAAGCAGGGTGCGCAGACGATCATGCAGTTGTCTGCGGTCAGCGGACCCTCGGGGTCCTTCGGGATGGCCTCCCAGCCTCCGATGTTCGGACCGCCCTGCATCGGCATGATGCAGCGCTGCCCGCACGGGTCCCCATGCCCGTGCTCTTCGTCCGCGCACTCGCAGCATCCGCCGCAACGTGCCCAGACCTCGTTGACGATCAATGTTGGGAACGGTTCGCGCTCTGCCATGTCATACCCCTTTCTTCCTGTTCCCTTCACTTTGCGCTTACTCCTGCGTGTTGTAGATCACGCTGCGCGGGTGGTCCTCCGCCAGCTTGGCCAAGCTCTCCAGCGTGTCATAGACCATCACGCCAGACTGGCAATGGTGCACGCAGCTAGGCAGCCTGCCTTCCTTGACCCGCTCCTCGCAGAAGTCGCACAGATGGGTGGGCAACGGAAGATAGGTGAGCTCCCACTGGCCATTGATGTTCTGGCGCGGACCGTCCTCGCACAGGACGATCCCGTACTGGCCCTCGGGAAGGTCGTGGACCTTCTTGCATGCCACCTCGCACACATGGCAGCCGGTGCAGTACTCGTAATTGATGAAGAGTCCGTACTGGTTATTCATATTTGTATCCTCCCATGGCCAGCTTCTCCACACGGTCGTAGTCCCAGCCGCCGAGACGCGTGACCTGCTCGGAGGGCATGACCTTGCTGTTCTCCTCCGTGCAGGGGTAGATCTTGCAGAGCAGTCCCTTGTAGGGAGCGCCATAGCCCGTCTCGCCGACCACCATCATGGACGTGAGGTTGTTGATGTTGGAATCGAACACGCCGAAGAGGTTGGGCTCAGCACCCTCGGTCTCGGGGAACCACCAACCATGCTCAGCGGACGCGCAATCAGGCTTCATGGCTTCGGTCACCCACGCGATCTGGCGGCAGCGGCCACGCTGGTTCTCGATCCAGACCCACTGGCCATCCTGGATGCCGTACTTCGCGGCGGTCTCGGGATGGATGCGAACGCGCGGGTTGGGATGGAACTCGCGCATGGTCTTCTGGTTGCGATGCTCAGAGTGGAAGAACTCGAAGGAGCGATGGCCCGTGGTGAGGACGATCGGGTACTCCTTGAAGCGCTCGGGCGTGGAGATGGGGCTCTCGGGCGGCTCCTCATAGCTGGGGAGCGGGTCATTGCCGAACGCTTCCAGCGTGGTGCAGTACAGCTCGATCATGCCCGTGGGCGTATTGAAGCCCGGATTGCCGTCGGGACGCAGCTTGCCATCCTCGTAGCGATGATACGACAGCGGCTCCCAGTCGTAGACCATCTGCTGGAGCCCTGCGAAGTCCTCGGGAACGCCACCCTCCTTCAGGCGGACGTTCAGAAGGTCGATGTCCGTCTCCAGGGGGTTGCCCTTGTCATCGCACCAAGCAGAGGGGTTCAAGCGACGACCCAGCTCAAGGATGATCTGCTCGTCGGTCTTCGATTCGTAGTACTCCACCACGCGCGTTGACTGGCGCAGCGGCGTCCACCACGTGCGCAGCTGGTTGCGCTCGGGGCTCATGGCGCAGGGGAGCACCACGTCAGCGCACGCCACAGCCGTTGGGGTGATGCAGTAGTCCACGACCACGTTGAACTCGGTCTTCTTGATGGCGTCATACACGCGCGGCGCCTCGGCGGCCATGTTCGCGATGGAGTTGCACCCCTGGAACCAGAGCATCTTCACCGGATAGGGCTCACCGCATTCGATGGCCTGGAGGACCACATCGGATGCCGCCGTGGAGCTCAAGCCGAACTGATGCATCGGGGAGATGTCATTGCCTAGGCGCTTGGCGCGGATATCCACGTCCAGGTTCTCGAAGTACCCGCAGAGATACGCCAGGTTCATGTTGTATGCCTCGCGTGCCAGGTAGTTGCCGCCCGCCTGGTCCACGTTTCCGCAGATAGCATTCAGCGACATGAGGCAATGCGCCTCAGAGATGCCGTTCACGCGCATATCGGTGGTGAGGCCCCACTGCAGGGCGCCGGGCTTCGCTGCTGCGAACATGCGAGCAGCCTTGCGGATATCCTCGGCATCGCACCATGCTATCTCGGCAGCCTTCTCGCAGGTCCAGCCAGAGACGCGCTCCTTCAGCTCGTCGAAGCCGTAGCACCACTTGTCCACGAAGTCGTGATCGTAGAGGTCCTCTTCGATGATGAGGTTCGTCATGGCCAGCGCGATGGCCGAGTCAACACCCGGACGCGGCTGGATCCATACGTCAGCACGAGATGCCAGCCAGGTGAGATCGGGGTCCACTACGATGAGCTTCGTGCCGCCTTGGGTCATCATATCCACGATCCAGTGACCCAGAAAGCCGTCGCCGTTGGACTTGATGACATCGTTGCCCCAGATGAGCACCACTTCGGGATACTGGTATTCCGGATGATCCCAGCGCTCTTCGTTGAACTGGGAAGCATCCACCACCGGCAGATCGCCGCAGACGCAGAATGCGAGAGAGGTGCGGGGCACCATGCAGCAGTCACCAGAGAGGAAGCCGAAGGACATGTTGGGAGAGCCGAAACCGGCGTAGCAGATCAGCGGATTCTGCCAGCAGACGTTGCGGCCCGTGCCGATCATGCCGCAGATGGCCTCAGGACCCCACTCCTTCTGGATGCGTCGCACGTTCTCTTCGATGATGTCGTACGCCTCATCCCACGAGATGCGCTCCCACTTGTTCTCGCCACGCTCTCCCACGCGCTTCACGGGATACTTCAAGCGGTCGAGCAGCTCGTTGCATGCCTCAGGGAGATTCAAGCAGCGCATGCACAGCCTGCCGCGGTTGTATGGCTGATTCGGATCGCCCTCGACCCTGTCCAGCTTGCCATCCTTCACATACAGCAAAAGGCCACATGAGTCATGACAACCCGGTGCCGACCAATGGCACACGCGATAGACGTCGATATCTCCCTCCTTCCAATGAAAATCGGTTTTGTAGAGCTCAGGATCGAACTTCTTCTCGAATAGCTCCATACTCCACCTTCCTCTCTCCTTCTCCTTTGATCGTGGGTGGTGCCGTCATCAAGGCAAAGCCATGGGATAGGGCACCTCACGCAACGCAGGATAGGAAGGAACGGCGAAGCCGGATATGGAAGGGATTACAAGATCGGCAGCCCCATTCTTGTAACAAGTCATCAATGAGGAGAGGATGGGGAGCGCCACGAGCGACGCAATGGCAACGCATCATCGAACATGAGCGCTTATGGCATAACGCCTGCACCCTGTCCGTAGCCACGCTCGTGGAGGGTGCGCGAGCAGCTGACGAAGCGCGCTGCAGCACCCGAATGCGATCCGTCCTTCGCCGCTTCCCGGCATCAGCGCAGCTACAGAACCTCACATCACCGATGCTCCCGCAGCCTCCGGAGACCTGTGTTCTGACCCCTAGCATTCCAGCGTTCTCGATCGCTTGATAGCATGCTCGCAAGAACGTTCATGAGGTGTCTATGTTCGCTGATCGCAAAGAGGAGCTTGAACGAACCTACGATCCAGACGCGTTCGAGCTCCTTGCGGACAAGGCAGCGAACAGAGCGCACACCGCCACCCAACCGTTGTCCTGAGCAGACGAGCCTCCGCCTCTATCAGAAAGGATGACCGGAGCGGCGAAAGTGACCAGGTGCTCAGAACAGATCGCTGTGAGAACCCGTACGGACGGCCGTGAGGACGATCGCTTCGTCGTTGACGCGATAGATCAAGAGCCAGTCCGGTTCGATATGGCATTCACGATTCCCTTTGTAGACCCCTTGCAGCTCATGGTCGCGCAAGGCGGCAGGAAGCTTCTCGCCCTTCCTCAGTCTCAGGATGGCTTCATCCAGCTTGCCCAGCTCTGCGCCCTGCCTCCTCTTGCGCCGCACATCCTTCTTGAACTGCGAGGTGTAGGCAACATCGAGCATGCTCACTCCCCATCATCGAAGATGGAAGCCCACATCTCCTCATTCGTGCTGAACGGCCCGCTCAGATCACGACGGGCAGCAGCGTCGTCCATCGCCTGAAGCGTCTCTTTGTTGAAGCCTGCAGGATTGGAAGAATCGAACGGCAATCCGCCCTTGGTGTTGAACGCAGCCACGAACATGCGAAGGGCATTGCTCGGAGAGGTGCCGATGGCATGGCATATCTCCACGAATGTGGCTTTCTCTTCAGGAGTGACCTTTGTAGAGAGGGGCGCTGTCGTGAGCATGGAACCCATATCGGCCTCCTTGAAGATGCTATAGGATGCTACCAGCTGCTATTGTAATACGATCACGCGTCCTCAGGCAGTGCGCACATGCCCTTGTCATCGCATGGAAGGAACGTGTGCGAGCAAGCGATCCTCGCCCACCTCTAGCTCGCTCAGCCCTGCCACGTGACAGGAGAGGTGTGAGCACATGCGTCATGATCGAGGATGCCCGTAGCCGCGCTGATGGAGGGCGCGCAAGCGCCCGACGAAGCGCGTTGCAGCACCCGGGGATGCGCTTCGCCGCTTCGCGGCATCAGCGCAGCTACGGGGTCTCACACCATCGATTCCCTCTCACCGCAGGGGCGCAAGCAAGCCTGCGCCCGCCAGATAACGCTACTTGGGCTCCTTGAGAGCCAACGCCATCCTCTGGACGGCTTCGCAGCTGGCGCAAGACACGGCGGCCTCGCATCCCTTGCTCGCGCACCTCTTGCTGCACCCGGCGCAACCGCCTTCGCACGCATCACTGCAATCGCAGAGGCCGCGCTTCCAGAGCCGACGGATGGCCAAGACGGTCAGGGCGACGATGATGACCAGCAGGATGGCTGTAGAGACAGTCATGGGATCCCCCTCAAGCCTTCGCGCCTCGAGCATCCAGCTTTGACTGGGCTCTTGCGTTCTCGTCTGCGTCATAGCGGGGCATGGGCCGGAACAGCTGGAAGAACATCAGCGCCAACACGATCAGCGCCACCACCGTCCATGCATTGAACGCGACCTCGCCCGTGACCAAGCCTCCTAGCTGATAGATCATGAGCGCCACGCACCATGCGAAGCCGCACATATATCCGATAGCTGCCCATGTCCACTTGGCCGAGGCCATCTGATTGCGGATCGCACCCATAGCCGCGAAGCACGGAGCACAGAGCAGATTGAAGGCGCAGAACGCCATGATGGCCACGGTCGTCCCGCCCATCATGTTCGCGAAGGCAAGCCACATGGCCGCGTCCCCTTCGCCAGCATCCCCAAGGCTCGTGAGGATGCCTACCGTAGCAACGACGTTCTCCTTGGCTACGAGCCCGGTGATGGAAGTGACGGCACCTTCCCAGTTGCCGAATCCAAGGGGTGCGAAGATCCACGCCAGCACGTTCCCGAGCCCTGCCATGAGGCTGTATTGGATGTAGCCTTCTATCTCGGTATCCAAGAGCCCGAACGCTCCGTCATAGATGCCGAAGTTCAGCAGGAACCAGATGACCATGGAGGACAGGAAGATGATGGTTCCAGCCTTCACTAGATAGGCCTTGACCCGCTCCCACGTGGAGAGCAGCACGTTCTTAGCCGTAGGCAGATGATATTGAGGCAGCTCCATGATGAACGGGGCAGCCTCTCCCGCAAAGGCGCGCAGCTTCTTCAGCATGATGCAGCTCATGATGATGGCGGCCAGGCCCAGGAAATAGAAGACGGGAGCGACCCACCATGTATCCTCGTACAAGCCGCCAGACAAGGCTCCGAACACCAGTGCGATGATGGGCAGCTTCGCTCCACAGGGGATCATGGTGGTGGTCATCACCGTCATGCGGCGATCCTTCTCGTTCTCGATCGTCTTGGTAGCCATGACCGCGGGCACACCGCAGCCGCTCGCGATGAGCATGGGGATGAAGGACTTGCCCGAGAGCCCGAAGCGTCGGAAGATGCGGTCCATGATGAACGCCACGCGAGCCATGTAGCCGCACCCCTCCAGAAGGCCAAGCAACAAGAACAACACGATGAGCTGGGGCACGAAGCCAAGCACAGCCCCCACGCCCGCCAAGATCCCGTCGATGATGAGGCTCTGCATCCATGGAGCACAGTCCACCGATTCCAGCCACTCGGTCACCGCTACCGGGATACCGGGATGCCAGAGACCGAATTCAGCCGGATCAGGCTCCGCTTCCTCGATAGCAGCGATAGCGGTCTCGCTGGCACCAGCATCCTCAGCAGCCACGAGCTCCTCTTCCCAAGCACCGACAGCCTCTTCGTACTGCTCGGTGCCGGTATAGAGCCACCCGTCTCCGAACAGTCCATCGTTGGCCCAATCCGTGGCGATGGTACCCACAGTGGACACGCTTATGTAATACACGAGGGTCATGATGACGATGAAGATGGGGATGCCCAGCACGCGGTTGGTGACGATGCGATCGATCTTCTGCGTGGTGGTCTCACCGCTGGCCGCACGCTTCACGCAGCTTGCGCACACCGCCGCGATGTAGTCATAGCGCGCATTGGCGATGGCCGACTCCGGGTCCTCCTCATCAGCTTCGAGATAGGGCGCGTAGCACGGCTCTGGGAAGGGGATGTGGCCTTGGGCGGCAATCTCGCAGGCGCGATCCATGAGCTCTTCGATGCCCGTGCCGCGCAGAGCGGATATCTCCACGACCGGGCAGCCCAGCTCCTGGGAGAGCCTGGACACATCGATGGCATCTCCCCTCTTTTCCACCAGGTCCATCATGTTGAGCGCTACCACAACGGGCACATCCAGATCGAAGATCTGAGTGGTCAGATAGAGATTGCGCTCCAGGTTCGTGGCATCCACGATGTCGATGACCACATCAGCCGCCCCACTCGTCAGATAGTCACGCGTGACCACTTCCTCAGGCGAATAGGGAGACAGCGAGTACACGCCCGGAAGATCCGTGATGGTCACGGCTTTGTCACGCTTGTACTGACCTCCCTTCTTCTCCACGGTGACGCCGGGCCAGTTGCCCGTGTATTGGTTCGTGCCGGTCAGATCGTTGAACAACGTCGTCTTCCCACAGTTGGGATTTCCGGCAAGGGCGATGTTGATGCCCATCCTCCTTTGCTCCTTCCTTCCAAAGCTCGATACCTGTTAGATAAAGTTAACTCTTCTGGCGAAAAAGAGCACCTCCCTGGGTGCTCAGCCGCGCTCAAGAGCGCTAGAGCGTCCGTGACGGCGAACCCCTACGCCACGATCACGTTCTGCGCCTCATCCTTGCGCAAAGACAACTCGAATCCACGCACGGTCACCTCGATGGGGTCACCCAAAGGCGCCACCTTGCGAACGGTCACCGATGCGCCCTTCGTCAAGCCCATATCCATGATGCGCTGGCGAACAGCTCCAACCCCTGCCAAGCGCACCACGTGAACGGTATCCCCGATGGGCACCTCTCGAAGCGTCTTCTCTGAATCTGCCATGATCTTCCTTCCTATCCTGTGATGACCTTTTGCGCCGATGCTCGATCAAGGGCCACCGAAGCACCCTTCACCTCAACGATGATGTTGCCCGCTTGCTCCGTGACCACGCGCACCGTGGTGCCTGGATGGAACCCGATGTCCTCCAGATGGCGACGAGTCTCATCCGCGCCACGCACCTTGATGACCTGCGCCATCTCTCCCGGCCTCAGGAACGAGAGAGGCATCTGCTGCATGGACACAGCCGCATTCACCGACCACGACGGCACTGCTTCCAAGACCATTGCATCATGCATGAGGACCTCCCCTGACAAGTTAGCTGTAGATAACAGATAAGTATCCTACCACTAACTTTTGTGAAATGAAAGACAAGGTTAACTTTTTTGGAACATTCCCATCGCGCTATGATCAAATGCCCTCAGAAGGGAGCGATGTCACCCCGAACGCTCCCCTGATGACAGCATCCTGCAAGGCAAGCATTACAGCACTGTAAGATTGCGATTTCTCCTTTATGGTACTGTTGTGCGCATGAGTGACATGACTTCTACAGATCCCTCCTTGCCCCGAGGCCTCACCACCGCAGAGGTGGTGGCGCTCAAAGAAGCGGGCAAGGTCAACGCTGACGCATCCATCCGCTCGCGCTCCCTGAGGGAGATCGCGCGCGACAACATCTGCACGCTCTTCAACCTCGTGAACCTGATCTTGGCGGTGCTCGTATTCCTTACGGGCTCCTACAAGAACATGCTCTTCATGGGCGTCATCCTGGTCAATGTGCTGATCGGCATCGTGCAGGAGGTCAGGTCGAAGCAGCTGACGGACAAGCTCTCCATCGTCGTAGCTGCCCATGTGGATGCCGTGCGCGACGGCTCCCTTGCGAGCATCGCCGTGGACGACATCGTGCAAGGTGACATCATCCGCCTCTCTCGCGGTGACCAAGTGCCCGCCGACGCCGAAGTGGTCTCGGGCACCTGTAACGCGAACGAGAGCCTGCTCACCGGCGAGAGCAAGCTGGTGCCGAAAGCCGCTGGCGATGAGCTGATGAGCGGCTCCTTCGTGAACTCCGGTGTCGTGTTCGCCCGCGTGATCCACGTGGGAGCCGATAACTATGCGGCCAAGATCACCGCACAGGCCAAGGAGCACAAGGTCGTCAACTCTGAGATCATGCGCTCCGTCAACGGCATCGTGAAGTACGTGAGCATCGCGCTCTTCCCCGTGGGCATCCTCCTGTTCGCCAGCCAGTTCTACTTGCAGGGCGTCGACTGGCGAAGCGGCGTCCTCTCCACCACCTCGGCGCTCGTGGGCATGATCCCCGAGGGCCTCATCCTGCTCACCTCCACCGTGCTGGCCGTAGCGGTCATCCGCCTGTCGCGACACAAGGTGCTGGTCCAGCAGCTCTACTGCATCGAGACCCTTGCGCGCGTGGATGTGCTCTGCCTGGACAAGACCGGCACCATCACTACCGGCCATATGAAGGTGTCGGACGTCACGGGTCTGGATGGCACGCAGGCAGGCGCGAACGCGGCGCTCGAAGCCGCGGCAGCCATCGCATGCACGGACCCCGACCCGAACGACACCGCAGACGCCATCCGCGCCTACGTGGACGCCACCCAAGAGAGCACCAAGGACAACCTTGCCGCTCTGGGAGAAGGTGCGCGCTCGATCCCCTTCTCCTCTGACACGAAGCTCTCTGGCGTGGTGCTGCCTGATGGGAGAGCGTTCGCCATGGGCGCTGTTCAGTTCGTCTTGGCCGACGCACCCGATGCGCTCCAGCGCGTCCTCCCCAAGGCTGAGGAGCTGGCTGAAGAAGCGCGTGTGCTCCTCGTGGCACGGGTACCTGGATTCGACGCAGAGGGACGCATCGAAGGAGCACCCGAACCGCTCGGATTCCTCATGCTCGAGGACGAGATCCGCTCCACCGCCAAGCAGACCATCCAATACTTCATCGAGCAAGGCGTGGCGCTCAAGGTGATCTCAGGGGACGATCCGCACACGGTCTCCGCCATCGCCGCGCGCGTGGGCGTGCCCAACGCAGAGCGCTTCATCGATTGCTCCACGCTCGAGACGCAGGAGGATATCGAACACGCCATATCCGAGAACAGCGTGTTCGGTCGCGTGCGCCCTGAGCAGAAGAAGGCATTCGTGCTAGCTCTCCAGAAGGCAGGGCACACCGTGGCCATGACGGGTGACGGCGTGAACGACGTGCTGGCGCTCAAGGCAGCCGATTGCAGCGTTGCCATGGCATCCGGCTCTGATGCGGCACGCAACGTGGCGCAGCTCGTGCTGGTGAACAACGACTTCGCATCCATGCCCGAGGTGGTGGCCGAAGGACGGCGCTCCATCAACAACCTCCAGCGCTCTGCCTCGTTGTTCCTCGTCAAGACGCTCTTCTCCATCGCCATGGCCGTGCTCTTCATCTTCTTGCCGTGGCAATACCCCTTCATGCCCATCCAGATGACGCTCATCAGCGCATTCACCATCGGCCTGCCCTCGTTCGTGCTGGCGCTCGAACCCAATCATGACCTGGTGCGCGGTCACTTCCTGAAGAACTGCATCGTGCGCTCCATACCGGGCGCCATCTGCGTGCTCTGCTCCATCATCGCCGTCAATGTCGTGGGCTATCTCGGATTCGACCTGGATTACGCACAGGTCTCCACCATGTGCGTGCTGATCACATCCCTCATCGGCGTGATGCTGGTCATCCGCCTGTCGCTGCCCTACACCCCGCTGCGCGCCGCGCTCCTTGTCGTGGTGCTGAGCGGTCTCATCCTCGGCTGCACGGCATTCAGCTGGTTCTTCAGCATCGCGGCCATGA
Source organism: uncultured Eggerthellaceae bacterium (assembly GCA_910589125.1). Classification (GTDB taxonomy): domain Bacteria; phylum Actinomycetota; class Coriobacteriia; order Coriobacteriales; family Eggerthellaceae; genus MGBC163016. The sequence continues at coordinate 173,974 of CAJURX010000002.1, forward strand.
CCGAGCCCATGTGGTGGATGCTCGCCATCATCGGCGCGATCGACATCGTGGCATTCCAGCTGCTCTACAACGCATTCAGCCGCATGTCGCTTCCCGAGCTCCCAACGAAGGCTGCGTGATCTGCGCCTGTCCCCCTTGGCTGCTCGTAGGGGGGGGCGCATCACGGCTACCCCAGCCACACTGCCCTGAGGATGCTCCAAGGTGCGCGCATTCATCGTATAATGACCCTCACCTGCTATCGGCTGTGAGGGGTTCCGTTTGAAGAAGGCGCTGCTGCTTGTCCTGGCCATAGTAGCGGTGTGCTTCATCATCGCCAACGTGGACTACTTGGCAGATTTCCTCGATACCATGATGACGGGTGCGCTCATCCCCATGGTCATCGCCATCATCCTGATGCTCGGGCGCCATTTCGTGCAAGCTGCCTCCTATGATGCAGCATTCGAGGCCGTAGGCCATGCCACGGGCTTCTGGCATAACGTGGTGCTCATCTTCTCGCTCGTGTTCATCAATACGTTCTGCCTGTTCAGCGGTGCCACCGGTGTTGCGTTCATCATCGACGACGCTCATCGCGAAGGCTGCGACGCGGGCCAATCCACCGGCGGAGCCATCCTGTCGCAGATCGGATACTTCGCAGCCGTGTTCGTGATATCGGTCATCGGATTCTTCACCATGCTGATATCCGGGCACATGAACACCGTATTCCTGATCGGCGGCCTGGCGCTCGCAGGCGTCCTGGTCATCCTCTCCAGCTTGTTCTTCGTGGGCCACCTGAGGCCGCGCATCCTCTATCGGATCTTCCTCACCCTCGAGAAGCTGATCGACAAGGTCATCGGCCTCATCAAGCACTCGCTCAAGCCGAGCTGGGGACGGAACATGGCGCACTCCTTCGTCGCCACTTCCGATCTCTTGGCGAAGAACCCGAAGGGCACCGTCATCACCGTTGCATATGCATCCTTCTCCGCCATCCTGAACATGGCATGCCTCGTAGCCATCGGCTACGCATTCGGATTCGAGAACGTGGAGGCGCTGGTCGCTGCGTTCGCCGTGGGAGCCATCAGCGTCATCCTGAGCCCCACCCCTCAGGGCGTGGGCGTGGTGGAGGCCATGATCACGGCCATCCTCACGGCCTATGGGTGCAGCGTCGCCACGGCTGCCGCGATCGCGCTGGTCTACCGCGGCGTGATGTTCTGGATCCCGTTCTGCATCGGCGCGGTCCTGCTCTCTCAGGCAGGATTCTTCAAGTCGAAGCGATCCGCCACGGAGATGCAGCGCCATAAGGACATCGCCTGGCTCTCAGGCACACTGGTGTTCTTGGTGGGCGCCGTGAACATCGGGGCCGTGTTCTTCCCTGACGCATTCACGCCCTACACCATGCTCACCTCATGGATCGACATGAGCTCGCTCGTCGTGGGCATCCCGCTCATCCTGAGCTCGATCGTGCTCATCATCTGCGCCGTGGGCCTCATCCTCCGATTCCGAACAGCGTGGGCCATCACCATCTGCGCGCTCATCCTCATCGGCGGGTGCGAGTTCCTGTTCCAAGGCACATGGCAGGTAGGCATCGCATGCCTCGTGCTGTTCGCATGGCTCTTCTGGAAGCGCGCAGCATTCGACCGACCCTTCTCCTATGAGGCCATCCAGGCTGATATCGCCGCAGCGAAGCTCAAGCGGGCCCGCAAGAGAGCATCGCACACCTCAGGGCAGGACGTGTCGAAGACGGCAGATGCTACCGATGCAGCCACCGAGCAGAACGTGAGCACCATGAGCGTTGATGAGGCCGCCGCTGACGGAGATGCCACTGATGAGGTCACCTGGGAGGAGCAAGCCAACCGCGGCAAGGAGATCGGCCAGCAATTCATGGAGGGCCAGCTCTCTCGGTGAGCCTGGACGCCTGGGATCCGCTCTCGCTCAGAGAGGATCCAACGAGGGTCCAACAGCGAATGGCACACGGCTATGCAACAAGGCGTTCCCTGTCGCATCCATCTGTGCTATCATAGCCACCGCACTTTTCGGGTTGTGGCTCAGCTTGGTAGAGCGCTGCGTTCGGGACGCAGAGGCCGCAGGTTCAAATCCTGTCAACCCGACCATGCATGCTAAGACCCGTTGCCCATGGCAGCGGGTCTATTCACAGATGGGGACCTTGGATAGGAGCTGTGCAACCATGCTCAGTGAGACGTTGACCGACCACCTTCCCTCTCCCCGCTCCCGCACCCTCATCACGGCAGGCATCCTCGCCATCATCGGCATGATCTTCGCACGATATGCCGTGCCCTTCGCCTTCCAGTATTCCATGAGCTTCTTGCCCATGGTCGTTGCCGCTGCCCTGTTCTGGCTCTATGCGAAGAAGCTCACCTTCATCCTCCAGCAGTCGCGCGACAACCTGCGCCTCACCATCGTATCGGCCCTCACTGCGCTCCTGTTCTCGCTGCTCCTCGTCATCGGATCGTGGAGCATCTGCGACGACAGCGGCGCTCTCGGCCCGATGCACATCGTCGCCACCATCATCAATGGCATCCCCCTCTATGCGCTGATCATCTTGCTGATGAGGTGGCTGGACCAGCGAGGCATGAAGATGGAGGCTGCACGGAGCGTAAGCGCACCTTGCACGGCGAGCGCTCGCAAACGCACCGTCATCATCTTCCTCACGCTGCTCATCTGCTGGCTGCCGGTATTCCTCGCAGCATTCCCTGGCTTCTTCACCTGCGACATGACCACGAGCGAGCACGCAGAGTACACCCAATACATCGAAGGCGAGCTCAATGCCGAATATCCCACCCTCCACGTCCTCCTGCTCGGATCCATCATCACGTTCGTGAGCGACCTCATCGGCAGCTTCAACTCAGGAGTGGCGGCATTCATCATCCTCCAAGCGCTCATGGTCAGTGCCATCTTCACCTTCATCGTGAACCGCATCGCCCAAGCCACGCGCTCGCGCCTCTTCACCATCTTGACGGTGGCCTATCTCGCCCTCGATCCCATCATCTCCATCTTCGTGGTATGCACCACGAGAGATACGCCCTTCTCTGCATTCACCGTCCTGTTGGCCATCCTGCTGTTCGTGTGGTTCGATCGCAACCGCAAGCGTGCGACGGATGCGGAAGCTCAAGCCAGACGACCAGAGGCATCGGACACGCAGGCGAAAGAGCGATGGAAGCTCCTTGCAGCCATAGCGCTCACCTCGCTCGCGGTCTGCTTCTTCCGACCCAATGGCATCATCGCCATCATCGTGCTCATCCCGTTCCTCATCCTGTTCGAGCGCGGCGCACGAGCGCGCGTCCAGATGGGCGCCACCTGCGCCGCCATCCTCGCAGCTTGTTGGCTCTGGTTCGGACCGATAGCAGGCGCTCTGGGAGTGCAGCCCTCCCCCACAGCACGCCTGCTCGTGCTGTCGCTTCCTGCTCAGCAGATCACCTATGTGGTGGAGGAGGGGGATCTCCTGCTCAGTGAGAGCGCGATGCTGGAAGCAGCCGGTTTCGGCGAGGTGAACGAAGACGGCGCGGCAGCATTCTGGCCACGCGATCCCCAGCTAGCCGACTCCGCCCGCCGCAACCTGGCCGCTATGAGCACGCCTGACGTGATCGAGGCATACATCACGCTCGGTCTCAACCATCCCGAGGAATACTTCCAAGCGTTCATCGACCAAACGCAGGCCGCTTGGAACCCCTATGCCTATGGACGCATCTATGACGGCAGCGTATATGCCGGAAGCCAGACCTCCGTATTCAGCTTCAGCTGGGATCTTCCGTCCACCTCTCAAACGCTGCTCCCGCCTCTCTATGAAGCGCTCCGGTCGGTATCGCGCACGCTCGATGTGCAGAACGTGCCGCTCTTCTCCTTGCTCCTCTCGCTGCCGTTCTATCTCTGGATCGTGATCCTCCTCATCGCACGCGCCATCATCACGCTCGATCGGCGCATCGCTGCACCCTGCATCCTCTTCGCCATGCTGACCATCACGGTGTTCTTCGGACCGTGCGAGCAGTTCCGCTATTACCTGTTCCTGTTCTTCGGCTTGCCGATCATGCTGATGCTCCTCGCGCAGGGCCGGGCGGCCAATATCGGCGGATGCCCCGGATGCCATTCAGATGAGAGGATCTTCGTAGGTGCTAGCTTTGCCAGCACAACCGTGCGCGATACCAGTCACAGGCAAGCTGCGCCCCTACAGCATCGTGTTGCCGCATACCAGGAAGCCGACGCTGACGAGGACCCCTCGTAGGGCGCACTTCAGGTGAGCCCGTAACGCCCTGCCCCCCTGCGCACCCACAGGAATGCCCTCCAACGACAAGGGACCGCAGATGATCTGCGGTCCCTTGCGCATCCAGCCTGGGATATCGCTTGGTGACGTCAGCCTGCAGGCGAACTGCGACCTGACGCAAAGCCCTTGCAGGGGCATGCGAGTCGCGATCGAGTTGCGGTCGCCCCGAATCCCTAATGCCTGAAGTGACGGTGTCCCGTGAACACCAGCGCAACGCCCTTCTCGTTCGCAGCCTGGATGACCTCCTCGTCGCGGATGGAGCCGCCCGGCTCGATCACGGCCACCACGCCCGCATCAGCAAGCACATCGAATCCGTCGCGGAATGGGAAGAACGCATCCGATGCAGCAACGGCGCCCTTCGCCTTGTCCCCTGCCTGCTCCACGGCGATGCGCGCAGAATTGACGCGATTCGGCTGACCACCGCCCGCGCCCACGCTCGCGTTATCCTTCGCGATCAGGATGGCGTTCGATTTCACCGACTTCACCGCACGCCAGGCGAACATGAGCTCTTCCATCTGCTCAGGCGTGGGCTGCACCTCCCCAGCAACGGTGAACGACTCCGCATCCTCTGACACGGAGTCGCTGACCTGCGCGAGCAGGCCGCCCTCCACGCTGCGGTACTCCGCAACCGCGCCGGGAGCATTCACACCACCCGTTGCGAGCAGACGGCAATTCGGCTTGCTGGCATACATCTCGCATGCATCCCCTGAGAACTCAGGTGCCACGATGGCCTCCACGAACTGCTTGTTCTCGAAGATGGCCACCACGGTCTCACCTGTGACGGGACGATTGAACGCCATCACGCCGCCGTACGCAGAGACCGGATCGCACTCATGCGCACGCTTGTAGGCGGTCGTCACATCACCATCCACGCACACGCCGCACGGCGTCAGGTGCTTCACGATGACGCATGCAGGCTCCTCGTATTCGCGCACGGCCGCCCATGCAGCATCAAGATCGAGATAGTTGTTATACGAGAGCTCCTTGCCCTGGAGCTGAAGCGCATGCGCGAGCGTGGTGTCCGCATTCGGATAGTCATCGAGCGCATAGAACGCCGCTGCCTGATGCGGATTCTCGCCATAGCGCAGGTCCTGCTTCTTGGTGAGGCCCAGCTCGACAGCGGGCGCGAACAAGGCAGCCTCTCCATCTTGCTGCTCGCCCATCCACCGAGCGATGGCACCATCATAGGCCGCTGTGGTAGCGAACACCTGCAGCGCCAATGCCTGGCGCGTATCGAAGCTCGTCCGACCGTCGAGCTCGCGCATCTCGTCCAGGATGTCCCCATAGCTCGCAGGATCGGTGACCACCGTCACGCTGGCGAAGTTCTTCGCTGCGGAGCGCAGCATGGACGGCCCTCCGATATCGATGTTCTCGATGCACTGCGCGAAGCCAGCACCTGAATCGACCGTCTTCTGGAATGCGTACAGGTTCACGACCACCATGTCGATCATCTCGATGCCATGCTCTGCTGCCTGGCTCATATGGGCCGCATCGTCGCGCTTCGCCAGAAGGCCGCCATGGACGCGCGGATGCAGCGTCTTGACGCGGCCGTCCATCATCTCAGGGAACTGCGTGACCTCATCGATCGGTGTCACGGGGATTCCCGCATCGGCGATGGCGCGAGCCGTGCCGCCCGTCGAGATGATCTGACAGCCGAACTCATCCACCAGCGCTTTCGCGAAGTCCACTACGCCCGTCTTGTCCGTGACGGACATCAGCACTCGCTTGATCTGCGGATTCTCCATGGATGCTCTCCTACCTTCCCAGTGACTCCTCGTGGCGCTCCCGCGCCTCCTTGCTATACCGATCTTGATACCGAACGTCTATCAGCTCCGCCACGATGGCGATCGCCAGCTCAGCAGGCGTCTTCGCACCGAACTTGAGCCCGATCGGGCGCTTGATGCGCTCCCAATCCTCTTCCGTGATGCCAGCGCTCACCACGAGGTCATGCACCGTGGAGTTCTTGCCTGCGCACCCCATCATCCCAACATACCTCACGCCACCTTCGAGCGCCCAGATGCATCCTTCCGGATCGAACATGTGCCCGCGCGTGAGGACGCAGACGTAGTCGCTCGGAGATGCGCTCATGTTGGCGAGCTCATGGAAATCCCCGCCATGCAGCATCACGCGAGCAGCGTCGGGGAAGCGCTCCTCGTTGAGGTAGGCCGGATCGTAGTCGACCACCTTCACGTCGAATCCCACATGCTCAGCCAGCCGAGCCAGCTCCACCGCAACATCCGACGCCCCCAAGAGCCACACGCGCACCGATCCGAACAAGGGCACGCTCGTCCACGTGAGCCCCTCGAATTGCTGATTGTGCATGGAAGGGCCGCGCGTGACATCCTTCATCTGGAAAGCATCGCGAGCGCTGTATCCATGCGCTGCCACGATCTCCTTCGCATCGTTGCAGAAGAACAGGAACGAGTCCCCGTTCGCAGAGCCCTCATCACCGTACTTCTTCGTGACCTCATTGTCGGTGTTCGCCATGGCCTGCACATCGTCATAGACCACTTTGAATCCGAGCCACGCCAGATCCCCCTCATCCATAGCCTGCAGCGCGCGGCTAAGGACCGGGATATCTGCCTGCGTGAGCGCATCTGCTATGACCGCGAGGGAGTCAGGGCCAAGATGGTCATTGCCTGCAGTAGCCTCTTCGGAGAAGGCGGGGAAGTCCTCGAGCGAGAGCGTGGGTGCACGCCCTGCCTCCAGGTCAGCTATGACAGCCTCCAGCGCTTCCCTTCTCATGAGATGCGCACCTTCCTCTCCGCATCGATGGATATCCTGCCCTCTGCCAACAGGCGCAGGACCTCGGGATACAGCACGTGCTCAGTGGCGTGGATGCGCTCCTCGAGCGCATCGATCCCATCCGTCTCCAAAACGGGCACGGCGCGCTGCGCCACGATGGGGCCCTTGTCGTAGTCCTCATTGGCGAAATGCACGGTCACGCCGGTGACCTTCACGCCAGCATCCCAAGCATCTTGGATGGCGTGGGCACCCTTGAATGACGGCAAGAGCGCTGGATGCAGATTGAGCACGCGATCCGGGAAGGCGTCCAACATGACCGGGGTGAGCTTGCGCATGTATCCCGCCATGACGATGTACTCCGCCCCAGCATCCTTCATCTGCTCAGCGATGAGCGCATCCGCGGCGCTTGGATCCTCGTACACCGTGCGATCGAGAGCGCAGGTAGGTATGCCCGCCCTCTCCGCACGCGTTATCCCGAATGCATCGGGCCGCGATGACACGACGCGCACGATCTCCACGGGCAGGCCGCCCTCGATGGCATCGATGATGGCTTGCAGATTCGTCCCGCTCCCCGAGAGCAGCACGCCGATCTTGAGAGCGCTCATCGGTAGGCCACCTGACCGGTACCCGCCACGGTCGCGCCCACGATATGCGCATCTTCGCCCATGTCCTTCAGATGGGCCATGACAGCATCGGCCTCATCAGCCGACACGACCAAGATCATCCCCAGCCCCATGTTGAAGGTCTTGAGCGCCTCCTCCTGCGAGAGGTTCGCCGCATCGCAGATGAAGCGGATGATGGGGAGCTCCGGCCATGACCCCAAGTTGACCTCTGCATCCACATCGCTGGGCAGAGCGCGATCCAGGTTCTCGGATATGCCGCCTCCGGTGATGTGAGCCAAGGAGTGGATGGCGCCCGGGAGCGTGCGCATGATGCTCGTGACCTGCTTAACGTAGATGCGCGTGGGTTGCAGGAGCGCTTCCAAGATGGATGCGCCGTCAAGCCATTCACGCGGCTCGGTCAGCTCCTCCATGGTCTTGCCCTCGAACGCCACCTTGCGCACGAGCGAATATCCGTTGGAATGGATGCCAGACGAGGGAAGCCCGATGAGCACATCCCCCACGCGGACATGCGCAGGATCGAGCATCTTCGGCCGATCCACCACGCCGACGCAGAAGCCGGAGAGGTCATAATCATCCGGGTCCATGACGCCAGGATGCTCCGCCATCTCGCCACCGATGAGCGAGCAGCCCGCGAGCTTGCATCCCTCCGCAACGCCCTCCACGATGGCAGCGGCCGCATCAGCGGTCAGCTTGCCAACAGCCATGTAATCAAGGAAGAACAGCGGCTCTGCACCCGTGGCCAGGATATCGTTCACGCACATGGCCACAAGGTCGATCCCGACGGTGTTGTGCACCCCGGCCGCCTGGGCCAGCTTCAGCTTCGTGCCCACGCCATCAGTGCCGCTGACCAGGATGGGATCGTCCATATCCTTCGCCGCAGATATGCTGAACAGCCCTCCGAACCCGCCGATGTCGCCGATCACCTCCGGCCTGTACGTTTGGCGCACGATGGACTTGATGGCGTCCACCGCTCGCGCACCTTCCGCCGTATCAACGCCCGCGCTTGCATAGGTGACTTCTTCGGCCATGCGCACTCCTCCGAGAGACGGTTATGGGAATGTGCTCATTCTAGCCGAATGCGCCCATGGGCTTGGGATGCATCCTCGCATGGAGCGCTTCTCGGGTCTGATGGGATGCGTCAGGACAGACGGCTTGCAAGGCGACAGGCAACGAGCTCAGCTCAAGCGCTCGTCCACCATGCCCTGCACATCAGCGACCTCGCCCTCATCTATGAGCGCATTGCCCCGCGCCTCGTCAGAACCTGCAGGCAGGAACTCATCCACGCTACAGAACGTCACGATCCTGTTCTGATGATCGGGCTGGCTGCATGTGGAGAAGGCGAACACCTGCTTGACCTTGTCGGCGGGAAGAGGTGCTGGATCGGGCGTGACGAGGGAATCATCAAGGCGCGCCTGCACATATGCGGCAAGCTCCTCAGCGGTCGGGAAGTTCGGGATGACGATATCCGTGGAGCTCCCCGGGACCTTATCGCACGCGAAGGAGGTCATGCGGAAGTTCCCCACGGGGGTGAGCACGTAGATGGTGCGATGCTCGTTGAAGGCCTGCGTATCAGCCACATCGGCGAACAGGGCGAACATGGAGCCGTTGTTCAGGTGATGCCCATAGATGACGTTGACCTGATCCGTCCATTCCGGAGAGTTCACACCCGCCAGCATGATGGTGCCGTACTCAGCGCCGAACGTGCCGGCAGAATTGTCGCCGAACGTGCGCTTCAGATAGTACTCGTCATCATCCTCGCGCCAGACGATCGGGTAGTTGACCACCGTTCCCGGCACATACACCCACCCGACCACGTCAGGATTGATGGCGCGTAGACCATCCCAATCCACTTGGAAGCTGGCCAGCGTGGTCACGCCTGTGGGATCATCCACCTGCATGTACTCCTGAGCCAGCTCGTCATATTCGCTCTGGCCCTGCCAATAGGTATAGAAGATGTACCCCACGCATGCCAGCGCCCCGAGCAGGACGATGAGGGACAAGAAGAACATGACGCGCCAGACACCACCGCGGCGCGCCCCCTTGCCGTAGCGCACATCAGCATGCTGCGACGCAGAGGTGGTCCTCACCGGATTCACCCCGCCCGCATAGACTTGGCCTTGCGGTTGCACGGGCTGCCATGCCGGGGCGGCTTGATGCTGTTGAGAAGGCGGCACCTGCCCCGATGAGGGCATCGGTTGCTGCCATGAGGATGGCTGTCCCCACGCGCTCTGACCAGGCTGCTGCATCGGCTGCTGAGCGTGCTGCTGCGCAGGTGGCTGAGCAGGCTGACGAAAGCCCTGGGGAGGGCGCTGTCCTGATGCGTTCGGATCGTATGAGGTGCCTGGCATCCTGAGAGCGCAGTCCTTATTTCTTCTTCATCTCGTCGATGAAGCCCTTTGCGACGAAGGCGACGATGATGATCACGATGACAGCGATGATGATGCCGATGGCCCACGGTTCGATCTGCATGCCGAAAAGCTCCATAGGAAACCCCTTCATATCTGTTTGCGTTGGCGCTCATGGTACCGTGCGCCCCGGAATGCCGCAAGGACCGACGAGGAGCGAGGTGCAGGAAGGCCACCATGCGACCAGGCCATGCACCCCGCTCCCTTGACGCGCTCCCTTCGGCCATCATCTGCACCCGATGGCCGCGCGATCCGATGACCGCATCCCTTCTGGTCAGTCGGGTCCGAGGACGCTACGCGAGCTCTCCCAAGTCCAGCGGACCCTCGACGCGGCAGGTGTAATCCCCTTCCGCATCTATGTCGATCAGCACGTGGCTGGCGTCATGCAGCTCTCCCGTGATGACCTTCTGTGCGATGCGGTCCACGATCTCGCGCTGGATGAGCCTCTTCAAGGGGCGTGCGCCGAACACGGGATCGAAGCCGTCGATGGCCAGGTGCTCCATGGCCGCAGGTGTGACATCCAGCGTCACGCGGCGCTTCGCCAGGCGATCGCGCACTTCCTCCAGCTGCAGGTCCACGATGGGCTCGATGGTGGAGATGGACAGCTCATTGAACGTCACGATGTCATCGATGCGGTTCAGGAACTCCGGACGGAACGTGTTGCGCAGCGCATCGTTGATCCTGTTCGTGAACTCCTTCAGCTTCTGCGCCGCAGCTTCCGCGGTCATGTTCGCGATGCCTTCCATCATCTCGCCCATGGTCTCACCCGTAGCCTCGTTCGCATCCATCTCAGCGCTCTCGGCTGCATGGTCGCGAATGATCTGGCTCCCGATGTTCGACGTCATGATGATGATGGAGTTCTTGAAGTTGACCACGCGTCCCTGGCCGTCGGTCAGACGCCCGTCATCCAAGACCTGCAACAGGATGTTGAACACATCCGGGTGCGCCTTCTCAACCTCATCGAGCAGTATGACCGAATAGGGGTGCCGACGCACGGCCTCCGTTAGCTGACCACCCTCGTCGTATCCCACGTATCCCGGAGGTGCGCCGATGAGCCGCTGCACGCTGAACTTCTCCATGTACTCCGACATGTCGATGCGGATCATGGACTTGTCCGAGTCGAAGAGGTATTCCGCGAGCGCCTTCGCAAGCTCCGTCTTGCCAACACCCGTCGGTCCCAAGAACAGGAAGGAGCCGATGGGCTTGTCCGGATCGGATAGGCCCGCACGATTGCGCCGGATGGCACCGGCCACCACGTTCACTGCCTTGTCCTGCCCGATGACGCGCTTCTTGAGCTCCTCTTCCAGATCGACCAGCTTCTCCATCTCACCCTGCATCATCTTGGTGACGGGGATGCCGGTCCAGGTGGACACCACCTGCGCGATCTCCTCTTCGGACACCTCCTCCTTGAGGATGGCGCCTGCTTCCTGGCTGGCCTTCAGCTGCTCTTCTGCCCGATGCAGCTCTTGCTGGAGCTGCGGGATGCGCGCATAGCGGATCTCGGAGGCCAGGGAGAGGTCCCCGTCGCGCGTGGCGCGCTCCTCATCCAGCTTCGCCGCATCCAGCTCTGCCTTCAGGTTCTGGACGCCCACGATGACATCCTTCTCGTTCTGCCAAGCAGCCTTCTGCTTGTCCAGAGCATCGCGCGCATCCGCTATCTCGCGGCGCAGCTTCTCCAAGCGCTCCGCCGATGCGTCATCAGATTCCTTCATGAGCGCCTGCTCCTCGATCTGCATCTGAGTGAGCCTGCGCTCGGCCACATCGACATCCTCCGGCATGGAATCGATCTCGATGCGAAGGCGGCTGGCCGCCTCATCCATGAGGTCGATGGCCTTGTCCGGCAAGAAGCGATCGGAGATGTAGCGGTCAGAGAGCTCGGCGGATGCCACGATGGCGCCATCGGTGATGCGCACGCCATGATGGATCTCGTACTTCTCCTTCAAGCCGCGCAGGATGGCGATGGTGTCCTCTACCGTAGGCTCGTTCACCATGACCGGCTGGAAGCGCCGCTCGAGCGCCGCGTCCTTCTCCACGTACTTCCGATACTCGTCCAACGTGGTCGCGCCGATGGCATGCAGCTCGCCTCGTGCGAGCGCCGGCTTGAGCATGTTGCCGGCATCCAAGGACGAATCGCCACCTGCCCCAGCACCCACGATGGTGTGCAGCTCATCGATGAACAGGATGATGTTGCCGCCCGCTTCCTTGACCTCGCGCAGCACTGATTTCAGACGATCCTCGAATTCACCGCGATACTTCGCGCCTGCCATCATGGCACCTAGATCGAGGCTCACGATCTCGCGATCGCGCAAGCTGGACGGAACGTCGCCCGCGACGATGCGCTGAGCCAGCCCCTCCACGATGGCGGTCTTGCCCGTGCCAGGCTCGCCGATGAGGACCGGGTTGTTCTTCGTGCGGCGCGACAGCACCTGCACCGTGCGGCGTATCTCTTCCGAGCGGCCGATGACCGGGTCCATCTTGCCCTCGCGCGCCTGCTGCGTGAGGTTCTGCCCATACTGCTCCAGCGCCTCGAACTGCGTCTTGTCGGTCTGCGAGGTCACACGCGTATCCCCCCGCAGCGCCTCGTAGGCAGATTCGATGTTCTTGCGGGTGATGCCTGCCGTCGAGAGCAGCTTGCCCGCCTCATCGCTCCCCTCGGAGAGCGCGATGAGCATGTGCTCGGATGTGGCATAGGAGTCACCCAGCTTCTCGGCGATCTTGACCGCATTGTCGATGACCTTGATGAATGCTTGGGAGGGTGCTGCCATGGGCATGGCAGAGCTCGTGGCCTTCGGCATCTTCGCGATGGCATCATCCAGATTCTGCGCAAGCCAGACCGGGTCTGCGCCAATGCGCTTGATGATGGCCGCTATGTTGTTCTCATCTGCATCCAGCAGGGCCTTCAGAAGATGTATCGGCTCGATCATCGACGCATCGGCATCTGCGGCAACGCCCATGGCGTTCTGCACAGCCTCTTGCGCCGTGACAGCCAGCTTATCAAGCCTCATATCGTTTCCTTTCAGGTATCACTTTGCAAAGAATCTCACTGTCTGCGAGGTGTTCGTGAGCCAGTGGAACACTGGCGGCAGATCGGACATGCGCACGAGCGCATTCACTGGCGTGTTCGGGTCGAGCTCGCTCACGCGACGCGCCAGTCGCTGATAGCGCTTGTGCAGGCTGTCCAGCTCGTCAGTGGCATCGTCAAGCTGGTTCTGCAGGTCTAGGATGCGCATGACGCCCGCCAGGTTGATGCCCTCGGCCGTGAGCTGGTTTATCAAGTGCAACCGCTCTATGTCAGCCTGTGAGTACATCCTGGTGTTGCCGCTGGTCCTCTGCGGCGTGACCAGGCCCTTCTGCTCGTAGGCGCGCAGGGTCTGGGGATGGACCCCAGCCAGCTGCGCAGCAACGCTGATCATGTAGAGCGGGCGGTTGCGGTCAGATGCCCCTACCATGGCCGTTCGGCTTCCGGCGCAGCAGCCAGGAAGTCCTCCATGGCTTGCTTCTGCTCATCGTTCATATCGGTCGGCACCTTGACCTGGACCTTTATCTTCAAGTTGCCGAACGCATCCTTGTCCTTGGACTTGATGTCCTTCGCGCCTTTGCCCTTGATGGTGAGGACCTTCCCGTCCTGGGTGCCTGCGGGTATCTTCACGCGCACCTTCGTCCCATCAGGAGCCGGGACCACGATGCTGGCCCCGAGCGCAGCCTCTGCCACGTTGATGGGCAGATCCACGATCACGTCAGCCTTGTCGCGGGTGAAGTACGGATGCTCCGTGATGTGCGTGGTTATCAGCAGGTCGCCCGCATCTCCACCATTCTCACCGAGGCCACCGCGGCCCTTGTAGCGCAAGCGGCCGCCTTCGCGAGCCCCTGCTGGGACCTTGACCTCGATGGTATCGGCCTCGGGCTTGCCTGGGATGCGCACGGTGACGCGCTTCGTCGTTCCGTTGAATGCCTCATCGAACGTGACATCCAGCTGGACCGACATGTCTTGCCCCTTGCGGGCACGGCTTCCGCCGCCGAAATCCCAGTCCGTGCCGAATGCGCCTTCGCCATGGCGGATGCTCTCGAGGATATCCGACCAATCTATGCCACCGAAGCCACCTCCACCGCCGCCAGAGGTGTAGGTATAGGTGCCACCGCCTCCGGCTCCGCCGAAGATGTCCTCGTAGCTGAATCCAGCACCTCCACCCTGGCCGCCCCAGGGGATCTGGTTCTCGTTCGCCGTTCCGTACTGGTCGTAGAGCGCCTTCTTCTTCTCGTCGGAGAGGACCTCGTAGGCCTCGTTGATCTCCTTGAACCTGGTCTCATCACCGCCCGCATCGGGATGATGCGTGCGCGCCAGCTTTCGGAACGCCTTCTTTATCTCATCTTGGGAAGCTGTGCGCGGAACGCCCAGCGTTGCATAGTAATCCGGTGTAGACGCCATAGAAACGTTCCACCTCCTTTTCCCTTCCGTCCGTGCCTCTTATGAATCCTGCTCAGCAGGCTTCTCTCGCTTCGGGCCGCCTGTGGTCACCGTGACCATGGCCGGGCGCAGGACCTTGGAGCCGATCTTGTAGCCACGCTGATAGACATCGTTCACCGTCTCATCAGGCTGCGACGGATCATCCACGGTCCCGACCGCCTGAGCCTCGAGCGCTTCGAACGCTTGGCCCTTCGGGTCGATCACCACCACACCGTCCTTCTCCAACGTGTTCACGAACTTGGTGAGGACGGCGCGAACGCCATCCAGAAGGCCCGTCTCGCCATTCTTCTCGGCATAGTCGATCGAACGCTCGAGGTCGTCGATCACCGGGATCAAGCTGGTCACCAGCTTCTCTGCGGCGAGCGCCTTCTGCACTTCCTGCTGCTCCTTGGTGCGACGACGATACGTGTCCCACTCAGCATGGAGCCTGACGTACTTGTCCTTCCATTCAGCTGCTTCCCGCTGGGAATCCGCTGCTTGCGCTTCGGCCTGGACCTCGTCCATGGCGCCGTCCACGATGGCCGCCGCCTCGGCCTCTATCACAGCCTCCGCGAGATCCTCTGCGCTGACCTCGCCTGATGCGACCGCTGCCTCAGCCTGATCGGTGACGTTGGTCGCATCGGATGCAGTGGATGCGCCCGTAGACGCATCCACCTGTTCCTCATCGGGAGTAGCGGCTGACTGCTTCTTCTCCTCAGCCATGTTCGCTATTTCCCTTCCTTGTCCTCGTCGTCTTCGACGACCTCATAGTCCGCCTCAAGGGTGTCATCCGCAGGAGCCGTCTCCGCAGCTGCCGCCTGCTGGCCTGCTGCTGCGCCCTCGGTGGAGTAGACGACCTCGGCCAGCTTGTATCCAGCCTGCTGCATCTTCTCGGTGGCTGCCTTGATGGCATCCAGGTCCGTTCCCTGCAGCGCAGCCTGCGCCTCGGAGATGGCGCTCTCAGCCTCGGACTTGGCGTCAGCCGGGACCTTGTCGCCCAGCTCATCGAGCGTCTGCTGCGTAGCGCCGACCAGAGCCTCAGCATTGTTGCGGACCTCTACCTCTTCCTTGTGCTTCGCATCCTCTTCGGCATGCTGCTCAGCATCCTTGACCATGCGATCCACTTCGTCATCGGAGAGCGCGGTGGATCCAGAGATGGTTATCTGCTGCTGCTTGCCGGTGCCCAGATCCTTCGCGGACACGTTCACGATGCCATTCGCGTCGATGTCGAACGTGACCTCGATCTGCGGGACGCCACGGCGTGCGGCCGGGATGCCCGTGAGCTGGAAGCGGCCGAGCGTCTTGTTGCCCGAAGCCATCTCGCGCTCACCCTGCAGGACGTGGACCTCGACGGATGTCTGGTTGTCGGCAGCCGTGGAGTAGATCTCCGTCTTGCGGGTCGGGATGGTGGTGTTGCGCTCGATCATCTTCGTCATGACGCCGCCCATGGTCTCAACGCCCAGAGAGAGCGGGGTGACGTCCAGGAGCAGGATGCCCGTGACGTCGCCAGAGAGAACGCCGCCCTGGATGGCTGCACCCATGGCCACGACCTCGTCGGGGTTCACCGACATGTTCGGCTTCTTGCCTGCCAGCTTCTCGACGAGCTCCTGAACAGCGGGCATGCGGGTGGAGCCGCCGACCAGGATGACCTCGTCCAGCTCGCCAGTCTTGAGCCCTGCGTCCTTGAGCGCCTGCTCGACGGGCTTCACGCAGCGATCCAGCAGGTCCTTCGTGATGAGCTGGAACTCAGCGCGCGTGAGCGTGTAGTCCAGGTGCTTCGGGCCATCTGCGCCTGCGGTGATGAACGGCAGGTTGATGTTGGTCTGCGTGGTGGCTGAGAGCTCCATCTTCGCCTTCTCAGCTGCTTCCTTCAGGCGCTGCATGGCCATCTTGTCCTGGCGCAGGTCGATGCCGTTGTCCGCCTGGAACTTGTCAGCCAGCCAGTCGATGATGCGCTGATCCCAGTCGTCGCCGCCCAGGTGATTGTCGCCTGCCGTGGAAGCAACCTCGAACACGCCGTCGCCCAGCTCCAGCACGGACACGTCGAACGTGCCGCCGCCAAGGTCGAACACGAGGATCTTCTCGTCGTGGTCCGCCTTGTCAAGGCCGTAGGCCAGAGCCGCTGCGGTGGGCTCGTTGATGATGCGCTCCACATTGAGGCCAGCGATCTTGCCCGCATCCTTCGTTGCCTGGCGCTGCGCGTCGTTGAAGTATGCCGGAACGGTGATGACAGCCTGCGTGATGGTCTCGCCGGTCTGCTTCTCGGCATCAGCCTTCAGCTTCTGGAGCACCATGGCGGATATCTCCTCGGGCGTGTAAGCCTTGCCATCGATGTCGATGACGGCACGGCCATCCTTGCCCTTCTCCACCTTGTACGCGACCGTCTTCTGCTCTTCCGGGGTCTCATCATAGGAGCGACCGATGAAGCGCTTGACGGATGCGACGGTGTTCTCCGGGTTGGTGACGGCCTGGTTCTTCGCCGCCTTGCCCACGACGCGCTCGCCATCCTTGCGGAAGCCCTCTACTGACGGGGTGGTGCGATCACCCTCAGCGTTGACCAGGATCTCAGGCTCTGACCCCTCCATGACCGCCATTGCGGAATTGGTGGTACCAAGGTCGATTCCGAGTATCTTTCCCATGTCATTTCCTCGCTTTCGTACTTTTGTTCGCTTTTCTATTGTGGTCACTATAAAATCTGAGTGCATAGCTGTCAAGTTATTTTAGTAAAAAATACTCGATTTATATGCACCTGATGAACTCTATACCCCTCACGAGCAAGAAAGCGCAGCTGACCAGGGGCGTTTCCTCCCCTGAACCCAAATGTTGCCATGCTGAAAGATGGTGTGCGATGAGCGAGGATGCGCACGGCCCGGCCTCCCCGCAGCCTGGAGGAGGCATGATGGCCTCAGATCAAATCTGCTGTGCGCGCGGTGCTACAAGCCGAATTCTCGGAAGAGAGCCTCGTGATATGCACACCGATGCATCTGCGCTCCGCATCGATCCCCTGCATCCATTTTGGATGCGATATTCCTTCTTCATGGATGCTATACTTCAAACAGCCTCATGAAAGGAAGGGACCATGCCAGCATTGCAGGTCAAAGATTGTCCCGCGGACGTCTATGATTCGCTGAAGCGCTGCGCAGCTCGTGAGAATCGCAGCATCTCTCAGCAGGCCCTCACCATCCTCGAGGAGCATCTAGGGTTCCGAGGGATAGCACGGAATGAGCGCTCTCGGTCGACAAGGTCTGACGCACAGAAGAAGCAAGAGCGCATCGAAAGACGCAAGCGCCTATTCGAAAGCCTTGATGAGCTTCCTGTCATCCCCATTTCAGAAGATTCGCCGAGCAGCGTAGACATCCTTGCTGAGATCCGAGAGACCGAGGCACGATGATCGTCCTTGACTCATGCGCAGCCTGCGAGATGGCGCGAAGGACAGAAGAGGGCCTCGCGCTGTGGTCTCTGCTGATCGAAGAGGAAGATGTCGTCAGCTGCAACATCATGACCGCGGAGCTGATCAGCATCGTGCGCAAGCTTCGACGAAAGGGCTCCATAACGCCATCCGTTGCTTATGGGCTCTATCATAAGGCGCAGGCTATCGTAGATGAGCTCTACCCTATCGAAGAGCTCCAAGACGAAGTCCTCTCAGAGAGCATCCGCCTTGATCATTCCGCCTACGATATGTTCTACTTCGTGCTGGCGCGTCGCTTAGGTGCCACCCTCTTCACGCTTGACCGAAAGCTGATGAACCTCTGTGCCGACAACGGAGTCAACTGCGTTGATCTGAGCGACATCTGACAGGTTCGCACACAGCCAGAATCCGGGTGTCCTGCGCCTTCCCTTCACGCGCTCCCAAAGAGCTCCACGGCCAAAAAAGAACGCGCCCGAAGGCGCGCTCTTTGCAGTGCATATATATGTAGGGTGACGAGCTAGTCCTCGACGACCTCCGGGATAGCGCCCATGGGGCACTCCTCGACGCAGTCGCCGCACGCGATGCAAGCATCCTCGTTCACAGCTTCAACGGTGCCATCAACGACCTCCAGGACCTCTTGCGGGCATGCGTCAACGCAGATGCCGCAACCGATGCACTCGTCAGCTTCGATTACTGGATGTGACATGTCGTCTCCCTTTCTCTCGATATATGAGCATAGACGCTTCGCCGAAAGCTACCCACAGAGACGACGCGTCCACGTGCGAACACGCGAAAGATACCCATCAAGCAATAGCGTGTCAACCAGGATGCATCAAAAACAAGGGAGCGGTATACCGACCCGTTGACCTTGCGTCATCTTGGGCAGTACCGCCACCTTTCCTATGACTACGGAGCAGGTCTAGCAGATGCGAGGCAACTGCTCTCCGACCAGCATATCCAAGATGCGCGTTCCGCCGAACGGCGTGCGCAGGAGCACCCGCGGGCGTGCGCCTTCTGCCACCTCATGCGCCCATCCGATCACGCAGGCATCGCGTCCGTACCTGCTCGCGCGCATGGCTGCTACAGCAGCCTCGGCTTGGGCTTCGGGAACGCAGCAGACCATCTTGCCCTCGTTCGCCACCTGCAAGACGTCATAGCCCAGCATCTCGCACGCACCTGCCACCGCTGGCCTCACGGGTACGCGATCCTCCTCGATCGCGATCTCCACACCGGACTGCTCAGCAAGCTCGTTCAAGGTGGACGCCAACCCACCGCGCGTCGGATCCCGGAAGCAGCGAACATCCGGTGCCGCTTCCATGACGCTCGCCATCATCTGAGCGAGCGGCGCTGCGTCGCTTTCGATATCAGCCTGGAAGCCCAGCCCTTCGCGACAGCTCATGATGGTGATCCCATGGTCGCCCATGGTGCCGCTCACGATGACGGCATCCCCGGGGCGGATGTTCGCACCAGAAAGGTGCACATCAGGCGACAGCACGCCGATGCCGCTCGTATTGATGAACACGCCGTCACCATGACCGCGATTCACCACTTTCGTGTCGCCCGTGACGATACGGACACCCGCCTCCTTCGCCGTAGCCGCCATGGATGCGCATATCTTGCGCAGGTCCTCCATGGGAAGCCCCTCTTCCAGGATGAAGCCGCACGTGAGGTACAGCGGGCGGGCACCGGAGGTGGCCACGTCGTTCACAGTGCCGCAGACCGCCAAGTGCCCGATGTCGCCACCGGGGAAGAACAGGGGATCCACCACGAACGAATCCGTCGAGTATGCGATGCGCGCACCCTCAGGGAGCGCGGGGAGCACCGCCGCGTCATCCCCTTGCGCAAGCTCTTCCGTGCCATAGGCCTCGAAGAACACCTCGTCTATGATCCGGCGCATCATGGAGCCACCGCTCCCGTGCCCGAGCATCACCGTTCCGTCGCTCAATGCATCCCCCTAGCCTACCGAGGCAAGCACGAGCTTGCCGTTCTTGACGCCCTTCGTGCCCAAGATCATGTTCGATACGGACTGGATCAGCTCCGTCTCGCCCTGCAGGACGATGACCTCAAGACACGTATGCTGATTGACGTGCACGTGCATCGTGGATACCACGTTATCGAAGTAGTCGTGCTGGATGGCGTGCAGCTTGTCGTTCAGATCGGACGAATGATGGTCGTACACGATGGTGAGCGTGCCCATCACCAACGTCCCCGGGACCACGCTCCTCTCGACGACGAGCGCTTCGCGCACCAGATCGCGTATGACCTCGCTGCGGTTCTTCGCAAGGCCGCGGCGCGCCACCAGCTGGTCGAAGTCCATGAGAAGGTCTTCGGGCATGGCCACCGAGAAGCGCATGAGGTCATTGGTCTTGGGCCGCTTCGCGTGATGCTCTGCCGCAATGGATGCTGCCTTGGCAGAAGACGACACCACGGGCGGCTGCGCACCCGTCGACGCAGGCGATGTCGCCCTGAACCCCTGTTGCTCGGCGCTCGTCTTCGGATGGGGCATGGCTCAGACCAGGCTCACGCGCACGCCGTCAGCACCCTCAGCATCATCCTCGATGGCATCGATCGCCTCATCCAAGAGGGCCCGAACATCATCCATCATGGCCTGCGCAGCATGGAGCCTGCTCCCCACCGTCTGGAATCCCGCATCCTCTGCGGTGTGCGCCAGATCATGCATCTGGCGACGGCTCACCTTGCAGACGTCATCGACCATCTTGATCATCGTCTCGAGCTGCCCTGTGTTGACTCCATTGGAACACATATCCATCTCCTCACGCCTCGCGCCCGAATTGGTATCATGCCCCCACAGCATCATCCGCGAATGCATCGGAAGCAGTGTGAATAGTCGCTCAGATAGTAACATCTATGAGTTCAATGCCGCAACAGCGTTGGCCGTTCACGCCGACCATATCGAGGGGACTCCCAACGGCACGCTCGCCGTGGTCTCCACTGATCCACTACCAGAGGACGCGCGCGCAGCGCTCGCCAACTCAGCAGATAAGCTGGGATTCGGACGAAGCAACATCTTCTGGATCACCTGCGCTCCTGCTGCCAACGATGCCTCGCTTGACGCGAACGGCCTGCAAGGGCTCCTGATCGCCTGTGACCCTCTCGCGCTCATCATCACGGATGCAGCCGCTGCACATCTGCTGGGCCATGCTTTCAGCACGGAATGCCCCGTGGATGCACAGGGACGCATCGTCGGGAGGGACCTTGTCGCCTTCGCCAGCTTCCAAGGCATGCTCGCCTCTCCTGAGCAGAAGCAGCGCGCATGGGCGCTCCTGAAGAAGCTGGGCTGATCGCGCTCAGCCCAAAGCCCCATCGGCCAAGCTGCGACATCCGCACAGAATGCGCGGCTGCGGTATCATCGTCCCAACACGCAATGACTGCGGAAGGACTGCATTCATGCCCCATACGATAGACCCCGTCTACACCCCAGCTACGCTCCGTGCTCCTGAGCTGCTCTCGCAGGTCCTCGACGATGACCTTGACGAGCTTCCGAGCATGCAGCTCACGGGCAAGGTGGACGAGAACGCGAAGACGGCAGCCATCATCTTGGCAGGAGGCACGGGCGAGCGGTTCGGTCGCGAGGGCGGCAAGCAGCTGGTCGAAGTGGCCGGAAAGCCCATCCTCACCTGGTCGGCAGAAGCATTCGACGCCGTCGGCGACGTTGGGCTGATCGTGCTCGTCTGCCCTGAGGACCGCGAAGAGGAATACCTCAAGCGCGCCGTCGACCCCTTCCCCTTCGCCACTCCGGTCGTCGTGGCCCATGCAGGGAAGATCCGCCAAGAATCCGCATTTGCCGGCCTCGAGGCCATCCCGGATGGATTCGAGTTCGTGGTCCTGCATGACGGCGCACGCCCCCTCATCACGCCAGAGCTCATCCTGCACACCATCAACACCGTACGCGGCAACCTCGATGCAGACGGTGCCGTGGTGGCGCATCCCGCCATCGACACGCTGAAGGTCGTTGAAGATGGCGTCATCGTGGGAACACCGGATCGTCGCGTGTTCTGGAACGCACAGACCCCCCAGGTGTTCCGCACGGGCATCTATCGCCGCGCGCACATCTCAGCGCTGAACGATGGCTTCGTCGGCACGGACGACTCCTCGCTCATCGAGCGGCTGGGCGGTCGCGTGCTGGTCGTCGAGGGAAAGCGCGACAACATCAAGCTCACGGTCCCTGAGGACTTGGCGCTGCTCGCCTCTGCCATCCGCATGCTGCTCGCAGGCGAAGAGCTGATCTAGGAAGGCCGAATATGGCAGAGCGCATCGGATTGGGCATGGACGTGCACGCATTCGCCGAGGGACGCAAGCTCATCTTGGGCGGCGTGGACATACCTCACACCCTTGGGCTTGCGGGGCACTCGGATGCCGATGTGCTGGCGCACGCCATAGCCGATGCCATCCTCGGGGGCGCCCGAGCGGGAGACATCGGCAAGCTGTTCCCCGACACGGACCCCACCTACAAGGATGCGGATTCGCTGCTACTTCTGCGCGCGGCAGCCGATCATGTGCGCAGCCTCGGCTGGGATGTTTGCGACGTGGACAGCGTCATCGCCTGTCAAGCACCCAAGCTCTCCCCCTATCGTGACCAGATGCGCGAGAACCTCGCATCCGCGCTCGGCATCTCCAAGGATGCTGTAGGGGTCAAAGCCACCACCACCGAGCACTTAGGATTCGAAGGTCGCGGCGAAGGCATCTCCGCCTATGCCGTCTGCCTTCTTGAGAGACGTTAGGAGCACCGCATGATCCGCCTGTACGACACGCGCTTGCATAAGAAGGTCGACTTCACGCCCCTCCATGAGGGGGAGGTCCGCATGTATGTATGCGGACCCACGGTCTACAACCGCATCCACATCGGCAACGCGCGCACGTTCATCTCGTTCGACATGATCCGACGCTATCTGGAATGGCGCGGATACGAGGTCACCTTCGTCCAGAACGTGACAGACGTCGATGACAAGATCATCAATCGCGCCGCGGAAGAGGGGTGCACTGCCGCAGAGGTGGCTCAGGAGTACACCGAGGCGTTCATCCAGGACATGCACGCAGCAGGCGTGGCCGACCCCACCATCCGCCCCAAGGCGACAGAGGAGATCCCGGCCATGATAGAGCTGGTCCAGTCTCTGGTGGAGAAGGGCCATGCCTACGTGGTCGATGGCGATGTGTACTTCTCCGTGAGGTCGGACCCACGCTACGGCACGCTCTCCGGACGCAACATAGACGAGATGGAGAGCGGGCACCGAGAGCTGCGCTCGGATGGACAGGGGATCGAGGACCGCAAGCGCGACCCTCTGGACTTCGCGCTCTGGAAGGCAGCGAAGCCGGGCGAGCCGGCTTGGGATTCCCCGTGGGGAGCAGGGCGACCTGGTTGGCACATCGAATGCTCGGCCATGTCACATAAGTATCTGGGTCTGCCCTTCGACATCCACGGAGGCGGCCAAGACCTGGTGTTCCCCCATCATGAGAACGAGCGTGCGCAGTCAGAGTGCGGATGCGGCGCTACGTTCGCCGAGCACTGGATGCATTCGGGCATGCTGCAGGTGAACGCCGAGAAGATGAGCAAATCGCTCGGGAACTTCCTGCTGCTCCATGAGGTCTTGGAGAGCGCTCGCCCCGAAGCCCTCAGGATGCTCATGCTCCAAACGCACTATCGCTCTCCTCTGGACTTCTCCACCGAGCGCTTGGACGAGGCAGATGCAGCGCTCACACGCGTGGAGAATGCGCTCTCCGCAGCCGACTGGGCCTGCCAGAATGCCACCGACGACGCGCTCGATGCACTGGACGGCGAGACCCTGCACTCGCGCGCTGCCGCTTGCCGCGATGCGTTCGCAGACGCGATGGATGATGATTTCAACGCTCCTGCCGCGCTCGGTGGCATCTTTACCCTGGTAGGCGAGCTGAACACCGCCATCGCGGACAAGACGCTCTCCGTATCCGATGCGGAAGCGGTCGTCTGCGCAACGGACGCCATCCGCGAGCTCTTGGCAGTGCTCGGCATCGCTCTCTCTGACGAAGCTGGTGCGAACGACTATCCCCTTGAGGTGGTGCCGCTCGCCGCCGACATCGCAGGATATGGCGGCACCGATCCAATGCAAGCCGTGGAGGCGCTGATAGAGGCACGTGCGCGTGCACGCTCCGAGAAGGATTGGGGTACGGCGGACGCCGTGCGCGACGGGCTGGTCGGCCTGGGCTTCCTGATCGAGGACACGCCACAAGGCGCAAAGGTGACCTTCGAGGGCTGAGGTCCCTCAGATCCACGACC
Source organism: uncultured Eggerthellaceae bacterium (assembly GCA_910589125.1). Taxonomy (GTDB): domain Bacteria; phylum Actinomycetota; class Coriobacteriia; order Coriobacteriales; family Eggerthellaceae; genus MGBC163016. The sequence continues at coordinate 198,123 of CAJURX010000002.1, forward strand.
GCTGAGGGAACCCGGGGTCGGCGCTGACGCCGAAGGCGAAGCGCATGCCCGACAGCGCTGCAAGCAAGCACGCGTCCGACAGCGCTGCAAGCTCATCTCGCTTGCATATGAGAAGGGGACGGACCTCACATCCGCCCCCTCTACGTTGTTCGACCTCCATGCGCATCAGCACGACCCCGCAGCCGCGCTGATCCCGCGAAGCTGAGAAGCGTGCCTATGAAGCGCCGCCTTCCAAGGACCCAGCCGGCGTCTTCGGCGCTGGAGCACCTGCATGCCCCAGATCGAAGTTCGTGAGCAAGAGCTCTGCCTCGCGCGCGATGGAATCACGCTTGCGCGGAGCCGGGATGGAGCCGGTGCCAGCCGAGAACACGAGCTTCGCATCCTCGCCTTCGCCCTCCACATCCACATCCACCACCGAACCGCTAGTCCACTTCCCCTCCAGGATCTCCTCGGAGATGGGATCCTCCAAGAGACGCTGGATGGCTCGACGCAGTGGACGCGCGCCATAGGTGGTGTCCGTACCCTCCTTCGCGATATGCGCGATGGCCGCAGGCGTGAGGTTGATGGTCATGTTCTGGGAGATCATGCGGTCGCGCAGGTCAGCCACCATGAGCTCCACAATCTGCCCGATCTGCTCCACCGTCAAGCTCTTGAACACGATGATCTCATCCAGGCGGTTCAGGAACTCCGGCCGGAAGAGCTTCTTCATCTCGGACATGACGCGGCTCTTGATCTCGTTGTCAGACAGACCAGCCTGCCCGTCGGGCGAGAATCCCAGCGACGTGGACTGCGCGATATCGCGTGCGCCCACGTTCGACGTCATGATGATGACCGTGTTGCGGAAGTCCACCGTGCGCCCTTGGGCATCCGTCAGACGACCTTCCTCAAGGATCTGCAGCAGGATGTTGAACACATCCGGATGCGCCTTCTCTATCTCGTCGAACAGCACGACGGAATACGGACGCTGGCGCACCGCCTTGGTGAGCTGGCCGCCCTCGTCGAAGCCAACATAGCCCGGAGGGGACCCGACCAAGCGGGACACCGTGTGCTTCTCCATGTACTCCGACATGTCGAAGGACAGCAGCGCCTCTTCCGAATTGAAGAGGAACTCGGCCAATGCCTTGGACAGCTCCGTCTTGCCCACGCCAGACGGTCCGAGGAAGATGAACGAGCCAGCTGGGCGCTTGGGGTCCTTGAGCCCCGCGCGCGAGCGACGGATGGCCTTCGAGAGCGCCGTCACGGCCTCATCCTGACCGATCACGCGCTCATGCAGCACGCCTTCCATGCGCAGCAGCTTCTCGGTCTCAGCCTCGGTCAGGTTGGATACGGGAACGCCGGTGCTCATGGAGACGACATCCGCGATATCCTCCAACGTGACGCTCTGCACGGTCTTGGACGTATCCTCCTCCCACTTCTTCTCAGCCTCTTCGCGCTTCTCCCGAAGCACGGCCTCCTCGTCGCGCAACGTTGCCGCACGCTCGAAGTCCTGCTCGCCGATGGCCTTGTCCTTCTCCTGGCGAACGCGCCTGAGCTCGTCATCCAGCTCGCGCAGCTCAGGCGGCAGGGTCATGTTCCTGATGCGCATGCGCGCACCCGCCTCATCCAGGACGTCGATGGCCTTATCCGGCAGATAGCGATCCTGGATGTAGCGATTGGAGAGCTCGACTGCCGCATGGAGCGCTTCCTCGGTGAAATGCACCTGATGATGCGCCTCATACTTGTCGCGCAAGCCCTCCATGATGCGCACGGCTTGCTCCTCGTTCGGCTCATTGACCGTGAGCGGCTGGAAGCGACGCTCCAACGCCGAATCCTTCTCCAGATGCTTGCGATACTCCTCAAGGGTGGTAGCGCCGATGATCTGTATCTCACCGCGCGAGAGCGGCGGCTTCAAGATGGCAGCGGCGTCGATGGAGCCCTCAGCCGATCCGGCACCGATGATCGTGTGGATCTCATCGATGAACAGGAGCACGTCCCCTGAATCCATGACCTCGCTGATGACCTTCTTCAGGCGCTCCTCGAACTCTCCACGATACTTCGACCCCGCAACGAGCGCAGACACATCCAGTGTGATGAGGCGCTTGCTGCGCAGGATATCCGGCACCTGGTTCGCGACGATCAGCTGAGCCAAGCCCTCGGCGATGGCCGTCTTGCCCACACCGGGCTCGCCCAAGATGAGCGGATTGTTCTTCTGGCGACGCGAGAGGATCTGCATCACGCGCTCGATCTCCGCTGCGCGCCCGATGACCGGGTCCAGCTCCCCATCCTTCGCCTTCTTGGTGAGGTCGGTGCCGAACTCCTTCAGCATGCTGTCGCCCCGCTGACCTGTCGGATCGAAGCCGGCACGTCCAGCCATGACGGGCGTCTGCCCGACGATGTCATTCATGGTGGATCGGATATCATCCGGCGTGACGCCCATGCGCTTCAGCACATCCACTGCGGTGCCGTCAGCTTCGCGCGCGATGCCCAACAGCAGGTGCTCGGTGGAGATGTAGGACTGCCCCATCTGCATGGCCTCGCGCAGGGAATTCTCCAGCACGCGCTTCACACGCGGCGTGAATGCCAGATGACCGGAAACGTCCGCGTCCTCGTCGATGGTGGCGATCTGGCGGATGTTCTGCGTCACGTCATCATGCGTGACGTTGAGGCGCGCCAGCGCCTGAGCAGCAAGCCCCTCCTTCTCGGATATCAGACCCAGCAGGATATGCTCGGTGCCGACATAGGGCTGATGCAAGGCACGCGCTTCGTCTTGGGCCAAGACGAGCACCTTCCTCGCCTTATCCGTGAACTTCTCGAAAGACATGATTCCTCGATTCTGATGTGCGTGTCGTAAGATGATTTTGCGCCTATGTTAGCACTCTTATCCATAGAGTGCCAAAGCAGGCCCATCACCCATCCATATCGCTTACATATATATAACGATACCTTGAAACGGGCCGGATGGGTGCTACGGTAGCCGGAAAAGGAAGGTGATGGACCGTGCGCAGGATAGGGATCATAGACTTGGGCAGCAACACGGTGCGCCTCGCCGTATTCGATGTCGCGGACGACCTTGGCAAGAAGCTGAAGCCAAGCGAGTTCCGCGAGGTCTTGAATGAGAAGGCGATGGCGGGCCTGTCCGCCTATGTCAGCGATGGCATCTTCACAGAGGCTGGCATCGAGCGGGCCGTCGACATCCTGAAGGACCACCTGAAGAGCGCGAAGAGCATCGACTGCAAAGAGGTCCATGTCTTCGCCACAGCCGTGCTGCGCAATTGCGCGAACAGCGCGGATGCCATCAAGACCATCGAAAAGGCCACCGACCTTCCCATCGACCTGATATCCGGTGAAGACGAAGCGCATCTCGGGTTCGTCGGCGCATCCATCGACCAAGAGCTCACCCAGGGCATCCTGCTGGACATCGGCGGTGGTTCCACAGAATTCACCCACGTCGAACACGGGCGCGACCTCATGAACGTGAGCGTTCCCCAAGGGAGCGTCTCATCGTACGCGAGCTATGTTGCGCGCATCCTGCCCACCTCCGAGGAATGCGCACGGATCACCGATGCGTTCACCTCCAAGATCGCAGAGTACAAATGCATCCAAGCCACGCATGAGCCCACGCTCTACGGCATCGGGGGCAGCATCCGCGCTGTGGGCAAGATGCTCGGACGCATGAGCGGCCACGACAAGGCGCAGAAGGTCATGACACCTGAGGATGTGGACAGCGTCCTCCGGCTGCTCGTAGAGGATGCTTCGCGCTTCGCGCATCTAGCCGTGAAAGCGGTGCCTGATCGCCTGCACTCCGTCGTGCCCGGCTGCCTCATCCTGCGACTGCTCATGCAAGCAGCCCACGCAGAGACGCTCACCCTCTGCAAGTACGGCATCCGCGAGGGATACCTGAAAGAGCGCGTGCTCGACCTCGCCTGAGCGCGATGCCCCTAAGAGGCGAAGGCATGCGACCCTCACCGTTCCCGTGGCGCGAGCGCCCTAGTCGTGGATGCCGTCCTCGGTGCGGATCTGCTTGCGCTTGATCTTGCCGCCGATCGTCTTCGGCAGCTCATCCACGAACTCCACGATGCGCGGATACTTGTATGGTGCCGTGGTGTGCTTGACGTGATCTTGCAGCTCCTTGACCAGCTCATCGGATGGCTCATAGCCAGAAGCCAAGATGACGGACGCCTTGACCACCTTGCCGCGAATGGGGTCGGGAGCGGCTGTGACGGCACACTCCACCACAGCAGGATGCTCGATGAGCGCGCTCTCCACCTCGAAGGGGCCAATGCGATACCCCGAGCACTTGATGACGTCATCATTGCGTCCCACGAAGAAGCAGTAGCCATCCGAGTCGCGCCATGCCATGTCATGCAGGTTGTACACGCCCCCACCCACAGCCTCGCGCGTTGCCTCTGGATTATCGTAGTAGCCCACGAACAAGCCGGGCGGATAGCTCTCCTCAAGGCCGGTGACGCAGATCGCACCCTCTTCGCCATCAGGCACTTCCACCCCATCATCATCCAGCAGCTTCACGTTGAGGAGCGGAGAGGGCTTGCCCATGGAGCCCGGTCGCGGATCGATCCAGGGGAAGGTGGCGAGCAGCACCGGGCCTTCCGTCTGACCGAAGCCCTCGCGGATCTTCTTGCCCGTCAGGCGCTCCCATTGGATGGTCACCTCAGCATTCAACGGCTCGCCCGCAGTGGCGAAGTTCTGGACGCTCGAGAGGTCATAGGCCGCCACGTCCTCCTGAAGCATGAAGCGATACATGGTAGGAGGAGCGCAGAACGTGGTCAACTCATAGTCCTGGATCTTCTGGAGCAGCTTCGCCGGAACGAACTTCTCCATGTCATAGGCGAAGATGGTGGCTCCGCAGATCCATTGCCCGTAGATCTTCCCCCAGCCGAACTTCGCCCAGCCGGAGTCGGTCACGCTCATGTGCAGCGTGTCCTCTTGGACCTGCTGCCAATACCGTGCCGTGATGATATGCCCGAGCGGATGGGCGAACGTGTGCTCCACCGCCTTCGCGTTGCCCGTCGTGCCGCTCGTGAAGTAGATGAGCATGATGTCCTTGGAGGTCACCCCTGCCTCCCCGACAGGGCGAGCGAATGCATCGCTCTCGCCTTCGATCAGGGCATCGAAAGAGGTCCAACCCTCGCGCTCTCCTGCCACGATCACCAGGTCCTTCAAGGTGGGAGCCTGCGAAAGCGCGCCCTCCACCTGGCTGACCACATAGGCATCATCCACGCAGACGATGGCCTTCACCTGCGCGCTGTTCACGCGGTAGACCACATCCTTCGTGGTCAGCTGCAAGGATGCCGGGATGATGATGGCGCCCAGCTTCGCCAGGGCCACTGCCACCACCCAGTATTCCCATCGACGGCGCAGGATGGCCATGACCACATCACCCTTGCCGATGCCCATCCTCTGGAAGGCATTGGCTGCCTTGTTGGAGAGGCGAGAGATGTCCGTGAATGTGAACGTGCGCTCCTCGCCCGCATCGTCCACCCAGAGCAGTGCGCGCTTCTCCGGTTCGACCCGCGCCCATTCATCCACGACGTCGAAGCCGAAGTTGAACGCCTCCGGCACCTCGATGCGGAAGCTCTCCATGAAGTCCTCGTAGGAATCGAACTCTATGCGAGGGCAATACGTGCTCAATATATGATCTGCCATGGCTTGTCCGCTATCCTTCTTGCTATCTGACCTTGCTGCGTGCGCGACCGGGATGCCTATTCAGCGATCACGGTGATGAACTTGGCTACCTTGTCCCCGTGGCATTTCTGCCCGTGGGGTATCTCGGGATTGAAGTAGATGCTATCCCACTCATTCAAGATGAGCTCGCGGTCCCCCACCGTCACCGCCACAGAGCCCTCGATGACGAAGTTGAACTCCTGGCCGCGGTGGGTGATGAGCTCAGCTGGCTCGTCAGATGGGTCCAAGATGACGACCAGCGGCTGCATGATCTTGTTCTGATAGCGCCACGCCATGTCCTCGAAGTGATACGCCGGATGGCGATCGACCGCCTTGCCCTCGCCGCGCCTGACCACGTGATAGGTGTCCAACTTCGCTGACGTGCCCGTCAGCACCTCGGTCATATCCACGCCGAACTTGCGCGCGATGTGATAGACGACCGAGATGGGCACATCCGCGCCCTTCGCCTCCCACTGCTGGTAGGTCTGCACATCCACGCCCAGATCCTGCGCCATCTCCTCCTCGGTGACGTCACACGCCTCCCGAAGACCCTTGATGCGCAGGCCTACTTCCTTGAGCTCTTCTTCCACAGGATCGCTCTCCCTTGCATTCGCTTGGAACAGAACGCGATTGTAGCAAAGACGAAAGAGGCCGCAGGGACCCCGTCCATGCGAACGGACGATGCTCTCCGCTCGCAGAGCGATCGAAGGGCAAGCGGCACCTACCTCAGGAAGGATCCGTAGCGCAGGGATCTAGGCTCGCAACGCATATGCGATGCCCCCCATCACGCCTCTCCAGGCTCTGCTCAAAGCCTCCCTCGATCAGTACAGCTTGGCGCCTGCCGGGATGCGATCATCCACCATGAGGAGGTTCAAGCGCTCCTCTGGCTCTCCATCATCACCGGGAACCTCATGGATGGCTGACAGGAGCATGCCGCACGAGGCCACGCCCATCATCTTGCGCGGAGGGAGGTTGGTGATGGCGATGAGCGTCTTGCCCACCAGCTCCTCCGGCTCATAGTAGGCATGGATGCCGGAGAGGATGGTGCGATCCTCGCCCGTTCCATCGTCCAGCGTGAACCGCAGGAGCTTCTTGCTCTTCGGCACGGCGATGCACTCCTTCACCTTCACCGCACGGAAATCCGACTTGCTGAAGGTGTCGAAATCGACCTCGTCCTCGAAGAGCGGTTCGATGACCACATCAGAGAAGTTGATAGGACCCGTTGGCTGCGAAGCATCCGTGCCGGCATGCGTCACCGCAGATGCCTTCGCACCCGCAGGCGCTTCGTCGCGCATGTGGGGGAAGAGCAGCACATCGCGGATGGTGGGCGCGTCAGCGAGCAGCATGACCAAGCGATCGATCCCGATGCCCACACCACCCGCGGGTGGCATGCCATACTCCAGCGCGCGGATGTAGTCAGCATCGAAGCCCATGGCCTCGTCATCGCCCATGTCCTTCGCCTTGACCTGCGCCATGAAGCGCTCGGCCTGGTCGATGGGATCATTGAGCTCCGTGAAGGCATTCGCGTACTCATGCCCACAGATGAACAGCTCGAAGCGCTGCGTGAGCTCTGGGTTGTCGGGATGCTTCTTCGCCAGCGGGCTGACCTCCAGCGGATGATCGATGACGAAGGTGGGCTGGATGAGCTTCTCCTCAGCGACCGCTTCGAATATCTCTGCGATCAGCTTGCCCTTGCCCCACGCTTCCTCTGCCTTGCCGCCTGCACGCTCCAGGATGGAGACGAGCTCTTCGCGCGTGCGATCGAAGGAGACATCCTCACCAGCACCTTCGCTCGCGAGCTGGATCATGGACGCCACGCGCCAATCCCCTGAAAGATCGATGCTCTGCCCCTGGTATTCCACCTGAAGGCTCCCGCATGCAGCCTGAGCCGCTGCCTGGATACAGCCTTGCGTGAGGCGGATCATGGAATCGAGGTCCCCGAACGCCTCATAGGCTTCCATGGTGGTGAACTCAGGGTTATGGTACGGATCCATCCCTTCGTTGCGGAAGATGCGCCCCATCTCGAACACCTTGGGGAACCCGCCCACGAGCAGGCGCTTCAAGGGCAGCTCGGTGGCGATGCGAAGATAGTAATCCCGATCGAGCGCATTGAAATGCGTGATGAAGGGCTTGGCGTTCGCGCCGCCGATGATGGGATTCAGGAAGGGCGTTTCCACCTCGAAGTATCCCTCATCCTCCATGAAGCGACGGATGGCGGACACTATCTTGAAGCGCTTCTGGAACGTCTCGCGAACCTCGGGGTTCATCACCAGGTCAACGTAGCGCTGCCGATAGCGCGTCTCCTTGTCGGTCAGCCCATGGAACTTCTCAGGGAGCGGGCGCAGGCTCTTCGACATGAGCTCGAAGGACGTGACCGCAACGGAGATCTGACCGCGGCGCGTGCGCATCATCGTGCCGCGAGCAGCGATCCAGTCGCCCACATCCAGGCCCTTGACCTCATCGAAGGCCGCCTCGCCCAGTGCATTGATGCGGCAGAAGAGCTGGATGGTGCCCGTATGATCCATGAGCTCGAGGAAGGCCACCTTGCCCTGAACGCGACGCGCCATCACGCGCCCAGCAAGAGCCACCTCATCGTCGGTGTCCTGTCCGTCCTCCAGATGGGCGTAGCGCTCATCCAGCTCAGCCACCGTATGCGAGCTGGTGAATGCATGCCCATACGGATCGCGTCCTACATCGATCAGCGCTTGACGCTTCGCGCGACGCACTTCGATGGGATCGTCTTCGATGATCTGCGATGTTTCTTCAGACATGCGCTTCTCTTTCTATGGGAAGTGATCGACTAGCTCCGCAAGGCTTCCACGACGCTAAGGACCGCTACGCCCGTGAACCCCGTCGGCTTCGCCCGACGCAGAGCCCAAGGCAAGGAGGCGCGATCATGCGTCACGGAAAGCTGCAACGCCGATCGGCTAATGCTCGATCTTGAGTATCTCGATCTCGGTCTCGCGACCCGTCGGTCCGGTGACCGTGAACGTGTCACCCTTCTTGTGACCGAGGAGAGCTGCGCCTACGGGGGACTCGTTCGACACCTTGCCATTATGCGCGTCGCTCTCAGCGGCGCCCACGATGGAGAGCACACGCTCTTTTCCACCCATCATGACCGTGACCGTAGCACCGATGTTCACCTTCGATGAGCGCTTGGGCGTGCTCACGACCGTTGCCTCGGACAGGATGCGCGTGATCTCAGCGATGCGCGCTTCCACCATCCCCTGCTCGTTCTTCGCATCATCATATTCGGAGTTCTCGGAGATATCGCCGAACTCGCGGGCGACCTTGATGCGCTCGCCGATCTCCTCGCGCTTGTCGGTCTCCAGATAATGCAGCTCCTCCTCGAGCTTCTGGCGCCCCTCAGGAGTCAGGATGTAGTTGCCGTCTGCCATGTTCCATTCCTTCCCAACGTTGAAGCACGCTTGGCGCAATGCAAGCGTGCTCTGCTTCACATATGTATATGCGGGTGGCCCAAGGGCCGGTCTGAGCTGAGCTACTCAGCTTTCTTGACCACGACCTTCTTGACCTTCTTCTTGGGCGTCTCTTCCTTGGAGCTGGACCCAGCGGGGACCTCTTCCACGACCTCTTCGATGACCTCAACGTCCTCGTCGGAGTCGGTGGCGTCCTCGGCCTCCTTCTTGCCAGCACCCATGCCGTCGCGCAGGCCCTTCACGGTCTTGCCCAGCGCGCTGCCAAGCTTCGGAAGATTCTTCGGCCCGAAGATGAGGAGCACCACGACCAGGATGATCAAAAGCTCGGGAACGCCCATTCCGAGGAACTTCATGAATGCCTCCAAATGCCTTGGTTTTTAGTGCGAAAAAGATTAACACAAACGCTTCCACCCTGTGAATAGAGAGCTGGATGGGCTCACGGAATCGACGGAGGGGCCGCCTCACGTGCCATGGCATCGAGCCAGATATGGCGAAAGCGAAGCAGAGCCGATGCGAGCCTGCTTGAGAAAGGGCGCAGAAGCTGCGCGAAAACGTGACGAAAAAATGCAGGGAGAGTGCGAGATGCATCCGAGAGCGCGTACAGAGGATGCAGGATCCGAGCAGGTTGAGCAGCATGCGCGCACGGACGGATGAAGGGATGCGACCGGAACGACATCGAATGATGCACGCTCCCCTGTCAAGGTTCTGTCAGATCCCTGTCAGATGGGAGCATCACACTCGTTGGCACGAAGCGACGAGGAGGTGTCGAACGACCCGATGGCAAGGACGAGGAACAAGGATCTCATCGCCGGATGCATCTGCGGCGCCCTCTGCGCCCTATGTGTCGGGGTCCATGCTGCCACCATGCAAGGCGAGGCGAAGGCCGCTGAAGCGGAGATGCTCGCTCGATACGGAGGCGACCAAGTGCAGGTCTGCGTAGCCCGTCATGACATCGCGGCGGGTCAGACCATCTCAGAGAGCGATACGGAGGAGCGCACCTGGGTGGCATCGCTCCTGCCAGCAGATGCCATCATGGATAAGAAGGAAGCGATCGGCAGGCAGGTGGGTTCCACCATCTTGGCGGGCGAGGTCATATCCTCTGCCCGATTCGGCTTCGACACCTCCAGCATCGACGTCCCTGCGGGCATGCATGCTGTGAGCGTTCCCGCACGCGAGGTCCATGCGGTCGGTGGCGCCCTGAGCCCCGGCGCGCTCGTAGATGTGTACGCCATAGGACCGAGCGCCACGGCTCGCATAGCCTCCTCCGCGTTGGTGCTGGCCACGAGCGCATCCCAAGACCGCGCGAACACGAGGTCAGACGCATGGGTGACGCTCGCCATCGAGCCATCCCACGTGCAAGAGGTCGTCCAAGCTGCAGAGGCGCAAACGCTCTACTTCGCTCTCCCCTCCGAGGACGATGCACCAGCGAAGCCCTCTGACATGACCGTCGCATCTGCAAGGGAAGGTGAGATGTGATGGGCGATATCGCACTCTGCGCCGATGCTGCTTGCCTGGCGCATCCCGAGATCATGGGGTCGGACGACCTGACCCTTGAAGGCCTCGATTGGCTCAGGCTATTCGCGCATGGATCAGACATCCGCGCAGCCATCGCATCGGGCGCGGATATCGATGAAGCCTGGATCGTCTCGACCGAGGATGTCACGTCCATCAATCTTGCTGCTGCTCTGCGGAAAGATGGATTCACAGGCACCATCGCCATGGTGATGGCTGAGGCGAGCGGATCCGCCCTATCCCGAGCAAGCGCTGCTGGCGTAGATGAGACGCTCGCCCCGGAGCGCTTCATCAGAAGGCTCGCGACCGAGACCGCACGGCGACGGCACGCCACACGCTCAGCAGCTCCCTGTGCACCTGCACGCTCCCCCATGCGCATGCACGAGCACGCTCCAAGCGACGTCGAGGGCACAGGGGCCCACGCGAGCGACCTTGCCCTGCGGAAGCCCTCAGCCACGCTGAGCGGGAATCCCCGACGAGCTGCAGAGCGCCCTCATGGTGCAGAAAGCACGCCCCAAGCGTGCGGACCCGGACAGGTCATAGCCATCATGAGCGGGAGCGGCGGCGTGGGCAAGAGCACGATCGCAGTCGCCCTTGCCTCGCACATAGTCCACGGGGACCGCACGGTGCTCATCCTGGATGGGGATCTCCAGTTCGGCTGCATCCACAGGATGCTCGGAGTGGATGACCCCACCACCTTCGATGAGCTTGCCGATCGCACAGATGCGATCGCCTCCCTTGCAGCCAGCGCTGTGAAGGGAACGCCCTCCCTCGTAGCGGCTCCTGCACATCTGGAGCAAGCCGAAGCGCTCGCGGGAAGCGTTGCCGCCCTCGCCGCTGCCGCAACAGAGGCATTCGATGTCGTCATCGTGGACACAGGCACCAGCTGGAGCGACATGCACGCCGCGCTCATGGAGCTGGCAACCTGCACGCTCTTCGTCATGGACCAGAGGATCGAGAGCATCCGCACCTGCCATCACGCGCTCAAGCTCTGCCAGAGGATAGGGCAAGCGCAAAGCGGATTCTCGTTCATCTTGAATCGATGCTCAAAGGATGCCCTCTATTCATCAGAGGAGGTGTCCTGCGCGATGGATGGCACGCGCATCCACGAGATCCGCGAGGGTGGGCTGGAGATCGAAGAGCTCTGCGGAGGTGGAGCGGCGGCATCCCTTGCAACGTCTGGCTCGCCCTTCGCGAAGAGCATCGAGACCTTCATGCTCCACGCTATGCCGAGCCTGGTCGAAGGCACCTTCGCGAAGCGAACGGAGAAGGCGCCCTCGGCGCCCTTGTTTCGCTTCCTCGGCAAGCGCGGAAGCAGACGACGGAGGAGGTCGCGCAAAGACGATGAGATCATCATCAGAACAGGTCTCCCAAGCCCAGACCTCGCCGGGGCGCAGTGTGCCTGGGAGGGCATCCGATGAGCCTCGCAGCACGCGTAGAAGCCGCGAATCGGCCTGCAGGGTGCGAGGGGAACCCATCCAGACCTGGACTCTCGATCGCCGATCTGCGCACGGACATCGGAAGCCTCGTATCGCTCGATGCCATCGCAGGGATGCTGGAGAGCCAGCCTCGCACAGCGCGCAACGAGCTGCGCATCGCCTGTCGGAAAGCGCTCACGTCCGCGCGGTGGGACCCGCTCACAGAAGAGGAGAAGCAGCATCTCACCGAACAGCTGATCGACACGGTGTTCGGCATGGGGCCCATCGAAGCGCTCATCGCAGACGAGAGCGTGACGGAGGTCATGATCAACGGCGCACGAGAGGTGTTCTTCGAGCGCAACGGCCTCATCACGCGAAGCGATGTGGCATTCGAGAGCGACGAGCAGGTGCGCGTCTTGATCGACCGCGTGATCGGACCCCTTGGGCGACGGATAGACGAATCATCCCCAATGGTGAACGCACGCCTTCCGCAAGGGCATCGCGTGAACGCCGTGATCCCGCCCATCACGCCCGATGGACCACACCTCACGATCCGCGCATTCGGGAAAAGGTCGCTCAGCCTCGGGGAGATGGTCGTCGCAGGGTCCCTCAGCACGAGCCTCGCGTGCTTCCTCTCTTGGCTCGTGCGCCTGAAGAAGAACGTCGTGGTCTCCGGTGGCACCGGCAGCGGCAAGACGACCATGCTGAACGCGCTCTCGCATCAGATCGGACCAGCCGAGCGCGTCATCACGATAGAGGACTCAGCTGAGCTGAAACTCTCACCGCATGCGCATGTCGTGCGCATGGAAGCCCGTCCCCGGAACGCAGAGGGCACGGGCGAGGTGACGATCCGCGATCTGGTGATGAACGCATTGCGCATGCGCCCTGACCGCATCATCGTCGGAGAATGCCGAGGGGGCGAGGCGTGGGACATGCTGCAAGCCATGAGCACGGGTCACGACGGCTCCCTCACCACCCTGCACGCCAATGCTCCCCAGGACGTGATAGACCGCATGGTGACCATGGTCCGCTATGCAGCAGACCTCCCCATCGATGCCATCGAAGCGCAGATAGGAAGCGCGTTCGACTGCATCGTGCACGTCACGCGCGACCGCAAGGGGCACAGATACCTATCAGAGATCGCGGATGTGTCATTCGACCACAACACCCGCAGATGCGTCGTGACGACGACATTCGCTCGACGCACATTCCAGGACGAGGGGTCCTGGCTGGAAGCGCCACGCATCTTGAAGGAGCTGGAGCAGCTCGCAGAGCAAGACGAGGATCTAGCACGGGAGGTGAGATCATGGGAACGGTCACGATCATCGGGACATGCGCAGTGACCTTCGCTGCTGCAAGCGGGACCATCCTCGGGCGCTGGGCGGCGATGCGTGCGCATCGGATGCACATGCGAAGAGCCGCTGGGCTGAAGCTCGATCCCAGCGACCGGTTCGCCATCAGGGCGAAGTCCTTAGGACATCCATGCAAGCCCCTGGCGCGGGCCCTCCTCCAGATTCCTAAGATGCAGCAGCTATCGAAGGGCATCTCGCCCTTCTTGGAGGCAGAATGGAAGCTGGGCACCGAAGCGTTCCTGAGCGCCCTCATCAGCTTCTCGCTCATCACAGGCATCGCAGCATGCGCCCTGACCGCCTCTCCGGCCTTCGCTCTGGCAGCAATGGGCATCTGCATGGTGGGCACGTGGCTCTACATCCGACATCGGGTCGAAGAGGACCAGCAGCGCATGCGAAGCAACATACCGAATGCGCTCCGCTCTCTGACCGACAGCTTCCGATCGGGGCATTCGCTGGTGCAGACCATGCAGCAGGCATCGGTCGATGCACCTGGAAGGCTCGGCGAGATGTTCGGCACCGTCGCCCATAGCTTAGAGCTCGGACGGACCACGTCCGAATCGCTCGCCGGGCTGCAAGGCGAGGGCAGTGCTCCCGAGCTTGCGTTCGTGGCAGTAGCGCTCGATGTACAGCATCAAAGCGGCGGCAGCATCGCACCTGTGATGGAGTCAGCGCGTGAGGTCGTCGAAGGAGAGCTCGAGCTCCTTCAGACCCTGCATGTGCAGACAGCGCAAGCGAAGCTATCTGCAAGCATCGTGACGATCATGCCCTTCGTGCTGATCGCGTTCTTCTCGCTGGCAAGCCCAGGATTCCTCTCTCCCTTCTTGGAGAGCCCACTCGGCATCTGCCTGCTCGCGATCGCGCTCTGCATGCAGGGAGCAGGCGTGTTGGCAGTCAGGCGCATCTGCAAGGTGGACCGATGATCACGGGAGCAGCTGCGATGCTGCCATGGATAGGCGCCGCATTCGCCGGATGCGGAGGATTCTTCGGGTGGAAGGCTTGGAAGCAGCACGCGCGCAGGGAGCGCATGCGACGGAGCGTCGCCCAGCGCAGTGGTTCGGACGCTGCCGATCAAGCGAGTCAGGACGCGCTCCTAGGGCGCCTGATGCAGCTCGAACAGCGCCTTGAGCAAGGACAGGCGAGGGTGCTCTGCCCCATGTGGGCTGCTCATGCTCCTTCCTTCGCCGAGATGAGCGCTCGTGCCGGGCTTGCGAACGACGTATCCCCAGCTGCATTCTGCGAGATGCGATTCCGCCTTGCGCTCCTCGCAGCGATAGCCGGATGCGCGATCGGATGCACATTCTCCGTCGAGCTCGCTCTCCTCCTTGGCGCGACGGGTGTCATCCTCGGCTGGCGAGCACCTCGGGCCTCGATAGCGCGAAGGCAGCATGAGCGGACGCAAGCGATGGAGGAGCACCTGCCCGAGATGCTCGATGTGATGACCCTCGGGATGAGGAGCGGACTCTCGTTCGATGCAGCGCTTCGCCTCTACTGCGCGCATTTCTCCTCCGAGCTCTCACTCAAGCTCAGGCGCGCACAGGGTACCTGGGAGACGGGGCTTGCGCATCGCACGGAAGCGCTTCGAGAGCTCGCCCGAAGCTATGGCTCCCCCGCGCTCTCGCGCGTAGTGGAGACGTGGGTCCGGTCCCTGCGCTTCGGCACATCCATGATCGACGCCCTTGAGGCAGAGAGCGCCCAAGCGCGTGCAGCGTACAAGGCGAAACGGGAGGAGCGCATCGCCAAAGCGCCCGTGAAGATGATGATCCCCACAGGCGCCTTGATATTGCCAGCGATGCTCCTGCTCGTCTTGGGGCCCGTGTTGCTGGAGCTCATGAATGGAGGGATCTAGATGGAAGGGTTCGGTGAGATGACCCGCACAGGTCAAGCTCTGGATAGAGAGGATGATGCACATGGGATGGGAACGAGCGCAGATGGTCTGCTCACGAGGGTGCGCACGAGCGAAAGGCGTCGCCGATCGCATCAGGTCCGCGTCGCAAACGGCATGCGCACGGATGCGAGCGAAGCTCTCAGAAGAGAGAGGTCAAGGCACCACCGAATATGCGATCTTGGTCGGCGTGCTTGTGGTCATTGCGATTATCGCGATCACTGTCTTCAGGCCCAAGCTCGAAGAGCTGTGGAACGCGATATCGGACGGCATGAACAGCTTATAGCGGACGAATCTGGGCAGTCCACCGCCGAATACGCCATCGTGTTCACCGCATTGCTCGCAGTGGCGGCAGGTGCAGCCGCGCTCATGGGCATCCTCGATGAGGGGGTCTTCGTTCGCCATGCCGTGATGTCGGCATCGCATTGCATCTCGTCGTCTCTGGCAGGCGTGACAGATGCGCTCTGCTTCTGAGCATGCGGGGGCCTGGATGCGAACGCGGGCAATCCACCGTAGAGGCAGCCTTCGCGCTACCTGTGCTGATGCTGCTCTTCCTGCTGTTGCTGCAACCAGGGATCATCCTCTACGACCGCATCGTGATGGAGGGAGCAGCCGCCGAGGGCTGCCGTCTCCTGACAACCTCACCTGCACCAGGCAAGGCAGAGGATGACTTCATGCGCCGAAGGTTGTCAGCAGTGCCAGAGGCTGATCTCTTCCACATCCATGCCCCGGGTTGCACATGGGAGATCACGCTAGATGGAGACGAACGAAGCCAGGAAGTGGGCGTGCGCATCACGACAGAGGTGCGCCCGCTTCCGCTCTTGGATATCAGCATGGCGCTGCTCGGCATGACGAATGAGAACGGGAATCTGGAGGTGAGCGTGGAGCGTAGGATGCGAGCGAAGGATGCATGGGCAGCCGAGAGCCCAGACGGCTCTGATCCTGCTGGATGGATATCATGAGGGGCCTGAGCGTCCCCCTCTGGCGATGCGCCCGAGCATCCGCACCGCCATGCGACTGTGCGCCATCAAGCACCTTCCGCGACGACCGTGGCGTGACCACAGTGGGCATGGCGATCGCCCTCTTCATCTCCATCGCGCTCATATTCAGCGGAGCGCAGCTCTATCGCATGCACTCTGCCTCCGCTGAGATACAGGAGGTCGCTGACGCTTGCGCGCTCGCTGCTGAGAATGAGGTAGCGGGACTGCTCGCCGTTGCGAACACCTGCGACGCCGTCTGCCTCTCGCTGACGCTGTTGGCGGTCACGCTCTACGGGATAGGCGTGGTGGCAGCATGTATCCCCTCAGCGCAAGCTGTATCCGCGCGCTTGATCGATGCTGCCAACAAGACGGTAGAGGCGCGAGCGCGCTTCTATGAGCAGGCATGCACGGGCCTGGATGCCGCTCAACGAGCGCTGCCCTTGCTGGCAACCTGCAATGCCGTCCGCGTCGCCGATGCGAACGAGACAGGCGCGATGAGAGCGGACTACCTTGCTGCTGCCATCCTTGCCCCTCAAGGCTATGAGAAGCTTGGGAGCGCGCCTGATGATGGGCTCGCAGGAGCATCCGCCTCTGTGAGCGATCAGATCGATGACATACGGAGCAAGGCCCAAGAAGCTGAAGATGCGGCACGTCGTGCCAATGAGGCGAAGGAGCGTGGATTCATGGAAGACTGCGGGGCTGATCCCGCCTACTGCATGATGGAGCGCGCCTCCTCGCTCGCAGGGCTCTTTGGAGCAGACAACCCCTCTTACTCCAGCGTGGACGCGTGGTCATTCCAGGTAGGGCTCGACCGCGCTCGCGCCTACTACCGCACGCGCCTCTCCATCTGGAAGCTGGAAGGACGCACACCTGAGGAGCAGGCTGACGCGGTGATCAGGAAGCGGTTCTACCAATATGCAGGAGAGGAGCTCGAGCGAGCCTACGTCGACGATGGCCCTGATGGCTTCACAGCATCCCTTCCCCACCTCTTTCGCAACACCGACGAGATGCGCAGCACACCGCTGTACGTTGAGGCGATATATCCTGTGACACGCACAGGGGCAAACCTGACCATGCATGCATGGAGCGGCTGCCCCCAAGCTGCTGGCACCGTGCGCACAGGGAGCATCCAGGAGCTCGAAGCAACGCGATCCTCGTTCGTAAGATGCCCATCATGCGAGTTCATCCCTTCCAGCGTAGGAGCTGTCGCTGCTGCATCCACTTCCATTGCGAACGGCTTCGAGAATCACTACGAGAAGATGCGCCAAGCATGCGAGGAATACGCGAAGGCGCGCGCAGAAGCGGACCCCCTGGCCGCAGAGGTCAAAGCAGTCGTGAGCCCTCTTCTGGAAGCCCTCGGCACCGTGCTCGACAATGCAGGCTCCTTCCGCATCCATATCGAGCCGCCAGGACACAAGGGAGCCATCGCCTTGGTGGTCAACACGAAGGAGAACGCCGCCGACACAGGATTCGAGAGCACCTTCATCTCAGGTGGAGCCACGCTGGGCACGCGAGCAGCAGTATCAGCAGCAACATGCATCGAGGACGGCACCGAGAGCGCCGGGGCCCTGGCGACCCAAGCCGCATCCGCTCTCTTCCCCGGCGGAGGAGCTGGAGGGGGAGCCCTCCCTGCGGCCACAGGCGCTTGGATGTCGCTCTTGCGCGCCTACGAAGATGGTCAGTCAGCCTTGGAGAGCGCTGTGGAGGATGGCCTGGGCTCGTTCTCGCAAACGACCGCGAGCGGCCTCGGTGCCTGGGGCGCTGATGCGCTCTCGGATATCATCGCCGCTGCTGGCCTCGAACCAGCAGACACGAGCTGCCAGAAGCCGCAGGTGCTCAACACGACGCATGTCGCCTCATCCGACGAGTCGAGCGCATGCGTGCGCTATGTGCAGATGAAGGATGCGGTGCTTGCCGGGTCGACGCCCAGCACGAGCATCCTCGAGACCATGCTCGGCGCTGCGGGGAGCATGACCGATGGAACGATGGTGCCATCGGGGCAGATGCCCATCGCGCAGGTGAGCCTTCCCTTCTTCGAAGACGGCTCCATCAGCTGGGCCATCCCTGCGGGCAACACGAGCACAGGAGGGCTGTTCGAGAGCGCTCTCACAGCGCTCAGGTCCACGATCTCTGACGCGATAGGAGACCGGTCATGGCAGTGAGGGAACATGCGAACGAGAACGGGCAGATGACCGTGGAGCTCTGCATCATCTTCCCAGTCGCCATCATTATCGCCGCCATCGCAGTGAATGCGCTGCTCTTCTTCAGCGACTGCGCCTCTTTCGACCGAGCTGCCCGGAACACGATCCGCGCTCTGGCCTCATCGCCTTCCACCCAAGAGGATGCGTCTGCCATCGCGGCCAGGATAGAGAACGAGCTCAAGGAGACACTGGATGCGCAAGATATCGTGTGCACGATCAGCCATGCTGACGGCGGTCTCAACAGATTCACCGCCACCCGCACATTCAAGCCGACGCTCTTCGGCATGGGCCTCAGGGATCAGATATGGGGGATACCTCTCCCAAGGCTCACCCATGCCACCGAGCTCACGGTGGACACCTTCTCACCGCAAGGACAGGTGTCCACCAATGGATAGGCGGAAGCACCTCATACAAGGCGGACAAGCCCAGCAACATCGAGCAGGACGAGCCGTCTGCATCGTGGGCACCCTCTGCTTGGCCTCCTGCATCGGGATCCCCTTTCGCGAGAGCGCATGCGCATCTGCCGAGCACGAGCAACCCGCAACGCAGACCGTATTCGACAGCGTCATGCACGGGGCTTCCTTCGAGGACGCGCTGGGAAAGGCCGGCTTCGCGGCGATCGATGCAGCAGCTCTCCCATCATGGTTCGACGAGGAGATCATAGATGTCACCAGATTGGATGGCTGCCATGCAGACCCCAGCTTCGATGCAGCGCTCGCCATCATCGAGCGAGAGCCTGACGAGGAACTCGATGATCTCCGGCGCTCATTCGAGGAGAAGGGATGGCTCGTAGCCACCGATGATGGACAGGGCGCGCTCAGCATGATCAAGGAAAAGGGAGCTTGCAGATGGATGACGGTCAGTGCAACGAAGGGAGAGACAGCCTGGGATGCAGCCTTGCGTATCCAGCGCATATCACCCGAGCCAGCCAGCCCGACGAGGAACGGAGATGGGTCATGAGCCTGAATGGCATGATAGAGCGCTTCCATATCTCAGCATCAGCCCCCGAGCGGATGAGAGGGCTCCTCTTTCGGAAGCCCGATGAGGTCACGCGTTTGCTCGTGCCTTGTCACGATGTCCACACCTTCGGGATGCGCCATCCCTTGGATATCGCATTCATATCGAAGGAGGGCGATGTCCTCGAAGTGCATCGCTGCGTGAGCGCAAGGCAACGCCTCAAGAGGAAGGGAGCCTCGATGGTCGCAGAGAGATTCTCGAGGGATGGAGAATGGTTGGAAGCCGGCGACAAGATCAAGCTAGGAGCCTCAGAATGAACAAGACCATGCTCTTGGCAGCAGATGCAGATGCCCCATTCGAGCCAATGCCAACAACGCCAGCCATCGCACCCGATGCCACCACGAAGGCATGTCCAGTCTGCCACGCACAGACCTTCGTCGATATGGACACTTGCTACAACTGCATGTACATGTTCGGCAGCGATCCGGCCTTAGAAGAGCGTCGCCAGGTCATGGATGTGCATCCGTCCACAGGGATGCGTGCGGAAATGAGCTTGGCAGGCAATGCATCCAGCGGGCCATCAGATGCGAACATGCGAACAGAATGCACGCACCAAGCGGACCCTTGTGCTCCTCGCATGAGCGCGAACGATCAGCTATTCGCAGAGCTTCTGATAGAGCTTCGTGGATTCCTGGGAAAGTTCCTTCTGGATAGAGGCGTAGACATCAAGCAGCTCTGAGCCCTCCTCCGTGAGCGAGCTCCCATGCGCTCCATCGCGTATCAGCAACTGGATGCCCAATGCGCTCTCGGTGTCCTTGATGATGCGCCATGCCTTGCTGTACGCCATGCCCATCGACTTCGCCGCTGCATTCAAGGAGCCCAGCTCGCGGACGCCGTCGCACAGGGCAGCGATGCCTGGCCCGAATACGGAGCCACCCTCTGTCTGCGGATTCCCTATCGTCAATCTGACGCTGGTCTCCAATTCGGCAAGCCTGCTCATGGGACACCTCTCTAGCGCTGTTCGCTGACGAATGCAGAGACCGCCGCCTCCGTTGCCTGCTTGTCCGCCTCCAGCACCTCAGTGAAGCGCGGCTCCATCGAATCGAGCCCAGCAAGACCAGCCGGGATATCCTGCTTTCCCGTCTCCTCTGCGATGAGCTCATTGAGCTGGCATCCTGTAAGGCAAGCCACCTCTTCAGGAAGCGCCTCACCAGGACGAAGCCCATGGAGCGCGCGATAGACGTTGTCGCCGAACTTCGCCCAATGCGCTGTGCTGGCGATGAGCACGGGGTTCTGCCCCTTGAGGTTCTCAGCAACGCAGCATGCAACGGCCGTATGGGGATCCATCAGATAGCCCTGCTCATCGAATACGCGCTTGATCGCAGCAAGGCACTCCTCATTGGTGATGGAATCCGAACGGAATGCATTGCGCATCCGAGCGAACGTCTCCTTGTCCACCTTGAATGCGCGGTCCCTGTTCAGGTCAGCCATCCACCCGCTGATGGCCTCCCCATCACGCCCCGTGAGCTCGAACAGCTGACGCTCCAGATTCGACGACACGAGGATATCCATAGAGGGAGATGGTGTGAGCACGAAATCGCGCGACGATATGTCATACGTGCCCGTATTGATGAAGTCGGTCAGCACGCGGTTCTCGTTGCTCGCGCACATGAGCATCTCTATGGGCACGCCGATCTGCTTGGCATACCAAGCAGCCAGGATGTTCCCGAAGTTGCCCGTTGGCACGCAGACATCGATCGGGTCACCCGCAGCCACTGCCCCCGACTTGACGAGCTCAGCGTATCCCGAGATGTAATACACGATCTGCGGGAGAAGACGTCCCCAATTGATGGAATTAGCGCTCGAGAGCGCATAGCCCGCATGCGCAAGCTCCTCTGCATATGCATCATCAGCGAAGATGCGCTTGACCATGGTCTGGCAATCATCGAAGTTGCCTCGCATCGCCCAAACATGCACATTGTCACCAGTGGTGGTGACCATCTGCTTGCGCTGGATATCGCTCACACCGCCATCGGGATAGAGCACGCCTACGCTCACGCCTTCAACGCCCTTGAAGCCCTCGAGCGCGGCTTTGCCCGTATCCCCCGAGGTAGCCACCAAGATGCAGAACTCCTCATCCAAAGCACCCTCGGACCTGAGCTTGGATGCGCTCTCGCCGAAGAAGTTGGGAAGGCATTGGAGCGCCATGTCCTTGAAGGCGCTCGTAGGTCCATGCCAAAGCTCGAGCATATGCATATCGCCATCGAGCGAAACGATAGGGCAGACCTCAGGCGTATCGAAATTGTCCCCATAGGAGATATCCATGAGCTGATCGATGCGATCATCGGTGATGTCTATGTTGAACGCTCGATAGATCGCAGCTGCACGTGCAGGATAGGGCAGCTCAGCCAAAGAGACGATCTCCTCAAGAGGCAGATGAGGTATCTCCTGCGGCACGAAGAGGCCGCCCCCCGGTGCCAGGCCATCTATCACCGCCTGGGTGAATGCAACCGGTTCGCATATGGCTCCGCGGGTATCGATGTAGCGGTTCGCGCCCATATCATTCGCGCGATCGAGCAGATCATTCAAAGCAGACCTCGATATCTATCGGGTATCAAAGATGTAAGAGAGTATACAAGAGGTCCGGTATGCCCACCCTTTGCGCACGAGCTGAGTTCTGCGATGAAGGGGATGCCCTCCGTATTCGGTGACGGGGCGCCCCCTCTGCAGACACGCCCCGATCGCTCGGGTGCTGTACATAGAAAAAGGGCCTGCCGCATGGCAGGCCCTTCGCTTGATCCAGAAGAGGATTCAGCTAGATGCTATTCCACACCTGCTGCCTTCTCCTTCGAGAGGCCCTGGCCACCGAAGATGAAGAAGTACAGGAACGGAAGGAGCATGGCGACGAGCATGATCGGAAGAGCCATGTCCGTCTTGGAGAAGCCGTCGATGGTCAGCGGGCAGACGATGCAGCCGATGAAGTTGACGATGACGACGCCGATCATGATCCAGAAGCGACCATTGCCGTCCTCCTCCGAAAGCGGGTTCTCCTCAGAGGCCCTCTGCAGATCGTCCATGGTCTTGCCACCGGTGTTCTTGACGAACAGGAGGGTGCAGACGAGGCCAAGCACGAACGGGATGAGGAGCACGAGAACGACCATGGACCAGTTGTTGGACATGGTGCCGTTCACGTCATGCTGGAACATCGCAAGGCCTGCGGCAGCGCCGAGGACGATGGAGGAACCGGAGCCACCGAAGCGAGCGAACGCCTGGCACCAAGAGGTACCGGTGTTGCGCAGAGCGGTGGGGTAGGACTCGGGCATCAGCGGCTGAACAGCCGTGATGGCGTAGTTCAGGCAGAAGCCGAAGAGCAGCATCAGGAAGATGCAGGGCAGGAAGTTGCCAGCAGCAGCGCCAGCCAGCGGAGCGCCGTTCACGGGAGCCTCGCCCGGGAACA
>CAJURX010000003.1:0-4083 GCA_910589125.1 uncultured Eggerthellaceae bacterium
TCTCGGATGGCGTGCCTCGGCTTCCCCTTCGATATCGATGGCGGATGAGGGATCGACGTCATCCTGATGGAGGGCGTGCGAGCGGCCGCCAACGTGGATGCCGTTCGGATGCGTCCTCTGCGTGGTCCGAGCAACCCATCAAGCACAGCTCCTACGAGGATGATGGGGAGGTAGATGAGGATACGTCAGCGATATGCAGCATCGAGTGGATGCCGCTGGCGTGGTCTATAAGATTCGGATTAGGGGCAAACCCAGTCATCGAATAGCTTGGTTGGTCTAAGATCGTATCTGTTGTCGGACTCATCTAGCTGTTGCATGCACACCACATTGAAATTGTGATAGTTCATTCCTTCATTGAAGCGGCTGCTTCTGGATTCTTCCTTGACATTCAGGGGTGCAAATGTCCCTCCGGTGAAAATATCTTCAAGAGCATACTTCTTCTCACAATAGTAGATCCTTCCATCTTTTGAGGAGCCTTTTATCCTCACCACGCAGTGGTAGTTGGGATTACGCCCTGAGGTATCCTTGGAATCTGCGCAGCTGAAGAAGGAGTGCAATTCACTCCCATGATTTTCATTTCCTTTTGCGTTGAGGGGAATAGAAAAGGTCCATACACCGTGAACCACTGAATGTGAATCACTCTTATCCGAGTGGTCTCTTGGTGCTGAATAGCGAAAAGGCCACTGCAATCGGGATGTTGGCCTTCCGTAGCTCTCGTTCGTTGCTATGATCAATTCTGCTGAAACGTCATATAGGCAACCTCGATATCCCGCCATCACCCAGAATCTGAATTGCAGCTCTTCCATCTTCAGATCGATGACGCCGTGCTTTGATAAGCGCAGGACGTGAACAGGGCGTAGGCAGATGGCGACGATGATGCCAGCAACGATGGCGGTGATAGCGAACCCGAGGATCCTAAATAGGATGAGGCTATCTCCATAAGCTGCCAGAACGGCATCTGCATTCGATAAGGGTACGAGGTCATAGAGTAGCCATAAGCCATAGAGCAATGGTGTAGCATCCAGTTCTATGTCATGAGGCAAGGCAACGGTTCCCAGAACGATCGCAATGAGCACCATGAGCAGAACAAGGATGCTGGTATAGACCAATACGCGGCACCAATGGCGCGCATAGTTGCGAAGCTTGAATACCCATGTACCTATCGTGCTTGAACGCTTCAATGCAACCTCGCCTTCGCTTGCAACGTGTTCTTCTATGCGAATGAGGCTTTGGGATGCTGGCTCATGATCATCCTTGTGGCCCATCGTCAATATGCAAAGCGGATGGTGTTTAGTTTATACAGCAATAGGGTGTTCTTTCCATATTCCTATCGTTTAAATGATCGCTTTCAAGAGATGCAGATGCGAGGGAAGCGCAGCGAGATGCGCCTATGACGCGTGCGCTTCCGCTGCCTTTCGCATATTCAGGGTGGAAGGATCATCCAAGACAAGGTGCTGTATCTGAATCGTCTTCAGAGGCAGGAGATGCACCTGCTCAGGTCGAGCTGCTCGGCAAGCTACTCCTTGCCCTATCCATCGTTGCTCTGGTATTGAGCCTGTTCCCTTCGCTAGCCGCTTCGGGTCTCATGCTCGGTGGGTTCGTGCTGGCGTTCTCATGGTATGCAGTAAGCAAGGAGAAGGTCGACATCAAGAAGCCCGTGATAGCGCTCGGTGCTTGTGCGGTATTCCTCGGGATGGTCGTGGCGGGAATCTCGGCCAATGAAGCTACGAATGACAAGCTGCAGCTTGCTCAAACGGGCCAAGAGCTCGTCGCGCTGCAGGAGAAGACGGCGGCACAGGAAGAAGAGCTCGCTAAAGAGGATCCAGTTCTGCCCCTTGAGGTCGTTGGTGCGCGATCCTCTGGTGTCAAGACGATGCAGATCACGGTGACGGGAACCACTGACGACAGGGTCGCGGTGAACGACACTAGAACCGTTATGGTGGGCGCGCGGAATGTGCTCGGGTATCCAGCCGGAACCTATCAGTTCGCCTATGTAGCCTTCACGGCTCCTGATGGAAAGACCATCTATAAGGACGGGGCTGCAACATGCTCTTACAAGAAGGACACTGCGGAAACGGTGTCCCTTCAGCTGGTTGAGAACACGGAAGAGATGCAGCGCATAGCAGCTGAGGAGGAAGCGGCAAGGTTGGTGGCAGAAGAGGCCGCTCAAGCAGAAGCAGCGGCTGCTGCTGAGGCGGAGGCTGCTGCGGCTCGGGAGGCAGCGCAGGCGCAGAGCTCGACTGAGACCGAGCACACGGTTTATGTTACGAAAACGGGTGAGAAGTATCATGCGAGTGGCTGCCAATACCTGAAGAAGAGCAAGATCCCCATGTCGAAGTCCAGCGCCATCTCCAGTGGTTACACCGCATGCAGCAGGTGCAATCCATAGGTGAGCAGACAGCGGCCAGCTTCGGAGCAATCGTATCCAGTCCACATGGCGCGTTCGTCTGGTCTGATCGCGCATCCTATGCTGAAGGATGCAGCGACTACTCAGGCCGCGTGAGATCACCTAGGTATGTGCGTGCTTGGATTTCCAGAATGCGATCGCTGATAAGGTGAAGCCGTCGGTGATAGAGCCCTCTGCGATCAAGCGATCCATCTCTTCAGGGTTGATGCATCTCGCGCTGACTATTCCCTCATATCCAGTTGGAGAGATTGGTCTTGGGATGCTGCACGTGAAGATGTCTACCGGATTACCGGATAGGCCGCTATCTGCGACCATGGTTCCAAGATGCACCATGGGAGAGATGGGATGCACGCCCAGCTCTTCGTAGAGCTCCTTCTGAGCATTCTCTGGTGAGGAGAGATCGAGCTCTCCGTACCCTCTCGGGAATCCTAGCTGTCTTCTTCGAAGAGCATGGCGAAACTGCTCCAAGAGGACGAATCGTCCTTCATAGATGGGTATGATGACGACCGCTCCGGTTCGAGCCGCTAACACGCGCTCGTAAGCGAATCTCCTTCCATTTCGGTCCTCGACCAGGTCAACGACCATCTTGCTGTAGGGGCTTCTGTATGCAATGCCTATCGGTGTGCCATCAGCGCTCATCTCGAAGCTCATCACCTCTGGTCTGTCGGTTATGATCTTGAGCTCAGGATCATCTGTCGAGCCAATGGGTTGATCATCGATCAGCTTGAGATATTCATCCCATTCGTCTTGAGGGGAAAGCAGTTGATGCGGCCCTTCGGGCATATCGTCCCAAGCATTGTGGGGGATCTCGCCTTTCCTGGACGATGGGGAGTCGAACCTTTTCAATGCAGCCTCATTGATGTATGTCGATGGGGCGCGATCTTTGTGCAGGAAGAATGCAGCTAGATCCTTGCATGACTCCCATGCAGCCCTTGAGCTATCGATGATCCCAGGCATATCTGTTTTGGTCTCGATGATCCAGCCTACCCAAGAGAAGATGAGGATGCCGATGAAGCTAGCGATGAAGCTCGGAAGGCCGATGAGGATATTCGTCCAGAACAGGCTGAGGTCGAATGTGGGCGCCTTTTCATCTGCTCCTGTGCTTTGGGCCACACATGAGAGGAGGGGAAGGATGACGAAGAAGAGCATTGCGAGAAATGCGAATATCGCATATGGGGGCAGTCGATCCTTCTTCGTGCGCGAGAAGACGTACATGCCCGCAAAGAATATGGTGATGGCGACCATGCTTCCATGGCTTGACATCAGATCGCTCGCTGTGCTCGTGCCCATATCCATCCCTGAGGTCATCATGTCTTGAAGCAGAGAAGTGACGACTTCCACAAGGCCTAGGACCACGGCGTAGAGCAGCATGGTCATGATATTGCGCAGGAGCGAGAAAGCCACTCGTCTCCGCCATGCTTTGATGGACGTGGTTCGAGATGCCTCATATATGAGCACCAGGTGGTCGTCTTTCGGGTCAGCGTGAGATCGTGATGAGCCTACCGCCTGTCGTATCCGCAGCGCATGTTGCCAATCCTGCAATGAGGGTGATTCTTCTCCGAGCATCGTGGGATGCGACATGCTCCAAGGATAAAGATGCCCTGATGATCGGTAGCTTGCTGCATAGTCATCTAACCGTTGCTGAATCTCTTCTTGCATGCTTTCCTCATCTGCGG
>CAJURX010000003.1:4093-37033 GCA_910589125.1 uncultured Eggerthellaceae bacterium
GCGGGGATGAAATGGTTCGATGCTCCTCGTATGCTTGCTTCCGTAGTGAGGTTGTATGCGAGGTCCAAGATGCGGATGGCTTCTTCTGCTGCTGTGCGAGGCGTTGTCGACGTGGCCCTTTGCAGATCGTCCAGTACGCGGTAATACGCTGATCGCTTTTGGCGGTCCATTCGAGAGAGCTTGCTCGTCGAAGCATCTATCAGGCCCCAAGCATCTTCGGAGGCATGTGTTGATGCGTGCTTCCGTATGAGGCCGAGCATATCGGTGAAGGTGGGATGAGGTCCTTCGGTAGCATCTACGTACGATAGGGGCGAACTGCTGATGGCGAGCATGAGCTGAACGAGCCTTTTCATCCTCTGTATCGCTCCATCGTAAGGATCCTCGCTGTTCGGAGAGGAAGACGTGCGAGAATCAGAGGGACCGCTCTTATCTTGTAGGTATTGATCCATGAGATCGGGATCGCTATTGCGCAGCGCGCGATAGATGCCATCTGCGATTCGCTCCCGCTCTTCGATGCTCAAAGATTCAGGGATGTCCCACCCGGACATGACGAACTTCCCATGAGAACCAGCGGCGGTAGGCAGCAGGTTATCTTGTAGATATTGCGATGCTGTTCGCTTGTCGCTGTATCGAGAGATCTTGATGGAGCCATTGAGCATCAGTTTCTTGATCGTTTCGAGCATATCGTCGTCTTTTGTGACAAGCCCTAGAAATGCCTTGGAATCAGTTAGCTGATTGAATGTGATGACTACTGTGTTTCCATTGTGGACTATCTCCTCGAAGAGGGCTTTACGTGCCTGGGGAATCTCTGAGGGGGATCTCCGTACGGAGTCGAGTTCATGAAGATATACGAGCTTGCTCATTGAGTCCAGTCCCTTGATCTGTGGCGGTAGGGTAATGATATCGGATGGGAAAGGCAACTCGTGGATCGCTCAGGGAGACATCACGTTGTCTCGATGCCTAGATAGCGAAGCGTGCCATAGAGGGCTGTCTGGCTGTTGTGAGGTGGAGGGGCGGGAAGGGTACGCGCTAGACAAAAGAATGCTCACGCGAAAGAGAGCGCAGGGCCTCCGTATGAACAGCGTGGTCTTGCTCCATCTGATGGGGTTCGAGCTTCTTGCTGTTTGGTATCATCGAACTTAGTTCAGGGAGATCGCTGAAGAGGTTGATGCTATGAAGAAGAATCCCTCCAAATACGTCAGAGTCCTTCTATCACTCGCTCTGATCATATCGTGCATGCCGATGTTGGCATATGCTGATCCTGTCCAACCCATTGATGATGTGAATGGAGTGGCTGTAAAGGAGGATACGGAGGAGAGCCAAGATGTCTCAGGAGCAGGCAGCTTCGATGAAGGGCTTCCTTCAGAAGAAGAGGCTTCAGTAGAGGCAGAGGTTCCAGCACTGGGGCAGCAGGATGGTGAAGCAGCACCCGTCCATGAGGACATGTCGATAGCGGGGGGTCCTTCGACAGGGGGGTCGTCTGTTGCTCATAGCGCTCCCGCAGGCTTCACGGAGCTCGGCGATGTAGTCAACTATCCGAGCAATCCGTTTCACATCAAGATCTATAGCGATGGCCTGCGCTGTGGAAGATCTGATGCAGATAAGGTGACATTCAAATTCGTGCCAGAAACGACGGCGAACGAGTTTGGTTATCAGGTCATCAATATATCTCGGTATGACGCAGATGGGCTCAACGCGGTCTATGACACATCCTTTGGTTCCCCGAATGCGTTCTCTCCAGATGATTCGTTCAGCTTCAACTTCGTATCTTCAGGTCGTTACCAGATAGGCGTTCAGGTGATGGCGAAAGGTGGGGCTGTCTCTGCTGATGCGAATAGCTCTCAGGAGGCGCTGCGCTTTGCGCGAATCTCTGCGAATTTCTCGATCGATGATCCTGCATATCCGTCTACGGAGAAGATCGCGGATGACGTCGCGCAGCAATGCTTGAATGCGGGCAACAAGACTGATTATGACAAGGCTCTTTGGTTGCATGATTGGTTGATCCGCAATTGCAAGTATGATCATGGCTATAACTATGCTAATGCCGAAGGAGCATTGGTGAGAGGCCTCGGTACCTGTGAGGCATATCACAGAGCATATGTCATGCTGCTCGACCGAGTTGGCATCCAGTCCGGGCGCATCACAGGCAACGGGCATGTTTGGACTGCGGTCAAGCTTGATGGGGAATGGCACCAGGTCGATGTGACTTGGGATGATATCGACTACGAACCTCACGCGCAGTTCCCAGAAGAGAGATATCTGTATTTTGGGCTCAATGACAGCCTCATGGGTTTGGCTCATTCTGATCATGACCGTCCAGTCGCAGGTTATGCTTCGAATTCTCTGAAGAGCAATTACCTAGTTCGAAGCGGGGCGATCAAGAAGTATTCGTCTTCGTATGTCTCCGAGATCCAGCGGAAGATAGATGCGGGGGAGCGTTCTTTCTCTCTGCAGGCAGTCAACTCATCATGGCCTGCATCTTTGGATAACGCCAAGAGCATAGTCAACGGCATCGTCGCATACGATCTAGGCTCTTCTTCGTGGGCTACCCATGGGAAGGGAGTGAGCCTTTCCGTTGCGTATTCGAATGGGTCATTCGCTGTTCGAGCGATCGTGGATGGAGAGATCGACAGCATCCCATACTACCCAGGATTGCATACCCATACTGGTGCCTTGCGCTATGGCAAGCCAAATGGGAAGTATGCTCAGAATGAATGGCTCAAGCTGAATGGGAGCATGTATTACTTCAAGGCTGATGGTTCTGCTGCGATATCTCAAAATTGCATCGATGGCAAGGACTATCACTTTTGGTCCAATGGTCAGATGGCGAGCAACTGCATCTGGGGTGGCCATCTTTATCAAGCGGATGGTGTCATGGCCAAGGGTGGATGGCTCTTCTTCAAGGGCGCGCGCTACTATGCGTATCAAGATGGCAGCCTTGCGTGCGGGGCGGTTGCTATCAACGGAAAGGATTATCTGTTCTGGTCCAACTATCAGATGGCGAGCAGCAGGGTCTGGGGCGGTCGATTCTACCAAGCTGATGGTTCTATGGTGAAGGGTAGCTGGATCCTCTTCAAGGGCGCTCGCTATCATGCAGATCAAGATGGTGATCTCGCGCGAGGTGCAACCGTTATCAACGGAAAGGATTATCTCTTCTGGTCAAACCATCAAATGGCAAGCCATTGCATCTGGGGTGGTCGGATCTATGGCTTGGATGGGGTGATGGCGAAGAATCGATGGTATACCTTGAGAGGCGCTCGGTATTATGTTGGCAGCGATGGTTCGCTTGCATTTGGCAGTCGGCATATCGGTGGTAGGGATTACTATTTCTGGTCCAATGGTCAGATGGCTGCAAATGTTGTTTATGCAGGAAAGATATATGGTCCTGCAGGCTATGCGCTCAGCAACGCTTTCTTTGATTATAAGGGTGAGCGCTTCTATGCGAAGCAGGATGGAACCATCGCTATCCATGCTCTCAGGATCGGAGATGATGATTACTATTTCTGGTCGAATGGCGTCATGGTCCGCAATCGCATGTATAACGCTCGCTATTATGGACCCGATGGGGCCATGGCCAGATCTCAGTGGGTGGATGGTGAACGCTATTGGGTAGATGCTAATGGTGTATGGATACCGAATATGCCAGCAAAGGTTGGCTGGCAGAATCCCAGAGGATATTATCAGGTCTCTTCTAAATCGATGCACATGCCTGCTGGGTATTACGCTACACCCACGCGCATAGACCCATACGCTACACGCGATGAATGCATAGAGGCTTTCATCGGCCGCGCCTGGGATTATATAGGGACTCCGTATGTTTGGAATTACTCGGATGCGCCCGGTGTTGGCGTTGATTGCATAGGGCTCGTATACCAATGTGCTTACGCGTGCGGCATGGACCTGGGAGAATTTAACCCATATGATCATTGGATCACTGGGCCAAATGGCTGGCATAGCCACGATGCGAACAACATGTGGAATTACGGATCGATCCAGCGGCTCTCGCTTGGATCACGGCAACGTGGGGACCTGATATTTTGGCGAGGTCATGTTGCCATATACCTAGGAGGCGATCGCATCATCGAGGCATATCCAGGGACAGTTCGTGAGTGCAGTCTCTGGGCTCATGGAACTCCGATCGGGGTTGGGCGGCTATTCCTTTAGGCGAGGTATCTTGGAGGTATGCGATCCTCGGCATATTAGAGCCTTGGGATCTGATGCAGCGTTAGGCGGTCTATCCGATTCTTGTCTCCTGCTCCTCCCCTTATCGATGACGGGGCAAGGGAGCGTCGATGCTCCCTTGCTATAATCTCTCCATCAATGCAGCTTGCTCGCACCCATACAGGAGGAGGGTCTGTGGAAACAGAGCCGTTGGTCAGCATACTCGTGCCGGTTTGCAACACTGAGAGGTATCTGCGAGATTGCCTGGATTCTCTGGTCTCTCAAACTCTGCAAGAAATACAGATCATCTGCATCGATGATGGCTCCACTGATGCCTCCTCTGACATCTTGTCAGAATTCGCGCGCAGGGACCATCGCATCGAAGTGGTCACGAAGCCGAATTCGGGATATGGAGACTCCATGAACCAGGGGCTTCATCGAGCGAGGGGTGAATATATCGGAATAGTCGAATCTGATGATTTTGCAGAGGATGAGATGTTCGAAGCGCTCTATTATCTTGGAAAGAGCAGCGATGCGGATATCGTCAAGAGCAATTTTCGCTATCATCTCTCGGGTACGGATCCCCATGAAGATCCCGTGGTCAAGAATATGTTCAATTGCCCCATCGAGGAGCCTTTTGATCCCCTTTCATACCAAGATGTGTTCTTGACGCAGCCGGCGATATGGAGTGCGGTATATAGGCGGGAGTTCCTTTTGGAGAATGGGATCGAGTTCCTTCCTACCCCGGGCGCTTCATTTCAAGACACCTCATTCAACTTCAAGGTATTCTCAGCGGCTAAGGTCGCTGTCGTGATGGAAGAAGCATTCCTGCATTACAGGATCGATAACGCAGATTCTTCAGTCAAGTCGCAGAAGAAGATATTTTGCGTATGTGAGGAATATGATGAGATCTGGAGATTTGCACGGCTGGATGAGTCTCGGTACGGTGCTCTCAAGCACCGCATCCCGCAGATCCAATTCGGAGGATATCAATGGAACCTCGATCGCTTGATAGAGGATCTCAGACCCTCATTCTATGATAGATTCGCATCTGATTTTCGCGATATGGATCAAGCAGATCTGCTCGATCCGGATTGCTTCGATGATGCCGCATGGTTGAAGTTGCAGGCTATGCTCTCTGACCCAGAGGGATATTTTCGTTCCGCTTACGGACCGAAAGAGGTTCGGCGTACGTATGTAGTTCGCTTCTCTGGGGAAGCGAATCCAGATGCCACGAAGTATGTGGAGGGCATCTTGGCGAATACGACCGATGATGATGAGGTCATCTTCTATCTCGCGGATCCTTCGAAATCCGAAGAACGTGCGTCATTTGACTTGAGAAGAAGGATAGGGCGGGTATTCGGACCGGACAACCTATTCGAGAGCCCTTTTCACGAGATCCTGGATATGTCGCGCTTGCGCGGAGATGAGATCATATTCCTCGATATCGAGGCGCCATACGAAGATTTGCAGGGAAAGGATGTGCTTCTCTCCAATGAAAGCATTCATAGGAGCATCCTGAAAGATGACCTGCTAGCCCTTGAGATGCCCCTCATCGTTCCCTTGCTGTTCACGGGATTCTATGATGATATGCTGGCTCTTCGTGGGGATGGTTGCATGAAAGCGTGCGGTTGCTATCCATCTTTCGGCAAGGAACCCGTTTCGCTTGATGAATATGAGATCGCTCTGAGCGCATATGAAGCTCTTTCGCATGCGATGGAATGTTCTTCCCTTTACGCTGAGCGCGAAAAGGGCATTCGGATGCTCGCATCTGTTCATCCGTTCTGGAAGTCGCTGAAGCAAGCATATCACGGGCTTGCATTCGATCATCGGATAAAGGCGGGGAAGGCGCCATCAGTCTCGAGGTTCCCTGCAGTTGAGTTCTCCTGTACTGCTCTTGAGCAGAGAGATGTCGTGGTGTCGGTTGTGATCCCGATATACAATGCATCTGCCTATCTGAGGGAGTGCTTGGATTCTGTTCTTGAGCAAGATGTGCCACTTGAGGTCATTTGCGTTGATGATGGCAGCGAAGACGATTCATGGAGCATCTTGATGGATTACGCTGCGCATGATCCGAGGATACGGATCTTGTCGCAGTTGAATGGGGGCGCAGGAGCCGCACGCAATAGGGGGATCGACCATGCTCGCGGAAGCTACTTGGCATTCATCGATCCGGATGATATCTATCCCACACCAACGACGCTCTCGGCGCTCGTGGATGCAGCTAAGCGATCGGGTTCTTCATTGGTTGGCGGTACTCTTTCGCTGGTGGGTCCAAGCGGAGCCCCTCTGAGAAGGCCGATCGCCGGCGCTGCATTCTATACGTTTCGCGAAGAAGGCCTTCAGGAATTCGACGATTATGAGAATGATTATGGATGGATCCGCTTCCTTTATGCGAGCTCGTTATTCGCAGATGGATCGATTCGCTTTCCTGAAACGTATCGGTATGAGGATCCAGTGTTCTTGATGGATGTGATGCAGGCTGTCCCGCGCTATTGGAGCATTCCAGAAACGGTGTATCTATATCGCGTTGAGCATAAAGAGACATCATGGGACGCGCCAAGGGTCAGGGATCTCCTATGGGGCATCGGGTGCAACCTGGAGAAAGCAAGGCAGCTTGGTTGGAACAATCTATATTCACAGCTTGTGAAAAGGCTCGACTTTGATTATTGCGAAGCGATCTGCAGCAATATGGAGGATGAGGAGGTATACGTCAAGTTGATCGATATCCAATCTGCACTGGATATGCAGCTGATCAACTCTGTGCGAGAGAGAGGCTGTGCGTTCCATCTCCTGCGTGCCTTTGAAGTGGATAGGGCGCCAGACCTTGCGCTTACCCGTATATCCAAGAGGATAGAGCAGACGAAAGCATATGGTGTGATGCAGGATCTGAGACGCGCCTTGAGAAAGGTGCTTGCAACAAGTGAGGGATGATGGGGATGCAGCATCTCGCTTTCGAGTGGAGCTAGCGATAGCAACTGCTTGCGCATCCTTGAGTGATGCTCTTGCTGTGGATGATAATGCATCTTCAATGGCATGTATGAAAGGTTGCTGATTTCTTTGGGAGAGAATATGGTGGGCAGGCGCGGGAGGAAGATAGCTGTGGCAGGGGCGGGCTACGTTGGGCTTGCGATGGCAACGCTCCTTTCCGTCGACCATGATGTAGACCTTGTGGATATAGTTCCTAGCAAGGTGGCAGCGATCAACGAGAGGAGGTCTCCGATCGCGGATCGTGAGATCGAGCGTTGCTTTGCAGAAGACGTCTCTGGAGGGATGAAGCTTCGGCTGAATGCGACAACAGATGACGCACTCGCTTATGAGGGTGCTGACATCGTGATAATCGCGACACCGACGGACTATGATCCAGATACCAATAGCTTCAATACCTCTTCTGTGGAAGCGGCTATCGATTCCGTGAGAGCCGTCAATGAGGGAGCGTGGATCGTCATCAAGTCCACTATCCCAGTTGGCTATACGCAGAGCCTAAGAGAAACGAGGGGGGATGCTAGATTGCTGTTCTCTCCCGAGTTTTTGAGGGAGGGGCAGGCGCTCTATGATAATCTCCACCCTTCTAGGATCGTGGTAGGAGCCGACCTAGCTGATGATTCGGCCTTAGCTTTCGCTCGTGAGTTCGCTGATCTCCTTGAAGAAGGCTCTCTTGAAGATCGCGTTCAAAAGCTTGTTTGCGGGTCTACGGAAGCGGAAGCGATCAAGCTGTTCGCCAATACATTCCTTGCGCTGAGGATCAGCTATTTCAATGAGCTGGATACATATGCTGCAGCACGAGGCTTGGATACAGCTCAGATCATCGAGGGTGTGTGCTTGGATCCTCGCATCGGCATGCACTACAACAATCCCTCATTCGGTTATGGTGGGTATTGCTTGCCAAAGGACACGAAACAGCTGCTCGCTAATTATTCTAACGTTCCCCAAGAGCTCATCAGCGCTATCGTTGCAGCCAATGATACCCGCAAGTCATTCATCGCCGATGATGTGATGAGCCGCATCACTGAGGATCGTGAACCTCTCGTGGGGATCTATCGACTGACGATGAAGGCTAATTCAGATAATTTCCGGCAGTCTTCGATACAGGGAGTGATGGATTGCTTGCGCAGCAAGGGCGTTGATATGTTGATCTATGAGCCAGCGCTTGCCGAGAGGAGCTTTCTTGGTGATGAGGTGACCCATGATCTATCTGATTTCAAGCAGAGATCTACGTTGATCCTTGCAAATCGCATCAGCGATGATCTTAGGGACATTGAAGGCAAGGTGTATACCAGGGATATCTTCGGAAGGGATTAGATCGGGCGTATTCCTGAAGGGTCAGTTGCGTCTTGGAATCGCAAGCAGACGAAGCTGATCGGTGTCATGCGGGAAGCTGCAAAGCATGTAAGAGGTCATCGATCTCGTTGTCCAACGCTGCTGCGCATGACCCGAACGGGTTTGGTCAAAGCCTTTCCGATCCTATACGACCTTGATGACCTGAGGTCGCTGAGCAGGCGTTCTGCTGCCGACGCTCTCTCTTGGGCTTCTTCTTCTCTCATACGCGACACGCTCGCGTCTATGCGTGCCGTTCTGAGCGCATCCTCCATGCTGAAAGTTCGCATTGCGAGCTCATAGTCGCATTGTGCCCAGATCTGAAAGCGCCATAGATGATCAGATTCGTAGAAATGCTCATCGGGGAGATTGGAGAAGCGGGGCGCATATGTTCGTTGGACGTATTCATAGAATGAGGCTGCGCTCGAGTCGAGCGAGTGCAGATTCCAGATGCACATCTCCGCGATCCAGTTATCTAGATCGCGCGATGCAGAAGGAAGGATGCCGTTATCGCGCAGGCCATCTTCGATCGCGTCTATGGCTTTGAACAGATTCTGCCACGTTCTATCACGGGTATTCTCTATCGAGCTTCGAATGCCGATACGATGCGTTACCAATCGATCGTCAAGGTATGCGAATCGACTCACGAGAGCAAGTGCCATGTAGACGAAGTATGCATCGTTGGTGCTTTCGAGCTCTTGGAATCTCAACCGACGCTCTTCTATGAATGACCTGCGAAACACCTTGTCCCATGGCCAACCCACTGCGTATCGGAATGCCTTTCCCCATAGGTCATCTGCTGAGTAGACCCTCTTTGGTATCAGCTTGCTCAGGATCGGCTTCTCGTGGTAGCTGATCTCGTTCTTTTGGTCGTTGAGGATGAACGATCTGCAGAGAATGACATCAAGGTCCTTCTCTGTCATATAGTCGGTCATCTTTTGGAGCATGCCCTCTTCGAAGCGATCGTCGGCATCC
Organism: uncultured Eggerthellaceae bacterium; assembly: GCA_910589125.1. GTDB lineage: Bacteria > Actinomycetota > Coriobacteriia > Coriobacteriales > Eggerthellaceae > MGBC163016. The sequence goes on from CAJURX010000003.1 coordinate 13,547, forward strand.
AGGAAGGCAAGATATGTTCCGCGGGAGATGGCCATTGCAGCATTTCGGGATGCTCCGGCATTTGAATGCGCTTTATCTAGGATGATGAGGCGGTCATCTCGGTCTTGATATTCGCTCAAGATCGCCGCAGTGGAATCGGTCGAGCCATCATTGACGCAGATGACCTCGATATCGTGGAGAGACTGATCAAGAACGCTGTCAAGGCATTCAGCAAGGTAATCCTCGGCGTTGTATATGGGTATGATGATGGAGACGAGGGGCTTTTCGATCATCTGGATTCGTCCTTTTGCTGTCGAGCGGGACTGGAAAGCGCAAGCGGTGTAGTAGAAGGCAGCTTCAATGGCTGTATCGAGCGGTCACGTTCGAGGGAAGCGGTGGTGCAGCCATGGTGCATAGCAGGCTCCTCCAATGCAGCAGATGTGGAATGGGTCGTATGCGAAAAAGCGCCTTCCATACATGCTATCAAAAGATGGCATGTGCATTGTACGGACGTCATCAGCTGTGAGCATTGCCTGGGGAGCTCCTCCTTCAGTTGCTTCGGGATCATCGATGGGGCATTCACGTTACAAGTGGGGTATCCTTCTTCGTGTATCAGCTTTGAGCTCACGCGTTGTTGGCGTACGATCCATGAACGGTGGAGCGATCATCTCTGATATCGTGCTCGTGGAGGATCGGCATCGATCTGGGCCTGTCCATCCGAGTCATGCAAGATGCGATGATGTTGGTTCGGAGGCAATATGCAGGTTGTCAAATACATGTTCCAGCCTCACGGTGACGAGCGTGGACAGCTCGTTGCGATCGAGGAGCTGAAGGATATACCCTTCACCGTCAAGCGAGTCTATTATATGTATGATACCGGGGAAGATGTTCGTCGAGGCTTCCATGCTCACAAAGCGCTCGAGCAGATCTTGGTATGCGTTCATGGCTCCTGCAAGATCCTTCTTGATGACGGCTTCGAGAAGAAGGTCGTTCCCTTAGAGCGCCCGTATGAGGGTCTATATGTGGCTAATAACATGTGGCGGGAGATGTATGATTTCTCGTCGGATTGCGTGCTGATGGTCCTTGCGTCTGAGTTGTATGATCAGTCTGACTACATCAGAGACTATGATGAGTTCATATCCCTCGTCAAAGGGAGGGGGGAATGATGGAGCGGATTCCCTTTGTCAGCTTCAAGGCGATCGAAGCGGAGCTCGATGATGCATTGAGAGATGCGTTCGCTCGCGTGTATGAGAGAAGCTGGTATATCCGCGGAGAAGAAGGAGAAAGATTCGAAGCTCTCTTTGCGGATTATTGTGAAGCGGACCATTGTGTCGGTTGCGGGAATGGTCTCGATTCCTTGGTCCTTGCTCTCAGGGCATTGGGAATCGGCGAAGGTGATGAGGTGATAGTGCCGGCGAACACCTACATCGCTACAGCACTTGCGGTCTCCTATGTTGGAGCAACGCCAGTCCTGGTCGATCCAGACATCCGCACATTCAATATCGACCCTCATCTCATCAAGCCCGCCATATCCAAGCGGACCAAGGCCATCATGCCGGTTCATCTCTATGGGCAGCCTGCGGATATGGGGCCGATCATGGATATAGCTAGGGAGCATGGATTCCATGTGATAGAGGATGCTGCGCAGGCTCATGGTGCGACGTATCACGGCAGGAGGGTTGGGAGCATAGGGGATGCTGCTGGTTTCAGCTTCTACCCGGGCAAGAATCTGGGAGCACTGGGAGATGCGGGAGCGCTCACCACTGGATCGGTCAAGGTTTCCGAGCATGCTCGCATGCTCGGAAATTATGGATCCGCTGAGAAGTATCATCACGTTCATCAGGGGGTCAACTCTAGGCTCGATGAGCTCCAAGCCGCCTTCCTCTTGGCTAAATTGCCGCATCTCGATCGAATGAATGAAGAGCGGCGTCGCATTGCTTCAAGGTATCTGGCTGAGATCGATAATCCCAGGATCGAATTGCCTCATGTCATCGATGACGTTGAGCCCGTTTGGCATGTATTCGGTATCCGGTGCAGGGACCGGGACGCGCTTGATTCTCATCTTGATGATCGCGGAATAGCTACCAATCGTCATTATCCGATCCCTATACATCTGCAGCAAGCGTACGCAGGTTTAGGGTTTGGTCTTGGGGATTATCCGGTCGCTGAAGAATTGAGCTCCACCGAGCTGAGCATCCCCATGTTCTACGGTCTCGCAGATGCTCAGGTCGATCGGGTCGTGGAGGCTCTGAACAGCTTCCGAGGATAGAGAGATATTGGGCTGAGCAGGGTAAGGTGAGATGCGATGGTGGATGTTGCCGTGCTTGAAGAGGGTCAAGCGTATGGCTGTCTGAGAAGGCTTGAGCTGCGAGATGTTCCTTCTATGCTGGAATGGATGCATGATGTGGAGATCGCGTCGGTGTTCCAGAATAGCTTCAAGGATGTAGATGAGGCCATGGCAAGGGCATTCGTGGAGGCAAGCTGGTCTGATGGTGGAAACTTGCATCTTGCGATATGCGATGACGATGAATACATGGGCACCGTGAGCCTCAAGGATATCGATCCTGTCAACCTTTGTGCGGAGTATGCGATCAGCACGCGCAGGAAGGCACATGGCACAGGTCTTGCGAAGAGCGCAACGAAGGATGTGCTCCGCTATGGGTTCCAGGAGATCGGATTGCACAGGGTCTATCTGAACGTGAAGTCTAGCAACAAGAGGGCGATCTCATTCTATGAGAAGATCGGGTTCAGGTATGAGGGCTCTTCACGCGATGCGGTCAAGCTTTCCGACGGAGCGTACGAGGATCTGCTCTGGTTCTCTCTGATCGAATGCGATGAGGTGGAATGGTAGATGTCGCAGCGCGTGAAGAGGAGTTCACGATCTTCGCGCTAAACCGCTGAGTTCACCATCCTTCGTTCTTGCGGTGAGAATGAATGCAGGGAGTAGGATAGGTCGTTCGCTTTGAGCGTTCTTGCGAATCGGGTCACTGTGCTCATGAGATCTGCATGTTCTTCGTCGGTCAGGTCATATGATCGCCGCTCGCGCGAGATGACGAGATTCGAGACATCTAGACGCTTCATGATCTCGATGATGCCATCGAGATCCTCTTGCGTATCATTGAGCCCTGGCAAGAGGATGTACTTCAAGATGATCTGTCCGGCTCTCATGCTTGCATGGTGATATCGATCAAGATTGTTGATGACATCTTCGAAATTGTCGTGCTGCTTCACCCGCTTCCAGGAACCAGGGGTGCCGGAATCGATCGATAGCTCGATCTTCGCCTCTGGGTTATGGGCAAGGATAGAGCCCATGCGCTCGTTGTATTTGAAGACATTGGAGAAGAATGTCACATTCTTCTCCTCGACCATGTCGAATATCCGGTCTTGGAATGGATGGATGGAGATCTCGCCGCTTGATATGAGCCATTCTGCATCTGGAGCTATCAATCCGCGTTGATCTGCGTATTCGAGGGCTTCGAATGCTCGCCGATAGCTCTCTTGCGTGATGGGATCGTTGAATTTGCGCGGCATCTTCACGACCTCGCAATAGATGCACCTTCCTTGGCAAGGTGCCGGCGTCATGGAGAAGTGGACCATCGTGATCTTGCCGGAGGGGTGCCACGTTCCAAGCTGATATTGGGGGCACTCCATGCAATGTTGAGCTGGCGAGTCTCCTGTGCTGGTCGGTTGTGCTTTACCCTGTGCGATGAAATCGGAGCGCAGGGACAAGAATGACGCAATGGTCTCCTTGCCGGTCTCTTGCAATTGGATATGAGGGAATCTTAATGAGAGCTCGCAACAAAAGGATGCGACTTGCATATCGTCGATATGATGAAAGGGTAGTGCAAAGAAGAACGAGTTAACAGCAGGGCATGAGAATGATAAGGATGGGGGGGGGGGTGATCTTCTTTGCGGTGGTCGAAAGCGACTCTTTGATCTCGGTGAGATCCGACTTGATGTCTGCGCGAGAAGCATTCATGGCGCTGTGTATGTCGCCGTGTAGCTTGTTGCGGATGCTCTTGAGGGTATTCTTCATCGATGCTCCCTTGGATTCGACGTTTGCTGCCATTGCACACAGGATATACCATAGATAGCTCATCAGCGAGGGAGGGCAGAGCTGCGCGTCGCAGGACCGTGTGCTCTGTCAGGTATAATGCAAGTTGGCTCTTCAGTGTTCGTTGGAATCAGAAGTCTTGCTAAGGATGAGCATCTTGTCTTTGTCGAAAGCGCAATCACATAGATCGGGCATGTGGTTCACCATATCCTCCCTTGTGTCCAAGGATTTCAAGCTCAAGTATCGTCGAAGCGTGCTCGGGGTAGTGTGGTCAGTGCTCAATCCGCTGCTGATGATGTGCGTTCTGACTGCAGTGTTCAGCACCTTCTTCAGATTCGAGATCGAGCACTATCCTGTATATCTGATATTGGGAACGACGCTATTCGCCCTCATGAGCGAATCGACCGGTTCGGCGATGTCCTCGATCATCAATTCAGCTTCTCTGATCAAGAAGGTGCGCATCAACAAGATCGTGTTCCCGATCGAGAAGGTGCTCTTCTCGTTGATCAACTTCGCGCTCTCCTTCGTGGCGGTCTTGGTCGTCATGGTCGTATTGCAAGTCGGCATCACATGGAGGATATTCCTGCTGATACCGCTGCTGGTGTATGTCGTTCTGTTCAGTGCTGGATTGGGATTGCTGCTATCTTCTTTGGCGGTGTTCTTTCGGGATATCATCCACATATGGGGTGTGGTGATCACGGCATGGACCTATGCGACGCCGCTCTTCTACCCAGCTTCCATTTTGCCTGAGTGGATGATGCGCTTTGAGGCATTCAATCCGATGTATCACTACGTGACCTACTATCGGGATATTGCTCTTTGGGGAAATGTCCCAAGCCTAGCTGAGAATCTCATATGCATGGCGTTCGCGATCGCTGCTCTTGCGGTCGGCTACGCTGCTTTCTCTGCATTGCAAAAGAAGTTCATCCTGTATATCTGAGGTGAGGGCATGATCGACACTCGATCCGGGATGCCTGAAGGCGCAACACCCGTCCGGGCGAAAGATGAGCTCGCGGTCTGCGTTGAGGGCGTTTCCATGGTATTCAACATTGCAAATCAGAAGTTGAATAGCTTGAAAGAATACTTCATCTCGTTCATGAGGCGCGAGTTCGTGTTCAAGGAGTTCCGTGCGCTGGAAGATATCTCCTTTCGGGTCAATGCTGGAGATGTGTTCGGGATAATCGGCACGAACGGATCAGGCAAGTCTACTCTCTTGAAGATCATCGCGGGTGTCCTGGAGCCAACGAATGGCTCAGTAGAGACGCATGGTCGCATTTCTCCGCTCATCGAGCTCGGCGCCGGTTTCGATTATGAATTGACAGCAAGGGAGAATATCTATCTGAATGGCGCTCTCCTTGGATATTCGAAGAGCTTCATCGATGAGCACTTCGATGAGATCGTCGCATTCTCTGAGGTCGAGGATTTCATGGAGATGCCTCTGAAGAATTTCTCTTCAGGGATGGTAGCGCGGATCGCCTTTGCCATAGCCACGGTGATGGTTCCCGATATCCTGATAGTAGACGAGGTTCTCTCTGTGGGGGATTTCGCATTCAAGCAGAAATGCGAACGTCGCATACAGGAGCTCATCGAGGATCATGCTACTACCGTGCTCATCGTCTCGCATAGCGATAACCAGATAGAAGAGCTTTGCGATAATGCGCTATGGCTTGATCGTGGCCATATGAAGATGATCGGGCCAGCTCGAGATGTGTGCCAAGCATATCGATTATTGGGTGGCGGGATCGATGACCCGGATGTGGAGAAGACCCTGCTTGATGCGCTTGCTCTTCCCGATGAGAAGAAAGAGCTGCCCACTGAGACGATCGCGATGAAGGATCGATATGAGATGGCGGTCGAGCTGGCAAGGAAGAGCTTAGGAGAGAAGCGCGTTGATCATGTGGTGATCGCATCTGGCTCCCAGTTCGACACCCGTGTTCTTGCTGCTGCGTATGCTAACGCGGCAGGTGCGCCTATCGTGCTCGCATCGCCAAAGGCGCTGACGCCTGCGCTGACCGCGTTCCTCTATGAGCATCGTCCTGAGGTGGTGACGATCGTGGACCGAACGGAGGCGGGCACCTCCTTTGAATTCGATATCGCTGCTCAGGTGTCGTCGCTCATCGGAGCGGACGTGGAGATGCTGCAGGCCGAGTCCTTTGAAGGATTGTCCGGAATGCTGTATGAGCGCGGAGCGAGATCGGGGATATGGGGCGATGTGACGCTTGCGGGAAAGCCATCAGAATGCATAGCGATGCTGACGGCAGCGTCGCTGGTGAATGATAGGCATCCTTTCATATACATGTATAACGAAGAAGCATTGAAGGATTCGCGCTTGTATGCGGATGAAAGCTCTCTGCGGGATGCCGAGCTGATCTCCTTCAGCGAGGAGGATTCGATCATCGATCTTGAGAGTCCTGTAGATATCGGCTATAGATACGCGAAGATGAACTATGAGACGGTCGAGGCGCTCATGCCAAAGTGCGATGACCTTGGCGTCGTCTTCGCGTCTTCAAGGAATCTCTCTCATGCGATCGCAGCGTTGCAGTTCGCGATATCTCAGAAGAGCTGCATCGTCTTATTCGATTCCGCCGACCCGCACAACAAGGCAAAGGCGTTGACTCGCTTTCTGAGATGGGAGATAGAGCCTTCAAGGATGACATTCGTTGGACCCGATTCTGATCTCAGTGCGGTTGACAAGAAGATTTTGCGCAAGTCGCTGTGCGCTGGAAGGCGGTAGAAGATGAAAGAAGCCCTGAAAAGATTCATTCCTGCACCATATGCGACGACGCAGAGGCGCTTCGAGGAGGTGGGACAGCGGATCGATGAGCTGTCGGCAATGCAGTCAGAGACGGCGGATCGTGATCTATCGAGCTTCGATCGGATCTCTGGAAGAGTGGAGGCTGTTGAGAAGACTGGATCTTGGATCTCAGCGGAGATATCTAAGATTAGAGATCAGATGAATCGCGTTCGTGGGGCAATGACCTCGCAGAACGCTGCTTTGCTGCCAAAGCGTTTGATAGAGCATCTTGATTATCATCTTGTCGATCATTGCAATCTGAATTGTGCGGGATGCAGCACGTTCTCTCCGCTTGCTCCCAAGCGCATCGTTAGCTTCGAGGTATTCGAGAGGGATCTGGCTCGATTCCGTTCGATCGTTGGGGATAGGCTCATTCGCCTTCATCTTCTTGGTGGAGAGCCTCTGCTGCACCCTGAGATCGAATCTTTCATCAGCGCTTCCAGGGAGATCTTTCCTTCCGCTCAGATCGATGTGACGACCAATGGTGTTCTGGTCGAGAAGATGTCCGATTCATTTTGGAGTGCGATGTCAGCTGCTGGCGTTGACTTGAAATTCACGAGATATCCTATTCCTGTTGATTATGATGCACTGATCGAGAAGGCGCGGGAGCGTGGGGTCATGGCCTATTCGGCAGGCGATGCGGTTATCAGCTGCTTCAGGCGAACGCCGCTCAACGTGAAAGGGGCATGCGATGTCTATGCGAGCTATCTGCAATGCCCTTATGTCAATTGCCCCCAACTCAGGGAGGGTAGGCTGTATAGGTGTCCTGCTTGTGGGATGTCTGACCTTTTGAATGAGTCATTGGCGTCAGAAGGGGCTTCGGGTGCTTTCAGGATGACCTCATTGGACTACATCGATATCTTCAAGACGGATTCGCTTGATGAGGTGTTGGAGTTCATATCCAATCCGATCCCATTCTGTCGTTATTGCGATATGGGGAAAGCGACGGATATCCCGTGGCAGAATTCGAAGAGAGACCTGGGTGAATGGGTCGATCTTGATTAGGTTTGCAGAAAGAGCGAAGGAGCTGCTCTCTTGAAGTTGACCATCATAATGCCTTGCTTCAATGTCGCAGACACGGTCGGTAGGGCCCTTGATTCGATCGCGATGCAAGTGCTCGACTATGATTATGAGATCATCGTCATCGATGACGCTTCGACTGATTCGACCGAGGAGGTCGTCAGAGCGCATGACCTGAGCAGATCCTGCTTGCGATATCTCAAGAACGAAGAGAACCGAGGGAATGCGAGATCCTTTCATCGTGGCTTGTCTGAGGCACGCGGAGAATACTTCTGCGTCCTTGATGGCGACGACTATTACACGGTTTGTGATAAATTGCAAAAGCAGATCACCTTCTTAGAAGAGGATGTCAGGCGGGAATACGTCGCAGTTGCCTCTAACTTCCTCATTGATTTCGAGAATGGCAACATCCACATACCTAATAGAGTGTGGAAGGGCGAATTCACATACGCCGATCTTCTGCTTCGGCATCATCCGTATTGCCATACAGCAACATACGTATATCGCAACATCTTCAAAGGCAACGTGCCGGAATATTTCGATATGCAGCTCTATCGAGGAGATACACCGCGAACGATCTTTCATCTGATGTATTCTGGGAAAAAGGTGAAAGTGCTTGATTTCGTTGGGTCTGCATATTCGTATACATATCATGGGATCTGGTCTGCTCTTGATGAAAGAGCGCACTACGAATACCAGATCGATTTCTATAAAGAGCATAAGAAGCACCTTCGCACGTCATTCGAGAAGAATGCTGCTGATAGTTTGATCGAGATAAACCAAGCGCTCCTTGACGAGGTTGTGGATGGTGCGATGGATCATTATCCTGCCGGGACGATCGCTGAGTGCCTTCATGAGATCGAGTCCTATGCTGGGATATTCGCATTTCGGCAGCGTGAGTTCATCTTCCGTGAGGTGTATTCATCTGAATATCTGGATACGCTCCTTGCATCTATCGGATACGTGGCGCGCCAGCATAATGAAGCGTACCGTCAAGAGTCGATCGATGATGGGGCTTTGTGCATCTTGATCTCCCGCTTAGTTCCGCGAGGTGGCGGCATCTTCACGGAGATAAAGGAGCTGGCTGAGATGTACCCAGATAAAGAGGTCCACATCATCCAGACCTTTGATCCTGAGCTATCTGATGATGCTGTGAGCATCTTGAGCGGCATTGGAGAGAATATCCATGTCGCTGCCCCCCCATCGGGTTGTGCGGATATCTTTGACTGGCTCTCAAGGCGTATCGTAGAGATATCTCCTTATCGGATCTACTGCTACTGCTCGCATCAAGATGTGCACTCTGTTGCTGTGCTATCGCAAGGTCTTTGTGAGAATGTGTGCCTCTTCTCCTTCGATCATGGCTTTGTGCTGGGGCTCAATAATCCTAATCTGTCAACGATAGCGGCGAAGCGTCCCGTGGATTATCAGCTGCTCTCGAATGCATTCGAGGAGAAGCTGATCTACCTTCCTGCGTGGAGCCATGGGGTGGCTACCGCTGCGGAGTACGTGCCATTCCAAGGAGATTCGGCTATCACGACTGCGAGTGGGGCGGCGAGATATTATAAGGTAGATGGTGAAAGGCCATATAGATATCTTGACGCTATCAAGATGCTCATGCTCTCGGCTGAGGCGACTCATTATCACTTTGGCCCTTTGCCAAAAGAGGTCAAAGATGAGCTCGCCTGCTTCCTTGCCGAGAATGATCTTCCTGAGAGCAGGTTTCGGCATATCGAATGGTCGTCGGATATTCCATCTGACCTGCTTGAGTACGGGGTCGACCTCTTCATCGAACCTTTTCCTACTGTGTCGTATAAGCTTACCTTGAATGTTCTGTCTGCGGGCATTCCTGTTGCAGCATGGCAGAGCTTGAAGAGGATGTCCGTAACCGACTTCATCCCAGCTGATTCCCTGATGTGGAGGACGATCGAAGAGCTAGTCCAAAAGGTGAGAGGGCTGGATGCGTCCAGGCTCAAGCAGATGTCTCAGCACGCGATCGAGTATTTCGACTCTACTCACAGATTCGATGTGGTAAAGCCTTTCGTCGTCGAGAATCGCTCGATGGCCATAGGAGAGCCTAGGTACTACGTTGATGATGAGGTGCATGACATCTCGGAATATTTTGGCGTATTCGATTTGCCGAATATCCATATCATGGAGTATCTTGATAGGAGGGATCGCCTTCTGGATAGGAGCAGGCATCTGCGAAGGTCTCGCTCCCTTAGGATTGGTTATTGCTTCCATGTGTTGATGAGGCGCTTGTGTGGATCATCAACATCTGATCAGCCACTGGTGGATGAATTCCTGGCGACAACGGATGATGAATTCATCTCGAAGCATGGTGAATCCCAAGCAAGGATCCATCTAGACGCTATACATGCCTCTAAGACATTCAGGTTGGGTAGATATCTAACCTGGCCTTCAGTGGTGCTTCACAGGATGGCGCGACATATGAGACGGGAGTAGATCTATGTCGCCTCATCCTATGGTGAGACGACATAGATTAGCGGTAGAAAGCCGTGATGATATCTATGACATGATCCAGATCTGATTCATCGAGGCCATAATACATTGGCAATCGAAGCAATCTGTCGCTTTCACGCGTTGTGTGGGCATCTTCTCCAACGAAGCGCCCGAATCGTCTTCCTGCGGGTGAGGAGTGCAGGGGAACATAATGGAAGACGGCAAGCGCGCCATGTTCTTTCAGATGGTCTATGAGGGCAGATCGCTCTTCGACGTTCGCGCACTTGAGATAGAACATATGAGCATTATGGGTACACTCGGCTGGGATATGTGGCAGCTCGATGCACCCATATTCGGAGAGCGGTGATAATCCTTCGTAGTAGCGATTCCAGGATCGGAGCCTGTCTTCGTTGATCCTATCGGCTTGCTGCAGCTGCGCCCAGAGGTAAGCGGCATTCATATCGGAAGGCAAGTAAGAGCTGCCATAATCTACCCATGTGTATTTATCCACTTGTCCTCTGTAGAATTTCGAGCGATTGGTGCCCTTCTCTCGTAGCACCTCAGCCTTTTCTCTATGCGCGGGATCATTTATGAGGAGAGCTCCCCCTTCCCCCATAGAATAATTCTTCGTCTCATGGAATGAGTAGCACCCAAGATCACCTATGGTTCCAAGGGCTTTTCCCTTGTAAGTCGACATGACTCCTTGGGCTGCATCCTCGACGACCTTCAGATGGTGCTTGGAGGCGAGGTCCAGTATGGTATCCATCTCGCAGGCCACACCAGCATAGTGGACCGGGATGATGACCTTCGTCTTATCCGTGATGGCGGCCTCGATCTTCGATTCATCTATGTTCATCGTATCCGGTCGTATGTCAACGAACACGAGATTCGCGCCAGCGAGAACGAACGCCGTAGCTGTTGAGGAGAAGGTGTAGCTTGGCAATATGACCTCATCGCCAGGCTTGATGCCACAGAGGAGCGCAGCCATCTCTAGCGCTGCGGTGCCGCTTGTGGTGAGCAGCGCCTTCTGTGCGTGAAAGCGCTGCTCTAGCCACTCATTGCATTGCTTGGTGAATGGCCCGTCTCCGCATATCTTCATATTATCGATGGCTTGTTGGATGAAGGCTGGTTCTGTGCCCAGATACGGCGGCTTATTGAAGGGTATCAAGGTCATTCCTTAATCGTGTTCATGCTTCTTGCGTGGTGCGCACGAAGAGAGCCCTCTCATGATGAGCTCTCTGAAAGGCGAACGACCACTGTTCCGTCTATCATGGAGCAGTATCCCTCATGGGGGAAGACGGGCATCTTTTGGACTTCCACCTCTTCAGCAAGGGCTGCTGCTGTAGTTTCGGAGACCACGTTCATGGGTGCGTTGAGCACCGTTTTGATGTATTTGGAATAGGTGTAGGGACGTGTGACGGAATATGGTCCGTTATAGAGTCCCGATTTCTTGAAGTGGCGAAAGCCTGGTGCGAGTTGAGAATAAGGTTCGTTCGTGTTGAGCGTGCCAACGAACGCAACAGGCGTTTCTCCGGGTATGTAAGAATCCAAGCTCTCGATCTCATCTACGATGCGCGTCATCGTCGAAAGGGTCGCTTGAGCTTCAAGGTCCTTCTTGACATACACCTGGTTAGCGTAGATCGTATTGCATGTGATTATGGCTGCGAAGGTAGTGATGAGCGTTATAGAGGCGATGTACCTCACCTTTGAGGCATCTATCTTATCCGAGAGCATGCCGGGTTGGTCGAACACGAGCTTGAATGCGATCAGCACGAGAGCGTAGAACAAATAGAAGGAAATATACATGAGCTCATAGACGTTGCCCTTCACGATGAAGTACGTGCAGTCCATTCCTAGGGGGAGCAAGAGCAGGAGGATGATGGCGAGCAGCAGATGCATCTTCTCGATCTTGGTTTTGATGCAGTAGGTGGCAAGGCCAAGGATGACGCAGACGAACAGGACGATATTGATGATGCCGATCAGTTTCGAACCGTATGTCCCTGGATCGGCCATCCATTGGAATGGGAACAGGTAGCTCTTCGCGAGCATGGGAAGAAGAGATATCGTGCTGAAATCGGTGATCTCTGAAAAGCCCTTATATGAGGTTGCAGCAACATCGAGCGCATTCTGGATCATGGGGTAAGCAAAGAGATATAGCCCAGCTCCGATCGCAAGATATGCAATGCACTTGATGCCTATGCATATGATGTTCTTGAGCGACCCGCCTTGCAGGGTGCGTGTTAGCAGGTGCAGCAACATGAGGGTTATCGGGTAGGTCACGTATCCAGGGGAGAGCGCGAAGATCGCGAAGATGCATGGCACTCCTAGGAGGAATCCCGCTTTGAAGCGTATGCACCAGAATACGGACAAAGCGCCTAATAGAGCTGTGAGCATGGTGAGGTCAAGCGTGTAGATGTATGTTGCATCATGTAGCGTGATCGTGGCGCTTGTCGATATCACGCCGCTCAATAGGACGATATGCAGCGGCTTGGTGAGACCGAGCAGCTTGCAGGTGATAGCTATGGTAAGGCCTAAGAAGAGGATGGAGAATACTCCGATGAGAAGGGGTGCTGCTATATCACCGCGTAGCGCAACGTATAGCGGTTGGAGGAAGCGGCCTAAGCTTATCTCCCATAATGCATCGGTCTGGACGATGATGATCGAATCGTGTGAGGCTGATGTGACATGGGTCCATCTATAGAGATGTGCTACGAGCATCCATGCAGCTGTAGAGGCAAAGCTCCATTTCGCTAGCAGGATATTATCCCTAGAGGGAGAGAAGATCCTCAAGCTATCGCGTTCGTCGTCGCATGCAGCGTTGCTGGTTTGCTTGCCATCCATTGATAGGCCTCTCGTTTTTGATCGATCTGCGTCTGCTTGCAGGGCATGTATCGCATCTTCAAGCTTTATCATATTTTATCAGCAGGGGTAGTGGTTGTGATCAAGATGCGTTGACGCGGATCTTGTGAGCATCCCATCGATCAGAAAGGGCTTGCATGATACGCAGGGGGTCGCGTGCATATACGATCATCGCATTGCATCTCTTGCTGCTCGTCTATTCCTTTGGAGGAGTGTTCTCGAAGATAGCGGCTGGCGCCTCGTTTCCTAGCATGCTCTTCTTCGTATGCTATGGCCTGGTCCTATCGATCCTCGGCATATACGCGATAGGATGGCAGCAGATAATAAAGCGCATGCCATTGACAACGGCATTTGCGAATAAGGCGGTCGGTGTTGTTTGGGGGATCGCATGGGGCATGGTCTTCTTTGGCGATAGCCTGACCATTGGCAAGCTCGTAGGCGCTTTGCTCGTTGTGGCGGGTGTCATCTTGATGGGTATCTTAGATGGCGAGGACCGAGCGGACGAGAAGGATGAGCTTCTTCTGGGGGCTGATGATGAATAGCGAATTGCTGCTCTTCTCGGGAGTGCTTCTCTTGAGCACGTTGCTCAGTTCTATCTCTCAGGTGATGCTGAAGAGGGCAGCAATGCGAGAATGGGGATCGCGCAAGCAGGAATATCTCAACCCGCTCGTCCTATCAGCGTATTCGATCTTCTTTGGCTGCACGCTTCTTACGCTGCTCTCGCTGAAAGTCGTTCCGCTTGGTCTCGGGACGGTTCTTGAGGCTACGGGATATATCTATGTCACCATCTTGGGCGTTGTGGTATTCAAGGAAAGGGTTGGAGCGAAGAAGGCTTTGGCAATGATGTTGATCTTTGTGGGTGTCATCGTGTATGCGCTGTCGTAGTGGTGCATGCGAGATCATATGAGGTTCGGTGGTCGTCGATGCTCAGAGCGATAGGGGTGTGATCAGATGAAGAAGAACGGCTTGATCGAACTGTATAGGTTCGTATTCGCATGCATCATCGTCCTCTTTCACGGCGCTTGGATCGGGGGGGGGGAATTCATTCTCCCTATTGAGTGGAGGCTATCTGGGTGTCGAGTTCTTCTTCATCCTGTCGGGGTATCTCCTGGCGAGGCAAGCTGATTCTGGCAAAGCGGATGGTTCGATCTCGGGCACTGCAAAGATGCTGGCAGGTAGGTATGGGAGACTGCTTCCTTATATGGCACCCGTGTTCCTTGCGCTCTTCGCTCTTGCCCACTTGGGTCCTTCAAGCCTAGATGTCATCATCGCTGATCTGGCGCGTTCGGCCTATGAGCTTCTGCTCCTATGCATGCTCGGGACCATAGAGGCTTGTCCTCTTTACAATCCGCCGATCTGGTACTGTTCGGCTTTGTTGATATGCGTTGCCCTCATCTTTCCCATGGTCAGGAATCATCGAGAGGCATCCATGCGGGCGATCGCTCCCATGGTCGTCATCCTTGCGTATAGCTACATGATCTTGACCTTTGGTGATCTTGACACGATACAGGACAAGGTCGGGATCATCTATTCTGGTCTGCTTCGAGGTATTGCAGCCTCTTGTCTAGGCGTTTGCGTATATGGTTTGGTGAAGGAGCAGGGGAGGGGTGCCATGCAGAGCTTGGCTGCGCCCCTGGTCGCTAGCGTAGCGTTGCTGGGCTTCGTTCTTGTGGCCTGCGCACACAGCTCCATCTTCGATTTCTTGGCAGCATTCGCAATGGCTGGGATGGTGTATGTCGCATTTGGATGCTCGCATCTGTCGGGCGAGTTCTCCTCTCCGATATTCTCTTTCATGGGTCGCATCTCTTTGCCCATCTATGTTGTGCAATGGGTCATCGTCATGTTGCTGTCTCGTATGCCAGGCTTGCAAGGGGAACTCGGTACCCCTGCATTCATCGTGCTCTATCTTGCCTCATGCATCGGCAGCGCTCTTATGCTCGAAGCAGCGGTTGTGCTTTGCAGGTGCGTGGCGGATAAGGTCATGAAGGGCTATCGACTGCACAGGAGCTAGCGATCATGCGCTCCAAGCACATGATGATGTGCGAGAATTGTTAGCGTGCAACATCAGGCCATGCTATTCCACCGGAGGAGCCGCCCTGTGAAGAAACTTGCGATCATCGGAGCAAGCGTGTTCCAGGACCCATTGATCCTTGCAGCGAAGGAGCGAGGGATCGAAACCCACGTATTCGCATGGCGTTGTGGTGATGCAGGTGAGATGACAGCCGATCGTTTTCATCCCATCAGCATCACGGAATGTGAAGCGATAGCGGCGGAGTGCAAGGAAATAGGCATCGATGGGGTTGCGACCATTGCTTCTGACCTCGCCAATGTCACTGTCTCTAAAGTGGCGAGCGAGCTTGGGCTCTTGGCGAATAGCATTGAGTGCGTGAACTGCACGACGAACAAGGTGCTCATGAACCGTGTTCTGGATGAAGCTGGGTGCCCTGTTCCAAAGAGCATCATGGTCAAGGAGGGGGAGGTCCTTGATCCGTCTTCGATGCGCTATCCATCTATCGTCAAACCTGTCGATAGATCCGGTAGCCGCGGGATCACAAAGGTGATCTTCCCCGATGAGCTGAAGGGCGCTATCGATCGAGCTGTTGATGAGAGCTTTGAGAATGCAGCGATCGTGCAGGAGTACATAGAAGGCAGGGAATTCAGCGTTGAGTACATCTCATGGCGTGGTGAGCATCGCTTCCTTGCATTGACTGAGAAGTTCACCACTGGTGCGCCAGGCTTCATCGAGAGAGCGCATCTGGAGCCAGCGCGGGCCGATCGCTTGGAGGTCGAATCGATACAGCGTGTGGTCGAACATGCGCTTGACGCTTTGGGGGTCGAATATGGAGCCTCTCACTCCGAGGTGAAGATCGATGATGGCGGTGCTGTGCGGATCATCGAGATAGGCAGTCGAATGGGAGGTGACTGCATCGGCAGCGATCTCGTTGAGCTCTCTACTGGATATGATTTCGTGAATGCTGTGATCGATGTTGCGTTGGGCGAAGAGCCGCCATTGCCGCATGCTGATAGTGGACGGCATGCAGGCATACGGTTCATCTTCGATGAAGATGACATATCTGCATATGAGTCGATCGCCAAGGGTGGGAGTGCGGTCTTGAAGCGTGCGTCTTTTGTAGAAGACACTGACCATGCTATCGTCGATAGCGGGTCTCGGTATGGTTTCTTCGTGTTCGCATCCGATGATATGGATGATATCCTTCCATTGTTGCCATAGCGCATGCATCAGACGTGAGGAGCACTTTGGAATCGCTTAGCTTTGTCATACCTTGCTACAGGAGCGCGCAAACGATCGTGCCGGTTCTTGATGAGCTGGAGGCTTCGGTGGCCGCCGCGGGGATAGGAGATTATGAGGTCATCGCTGTGGTCGATGGCTCTCCTGATGACGTTGCTGAGGTCCTCATCTCCGAATCAAAGGAGCGCAGTTACCTCAAAGTGGTGGAGCTATCGAAGAACTATGGGCAGATCAACGCTCAGATGGCTGGTTTCCGACAGGCGGTGAAGGACATAGTCGTAGCCATCGATGATGATGGCCAATGTCCGATAGATCGCATAGGCGATCTGGTCGCACCTATCGTTGAAGGTCGTGCTGATTTCGTATCGGCGCAGTATCCCGCGAAGAAGCAGAGCTTGTTCCGGAACATCGGCAGCGAGATGAATCAGGCTATGGCGCGATCCTTGGTTGGGATGCCGAAGGATTTTCAGATATCGAATTTCTATGCGTTCTCGCAGCTCGTGAATGCAGAGGTGATGAATTTCCCCAATCCTCATCCATACTTCCTGGGTTCCATACTGCAGACCACGAGTCGCGTGATGAATGTGCCCATGGAAGAGCGCAGGCGCCTTTTGGGGACTAGTGGCTACACATTCAAGAAGCTCATAAGCAATTGGCTCAGTGGATTCTCGAGCTTTTCGATAAAGCCGCTTCGCGTGGCGGATGTGATAGGCGCGCTCTGTGCTCTGTCAGGCTTTCTGTTCGGTCTCTATATGATCATCACGAAGCTCTTCGGGATCGATAGGCTTGCTGGATACTCATCGATAATCGCTTCTATCTTCTTCGTGGGTGGGGTGATTATGATCCTCCTAGGTTTGATAGGAGAATATATCGGACGGATAATGCTGCTCCTCAATCATACTCCTCAATATGTGATCAGGCGGATCGTCGTCAATGGTCAAGCGAGAGACATTTCGCGTTCTGATAGGCGGGGCCCTCTTCTCTAGGAATGGGTTCGCATGTCCTCTTAGAGAAGTGAGGTCGGGTGCTCAGAGGAAGAAGCCGCCATCGAATTGCATGTCGGTCCCTGTGATGTGCCCTGCTGCATCCGAGAGCAGGAAGGCGATCGCTTGAGCTACCGCTTGAGGCGGGATCGGGCCAAGCGGCTGGATCTTCTTCACCTTCTGATGGTAGTCATTCGCGCTGCGATAGAGATCGCGGAGCATGTCCGTGTCGACGCATCCAGGGGAGATGCAGTTGATGTTGATGTTCTTGCCTTGCAGCTCATTCGCCATGAGCTTCACCGCAGAGGCTAGGGCGGCTTTCGAGGATCCATAGATGACTTGATTGAATCCTGATGCCTTCGCGGTCACGGATCCCACCGCAACGATCTTCCCGCCACGACCTCCATGGAATGCTTGGTATCGCAAGGCCTGTTTCACGCATTCGATGAAGGAGAGCAGGTTTATGCGGTAAGCATCTTCGGCAAGCTGGATATCGAAGTCCTCAACGGACTGCTTTGGCGAGATGCCGGCGCAATACACCATGCCGTCGAGCTCTAGGTTCTCTTCCTTCAGGGACCGGAACATGTGCTCTATGGCTTCGATGCTTCGCAGGTCGCAACGGTAGGTCTTGTGGTCTTGCTCGCGAGGAAGGGTGGCGAGCGCCTTCGAGAGCTTTGCTTCTGATGATGACGCTAAGATGACGCGAGCGCCATCCCTTGCAAGCTCTTGTGCAGTGGATAGGCCGATGCCTGAGCTTCCCCCAAGGATGAGATGGACGTTCTCATTCATCAGTGGACCTCCCTTGCATGATAGGGTCGCCGATCCTGCACCCGAATGGCAGATTTGCGAAGAAGTGGTCTGTGAATCCCGCTTCCTTCATGGCCTTGATGGTCTTCTCTATTGGGTATTCCGTGCGTCGGAAGTCGACGGTATCCTCAGATATCATCAGATAAGCGGCTCGAGGGTCATGGTCTCTTGGCTGCCCTACGGATCCTGGATTGCAATACCTTGCTCCAGGAGAGCATTGGAATGATGGAATATGCGTGTGACCTCCGAGGAATAGCGCAACGTTGGGATATTCCTCTTTCGCTTTGCAGAAATCAAAGGAAGCGATGTATTCATCCAAGGGGTCGTTGAGGCCGCCATGGAATGCGAGCAAGGATCCATCCTCGATGAAGGAGGGTAGCATCCTGCACCACTCCAGATTCTCCTTCGTGATGACTCGTTGTTGATATTCGATGCATCGTTGGACTGACCGGGAGCGCGGGCAATGCGCCTCGCCAAGCAGATAGCTTTCGTGATTCCCCTTGAGCATGATGACATCATTCGCTCTCAAGAGGTCAAGGCACTCATTCACCATTGAGTAGTATCCGCATGCATCTCCGAGGCATATCACTGCATCGCATCCTTCTACCTGAAGGTCTTCCATCACGGCTGCGAGGGCGTGATAATTCCCATGTATGTCAGATATGACTCCGATCTTGCTCATGCCGAGGTCACTATCTCATCGATGAAGCGCAGCGCGCTTCCTGCCTTTACGCTCGGGTGGGGCATCTTCCCTTCGAGAAGATGCTCGAGGCACATCTCGGCCTCATTGTATCCAAGGGCGGCGCGAATGGATGTAGATGAAGAGATCCGAGGATTGATCTCGAGAAGGAGGAACCCGTCGCCCTCTTTGCGGAATTGCATATTCGTCGGGCCTTTTGGGGAGAATGCGCGGCAAAGCTCTGAGACTGCATTAGATAGACCGTCCTCGAACACTACCTTCGCCTTTGCGGTGGCTCCTTCTTGACTGAGCTTTCGTTGCATTTGGATCATCCCGGCATGGGTGCCGTCGCCGAGGCCGAATACGCCAACGGTATATTCATGTTCTGCGTCACCAACGAGCTTTTGTGCCATGAATTGAGATCCCATTCGTTCCTTGTAGAATGTGAATTCACTTTCATCATGGACTACGTGCATGCCCTTAGATGCGTATGATCTTCTAGGTTTCAATAAGAATGTATCGCCCCATGATGCTGATATCGATCGGTAACTGCCATCGATGACGCTTGGGATCGCTAGATGTTCCAGTCCACGAGCTATCAGGGCCTCTCGCGTGACCCACTTATCGTTGGAGAGTTCGAGGAGTCGAGGATCATTGAGCACGAGCCTCTGGTAGATCATGGGGTCGATATCGCCTTGGCAGGATGTGCATCGTTGGATCTCCTGCTCAGTTCCAAAGAATGCCAAGTCCACATCTCTCTTCAGGATCAGGTCCGAGAGGAAGCCGAGGTATTCGTCGCTGACCGCATAAGGTGCTTGCACGAACTCGTCACACCATGCTTGCCCCACAGCATCTTCATAGATGTCTGTTCCGATGATGTTCAGCCTGCGGTCAGTCATACGGAGGGAGCGTATGACCCCATATCCGATGATGGCACCGACGCCTGTGACGAGGATGTTCAAGGTCTTATCTGGCATCATATGCCTCGCTTTCGATCGTCTTCATCTCGGACGAAGTGAGAGGGTCAGCCTGAAATAGGATGGATTTCCCATAGATGGGCTCAGGTTTGGCAGTGGATGAGGGGCTTATGCTCACCTCGATGATCCAAGCCCGGTCATCATTCAGCGCATGTGCGATCGTGGGAAGCTGATCGATGTCGTCGATGTGCAGATAGGCGATGTCATACGCTTTTGCCAAAAGGCGATAGTCGGGTGAGCTGAACCCTTCGACGGATCCCCATGTCCGGCTATCAAGTGCTTTGGTCTGATAATCGCGTATCAGGCCGAGGCTCTCGTTGTTGAGCACGAATGATTTGATAGGCAGCCTGTGTTCGGCTATGGTCTGCAATTCCTGTATATTCATCTGTACACCACCATCACCTGAGATGCAGATGGTCAGCTTGCCATTCTCCAGGAAGGCTCCGATAGCTGAAGGAAGCGCAAACCCCATCGCCCCTAGACCCGATGATTGGATCAGGTGCTGATCGCGTCCTATGCAGAGGGATGCATTCGCCCAGAGCTGATTCTGCCCTACATCGACGCAGTAGTTCGCCGGAGAGGTCACCGACATCGATAGCCTCTCAAGGAAGGAGTTGGGATTGATGCGCTCTTCGATCAGGTATTCCTTAGCACAGGGATATCGATGCATCCAGGACTTGATAGCGGTGAGCCATGCTCCATCCTGGGCACATGCATCACCTATGGTGACGAGAGCTTCGGCTGCGCAAATGGCATCTTCTTTGAAGGTAAGATAGCTTTTGTCCAGCTTATCCAATTCGCTATCATCTATGTCGATGACGATGACATTCTGGGTGTCTTGGACCTGTAGCGGTTCTCCAGCTGTCTGTCGTCCATCCAGTCTGGTTCCAAGGCAAATGGCAAGATCGCTATATTTGACAGCCCAATTCGCGGCACGTGCTCCATGGACTCCCCATGTGCCGCAATACGAATCAAGGGTATTGTCGTAGCACGCCTTTCCCCTATAGGATGTGACGATGGGTATCCTCAGCCCATCTATCTCGCACATCGTCTTTCGAGAGAGTTTTGAGCATCCGCCGCCCATGATGATGATGGGGCGGGTTGCTGCAGAGAGCTCTTCGCGGAGCGTCGCTCTGAGGCGCTCGCTGGCGTTGTCAAGCGTCTCCTCGATGGTGATGCCTCGTGGCGTCGATGCCGTTTGCGCTCCTTGGATATTATGGGGGACGCTGAGCAGCGTGGGTCCTGGACGTCCGGTGAGCGCAAGGGAGATCGCGCGCACGAGCTCCTCTTCGATATGCTCGGGTTCCTCGATGGTGGTCGCGTATTTCGTGATCGGCTCTACGATGGATGTGATGTCGGTTTCCTGGAAGCCATATTGGCGCAAGGAGGTATCGTTTCGCATCTCCTTCTGGCTGACTTGGCCGCAGATGAATAGGCAGGGTAGCGAATCGTAGAATGCATCTGCGATACCGCTGATGAGGTTGAGCGCCCCAGGGCCGCTGCATGCGATGGCAACACCGAGACGATTCCCTGCCTGAGAATATCCGTTCGCAGCAAAAGCTGCTCCTTGCTCATTTCGACACTCGATGAAATCGAGGCCCGGAACGCCGCATATCGAATCTATCATGTGGGCGATCGAGCTGCCTTGGTATCCGAAGATGGCGTCAACGCCAGTCGCCTTCAGGGTTCGTGCGATATATTCAGTCACCTTCATTGGTCGCTCATTCTCGGTTCTGTGAGTGGCTCGCATTCTTGGATTCAGCGTATTCTACTAGGAACAAGTCTGGGCATCTGTGGTGCATGGATGGAAAACTGATGTTCCCATGGCGAGGGGGAACGCCCTGGACAGGGAGTCCATCTGCTCTGTGTAGGGATGATGGAAGGTGGTCAAGAGTTTGACGGTTCGGTAACGGCTGTGAGATGATGCCCAGATTCTGCTGGTCGTGGACAGGAGAACCATGTTCAAACAAACCAAGACCCTGCGACAGGATGCCAGTCCCATATCAGCTCTTCTTGCGATCCTGCTCTCGGCATCGCTTGTGCTCAGCAGCATTCCGGCTATTGCATGGGCTGATAGCGTCATCGCGTCTTCCGAATCGAGCGAAAGCGTCGATCCGGGGATGGCTTCTCCTGAAGATGGGGTGTTGCCGGATGAGGGCGATCTCGCTACGAGCGAAGATGTCTCTGTGCTGCCATATGGGGTCGCAGGGGATCAGTCTGCAGATGCGACCTCATGCGAAGAGGGCGACATCGCGCCCGATGGAGGCTCTGTGCGGGAGATCGATGCTCATGACACGGATGGTGTGTCTTTGTTCTACATTGATGAGAAGATGGTCTCTGTAGGAAGCGAGGAGAGCATACTCTTTGGCTTCGATGATGTGATCGACGCTGATCGATACGTGCTCAGCTATTCCAAGATAGGTGGTTCGGGCTCCCGATCTTGCGAGGCGGTAGAGGTCAAGGTCATCGATGGCGAGACGACGGTTCTCTTCACGTTGCCCTTCTATGATGTCGCGGATGTGGGCGATTATCGGATCGATGCCTTTTCGTGGTTTGGGGTGGAGGAAGGTAGCTATGCAGCTCCCGTTTCGGATGATGGCATCTCTTTCTCTGTCGTTCAATCTCAAGGATGCGACGAGGGGATCACGGTCATGTCCCTGGATGACGAAGGGGGCCTGGTTGAAGCCGATGATATTGCAGCAAGCTTGGAAGCAGCAGACGCATCAGATGCTGGAGTCGTTGCGTCTCAGGCTCTTTCGATGGTGGAGAGCAGGGTAGCGGGCAGCAATCCGGTCATCGCTCTCGACCCCGGACACGGTGGGAGCGATAGTGGCGCTACGGGTGGCGGGATCAAGGAGAAGGATCTCAATCTCCGCATCGCCCTTGCGTGTCGCGATAGGTTGCGCCAGCAGGGCGCTCGAGTCGTCATGACACGCGAGGACGACCGCCTGCTCAGCGTGAATAGCATTGCTCAGATCGCACGCGATAAAGGTGCAACGGTCTTGGTGAGCTTTCATATCAACTCTGTTGGCAATGAGACCGCCAACGGGTATGAGGTGTGGGTGCAGAATGGCAACTATAGACCTGATCTTTCCCAAGAGTCGCATGGGTTAGGGCAAAAGGTGCTGGATAAGCTTGCGCAATTCGGCCTCGACGATCGCGGTTTGAAAGACGATGTGGCATCAGGGTCTCAGTATGAGTATCCTGATGGGTCGGCCGGTGATTATCTTGCGGTCTTGAGGAATAGCAAGAAGCTGGGGATGCCCGCTATCCTCATCGAACATGGCTTCATCAGCAATGCTCATGACCGGGATATCATGTATCGACGTGCTGAGGAGATGGGGCGAGCTGATGCTGAAGCCATCATCGAATACTATCGCATAGGTGGTAGGTTGGTTGCTGATTCTCGGGGCTATCGCTACCTATTATCGGATGGATCCTATCTCACCGATGCATTCGTAACGGTAGCGGGCAGCTTGTATTATTTTGGATCAGATAGCTATGCATATACTGGCCGTCACCTGATCGATGGCTCTTACTATCATTTCTTCTCGCACGGAGCAGCGGCCATGGATAGATGGTGGGGCGGCCGCTATTACGCTTCCGATGGCAAGGAAGCGGGTAG
>CAJURX010000003.1:37133-138083 GCA_910589125.1 uncultured Eggerthellaceae bacterium
CGGGTCGAGCTACTACTACTTCTGGTCGAATGGTCAGATGGCATCCAATCGCTGGGCAGAGAAGCGCTTCTATACCGCCAGTGGCGCAGAGGCTGGGCCTGGTTGGTTGGTGCAGGGGTCGGCTCGATACCGGATCGGGTCTGACGGATCCTATCTCTCTGGCCGTCACCTGATCGATGGCACCTATTATCATTTCTGGTCTACTGGACCCATGATCGTGGATAGATGGTGGGGCGGCCGCTATTACGCTTCCGATGGCAAGGAAGCGGGTAGGGGATGGCTATCGATCGGCTCGGCTTGGTATTACATCAAGAGCGATTACACATGCGTGGTCGGGCGCATGCAGATCGGGTCGAGCTACTACTACTTCTGGTCGAATGGTCAGATGGCATCCAATCGCTGGTGGAATGGGCACTATTATCAATCCAGTGGAGCGATGGCCACCAATCAGTGGATCGGCGATGTTTGGGTTGATGGCAACGGTGATGTAGACCCTGCCGCCAATGATGCGATCATGGGTTCTTCGAAGGTGACTGCTACGCAAATGGCGAACGCGTACATAAGGACAGTTGGCGCCAATGCATATCCATACAAAGGTAACCCTATCGCTCCGACGATCTATGCATTCTGCGACATCTTCATGCAAGAGGCTGATATGGAGGGCGTGCGCGCTGATGTCGCATTCGCTCAATCCATGCTCGAGACCAATTGGTTGAGGTTCACTGGCGTCTGTAAGCCCGAGCAGTTCAATTTCGCTGGTCTCGGCGCTCTTGATGGTGGCGGAGAAGGTGCTTATTTCAAGGATATAAGGACAGGTATTCGTGCGCAGATCCAGCATCTGAAGGCCTATGCTTCTACGGCGCCTTTGGTGAATGCATGCGTTGATCCGCGATTCGGCTATGTCAAGCGCGGTTGCGCACCCATCATCCAATGGCTGGGCATCCAAGAGAATCCGAACGGATATGGATGGGCTTCGGGTGCTGGATATGGCAACAAGATCACGCGCATCATGCAACAGGTGGAGGGTAAGTAAGGTCACTGTTCTATAATGGTGTCACTGAGCGCTGGAACCTGGGTTCGTTGATTCGTGCCCAGGTTCTTCGCATGTGATGGTTGATCTCTATGCCTGACGGGGGTTGATGCGATGAAGGGGATCATCTTGGCAGGAGGTTCGGGTACGCGCCTGTATCCGATCACCAAAGCTGTTTCCAAGCAGCTCCTGCCTGTCTATGACAAGCCGCTCGTATATTACCCATTGTCCGTGCTCATGCTGGCAGGCATATCAGAGGTGCTCATCATATCCACGCCAGAGGATGCGCATTCGTATGAGAAGCTATTGGGAGATGGCTCTGAAATAGGCATGAGCCTGAAGTATGCCATCCAAGATGAGCCTCGCGGTCTTGCTGAGGCATTCATCATCGGAGAGCGTTTCATCGGTGATGATAGCGTTGCCCTTTGCTTGGGGGACAATATGTTCCACGGGCAAAGCCTGACCGAATCGCTCGTATGGGCGAAGACGAGGGTGGAGTCAGAGGGCGGTGCGGTCATCTTCGGTTACCCTGTGCGCAATCCCCAGGCATTCGGAGTGGTAGAGTTCGACGAAGCTCACAACGTCATCGCTATCGAAGAGAAGCCGTCTGATCCGAAGAGCAATTTCGCGGTGCCGGGTCTCTATTTCTATGATAATACGGTGTGCGCTATCGCAAAGGCGGTCGAGCCGAGCGAGCGCGGCGAGTTGGAGATCACGTCGGTCAACAACGCTTATCTGAAGCGCGATCAGATGATGGTCAAGCTTCTTGGCCGTGGGATGGCCTGGCTGGATACGGGTACCCCTGAAGGGCTGCTCCAAGCAGCTGAGTATGTCGAAGCCGTGCAGTCGCGGCAGGGGTATTACGTTTCGTGCATCGAAGAGATAGCCTTTAGGCGCGGATTCATCGATGCGCAGCAGCTGTTGAAGCTTGGGCAGGCTTTAGAGAAGACGGCTTACGGGCAATACCTCATCTCTGTTGCCGAAGATCATGTATAGACTGCACCTGGCATAGGAGGTCTAGCAATGTCATTTGACGATATCATCGTGACCGGTGGCGCTGGGTTCATCGGCAGCAACTTCGTGCATTGGGTGATCGATAATCAACCTGGTGTGCATGTAACGGTGTTGGATGCGCTCACCTATGCTGGCAATAGGGATAATCTAGTCGGCATTCCGGGTGATCGGCTGACATTCGTTCACGGTGATATCTGCGATGCGGCGCTATTGGATGACATCGTTCCTGAAGCGGGCGCCATCGTGCATTTCGCTGCTGAATCTCATAATGATAATTCCATCGCTGATCCTGAGCCCTTCGTGCGCACCAATGTGGAAGGCACCTATAGGCTTTTGGAGGCAGCGCGAAAGCATGGCACGCGCTTTCATCACATCTCAACGGACGAAGTCTATGGCGACCTAGCGCTCGATGACCCTGCTCGATTCACCGAGGAGACCCCATATCATCCTTCCAGCCCTTACAGCTCGACCAAGGCATCTTCTGATATGCTCGTGCGTGCTTGGCATAGAACGTATGGAGTCGAGGCAACCATCTCCAATTGCTCCAACAATTACGGTCCACGACAGCATATCGAGAAGTTCATTCCGCGACAGATCACCAATATCCTCTCCGGACTCAGGCCGAAGCTCTATGGTGATGGGAGGAATGTGCGCGATTGGATCCATGTCGATGATCATTCGAGTGCCGTTTGGGAGATACTCAATCGAGGTCGTTCGGGAGAGACGTATCTCATCGGAGCGGATGGCGAATGTGACAATCTGCATGTGCTTCGTCATATCCTTGAGCTGATGGGCAAATCGCCTGACGATTTCGATTGGGTGCGTGACCGACCGGGACATGATCGCCGCTATGCCATCGATTCCTCGAAGCTGAGAAGGGAGCTGGGGTGGGAACCAGTTCATACGAGCTTCCAAGAAGGGCTAGAGAGTGCGATCCAGTGGTATGCCGATAACAAGAGCTGGTGGGAGACTGCGAAATCCGAGGTTGAGGCGAAATATGCTCAAAGTGGTCAGTAGCATATCCCCTGTGGCCCCTCTCATATTAGAGGGATCGGCGGAGTTCGCTTCACTCGACGGATCAAGGAATAGCTGATGGTCAGATTCAGACTCGCTAATGTGCTCTTGTCGCTGCCCGAGCATCTGCGATGCTACCCTGAGATGCTCTATCGAGCACAGGGAGCGGTGGACTTCGATGAGGAGAGCGGCTCGCTCGCCTTCGAGGGAGAGCTCGACCTGCTCACGTACTTCAACGCCTTCTCTGCTGCCAAATGGCGGAGATACGCTGCGATCGAGGATGTCCGCTTGCACCTTGAGCTCGTCGGGGATGCATGCGAGATATCCTTTGCGGGCATAGAGGAGGGCTCTATCACGGAGGCGGATGCACCTGATCCGGCCGAGCCTCATACATCCTCCGCGGTGAAGGCTCGCGCGCTGCCGAAGCCGATCGACTGCTCTCATGTCTTTGCGGGATCGTCGGAGTACGTGGAGGTCGACCTTGAGGTCCCTGCTGGGGACATGCTCCTCGTGGGTGCCGTCCTCGCCACGACGGGTGCGACTGATGTGCGCAACGCATATTGGTACACCCAGGTGCCCGAGGAGCGCATCCGCGAAGTGCGCATCGCAGTGGCCACCACCACCTTCAAGAATGAGGGCTACATCCTTCCGAACATCAAGATCATGCGCGAGGATGTCCTCGGGTCGGGGCAACCTGTGGCAGATGCGTTGCATCTGTTCGTCGTGGACAACGGGCAGACCCTCGATGCTGAGGGCTTGTCGCATGATGGTGTCACGGTCTTGCCGAACGCCAACGAGGGGGGCTCTGCGGGCTTCGCGCGGGGGATGATGGCTGCCCTTGAATCAGATGAGCGCTTCACGCACGTCCTGCTCATGGACGACGATGTGCGCATCGCACCTGAGAGCATCATCCGCACCTTCAACCTGCTCTCGTTGGTGACCGACGAATATGCGGATGCATTCATCAACGGGGCCATGCTCGAGATGCAGCATCCGAACAAGCAATTCGAGGATGTCTCCCATGTGCGCGCTGATGGGATCTACCAGCGCCTCAAGGGCGATCTGTTCATGGACAGCTTGTCCGATGTCGCCGTCAATGAAGTGGTGGATGTCGAAGCGCAGAACGCGTACGGGGCATGGTGGTATTCCTGCATCTCCCTGTCTGCCGTGCGAGCGCACGGGCTGCCGCTTCCCATCTTCGTCCGCTGCGATGATGTCGAATATGGGATGCGCTGCAAGCCCACTTATATGACCATGAATGGCATCTGCGTGTGGCATATGGCATTCGGGGAGAAGTTCCGGGCCGCCGTTGATGGCTATCAGTACCTGCGCAACTACATGATCATGAATGCCATCCATGGCATCTCCAGCGAGACCATGTTCATGGCGCGTGCGAACAGGACGCTGCGCATGTATCTCAGGGCGATGGCCTATGAGACGGCTGACCTCTTCGTCTCTGGCTTCGAGGATTACCTGAAGGGTCCGGAGTGGCTCATGGGAGCCAGCGGAGAAGAGCTCTTCAAGGAGGGGAATGCTAGGGCAGAGAAGCTGATCCCCCTTGCAGATGCGCTGAGTGCGGCATCTGCTGAGCATCCTGAGCTTGCTGCGAGCTTTGCGGCGTTCCAGCCCGACGAGGATGCGGTTCGCGATAACCAGAGGGCGAGCTTGCTGCTGAGGCTTTGGCGAACAGCTCCCTACGACAGGCACATGCTCCCTGACGCGCTGCTTCGCAGCGTCCCTGCCACCGCATACTATGGCGGCTACACCATCTTTTCTCCCTCGCAGGTCGGGACCAAGGTGTTCGTTGCATGCGATCGCGCAGGGGAGGTGGCTCACGTGCGCTTCATGGATCGCGCTCGTTGGAAGACCATCCGCAAGCGGTGGGCCGCTGTGATGGCTGACCATCGCAAGCGCGGTGCGGATGTGGCGCAGGCGTATCGGGATGCATTGCCCGAGATGAGCAGCGTGGAGTATTGGAGAGGGCATCTAGGGGTAGGCGAATGACCGAGTGGGGGGGGATGGCCCTTTGCGTTTGCTTAGGGGCAGTGTTCCTCTTCCTTCCAGGAGCTCTAGCGGCTCTTTCTTTGATTCGCGATAAGGTATTCGCTTTAGCTATCGCACCTGCAGTGACGTTGGTCATCTATTGCATGGTCGCTACGGCGTATGGGGTGCTTGATATGCCCATGGATTGGGTGATGGTGTTCGCTCCGGCCATCGTCATCTGCATCGCAGCTTCTTTGCTGTTCAGGTGGCTCAAGGGAAAACGTTGCGATCTTAGTGGCGGGGAGTCATCGCGGTCAACGGTAGAGTGCAAGGGTGATGGCTGTAGGCTACGTGCGATCCTGGCAGATGATCGCGTGATGCTCTGCCTCTACGTTGGTTCGGGTCTCTTCTTCACATGGTTCGTGTTCTTGCGGAGCTTGCCCTATCCTGCGGCGTTCACAACAGGGATAGACAATCTCACCCATCTGGGATTCGTGCAAGCGTTCTTGGAGACAGGTGATTGGTCCTTCTTCGGTGCGAATGCATATGATGGCGAGTCGTATATTCCGCCAAGCGGTTCCAGAGAGCATGGATTCTATCCCTCGGTTTGGCATTTCCTGGTCTCGATGATCGCTGATGCTGCTGGTGTTCCGCCCGCTGAGGCGTCGAATGCGTGTGCTGCTGTATTCACTTCGTGCGTCCTTCCCATTGGGATGTGCGCATTGATGCGAAGGCTGTGCCCTTCAAACGCCCTTGCAGTGTGCTTTGGTGCGCTGGTATGCATTGGGTTTCCGAATATGCCATGGAAGCTCCTGAGCGCTGGCCCCATATATCCGAACATGGCTTCGCTTTGCCTTGCGCCTGCTGCCATAGCAGCATTCATCTCCTTTACCTCGAATGGGATCGACCGTCGAACTCGCTTCGGTGGGCTCGCGTCATTCTGCATCACATTGGTCGCTGTCGCACTTGCGCAGACCAATGTCGTCTTCACCCTGATGGTATTCCTAGCGCCATATTGCTTGCACCGATTGTCGACATGGTCGCTCTTGGACAGAGGTCCTCATCCTGGGATCCTCAAGGCAGGAGCTTGCATCATGTTCCTTGTCGCTTTCTGTGCGATATGGATGTTCTTCTATGGATTGCCGATGTTGTCAGGGATAGTGAGCTATACGTGGCCAGCGTATCAGAGCATCCTTGGCGCTATCTGGAGCTATCTGACGCTCTCCTATTGGGCGACCCTCAAGCAGGCGCTCATGGCGATGGCGGTTCTCGTAGGCTTTGCCTATGCAGCGTGGAGGCGGGATCTGAGATGGATCTCGGTCAGTTATCTTCTCATGGGGATCCTCTATGTAGTCGCATCTGCGACGGAAGGTTCAGCAAAGCACGTCCTCACCGGTTTTTGGTATACGGACCCCATGAGGCTATCCGCCAATGCTGCTCTCTTTGCGATGCCCTTGGCGGCGTTGGGGTTCGCTGTGATATGCGATGGGGTCTGGAGATGCCTTGCGAAGGTGAGGAACATTCAAGATGCTTCGTGCGGACGCGCGCTCGTTGATTGTCTTGTAGCTGCTGTATTGCTGGCGTCTCTGCTCATTCCCAACCGCATCTATCTTGGGCGCCCTGACAGCGCTTCGCCGATGGAGTGGGTATCGATGGGTCTTAGGTTGGACTATGGCATGGGTGCGTCTTCGGCTTATGATGCGCGTGAGGTCGCCTTTGTCGATCAGGTCAAGCAGGTCATCGATGATGACGCGCTCGTCATCAATGACCCGGTTGATGGATCAGTATTTGCTTATGGGGTCAATGACCTGAATGTGCTCTACCGCTATTACTCCGACATCTCTCGCACAGAGGATTCTGAGATCATCCGGTCTAGCCTAGATGAGATCGCTGCGAATGAGCGAGTGCGCAGCGCCGTGGATAACCTGGGCGCTCGTTATGTGCTGCTCCTCGATCAGCCTTCCAGAGAGGATGAGGCTACTACCTTGAGCCCATTCATCACTCGCGAGGTTTGGAGCGGCATCGATTCGATCTCAGATGATACCCCTGGTTTCGAGCTCATGTTAGCTGAGGATGATATGCGGCTCTATCGCATCCTTTCTGAGGAGGAGATGAAAGCTCAGGCGTAGAGCGAGTGAGCTCGTGGCTATATCGACCTCAGATTCACTGTGACTGAGATAGCTGAGCCCTCTTGAAGGCATCCATGACGGTTTGCGCTGTCTTCTCCCACGTGAAGGTCTCGGTCGCATGGCGTTGTATCCGCATGGCCATCGTCTTGCACGCTTCGGCATCATCGCTTAGGCGAAGGATGGCTTCCGCGATGGCTTGGGGAGAGGCATCGGGCAGCACGATGCCATAGCTTTCGTTGAGGATGAGCTCCTCGACGCCGCCTACGTCGGTGATGATGGGCGCGCAGCCACAGACGGCAGCTTCTAAGAGTGAGGTGGAGAAACCCTCCGAGCGCGTGGGCATGCAGAATACATCTGATTCCAAGAGCAGACCGGCGATCTCATCACGAGGAAGCCGTCCGAGGGCATGGACGTTGCTCCCTGCTATGCCTACCTCGTCTTGGAGTGGCCCGTCACCTGCGATGAGGAAATGGATGTCTTGCCTGTCGTGCAAGAGCTCCGCGGCGGCCAAGAGCGCGCTCACTCCCTTTTCGGGAACGAGACGACCTGTGAAGGCTACGAGGAGCGCATCATCGGAGATGCTGTGCTCTGCTCGAAAGCGTGTCGCAGCAGCGCTTTCGATGAATGCATCAGCTTCGAGTGCATTATTGATGGTGCCCTTTGCGATGATGTCGAAATGGTCGAGCCAGTGCGCGCTTGCTTGGGAGATTCCGTATGCATCGACCTGGTGGCGCTTGATGCGCCACGTCATCCAATGCTCATACGCTCTGAGCGCTGCATCGGCTAGTGGATGACCTAAGGTCAGGTGAGCTGATCCGTGGTCGAGGAGAACGGGTTTGATGCGTTTGCGCTCAGCCATCTCCACACCGATGCGCGAATGAGGATAGAAGCGCGCATTGATGAGCATGTGCTCTATGGGGAGTGCTTCTATCTCGTCTATGAGGGACATGAACTCTCCATTGCGGTCAGGCAAGGGAAGCCTTCCTCCCATGAGAGGCTTGCAGGGTAGGCGGATCACCTCCACGCCATCTTCGCAGGTCTGGGAAGGCAGGTCGTGAGTGTTCGAGGTGATGACCACGACCCGATGATCAGCTGCAGCGAGCGTGCGCGCAAGGTTCTCGGTGAATATCTCGACTCCGCCCACGCTAGGATTATAGAGAGCGGAGAAGATGCATATGCAGGGCTTCTCACCCATGGCGGTCTCCTCAAGCGCTGTGTTCGCACTTCGGTGCTGGTATGGTTTAGAATTGCAGTATACCTTTGGTGCGCATCATAGCGTCGAGAGAAGAGATGCCCTGATCCTCATGAGCAAGAAGATACTAGCCATAATCCCTGCCTACAATGAGGAAGAGAACATCATGGGCACCGTTGAGGATCTCGAGCAGAATGCTCCAGATGTGGACTACATCGTCATCGATGATGGCTCTCGGGATGCTACGGCGCGCATTTGCAGGGAACAAGGGTATCCGTTGGCTTCGCTGCCTGTGAACCTCGGGCTTGCGGGTGGCTTTCAGACGGGAATGAAGCATGCCAAGCGCGCAGGGTATGACTATGCGGTGCAATTCGATGCGGATGGCCAGCACTCTGCCGAATACATCTCTCAGCTCGTGGATGCCGCTGAGCGGTCGGGGGCGAACATCGTCATTGGATCGCGCTTTGCGAACAAGAGGCGACCGCTGTCTGCGCGCATGGTGGGATCAGCGCTGATCACTGCGATGATCCGCATCACGACAGGGAAGCGGATCACGGATCCTACCTCGGGCATGCGCTTGTTCGATGCTTCGATGATCCCCCTCTTTGCCGATGAGCTCGATTACGGTCCTGAGCCTGATACGCTCGCGCTCGTGATGCGTCGCGGTGCCAAGGTCGAGGAGGTGCAGGTGGAGATGCGAGATCGTACGGCAGGGGAGAGCTATCTGAACTTCACGAAGTCCGTCTCCTATATGCTGCGGATGAGCGTATCCATCCTCTTCGTTCAGTGGTTCAGGAGGAAGAGATGACGGTATCCTATCGCTTGCTGCTCGCCATCGCGGCGCTTCTGATCTTGTTGGTCATGTTGCGCAAGATCAGGAGATCCGAAGTCAAGATATCGGATTCCCTCTTTTGGTTCTTCTTCGTTATCACGCTCATCATCTTGGCGCTCTTTCCTGAGATAGCATTCTTCCTCTCGGGTGTGCTGGGCATCGAGTCACCTGCGAATCTGGTGTTCCTCTATGTGATAGCGCTGCTGTTGATACGCGAGTTCGCATCAACGATCGAGATATCTCGCCTTAGAAGCAAGCTCACGACACTTGTGCAGGAATCAGCGTTGAAGAATGTTGACGAGCCTGCAGAGCATGAGCTCAGGAGGAGCTGAGCCTATGCAGTATGAAAGGGCGCAGTTGAAGCGCTTGCAAGCCATCGAGCTGGAGATGCTGAAAGCGATCGATGCGGTTTGTAGGAAGCTTGGCATAGATTACTTCTTGGATTCTGGCACTGCCTTGGGTGCTGCGCGTCATAGGGGCTTCATTCCTTGGGATGATGATATCGATCTGGGGATGCCCAGATCGGACTACGATCGCTTCCTCCAAGCTGCTCCGTGCCTGCTTGCTCAAGAGGGGTATGTCGTGGTCAGTCCTCATGATGATGAGACCGTCGCCTGCCAGTTCGCAAAGGTCATGAAGCAGGGAACGAGATTCCTGACACAGGAGACGAAGGATGCTGGCTTCGATCAAGGCGTATTCATCGATGTGTTCCCCTATGATGCGATCTCGGACGATGCAGATCTGGCGCAGCGGCAGATCAAGCGATGCTTGTTCTGGCAGCGTGTCTCCTATCTCTATCATTCACCGCACATCTATGTGCCGCACGGCGGGGTGCTTGGGGCATGCGAGCGTGCAGCGTGCTATGTGCTCCATGGTCTTGCACGCTTGCTATTCACGCCGAAGCGGATCAATGGATCCTTTGAAAGGTGGGCGCTGGTAGGAAAAGATGATCCGAGCGGCAGGTTGATGGTGTTCGCGTATCCGCTCGAGGATGGATTCGAAGCAGAGTGGCTCTTTCCTGCCACAGATGTGGATTTCGAAGATGCGCGATTCCCGGCGCCACGAGAGCTTGATAGGTATCTCTCCCATCTTTATGGGAATTGGACCGCGTTGCCACCCGAGGATCAGAGAAGGAATCATGCCCCGCTCACGCTCGAGCTTGGCGATCAGGTAGAGTGCTCGCGATAGAATTCGAATAGCGCGTCTGCAACGACACTGATATCGAAACCTTGCTTTCGAACGAGCGCGCATCTGTCATCTTTCGATAGGCGTGATGCTGCGTAGGCTTCAATCGCCGCATTCGTCCAAAGGCTCTGATCCAATGGAAGGCGTTTTGCTCGGTCAGAGATGCAAGCGTGTCCTGGGGTGCCTGTAGAGGCGATGCAGTGCAGTCCTGCTGCTTGGGCTTCGACGAAGGAGATGCCCAGCCCTTCATATAGAGATGGGAAGAGGAAGACATCCATGGATCTGAGGGCCTCGGGTATGTCATCTCTGATGCCTGCGAACGTGACCGCATCGGAGAGCCCGAGAGTCCGTGCTCGTTCGCATGTGGCATCTTCTTCTGGTCCTCTCCCGATGAGCAGGAGCTTAGCTGATGGTAAGCTCTTCTTGATATCAGCGAATACGTCAAGGAGGAAACGGTGATTCTTCTCTGGTGAGAATCTCCCTACATGGCCGAAGACGGGCTCTTCGCCAAAGCCAAAGGATGCCTTGGCTCGTTCAATGCTCTCAGGGCCACGTGCGTATGCTTCCACCTCGATGCCGTTATTTACGATGCGACACGTATCGCCGGCGGCGATCTTGCGGCCGAAGCGATCAAGCGCTGCTTCAGGAGAGCAGGCCATATAGAAATCTGAGATTCCTCGTACTGGACGAGCGATAGCTTTGAAAGCGATATCGCGCGGTGATGTGATGCGCACTGCCGAATGGCTATGGGCAATGGTGTAGCGACCTTGCAACTTCGATTCAGCAAGATAGATAGGTGCAGAGCTGCCGATATGGCCATGGATGATTCGATATTCGGGATGGTCGGTCAAGAGGGTGCGGAATGCACGCCGATAGCTCCTGTGATTGATGAGCGTGTATCTGGGGATGTGGTGTATCTTTCCGCCCATGCTGACGATCTCATGATCGTAATCGCATGCTCGCTCTGCATTGACGAGGAAGTCGAACTGCACCTTCGTTCGGTCCATGTGGCGATAGAGATTCATGATGAATGTTTCGGTTCCGGCTCTATCCATGGCACCGACGACGTGGAGGACGTTGATCATCGTGTCTCCTGCGCTAGACGGGGATATGTGGCGATGGAGCTTGGTTGTGCAAGATGGTAGTGTATCATTCGCTGGAAGAGGCGATCCTGCAGGCGGTCGATGGACGGAGCTTTCCTGATGAGAGTCTTGGTTCACGGATTGAGCTCGTGCGTTGGTGGCGTCGAGTCATTCTTGCTCAATTATTGTCCTGTGATGTCACAGGTATCTCCTTGCTTGAGCTTCGAGTACGTCGTTTATGATGAGGTCCCTTCGTATGCGACAGAAAAGGGTCTCGATCGATCCGCTCTTCATGTCGTGCCCAGCCGTGGTGCTTCTCTGCGTGCCAATCGTGAGGGGCTGCGACGGGTGATCGAGGGAGGGGGCTATGATTGCGTCTGGGGAAATTTCTGCTCTTTGAGCGACATGGGTCCTTTGATGGAGGCTAGGGGATCCGTACCTATGCGCGTGGCTCATGCGCATAGCTCACGCAATATGGGCACTCCTCTCACGGCTGCTCTGCATGCTTTGCATAAGGGAAGCGTCGAAGGTGCGGCAACGGACCTGTTGAGCTGCTCTCGCGAAGCTGCTCGGTTCATGTTCCCTGCAAAGCTGCATCATCTCGAATCTCCTCGCATCGTTCCCAACGGCGTGGATGTTGGTCGATTCGCATTCGACGACGATGAGCGTCAGAGGATCCGACGAGCATGGGGTCTTGATGATGCCTTGGTGCTCGTTTATCTAGGGCGATTCAGTGTTGAGAAGAATCCGCATTTCGCTGTTGATGTATTGCGAGCTTTGAGGTCGCAGGGTGTCGATGGGCGATTGGTGATGCTGGGTGATGGGCCGCAGCGTGCAGAGGTGTCGGCGCAGGTGGAGCGCGAGGGGCTAAGCGATGCCGTTCTAATGCTCGGCACAGTCTCCGATGTGGAGCGCTATCTTTCGGCAGCAGATGTCCTGGTCATGCCCTCGCTCTTCGAGGGATTGCCGCTGGCTTTGGTGGAGGCGCAAGCTTCAGGACTGGGGTGCATCGTCTCGGAAGGTGTCCCTCTTGAGGCGCTGCTCGTTCCACATGTAGCACGCCTTGCCTTGACCGATCCGGTCGAGGCGTGGGCTCGACGTGCGAGGGATCTTGGCGAGATGCGTCGGGATCGAAGGCTCAGTGCGCAGATGGTCGCAGATGCGGGATTCGACTTGCAACGCAATGGCCGCGAATTGGCGGAGTGGTTCTTGGGAAGATATGATCTAAGGCGCTCGTAGATGTCAAGCGTTGCTGCTCTAGGGCTTGGCGGTCGAATCCGAGGTGCATCCATGCGGTCTTCGCAGGTAGGGCAGGGCGCATCCGAGCCGACAGAGCATGAACACGAATTCAGTGAGATCTCGCAGTATCGCCACGGTGAAGATGTCAAAGCGCCCCAAGGCTATCAACAGGATGAAACCTGCGATCTGAAAGGCTGCAGCAGCAAAGGTCGTTGCGGTGAGGGTCTTTATCTTCCCTACCGCGGCAAGCACGGGGAATCCCAAGATGATCACCACATATGAGAAGAGGAGCAAAGGTGCGGTCAGGGCGATGACATATGCCCCCTCGGCATATTCTGGACCGCCGATGATGGCCATGATGATGCCGCTCATCAACGCATAAGCGATCGAGCCTATGAATGCAGCGATGGTCCCTAGGATAAGGAGCTTTCGAGCGAGCTTGAAGTCACGGCGCTTGATCATGTGCGGATACAGGCTATTGGCGATAGGGGAATAGAGGGCCTGGATGGCGGAGACTACCATCATGGCAAGGGACCAATAGGAGATATCCGCTTCATTCGTGATGTATATCCCGATCAGGAGGGTGGTGAGAGATGAGAGCACGGTATCTGCGGCATTCGAGGCAAAGAAAGCCGTTGCTCCCTTGAACATCCTAGCCAGTTGCTTGCTCGAGACCGGAGCGATGCGCACATGGCGTACGAGGAACACATCCATCCATGACCAGGTGAGTGCGATGAAGGTGGCGACGGTCTCGAAGATGGGTACGAGCAGGAGCTGGTCGGGTCCCTTGATGAATAAGAAGATGCATGTGACCGCAACTACCTGCGAGGCGACATAGCGTTTGGTGATGATGCGCATATCCTCGATGCCCTGGAAGATGAAATCGGGGAGCATGGCGGTGAGACAGATGTTGATGAAGGCGATGACTGCGTAGGTTGGATTCTGCGCAAGGATGGGAATCAGGGGAATGGCGATGCAGAGGATGGCCGATCCTGCGAGGCAGAGCATGAGGCGCAGGAAGATGATGGCGCTCGTAGGTGCATCAAGGCTCTTGCCTTCAGCAGATGCAAGGGCTATGACACGGGTGCCGTAGGTGTTGAACCCGTAATTGATGACGGTCTGCAGAAATGCCATGGCGGCATAGACATAGGCACGAACGGCATATATGTCAGGTCCTAGGACGCGTGTCAGGTAGGGGATGGTGATGAGGGGGAAGATGTATTGAGCACC
The DNA here is from genome assembly GCA_910589125.1 of uncultured Eggerthellaceae bacterium. Lineage (GTDB taxonomy): Bacteria > Actinomycetota > Coriobacteriia > Coriobacteriales > Eggerthellaceae > MGBC163016. Next base: position 51,064 of record CAJURX010000003.1, read on the forward strand.
TTGGAGCAGGTATTGAAAGAATGTATTGCGGAAGAACAGCTTCCGATTGGGTGTCTTTGCTTCCATGGGGGTCACTTTATCATTTCGAAGGGTCGTGTGGGGTGGCTCGAGCGTCCATGAGGTATATTTACCTGAAAGCAGTCAGGTGTTGAAAGTGATAAGGAGCGTGGTGCGTTGGTGAGAAGCGGGCACCTGTATGGGGTCTCCAAGGATAAGAGAGCTGTCATCCTGCTGCTGGTATTCTCATTCCTGTTCGCCCTTTCTTGGACCCTCCCTTCCTATGCAGATGGAGCGTCGCTCAGATCGTGTCTAGGAGAGGCGGTTCTCCTGACAGTTCCCCTTTTCTTCCTGTTCGTAGCTTTGGTTTGGGTGGTTGACGTGATCCGCGAAGCACGAGCTTCAAAAGCTTCGATTTCGCCTGGACAAGAGCAAGGGAACCGTACAGGAGAACGTCGAGCCATTGACCAACGCGCCCTTGCTGCTTTCGTGGGAAGGCATAAGGTCTTCTTGATCGTTCTCTCTCTGACCTTCTCTGTGTGGCTCATAGTGTATCTGGTTTGTTTTCCGGGTATCTTCTCTGTTGACTCTGCGGATATCATCCATATGGTCACGGGTAAGCCTTTCGAGAGCAGCTCTTTTCGCTACGGCGGCTTGAATGATCACCACCCTTTGCTCTATACCTTCTTGAATTGGCTCATCTTGAGTGTCGGCGAGCTTTGCGGTGTGCCCTTGGAGTCCGCGGTGGGCCTGCTCTCTTTCTTCCATATGGTCTGTCTGGCGCTCAGCTGTTCTTATTGCGCTTCGACGCTCTATTCCCTCACCGGTTCTAAATGGACGGTCATCCTTTGCGTACTGGTCTTGTCATTCAATCCGCTGGTAGCTCTATATGCGATAACGGTTTGGAAGGATGTCCTGTTCGGCGCCCTTGCGTTGGCTTTGCTGTGTGTGACAGTGCGTCTTTTGAGATGTCCGGATTGCTATCAAGCTAGGTGGCATCGCATCATCCCTTGGTCTTTCCTCTTGGCGGCATGCATGTTGATGCGAAGCAATGGTCTGGTCATCGCGTTGGCATTGGCTATCGGCGTCATAGTCCTCGTGAGGAGAGAGCCTCTCTGTCGGATGGTCTCAGTCGCCCTTGCATGCGCCTTGGCGGTTTTCGTCATGGTGAAAGGGCCGGTTTCCTGGGCGATGGAGGTCGAATCTGCTCACTTCGCCGAAGGAGTATCGTTGCCATTGCAGCAGATCGCCCGGGTGGTAGAGGAAGAAGGGATCCTCTCTCAGGAGCAAGAAGGTCTTCTTCAGGCCATCGTTCCTTTTGATGCTATGAAAGAGACCTATGATCCGTGGTCTGCGAATGGGGTCAAGTTCAATGCCTCTTTCGACGATGCGTTCCTCGAGTCGCATGCAAGCGACTTCCTGAAGACATGGTTCGAGGCTGGCCTGCAGAACCCTGGAGCGTATCTGCGTGCTTGGTGCGACTTGACCAGTTGCTATTGGTCGGTGGATGGGTTCACGTGGTATTTGAGTGATGTTGGTTATGATTCAGATGATGATGGAGAACCGGAGGCCATGAATCTCATTCCTTGGCTTATCAGTCCAAGCGGCCTCTTCGGCTTTTGCGATACGTATATCAGCGTCTTTCAGCCTTTGTTCAAACCAGGGTTCCTTGCTTGGTTCGTGCTCTTTTCGGTGGTGGTGTGCGTTCTTCGGCGACAGAGGATCTGCCTTGTGGTAGCGCTGGGTCTTGCAGCCTATTGGGTTACATATCTGATTGCGGCGCCTGCTGCAGACTTCAGGTACAGCTTTCCCCTTCTTTTGAGCGTACCATTGGTGTTCTCGTTGTTGGTTTCGCCTCTTGGCATGCCATCGTCTAAAGATAGGGAGCGAACTTGATCCCCGCTCGCAGAGCCTTGCTGCCGTTCGTCTAGCGAAGCGCCATCGCTTTGCTATAGTGCTCTTGTTCATATTTATAGAAAAGAGCATGAAATTGAACATCAGATCATTCGAGGTGCTGACTGTCTTGGCAGGGCGGTCGGACCTTACCCAACGGGAGATCGCTCAAGAGGCGCGCATGTCCTTGGGGTCTGTCAGCTCCACGCTTGCTGAGTTGCGAGCAGATGGCTTTGTGGAACAGGGCGCGAACAAGGTCACGGATGCCGGTCGCGCCGCCCTTGAGCCCTATCGGGTGCAGAATGCGATCATCTTGGCCGCAGGGCTTTCTTCTCGCTTCGTGCCCATCTCATACGAGAAGCCCAAGGGCATCCTCACCGTGCGCGGTGAGGTGCTCATAGAGCGGCAGATCAGACAGCTCAAGGAAGCAGGGATAGACGACATCACCGTGGTGGTGGGATACAAGAAGGAGTACTTCTTCTATCTTGAGGACGAGTTCGACGTGAAGCTGGTCGTGAATGAGGATTACGCTACGCGCAACAACCATTCCTCGCTCATGGCTGTGCGCGAACTCCTCGGTCGGACCTATATCTGCTCATCTGATGACTACTTCACCGAGAACCCCTTCAGACCCTATGAGCTCAAGGCCTCCTATGCAGCGCAGTATGCAGATGGCCCCACGGAGGAGTGGTGCATGGAAGTGGGTGCCAAGGGTCGTATCAAGTCGGTCACCATCGGCGGCGACCATGCGTGGTACATGATCGGGCACGCCTTCTTCGACGAGGCGTTCTCTGCGCGATTCGTGGAGATCCTGGAGGCGGAATACGCTCTGCCGCAGACGCTCCCGAAGCTCTGGGAGGAGCTCTATGTCGATCACATCAAGGACTTCGACATGGTCATCCGCACATTCGATGCTGACTCCATCTGGGAGTTCGATTCTATCGACGATCTGCGAGAGTTCGATCCGCTGTTCATAGAGAATGTGGATTCAGAGGCATTCGAGAACATTTCGAAGGTGCTGGGCTGCTCTCGTTCAGAGATACGCGACATATACCCATTGAAGCAGGGGTTGACGAATCTGTCATGCCATTTTGCGATCGATGCGGGCGAATACGTCTATCGTCATCCCGGCATCGGGACAGAGCGTCTGATCGACCGGGCGGCTGAGGTGGTCGCGCAGCAGGTGGCAAAGGATCTTGGGATAGATGACACGTTCATCTTCGAGGATCCGGACACGGGTTGGAAGATATCTCGATTCATCCCTGATTGCAGGCAGCTCGATCCTCATGATGATGCACAGCTTGCGCGCGCCATGCAGATGGCAGCGAAGCTGCATGCGGAAACCGTGGAGATGGATCGTACATTCGACTTCTTCGAGGAGAGCAAGAAGTACGAGCAGGCCCTCCTTGCGAAGGGCCCCATCGATGTACCGGGATACGCTCAGATGGCCGAGAAGGTGGCTCGTCTTCACGACATCATCAAGGCAGAGGGAGGGAAGCGGTGCCTCACGCACAATGACTTCTTCTATCTGAATCTGCTCCTTGATGCAGACGATGAGCTATATCTGATCGATTGGGAATATGCCGGCATGGCCGATCCCGCGAACGACCTGGGCACCTTCACGGTGACATGCGAGCTGTCCGAGGAGGAGGCCGAGCGTGCATTGGAGCATTATCTCGGCAGGCCTCCCACATTCGAGGAGAAGCGCCACTGCTTCGCGTTCATCGCGTTCGCGGGATGGTGCTGGTATGTGTGGTCATTGGTCAAGGAATCCGAGGGCGACTGCGTGGGGGAGTGGCTCTATATCTATTACAACTATTCGAAGGCGTATCTAGCGAAGGTCCTCGATTGGTATGAGGGCGACAGCTCTGAGGTGGCTCGATCCGAGAGCGATGCAGTCGAGAAGGGGAGCAGCAGATGAAGTATGGATTGATGAGCGGTCTCCTTTGGGGGCTCGATACCGTCATCTTGGGGATAGGGCTTTCCATGTCCCCGTACATCGGCACGGCAGAAGCATTGGCACTCGCTGCCATCGTGGGCGCAGCGTTGCACGATGCGTTCTGCGCGCTGTGGCTGTTCCTGTACATGGCCGTACGGGGGCGCCTGAAGGATACATGGGCTGCGCTCAAGACGCGTAGCGGCAAGGTGGTCATCCTAGGTGCGCTTCTGGGTGGTCCTATCGGCATGACGGGATATGTGTTCGCCATCAACAACATCGGAGCGGGCTATACCGCCATCATCTCGTCGTTCTATCCGGCCTTTGGCACTGTGATGGCCGTGCTCCTCCTCAAGGAGAGGATGACATGGAAGCAGGTCATCGCCTTGATGGTGGCGCTTGCGGGCATCATCGCCATGGGGTATCTCTCAGCTGACACTACGGTGACGGGAGATGCGGTGATCGGTCTCATCGGTGCGGCTGCATGCGTGATCGGGTGGGGGTCTGAGGCGGTCCTTTGCGCATGGGGGATGCGAGATGATGCCGTTGATAACGAGACGGCGCTGCAGATCAGGGAGACCACTTCTGCCCTGGTGTATCTGATCTTCGTGCTCCCGCTGTTCGGGGCGTGGGCATTCACCCTGTCAGCGTTCCCCAGCATGGCAACTGGAGTGGTCGCGTTGGCGGGTCTTGCTGGCGTCGCCTCGTACCTCTTCTACTACAAGGGGATCTCTGTCATCGGTGCCGCGAAGGGCATGGCGCTCAACATCTCGTATTCCGCTTGGGCTGTGCTCTTCGGGCTCATCCTCTTGGGAACGATACCAGGTCCCATCGAGATCATCTGCTGCATCGCCATCTTGTGCGGCACGGTGCTCGCTGCTTCGGATTGGAAGGAACTCTTCAGCCGCACGAAGGAGGCATAGCCGTGCGATGCATCGGTGCCCTATTGCGTGAGCTGTCAGGGCTGAGGGTGTGCGCGGGTGGCTACGCGCCCAGGAAGCGCTTCGCGTCAGCGAGCGTGGCCTTCACCCCGTTCACGCGTGCGCGCCGGATGGCTTCTCGTGCAAGGTGGCTTGCGTATGCGGCATGATTCGGCTTGATGCATTCGATGCCGAGCGCGTGCGCATACATGCGTCGGTGCGCGGGTGAGATGGCGGCATCTGAGAGCACGATGCGCTCATCCATGCGTGAGAACATGCGCGCGATGGCATCTCGGACACCTGCCTCATCCAAGGCGCCTGCTCCCTCCACCTGTGCGAGATAGGTGAATCCGCGCCTGATGTGAGCGCGCCAGATGCCCTCATCGCATACGTCTTCGCGATCCAGGATATCGGTCATCTCTTCCCACCGCTCGAAGGGGAGCACGGGCGACCTGCGCGCGAACGCAGCCTCCTCCTCAGCCGAGCTGCCGCGATAGTTGTAGAACGGCTTGTCCAAGTACGCGATGCGATCCGTCTGCACGAGCGTCTCTGCGAGGAATCGATTGTCTGCCCATCCGCTCCCAGGATATTCGGGGAAGCGGATGTAGGCATCCTCGAGGTGCTTCCTCCGGTAGAGAGCTGACCAGATGGAAGGGTGGTGCGCGAAGAGCTCAGGTGCCTCTGCCAAGCTGAATGGCTGCTGTCGGGGATGCACGAGCCCCTTGTATGTGCAATGCACGCGCTCCTGCCCGAACTCGTCCCCGTCCCTCACGAGCCAATACGGGCACTTGATGACATCGGGCACTTCGTGCAGGCGCGATGCGAAGGCGAGCATCTCTTCCAGCATGCCTGCATCCATCCAGTCATCGGGTTCCAGGATCGCGATCCACGTTCCCGTTGCTGCATCGAGCCCGTCATTCATGGCAGCGCCGTAGCCTGCGTTCGGCTTGTCGATGATGCGGATGCGCTCATCCTCTTCAGCGAAGAGGCGCATGATGGCGAGCGAATCGTCCGTTGAGCCATCGTTCACGCAGATGATCTCCACGTTCCGATGCGTCTGCTCTTGCGCGGATACGAGCGCGTCGACCAGTTGGATGCCCGCATCATAGACGGGGATGATCACCGAGACCAGATCATGCGCGAGGTTCATCTGCCCCATCCCCTTCGGACCTGCTCGGAGATGCGCTGCCGCACTCGCCATCTCCCTCACGGATGCGCCTTGCCTCGGACCGATGTCGCTTCGAGCGGCTCCGCGGCACATAGTGGTGACGGAGAACGGGTTCCAGCAGATGCAGCTTTCCGATCGCGAATGCAGTGATGGCGGCTGCTGCCACGATGGCTCCCATCCTCACGAACCCATCGGATTCGGCCAGCACTATGGCGCAGAGGGAGAGCGCTGCGGTCCATGCGCACATGATGCCCACCGTGGCCTGTTGCGAGTATCCCGCGCTCAAGAGGCGGTGGTGGATGTGCCCACGGTCAGGTTGGTCGACGCGCTGGTGCGCGCGCTTCCTCCGGATGATGGCCACAGCCGTGTCGGTGATGGGAACGCCGGCGGCCATGATGGGTACGAGCAGCGATATGAACAGCGTTGAGCGGGCAACGGCCAGAAGCGACACCACGCCGAGCGTGACGCCCAAGAGCAGCGCGCCGGAATCGCCCATGAAGATGGAGGCCGGGTGATGGTTGTAGCGCAGGAATCCAACGCAGGCTCCCACCACGATCACAGCGAAGATGGCAGCATCGAAGCGCCCGGCGAGCGCTGAGAAGGCGAAGATGGTGGCTGCGGATATGCCGCTGATCCCGGATGCGAGCCCATCCAGCCCATCGATGAGGTTGATGATGTTCGCGAAGGCCACCAAGTAGAAGATGGTGATGGGATAGGACAGCCATCCGAATTCGATGAATGCACCTTCGACGAAGGGGTTCTGGATGTTGGAGAGCAGAAGCCCCGATGCGGAGCAGATGGTGGCCGCGATGATCTGCCCTGCGAGCTTCACCGGTGCCTTGAGGTTCTTGATATCGTCCACCACGCCCACAGCGAACATGAACGCGATGCCTGCGAAGAGCACGGGGAAGTCGATCGTGAAGCCGAAGTACGAGCGGAATGGGTCGATCCAGCCGAAGGCGTGCACGCCTACCTCGATGAGGATGCAGCTGATGGCGATGCCGCCGAAGATGGCGATGCCGCCCATCCGCGGGGTGGGATGCGTGTTCACGCGGCGGCTATCAGGGTAGTCGATCGCATCGGTGGCTTGTGCGATGCGCTTCGCAAGGGGAGTGAGCGCCATGGTGGCGACAACGGCCACGATGAAGACGATTCCGCATTCAAGCCAGATCATATTCCAGGATTCGTCCCCCATCGAGACCACGCACCTGCGCGCAGTCGTCCTCCATGCCTCGGATATTATAGCCATTCGATGGGCGTGCGCATCGCAATGGCGGAAACGGCGGTCATCCTTTACCATCTGCATGATCGATAGCTGACAGCACGACCTACGCTTGGGAGAGCATATGGACCACGTTGCCATCGTCATAGTCACCTACAAGCGCCAGGAGCTCTTGGGCAAGCTGCTCGAGTCCCTGCTATTCCTCGATGTGGCTCCGTGGCGCGTATATGTCATCGACAATGAGGCTTCGCCTGACACAGCATGCGTGGTGGAGACCTATGCGCGCATGGTGGATGAGGGCCTTACGGCAGTGCCGTGGGAAGAGGGCGCAGGCACGTTCAACTATGCGCCGCAAGAGCGCAACACCGGTGGAGCTGGCGGGTTCGCAGAGGGGGTGCGACTGGCCCATGAAGCGGGCGCTGAATGGTTCTGGCTCATGGATGATGATGTGATCGTGAAGCCAGATGCGCTCTCGCGCCTGGGGAGGTGGACCGATCGCTTCGATGCCATCCAAGGCTCTCGTGAGGATTTCGACGGCGGTCCCTTCTGGTGGCAGTACCGCTTCATCGCGCCGCTCGGCGTGTATGACCCCGTGGCGCCCTCGGGATTCGGGCCGCAAGGGTGGAAGCCTGCGAATGCGCTCTGCTTCGAGGGGGCCTTCTTGAACCGTCGCGTAGTGGATGGCATCGGGCTTCCGGATGCGCGCTTCTTCGTCTACTGGGATGACTGCATCTATGGGTATCTGGCAAGCAGGCGCTTCCGCGTCGCCGTCATCCAAGATGTCATCCTGCAGCGCACGCGCGAGGTCAAGAACTGGGAGGTCTCGGGGGTGCGCCAGCTGAATGGCTCGTCTGACATGACGCGCTACAACGTCATGAAGAATCGCGGGCACATGGCGCAGTATCTGAGGCTGACAGGGGATTACAGCCCGATCGGCTTCGGTGTGGGCACGGCGTCATGCGTGGCGAAGGAGATCATCAGGCTCGTTGCCGTGGATAAGGGCGATGTCGCATCAGGGGTCTCGAGCTTGCTGCGGGGTTGGGGGGAGGCGCGTCGGATCATGGCCGATCCTCTGTGGCGTCCCTATGCGGAGATGGTGGAGGTGCCACATGGTCAGGCATGAGGGTGCTGTCAAGGGCAGCAAGGCCCTTCCCATCATCATCGCATCCCTGGTGGTGCTCTTCGCTCTCGCGTGCATCGGAGTGACGTATCTGGGCATGCAGGCCCAGGAAGAGGAAGCGCCCGTCCAGTCCTTCCAGGCCCCGAGCGACGCACCTCAAGATGCGGGGCTGAGCAAGTCCGAATCAGCCGTGCCCGAGCATGCTGATGATGTCATCATGACGCTCAATGGGGATCGAGACACGGTCGTGCTCGCAGGCGAGGAATACCTGGAGGCGGGATGCCATGCCGTGCAAGAGGGTGTGGGCATCGTGACGGATGCCGTGCAGACCACCGGCGAGGTGGATACCTCCACGCCGGGGGATTACACGGTGACCTACACGCTGAAGACATCCGATGGGCGCTATGCCGATGCGACGCGCACGGTCCATGTCGTGGATGAGATGGAGAAGGCAGCGGACCTTCCCGTGCTGATGTATCACTGGGTCTACACCGCCATGGATGTGCCGGATGACCTGGATGGCAACTACATCCTGGATACGGATCTTGAGCAGGAGCTCGCCTATCTCAACGAGAAGGATTGCTATTACCCTTCCTTCGAAGAGGTGCGCGCGTTCGTGGATGGCACCCATTCGCTGCCCGCGAAGAGCGTGGTCGTCACCTTCGATGATGGCGAGCAGGGATTCTTGGACTATGGCATCCCGCTCCTCGAGGAATATGAGGTGCCAGCCACCTCCTTCTATATATGCATCGATGATGACTCAGGTGATGGGTCCCCCATGAGGACGCTCACCTATGCGTCGCCCTTCGTGCGCTTCCAGTCTCACAGCTATGACCTGCATAAGGCGGGCGGTTCGAGCATCGGTCGCGGGGGTGCGATCTACGATCTCAGCGCTGATGAGCTCATCGCGGATGCTCGGTCTGCTGAGCGCGTGCTCGGCGAGGTGGAAGCCATGGCGTATCCGTTCGGGGATAATGATGAGACGGCGAAGGCTGCATTCGAGGACGCGGGCCTGCTCTGCGCGTTCACCATACAGAACGCGCGCGTGGTGCCAGGGGATGACCCCTATGCGCTTCCTCGCGTGCGCGTGTCGGGAGACTACACGCTGGATGGGTTCAAGGACCTCATCGCGTGAGGTGCGCTCCTGTGCGCAGCGGCCTTGGGTGGATGCGATGCTGCACCTTAGGGCAGTGTCTTGAAGCGAGATCGCGCATTCTGTGCGTTCGGTGATGCTCCAGTCAACAGATGCATAACGATCGCGCCTGTCCTATAATGTCCGTTTCAAGCGAACTGAAGCCAAGGTGAAAGAATCCTCTATGCCAACGAAGAGAAGCTCTAAGAGATCGAAGGCTCCCGTCACGCAGAACCGCGTCCAGCCCGTGAGGCCGGTGCGCCCCACCTCATCCGGCGCAGGCTACCATGCATCAGGCAGCTATGCGCGCAACGCTCAGGCCTATCATGCCGTCGCGGCGAAGCAGGGCATGAGCCGGGGCAAGAAGGCTGCCATCATAGCCATCGCCTCCATCATGGCGGTCATCATCGGAGCGGGGACCGCATTCGCGCTGTATGTGAATCACATCGATTCGCAGCTCAAGGGCAACAAGACCGATCAGGAGCGCATGGCCATCCAAGACGCGCTCGGCTTCGAGACCTCTCTGGACAAGCCCTTCTACATGATGCTCATCGGTACCGATCGCCGTGACTATGATGAGAATGACAAGGGTCCTTGGAGGAGCGACACGAACATCGTGTGCCGGGTCGATCCTGATGCATGCCAGGTGTCCATGGTGTCCATCCCCCGTGATACCAAGATAGACATCGATGGCTATGGCACGCAGAAGTTCAATGCGGCCTATGCTTTCAATGGCGCTGCTGGTGCCATCACCGAGGCGGAGAACCTATTGGGTGTGGATATCACCCACTATGCTGAGGTCAGCTTCACGAAGCTCGCAGGTCTCGTGGATGCAGTGGGCGGCGTCACCGTCGAGAACGAATCCAAGATAGATAACTGGAAGCTGGATGATGGCGGCGATGGCGAGCATCACATCATCGAAGCAGGCACGCAGCATCTCATGGGCCAGGAGGCGCTTGCTTTCGCACGCAATCGCGACTACCCCGATGGTGACTTCACGCGCACGAAGCATCAGCGCCAGGTGATCGAGGGTATCGCGGAAGCGGTGCTCACCATGCCCATCACGAGCATCCCCGGCGTCATCGAAGCGGCGGTCGATTGCGTGGAGACGGACATCAACCTGCTCGATCTGGTGGGCCTTGCCCAGAAGCTGGCTGATTCCGGCAAGGAGCTCACCATCTACTCTGCCATGCTCCCGTCCTACACCCAGAACATCAACGGCATCTCCTTCGTCATCAACGACCAGGAGTTGACTGCGGAGATGATGAAGGTGTTCAAGGAGGGTGGCGATATCTCGCAGTTCGTCTCCGAGAAGAGCGCCAAGGATATCGTTGACAAGAGCATCGACACCTCCAACGTGCTCATCCTGAATGGCGATGAGGAGACCGAGAAGGGCATCAAGCCGAATACCGACATCAACAAGCGCCCGAATCCACCGAGCATCGATACGCCGAACACCGGCGATGACGGCACGAGCGGCACCACACCTCCAAGCGGTGGTGGCTCGACCGGTGATGGCTCAGGCTCGACCGGTGGCTCTACCGGGGATGGCTCTGGCGGCACCACCACGCCACCGAGCGGTGGTGGCTCGACCGGTGATGGCTCAGGTGGCGGGACCGACCCCGATCCGGCGCCGACGCCCGGTCCTGGAGGCGGGGACGCAACGGTCTAGCTCCTGCACGCGCACCCCAGATAGCGTATGTGAAAGGGCCACAGCTCTCGTGCTGTGGCCCTTCGTTCGCTCTGAGGGCATCAGGTTCGCGCCGCACGCGAGCCTGGCCCGATGAAACGCGCTGGCAAGCCAGCGCCTACGGTCGGTCTGCGATCGACCGTAGGGTGTGCATCCTGTCCTACAGCGTGCCGTCCTGCCAGGCGACGAGGCCCGCGACCGCCTTGTCATGTGCGGCCTTGAGGTCGGGCATCATCTGCGCAGCTGCCTCATATTCGCCTTGATAGAGGGCGGTGGACACGGCTGCTGACACCTTGTAGAGGTTGGCGAGGGAGAGGTTCCCGGACACGCCCTTGAGCGTATGGGCCGCCGTGTAGGCATCGTCATAGTCCTTCGCCTCCATGGCGGCTACCAGATCGACGTAGTTCGTGTTGTCCAGGTACTTGAACGCGAGCCTCTTGTAGAGCGCTTCGTCACCGTCCATGCGGCTCATGGCATCGGGCAGGTCTATGCCGAACTCCGCCAGCTTCGCTGAGAGATCGTCGTTCATGATGAGTCCTTTCAAAGGGATATCCGTTCGCTTGATTCTAGCGCCTCAGCATTATCTTAGTTGCATCGTCAGCTTTTCGTTACCAATCCATGGCCCTCGCGGTAAACCATCAAAAGCCAACAATTGGCCAGTGCGGTTGGTTTAGAATAGGCCGACGAGATGACCACGCACATTCGTACGAATCTGATCACCGGGAGGCGATCTCCTTTGATGCAGGTAGAGCTGCTGAACCACACCCCTGACCCGGAGCGCGCCATCGCCACGGCTGCACGGCTGTGCTATGCGCCCGTGGGGGCAGCGGAGCTGATGGAGACCATGCCGGAAGAGCGCGTGAGGTCGGTGCTCTCCACCATCATGGGCAGTGGGCACTTCTCCACGCTGGAGCATGCCAGCTACACCTTCGCCATAGATGGGGTGTCTCGGGTGCTCACGCACCAGCTGGTGCGGCATCGCCTGGCCAGCTTCAATCAGCAGTCGCAGCGCTACGTGAGGTTCGAAGGGGGATTCCCCTTCATCACGCCTCCCAGCATCCAGGAAGACTCTGAGGCTGAAGCAGCGTTCCAAGAGCTGATGAGCGCGTCTGCCAAGGCGTATCAGCGCTTGCTGGATGCGGGCATCCCTGCTGAGGATGCGCGCTTCGTGCTGCCCAACGCGGCGGAGACGAAGATCGTCGTCACCATGAACGTCCGCGAGCTGCTGCACTTCTTCGAGCTGAGGTGCTGCAATCGGGCGCAGTGGGAGATACAGGAGCTGGCGCTCAAGATGCTGGACCTCGTTCGCCCCACCGCCCCGTTCATCTTCATGGATGCCGGTGCGCCTTGCGTGCATGGCAGCTGCCCGGAGGGGAAGATGACCTGCGGGACGCCGTTCTCGAGGATCGTCCGCGAATAGAGCGCTCGCGTGCGATGTGCGCATGACAAGATAGGATGCTGATACGTGAGCAATACGGAAGGCGCTGAAGGGAAGAGCGCCGCACAGGCGCAAGGGGCCACTGACCTCTCGCGCGCATTCTCTGAGGATGGGCAGCGCAAGACCCACGTGGGTGGGCAGGCGCTGATAGAGGGCATCATGATGCGCGGCAAGTACAACTGGGCCGTGGCAGTGCGTGAGCCTGATGGGACCATCTACCTTGAAGAGCATGACCTGACCAGCGGCAAGGAGAAGCACAAGTGGATGAAGCTGCCCTTCATCCGGGGCTGCACTGCGCTCATCGAATCGCTGGCGCTCGGCTTCAAGGCGCTGGAGATAGCGGCTGAGCACGTCTTCGGCGACGAGGACGCCGAGGAGCGCACGCGCAAGGAAGCCGCATCTGTGGATGAGGCATTCGAAGAGGAGCTCTCTCCCGATGCGCCTGAGCCAGCGAAGGCGACCGATGAGGGTCTGGGCAAGGGCGTCATGACGTTCTCCATGGTCATGGGCGTGGTGCTGGGCATCGTGCTCTTCATCGTGGCACCTGCCGCCATCACGAATCTGATCGTGGGCGAATATGATCAGAACGTGGTCCTGTGGAACGTGGTGGACGGCATCCTGCGCGTGGCGATCTTCATCTTCTATATCTGGCTGATCGGGCGCATGGAGGACATTCGGCGCATGTTCCAGTACCACGGTGCCGAGCACAAGGCCATCCATTGCTTCGAGCACTGCCTGCCCATGACGCCGGAGAACGCGAAGCGCTTCCCGCGGTTGCATGTGCGCTGCGGCACGGCATTCCTGATCATGGTGCTGCTGCTGGCCATCATCATCTACACGCTGATCCCCGTGAACGCCATCATCGACGCCACGGGCGTGCCGGATGGCATCCCGAAGCTCGTGCTGGTCATCGCGGTGCGCATCCTGTTCTTGCCGGTGATCGCGGGCATATCCTATGAGATAACGGTGAAATGGGCGGGAAGCCACCCAGATAACCCATTGGTGAAGGTCATACTATGGCCAGGGATGCAGATGCAGTACCTGACCACGAATGAGCCAGACGAGGAGCATATCGAATGCGCCATCGCAGCGATGGAGCTCGTGCTGGCCAGGGAAGAACGAGAGGGATCCAAGACGGCATCGCAGCCGTCTTGATCGGATGGGGGATTGAGCGGGTTGAAACTGGTCGTGACCGAGAAGAACGATGCAGCGAAGCAGATAGCCACGCTGCTCGCTCAGGGCAAGCCCAAGGCGGACAAGGTCTATAGCACGCCTGTGTATCGCTTCGATGTGGCGGGGGAGGAATGGGTGACCATCGGCCTGCGCGGCCATATCCTGGAACCTGACTTCACGCCGCTTCTGAGGTACAAGAAATCCACGGGATGGGTGGGCGTCACCCCTGATGGGGAGGCCATCGCAGCGAAGGTGCCCTCTACGCTCCCCAAACCGCCCTTCAAGAAGAAGAAACCCTTCACGGAGGATGGCGTGGACCTCAAGGGCTGGAAGATGGAGGCGCTGCCCTATCTTGCCTTCTCTCCCATCGACAAGCTGCCGAAGGAGAAGGAGATCATCCGCTCCCTCAAGAACCTGGCGAAGAAGGCGGACTCCATCGTGATCGCCACGGACTTCGATCGCGAAGGGGAGCTGATCGGCTCAGATGCGCTTGCATGCTGTCGCGAGGTGAACGAGAGCGCTCCGGTCGCGCGTGCGCGCTACTCATCGTTCACGAAGCCGGAGATAGAGCACGCATTCGCGAACCTCGTGTCCATGGATGAGAACCTGGCGCAGGCAGGCGAGGCGCGGCAGGACATCGACCTGATCTGGGGCGCAGCTCTCACGCGCTATCTCACGCTGGCTCGCTATGCGGGTTGGGGGAACGTGAGGTCGTCTGGGCGCGTGCAGACGCCCACGCTCGCCCTGATCGTCCAGAAGGAGCGCGAGCGCGATGCGTTCGTGCCCGAGGATTATTGGGTGGTGAAGGGTGCCTTCGATGCGAGCGCGACCACCGGACCCACCAAGGGCGACGGCGCGGAAGCATTCGAGGCCACCTACAAGGTGGGTCGCATCAAGACGGAGGCGGAAGCTGATGCCGTCATGGCTGCGGTGGCAGGCGCTGCGTCGGCAACGGTGACCACCGTGGACACCAAGCGACGCAAGCAGGCACCGCCCGCGCCCTTCAACACCACCTCCCTCATGGCGGCGGCCTCTGCCGAGGGAATATCGCCCTCCCGTTGCATGCGGATGGCCGAGAGCCTCTACATGGATGGCTATATCTCATACCCCCGCGTGGACAACACGGTCTATCCCTCTACGCTCGACCTGTCCGAGGTCGTCCGGTCGCTGAAGAAGAACCCGGCCTATGCGCCGTACTGCGACAAGCTGCTCGGGCAAGGTGCGCTCAAGGCCACGCGCGGCAAGAAGGAGACCACCGATCACCCGCCCATCTACCCGACGAAGGGCGTCACGCCCGATGATCTACCGGCACCCGAATACCGGCTCTACAACCTGATCGCACGGCGCTTCTTGGCCACGCTCTCGGGGGACGCCACCATAGAGGGCACGAAGGCGGTGCTCGACGTCGCGGGCCAGGAGTTCGACGCGAAGGGCGATGTCCTGGTGGATCCAGGATATCGTGAGATCTACCCCTTCGGGCTGAAGAAGGATGAGCAGCTTCCGCACATGGAGGTCGGGCGCCAGATCGCCTTCAATGGCGCTGACTGCAAGAAGGACCAGACCAAGCCGCCAGCACGCTATTCCCAAGGTCGTTTGATCCAGGAGATGGAGAAGCTGGGCTTGGGCACGAAGTCCACGCGCCATTCCATCATCGAGCGGCTCTATACGGTGAAGTACATCCAGAACGATCCGATAGAGCCCTCTCGCTTGGGGATCGCGGTCATCGATGCGCTGGATGAGTTCGCACCGCATATCACGCATTCCGAGATGACGGCGGAGCTGGAAGCAGGGATGGACCAGATCGCTGAGGGTGAGAGCAGCAAGGACGATGTGGTCATGGGATCGCGCGAGCTCCTCTCAAAGGAGCTGCAGAAGCTCATCCCGAACACCGAGAAGGTGGGCGAGGCGCTCTCGGATGCGGTCGCGGCGGATGCATACGTGGGTCCGTGCCCGAAGTGCGGCAGCGACCTGCAGATCAAGGCGTCGCCCAAGACGAAATCCATGTTCATCGGCTGCTCGGGCTGGCCCGACTGCGATGTGACCTATCCGCTGCCCAAGGGCAAGGTGGAGAGCCTGGAGGAGGTCTGCCCCACCTGTGGGATGCCGCAGGTGAAGGTGACGCCGTTCCGGTCGAAGCCCATCACCATGTGCATCGATCCGGATTGCGCTTCCAATCATGAGGACGAGGTCATGGTGGGCTTCTGTCCCACATGCAAGGCGCTCGGCAAGGAGAGCCGCATGATCGCGCGGCGCAACCCGAGGACGCTGAAGCGCTCCGTCACCTGCGAGAGCTTCGATGAGTGCCAGACGCGCTACCCGCTCCCGCAATACGGGGACATCACGGCAACGGAGGAGACGTGCGAGGCATGCGGTGCACCCATGGTGATCGTCACCACGCGCCGAGGCCCGTGGAAGCTCTGCCCGAACTTCGATTGTCCGGCTAAGGCCGAAGAGGCGAAGGAGGCAGAGGCTCGCAAGGCGAAGGGCGGCCGCAAGAAGGCTGCCGCCAAGAAGTAGCTGCGCTGGTCCGCGGACCCGCTCATGCAGGGTCCGCGCTCGCCTCGATCTCCCGATACAGGTCGCGCCCGGTAGCATCCACCTCTACGAAGGCGGAGAGGTCTTCGACCTCTATGCGCCAGAGCGCCTCTGTGCCCAGGTCCTCCCATGCCACGCATGTGGCGTGCACCACGCGCTCGGCAAGGAGCGCGGCAACGCCTCCCACGCATGCGAGGTAGGTGGCCTTGCACATCCGACACGCGTCCACCACCTCGCGCGAGCGCTTGCCCTTGCCGATGGTGCTCACGATGCCTGCTCGATACAGCTCGGGAGCGGCGAAGTCCATCCGCGATGCTGTCGTGGGTCCGATGGCGCCGAAGGGGCGTCCCGCGCGCTCGGGCGTGGGGCCTGCATAGAAGAGCACCTGTCCCGCCAGTCCGAAGGGGAGCTCACCGTGCTCCCTCAGATATGCGAGGCAGCGGGCGTGGCCTGCATCCCGCATGGTGTAGATCACGCCCGAGAGCAGGACCTTGGTGCCTGCCTCCAGCGTTGAGAGGATGGCCGCCTCCTCGGGGAGCGCTACGCGCACATCACCGCTCATCGCACATCACCGCATCCTTCCTCCATGCGCACCGGATGCGCGAGCATCTGGCCATCCTCATCGGAGAGGGCGAACGATGCGCTCCTCATGGCACAGCATCCCATGTTGACGGCAACGGGCAGCGCAGCGATATGGCACGGCGCCGTCTCCAGGTGCACGGCGAGCGCCGTGCACGTGCCTCCGAGCGCCCCCGGCCCGATCCCGCTCGCATCGATCGCCTCCAAGAGCTCCGCTTCGAACGCGCGCGCCTCAGGGCTTGCGCTCGGGCTCCCCACAGGTCGGAGGAGCGCTCGCTTGGAGAGGGCAGCCACCTTGTCGAAGGTGCCGCCCACGCCCACGCCCACGATGAGCGGCGGGCATGCATTCGCAGCCTTCTCGCGCACGGCATCCAGTACGACGCGCTTGACCCCCTCGCGCCCATCTCCGGGTGCGAGCATCACCAGGCGAGATGCGTTATCCGAGCCGCCGCCCTTGAGCATCACGTGCAGCTTGGTCACCGGATCGGATGAGAGGCGCACTTCGCAGAACGCAGGTGCGTTCGTCTGCGTGTTCGTCCGGTCGAAGAGCGCGTCTGCGACGATGCTGCGGCGCAAGCCCCCGTCCGCATAGGCGCGTGCGACCGCATCGTCCACGAGCGAGAGCGCATCGCCGGAGACGGTGGCATGCGCTCCCACCTCCAGGCAGGCCCAGACGCTTCCCGTGTCTTGGCACAGCGGCACATCGTCTGCCTTCGCGATGGCTGCATTGGCTAGGATGTCGTCCAAGACGGAGGCCTCGCGCCCCTGGGCGCCGCGATCGCGCGCCGCGGCGTGCGCATCCCCGATGGCGCGAGCGCAGTCCGCTCTGAGCGTCACGGCAGCGAAGCGGATGCCGGCATAGACCGCCTCTGCCACCTGTTCTGGTCGTATCGTGCCCACGCGTCCTCCTCATCTTCCCTGCAGCATCTTGCAGCTTCGTGTCTGTGGGATATGGTAGTGCAAGGTATAGAATGTCATCCACGCAAGTTCGATCATCAAGATGCGAGGGGTCCATGTCCATCAAAGAAGAAGCGCTGGCAGCTCATGAGAGCTGGAAGGGCAAGCTAGAGGTCGTCGCGAAGGCGCCGCTCGAGACGCGCCATGACCTGGCGCTGGCATATACGCCGGGGGTCGCCGAGCCGTGCATCGAGATAGCGAAGGACCCTGAGCGCGCCTATGAGCTCACCATCAAGTCCAACATGGTCGCCGTCGTGACGGATGGCAGCGCGGTGCTGGGCCTGGGCAACATCGGCCCTCTTGCAGCATTGCCGGTCATGGAGGGGAAGTGCGCGCTGTTCAAGCGGTTCGCGGATGTGGATGCGTTCCCCCTCTGCCTCGATACGCAGGATGTGGATGAGATCGTGGATGCGTGCCTGAAGGTGGCTCCGGTGTTCGGCGGCATCAACCTGGAGGACATCTCGGCGCCACGGTGCTTCGAAGTGGAGCAGCGCTTGAACGATGCGCTGGATATCCCCGTGTTCCATGACGATCAGCATGGCACGGCCATCGTCGTGCTCTCCGCGCTCATCAACGCGCTCAAGCTCGTGGGCAAGCAGACCGAAGAGGTGCGCATCGTCATGAACGGCGCAGGAGCGGCGGGGATAGCCATCGCGAAGCTCCTCATCTCCTACGGCTTCCAGGATATCGTCATGTGCGACAGGTGGGGCATCCTCCATTCGGGTCAGCAGGATATGAATGATGCCCAGCGCGAGATGCTCGCCTGGACCAACAAGGACGATATGGCGGGCACCTTGGCAGATGCGCTCGTGGGCGCGGATATCCTCGTCGGCGTGTCGGCGCCTGGCGTGGTGACGGAGGCCATGGTGCATTCCATGGCGAAGGATCCCATCGTGTTCGCCATGGCGAATCCGGTGCCTGAGATCTACCCAGACGAGGCGAAGCGCGCGGGTGCGGCCGTGGTGGGCACGGGTCGCTCGGACTTCCCGAACCAGATCAACAACGTGATCGCCTTCCCGGGCATCTTCAAGGGCGCGCTCAGCGCTCGTGCAGAGCGCATCACCGATGAGATGAAGCTTGCCGCTGCGAAGGCCCTTGCTGGGCTCGTGAGCGACGACGAGCTCTCAGCTGACTTCGTGATGCCCGGCCCCTTCGATCCGCGCGTGGCGCCAACGGTGGCGCAAGCCGTGGCCGACTGCGCAGCGCAGGCGCGATAGCTTCATGGGCAACGCGAAGCGCTCCTCGCTCATGCCGACGCCCGGTGCGAATGCGCCTGGTGCCTTCGTGACCTTCGAAGGGGGCGATGGCGCGGGCAAGTCCACCCATATCCGCTTCTTGGCGCAGGTGCTGGAAGGGGCGGGGCTGGAGGTGGTGCGCGTGCGCGAACCGGGTGGCACATCCATCGGGGAGCAGCTGCGTGCCATCGTGCTGGATCCGGCGAATCCAGAGATGGCTCCTGAGACGGAGCTGCTCATCTATGAGGCTGCGCGCGCCCAGATAGCGTCTCAGGTCATCGAGCCGGCGCTCAGGCGGGGAGTGGTGGTGCTGTGCGATAGGTTCACGGATTCGACGCTGGCCTATCAGGGGCATGGCCGCGGCCTCTCCTTGGGCTTCATCGAGGCAGCCAACGCGTTCGCCTCGAAGGGCATCGTGCCGGACAAGACGATCGTCATGCGCTGCGCTGACGTTGCAGAGAAGCGGGGCCGCGTGTCATCCCGGGAGCAGATGGATCGGCTCGAATGCGCTGGGTCGGGATTCCATGAGCGCGTGAATGCCGCATTCGATGACCTTGCCCGCAAGGATGCTGAGCGCGTCGGGGTCGTGGATACGACGGGGGCGCATTCGGATACGGCGCGTGCCATCTTCGCTCAGCTGGCAGGCCTCTTCCCTTGGCTCACGGACGGGACGCTTCCCACAGAGGAAGCGCTCGCCGCCTTCGATGCTGCGCATCATCGGGACCACAGAGAGGATGCCTGATGGCCCAAGATGCATTCGATGGGATATTGGGACAGCCGCAGGTGCGCGACTACCTGCGCTCGAGCCTCACGGCCGATCGCATCACGCATGCGTATCTCTTCACGGGTCCCGCAGGCTCCAACAAGACGCAGGCGGCCTACGCATTCGCTCAGGCGCTGATCTGCCCGAAGGGTGCGAAGGGGCCGCGCGGGGGCATGTGCGGTGCGTGCGATGGATGCGGCCGCGTCAAGAGGCGCGTGCATCCCGATGTCCATCTCTACAGTCCCGAGGGTGCCTCCGCCTATCTGGTGGAGCAGATCCGCGACATCGTGGCAGATGTGTCGCTCGCGCCCATCCAGGGCAAGCGCAAGATATACATCATCGATCGCGCAGAGCTCATGAACGTGAATTCCGCAAATGCATTCTTGAAGACGTTGGAGGAGCCGCCGGACAACGTGGTGTTCATCCTGCTCGGCCGCACGCGCGAGAGCGTGCTCCCCACCATCGTCTCGCGCTGCCAGATCGTGCCCTTCCGCCATATCCCGCCGACCGAGGCGGCTGCCATCATCTCCCAGAACACCGGCGCGGAGCCGGCGTTGGCTCGCCAGGCCATGGAAGCCTGCTCGGGATCGATCACCGGTGCGATCGGATTCATCAGAGAGAAGGGCAACGCGCGCATCCATTTCCGCCAGGAGCTCATGCGGCAGCTTTCGCGCATAGGGCGGATGGATGACTGGCAGGTCTTGAAATGCGCGCGCAGCCTCGTGGAGCAGTCCAAGGCGCTGGTGGATCAGGTGCGCGTCTCGCTCGAAGCGGAGCTCGAGGAGAACCGCGACCTATTCGAGAAGTCCGCCATCCGGCGCATCGAGGCGCGGAACAAGCGGCAGCTCTCCATCAAGACCTCGGAATACCTGCATCAATGCATCGCGATCGTGAAGTCGTGGCTGCGGGATGTGATGAGCGTTGCCGCAGGGGCGCCGGAGCTCATCGTGAACGAGGACTTCGCTGCAGAGATAAGGGCGGCTGCTGCGCATGCCGACATCGCGCGCATCGGTGCCGCCCTCCGCAGGATCGAAGAGGCCGAAGGGGCGCTGGACTATAATGCTTCCCCAGAGACATGCCTTGATGTGATTCTCTTCCAGGTTAGAGAGGTGCTCGATGGTTCAGGTCGTTCCTGTAAACCTTCCCTATAACGTGAAAACGCTCTGGTTCGATCCGAATGGCCTTGAGATCGCGCCTGCTGATGATGTCGTCGTAGAGACGGCGCGCGGCCTTGAGATGGGGCGCGCGGCCGGAGAGGTGTTCGAGGTTCCCTATGAGCAGGTGAAGAGCTTGAAGAGCCCGCTGCGCAAGGTGCAGCGCGTGGCTACGCCCGAGGACATCGAGCGCGCGAAGGAGATGGAGCGCCTCTCAGCTGAGGCCATGCCCATCTTCAAGGAGATGGCGAAGGATGCCAGCGAGGATATGCATCCGGTGAGCGTCGAGTACCTGCTGGATGGGGACAAGGCCATCTTCTACTTCGAGGCAGAGGAGCGCATCGACTTCCGCGACCTGGTGCGCAAGCTCGCCTCCCGGTTCCAGGTCCGCGTGGACATGCGCCAGATCGGCGTGCGCGACGAGGCGCGCATCGTGGGCGGCATCGGGCATTGCGGGCAGATCGTCTGCTGCAAGCGCTTGGGTGGGGAATTCAAGCCGGTGTCCATCCGCATGGCCAAAGCCCAGGACCTCTCGCTCAATCCCCAGAAGATATCGGGGCTCTGTGGGCGCCTCATGTGCTGTCTGCGCTATGAGAACGAGGCGTACAAGGATTTCAAGGCGCGCGCACCGAAGGCGGGTGCCATGGTGGAGACGCCGGATGGGCCAGCCAAGGTGGATTCCCTGGATGTGCCGCGCGAGCAGGTGAAGGTGCGCGTCGAGGGAGAGAAGCCCGTGAGCGTGCCGCTCGCTGCATTCGAGGAGGTCGAGGAGGGCAAGCGTCCGAACATCATCACTGCTGAGGGCTGGGACGAGGCCACCTCTCCCGCACCGACGCTGTTCGAGCCGGGCTTGGATATCTTCTCCACATCGAAGTTCACGGGCTCTGACAAGCTGGGAGGCGGCAGCGCCATCCATAACGAAGGCAAGGCAGCCGACCCGCTCGCTCCTAAGAAGAGCCGGAAGCGTCGTCGCTCGCAGAAGGTGAGCGCGACCTCTGATGAGGGCACATCCGCATCGAAGCCCAAGAAGCGCACCTCTCGCAGGTCTACCAAGATACAGGCGGGCAAGGGCACATCTTCGCCTTCCAAGGGCGAGAGCCAGGAGAAGCAGGGAAAGTCCGCGCAAGGATCCAAGCGGGGAAAGCGTCCCGGGCAGAGGTCATCGGGGCTGGCGCATGAGGGCAAGGGAAAGCCATCTGAGGGTGGCAAGCCGAAGGCACCCCAAGGCAGCAAGCAGGGCCAAGCAGAAGGGCAGGAAGCAGGACAGGGTCAGGCCAAGCGCCGCAGGCGTCGGCGTCGCAAGCCCGCATCTGCCACTCAGGCGAAGGGTCAGGGCGGTGCGCAAGCGAACAGCGCGAACGGTGCTGGCGGCAACTCGAACGGAGCGGGTCCATCCTCTGGCAAGGGAGGCGCTGAGTGATCTCGGACTGGGCGCTCTACACCGACCTCTATCAGCTCACCATGGCGCAGGGGTATCTGGAATCCGGCGCTGGGGATGAGCAAGCCACCTTCAACATGTACTTCCGTGACTATCCCTTCCAGGGAGGGTATGCTATCGCTTGCGGCATGGCGCAGCTCGCGGACATCTTGGATGCCTACCGGTTCTCAGACGATGACCGCAGCTACCTGGCCACCCTCGAGGCACCTGGTGGGGGCAAGCTCTTCAGCGATGCATTCCTCGAGTACCTGAGGGCCTTCGAGCTGGATGTGTCGGTCGATGCGGTACCCGAGGGCACGGTGGTGTTCCCCAATGAGCCGATCGTGCGGGTGCAAGGGCCCATCATGCAGTGCCAGATGCTGGAGACCATGTTGCTGAATTGCGTGAGCTTCCAGACGCTCATCGCCACGAAGGCTGCGCGCATCTGCCAAGCGGCCGGAGGCCGTCCCGTCACGGAGTTCGGCTTGCGGCGCGCGCAGGGGCTCGGGGGCATCTGGGCCTCCCGTGCTGCGGTGGTGGGCGGGTGCGCCTCCACCTCCAACGTGCTCGCGGGCAAGGAGTTCGACCTGCCCGTATCGGGCACCCATTCGCACTCGTGGGTGATGTCCTTCCCTGATGAGCTCGCGGCATTCCGTGCATATGCGAAGGTGGCGCCAGCCAATTGCAGCCTCCTCGTGGATACCTACGATGTGGAGCAGGGCCTTCGGAATGCCATCACCGTGGGGTTGGAGATGCGCGAGCGCGGGGAGCAGCTGCGCGCTATCCGCATCGATTCGGGCGACCTTGCCTGGCTTGCGAAGCGAGCGCGCACGATGCTCGACGATGCGGGCCTCGCTGAGGTGTCCATCATGCTCACGAACGACCTGGATGAGATCTTGATCCAGTCCATCCTGGATGAGGGCGCGCCTGTGGATATCTGGGGCGTGGGCACGAAGCTCGCCACCGCCTTCGACCAGCCGACGCTCGGCGGCGTCTACAAGCTCTCGGCCATCAAGGTGGCGGGGGATGAGGTCTGGACCGATCGCCTCAAGATATCGGAATCCACCACCAAGCTGACCACTCCGGGCGTGCTCGATGTCCGCCGGTACTACAATGAAGATGGCAAGATCGCGGGTGACATGGTGTTCGATATCCATGCGGCTCCCGGTGCAGACGATGAGCAGGTCATCGTCGATCCGCTCGATTCGCTGAGGCGCAAGCAGCTCTCAGGCAAGCGGTTCGAGACGCTGCTGCGTCCCCTGTTCCGCGATGGACGCTCCGTCCTTGCGCGGACGAAGGCGGATGCGCTGGATGCGCGAGCGCGTGCGCGCGAAGGGCTGGCAACGTTGGATGAGAGCCAGTTGCGCATGCTGAACCCGCACACCTATCCTGTTGGCCTGGAGCGCAAGCTCCATGACCGTCGCCAGCGCTTGGTCGCTGAGCTCCGACAGATCAGCTGCGACTAGCTCAGGCGCGGCTGAAGAGAGGGCAAGGTAGAGGATATGCTTCGGATCATCACCGACTCCACAGCATCCCTTCCAGAGGATGCCAAGCGTGGCCATGACGTGACCATAGCTCCGCTCTACGTTCGCTATGACGGCGAGGAGCATCTCGAGACGGAGATGGATATCGACGCCTTCTACGACACGCTGGCAAGCCGGATAGACGACATCCCCACCTCAAGCCAGCCGTCGCAGCACTTCTTCGAGTCCTTCTTCGAGGACGCTGCCAAGGCGGGGGATGAGGTGCTCGGCTTGTTCGTCTCAAGTGCGCTGTCGGGGACGTATGAGGGTGCCGTGCGCGCGGCTCGCACCGTGAAGTCGCACAACATAGATTTTCGCTGCGTCCTCATCGATTCCACCTCCACCGGTGGTGATGAGGGATTCCCGGTCATGGATGTCATCGACGCCTATGACGCGGGCATGTCCCTTGAGGAGTGTGCTGCCGT
Source organism: uncultured Eggerthellaceae bacterium (assembly GCA_910589125.1). Taxonomy (GTDB): domain Bacteria; phylum Actinomycetota; class Coriobacteriia; order Coriobacteriales; family Eggerthellaceae; genus MGBC163016. The sequence continues at coordinate 75,341 of CAJURX010000003.1, forward strand.
GGCTCAGAACGCCATCATGTGCTCGCGCATCCTGTTCGTGCCCGAATCCTTGGAGTTCCTGCGTGCGGGTGGCCGCATCGGACGTGCGGCGGCGCTCCTCGGCTCTGTCATCAAGGTGGTGCCGGTGATCACCGTGCTCGATGGCACGCCGCAGGTCATCGCCAAGGTGCGCACCATGAAGAGGGCTGTCGAGGAGATGGTGCGGACCTTCCGGGCAGATGTGGAGCAGTTCGGCCTCAAGCGCGTGATCGTGCACTACATCGGGCCCAAGACGGAGACGTTGGAGCGCTTGCGGGCGCAGGTCGAGGAGGTTGCGGGCCGCAAGGTCGACCTCATGCCCGTCAGCCCCGTCATCGGCGTGCATGTCGGTCCTGCCGTCGGCATCTCCTATGAGTGCATGCGATACGTGCAAGGCAAGCTGGAGATGCAGCCATCAGAGCTCGTCTTCACCGCTTGATCAGAAAGGATCATATCTCTATGCGCAAGTGCAATCTGATCGTGGATTCCTGCTGCGATCTTCCCCCGGAGCTGTTCGATCGCGAAGGGGTCCAGCTCCTCAAGTTCCCCTACATCGTGGATGGGGAGACATTCGACGACGATCTGTTCCAGAGCATCTCCGCCTCTGAGTTCTACGACAGGATGCGGAAGGGGGCCGAGCCCTCCACGGCGCAGCTGTCCATGCCCGTCATCACGGAGGCCTTCGAGGCTGCGGTGGCGCAGGGCGTGCCGACGGTGTACCTGTCGTTCACGAGCGGCCTTTCGGGCAGCTATGACGTTGCCATGCTGGTGCGCGACCAGATCTTGGAGGCGCATCCCGCCTTCGAGCTCTACGTCGTGGATACCAAGCTGGCCTCCATCGCGGAGGGGCTGCTGGTCTATGAGGCGCTGCGCCAGCTGGACAACGGCCTCTCGGCGAAGGAGCTGGCCACATGGGCCGAGGAGGCTCGGTACTTCGTGGATTGCGAGTTCATGGTCGAGGACCTGGATGCGCTGCGTCGAGGTGGTCGCATCCCGTCGAGCGTGGCTGTCGCGGGTGCGGCGTTGGATGTGAAGCCGCTGCTCACGATAGACATCGAAGGCAAGCTCCAGCTCATCGGCGTTGCTCGCGGGCGCAAGAAGGGCATCAAGGCGCTCGTGGAGCATTTCGAGAAGAATGCGACGCGAGATGAGATGAGCAACTACATGGTGGTCGGCGATGCCGATTGCCAGAAGGATGCGCAGCGCTTGGAGGACCTCATCCGGAAGGCGGATGAGAGCGCCTACTTCGTCAATGCATCCATCGGCCCGGTCATCGGATCGCATGTGGGCGTGGGCATGTTGGCGCTGGCATTCTGGGGCTCTGACAAGCGTGAGAAGCTGTCCGTGGCAGACAGGATCGCGCGCCATGTGAAGGGCGGCAGATGATGGCAGGTTACGCATTCTATGGGAATGAGCATGTGATCGGGTGCTTGGGGGAGCGCCTTGCAAGCGCTGGCCTCTCTCGCGTCGAGGAGGCGGCAGACGCTGCATTCGTGCTCAGCTACTGCACGACCATGACAGAGCTGGAGGACCTCTACTTCGGCGAGGATGGGCTGCTCAGCACGCTGGCGGAGGGGACCGTCGTGGTGGACATGAGCCCTGTCACGCCGAACTTCGCCAATGAGATGAACGCCGTCACCACCATCAGCGGATACAAGATGGTCACCGCACCCCTCATCGTCAAGGATAGGGTGGCTGCACATGCGCTCGATCGCGATAACCTGAGGTGTGCCTGCTTCGGAGAGGACGGCTCGCAAGAGGATGCGGCCGCTATGCTGGATGCCATCTTCTCGGAGGTGGAGACGGTGGGCAGCGCAGGTGCGGCGCAGCTGATCCGCTCGGCTGCCACCATCCAGGAGAGCGCGCGGATCGTGAGCGCGGTGGAGGCGTTGGCGCTCTTCAAGAGCGCGAGGTCATCCATGTCCATAGCGGATACGACGGGGGCGGATCTGGAGGAGGCGGCACCGGAGGCGTCGTTCATGGTGCGCGCGGTGGCCGAGAAGCGCTTCAACGGCGACTACACCGTCGAGATGATGATGGCGGAGCTGTCGAGCGTCATGATGGCCGCTGATGACTACGAGCTCATCTTGCCGCAGGTGGAGAGCGCGTTCCATCTGCTCGAGCTGCTGGCCATCATCGGCGGCGCGGCGAAGAGCCCTGCGGCGCTGTCCCTGGTCTATGGATCCGACCGCGAAGGGGATGCCTACGGACTGGACTGGTCCAAGGCGAACGCCCTCTATGCAGAGCAGGGTGGCATGGATGAAGATGCGGCGGACGAGGATCCGGAGGCATACGAGGATGAGGACGAATACCTCGATGAGCTCTTCGGCACATCCTCTGGATTCTCCTCCAATTGAGCATGGGATGCGATCTGTGCCCCCGAGCATGCGGGGTGGACAGGTCTGCGGGTGCAGTGGGGGCATGCGGCGCTGCTGATGGGCTCGTCGTCTCGCATGTGATGCTCCATGCCTGGGAGGAGCCGCCCATCAGCGGAGATGCGGGGAGCGGAGCGGTGTTCTTCCCAGGGTGCTCCCTTGGGTGCGCGTACTGCCAGAATCGCGCCATATCGCGGGGTGTTCATGGGCGGGCATGCTCTGAGGAAGAGCTTGCGCAGACCTTCTTGCAGCTCGAGTCCGATGGCGCCATGAATGTCAATCTCGTGACGCCCACGCACTTCGCCCCACAGCTACGGCGCGCGGTGTCCTTGGCGCGCTCCCGCGGTCTCTCGCTGCCCGTCGTGTGGAATACGAGCGGGTATGAGACCGTGGAGGCCATACGGGCGAATGCGGGCATCGTGGATGCATACCTGACGGATCTCAAGTATGTTGATGCGCGGCTGGCTGCTGAGCTCTCCCATGCCCCTGACTACCCTGAGGTCGCCATGGCAGCATTGCGCGCGATGGTCGAACAGGTGGGCAGCCCCATCTTCGATGAGCTCGGCGGATGCGAGCGGATGGTGGGTGGCGTCATCGTGCGCCATCTGGTGCTGCCGGGGCAGGTGGATGCATCGTGCAAGGTGCTCGATGCGCTCTGGGACGGGTTCGGGAACAGGGTGAGGCTCTCCATCATGAGCCAGTACACGCCCTTGATCGCTGAGGGCGATCCGGTGCTCGCCGCATTCCCGGAGCTTGCGCGCAAGGTGTCCGAGGAGGAATACGAGGCGGTCCTAGACCATGCGGATGCGCTCGGCTTCGAGGAGTATCATTGGCAGCAGGGAGACCCTGCCAAGGAGTCCTTCATCCCCGCATTCTGATGCTCTCGACCTGCCTGCGATGAAGGAAAAGGCCAGAGCTGGAAGCGCTCTGGCCATGCATTGCTGGAGCCAGCGACAGGAATCGAACCCGCAACCCACTGATTACAAATCAGTTGCTCTACCGTTGAGCCACGCTGGCGAAGACGTGCAAGCAAGGATTCTATTAGAATCCGGGAACTTCTTCAATAGGGCGCTCGTGCGGCCGTTGCAGAGCGGTCGCGATGCCCTGCATCTCCGTCAGGTTCTTCCAGAAGCGCTTGGGCATATGCTGTCGTCGCAGCTCGGGGTTGTATCGCGCATCGATGGAGAGCGTGCGATAGAACGCCTTCCAGGCATCTTGCATCACCGCTTCGGTGGCAGATGCCCCAGGAAGGGTGAGCGCATCATCGTCTGCGTCCACCAGGTAGCTCTCACGTCCGTTCCAGATGCCCGCCAAGGCATGCACCTCATCGTAGAGGATGAAGGGCTGGATGCTGAATCGCTCAACGAAGTGCTCGAGGACCAGCGGCACCACGGAATCCTTGGGGTTGATCCGTGCGAACCAGATGTCGCGGTCCTCATCGCGGAGATGCTGGAATCGCGCGAACTGGCGTATCTTCTCGCATTCGTTGTCCACTGACCGCACGGCATCGTGGAAGGGCTTCACGCGGGGGTGCGTCACGTCGTTCACAGGAGCCATCCTCATGCGCTGACAGCTCCGCCGCGCACAGCGATCCTGGAACCGGCAGCTCTCGCAGTGGCGCCGGTCGGTGCCGTCAAGGGCGAAGCGCACGAACCGATAGAGGGCTGTCCCTGCATCTGCGCGGCCGGAGAGCGTGCACTTCAGGGCTTGACGGTGCGTGTATGCTCCCAGCCTCGTGCGGATGCCCGCAAGCACGCGATGCGCGTGGTCAGGATCGGTGGGGATGATGACGGAGGTCTGCAAGAGGCGTGGCTGATGGTCGGCTCGGCAGGCGATCTCGGCGGGATCCTCGTGCCGCTCGTATGCAGCGAAGATGCAGGAGAGCAGCCCTTCGGGGCTTCCGTCATGGAGATATGCCAGCTCATCGGATATGTCAGCTGGGATGCTCGCGGGCTGTCCTGCCATCAGAATGGCACCTCCTCGCGCGCAGAGGTGGCAGCGGTTGCAGGGGCGAGAGCATCTTCGCGTGCCGTGCGGAGCATCTGCGTGCCATGGGATGCGCGAGGCGCCTCGGAGAGCGGTGTCGGCGTGCGCGTTGGCAGCTTCGGAGCTGCATCCACGGCCTCGAAGAGGCTCATCTGGCCATCCGCTACCTTGTCAGCGCGGCGGCCGTGGGAGCCGCCCTCTATCTTGGAAGCGAGCGCTGCATGCAGCGCCTCTCGGCTGAATTCCACGCCACGACCCATGTACTTCCCATTGCAGGTGATGAAGTAGCGTGCGCGCTTGTATGCGACGCCGAGCTTGCGCAGCTCCGCTTCTCCGAGCGTCGTCTGCCGCCTTGCGCGCACGATCAGCTTCGCGCCCCGCACTCCGATCCCCGGCACGCGCAAGAGCGTCTCATATGGGCAGGTGTTCACCTCCACGGGGAACTCATCCAGATTGTTGAGCGCCCAGTTCGCCTTCGGGTCCACGTCCGTCTCCAGGTGCGGATGCGCCTCATCGATGATCTCCCGCACATCGAACCCGTAGAAGCGCAAGAGCCAGTCTGCCTGATAGAGCCGATGCTCTCGGTCGAGCTGCACGTGATCGGTCCGCGGCAGGCGCACGTCTTCCATGACGGGAAGGTATGCGCTGAAGAACACGCGCTTGAGCTGCATGGTCTTGTAGAGCGATGCCGCAAGTCCCAGGATGTGCCAGTCGGTCTCAGGGGTGGCGCCGATGATCATCTGCGTGGATTGGCCTGCTGGCGCGAATGCGCGCGCGGCCCGCTTCGGGCGCGCGTCGGTGAGATACACGGTGGTGCGCTTGCGCACGAGCGCGCGGGATTCCGCATCCTCGGCGATGGATTCGCTGATGCGCTTCATGGGTGCGAGCACGCTTTGGCGCGTCTTGTCAGGGCAGAGGAGCGCCAAGCTCTGAGAGCTGGGCAGCTCGAGGTTGACGGAGAGCCTGTCAGCCAAGTGCCCGAGCTGCTGTATCAGCTCCAGGGATGCGCCGGGCACCGCTTTCGCATGGATGTAGCCACGGAACCCGTATCCTTCGCGGAGGATGCGCAGCGTCTCGATCATGAGCTCCGTGGTGCGGTCGGCATCTCCGATGACCCCTGAGCTCAGGAACAGCCCTTCGATGTAATTGCGGCGGTAGAAGCCGATCGTGAGGTCTGCCAGCTCCTGGGGAGTGAAGCTCACCCGCGTGATGTCGGCGTTGCTCTTCCGATTCACGCAGTAGGCGCAGTCATAGGTGCAAACGTTGGTCATGAGCACCTTCAAGAGCGATATGCAGCGGCCGTCCTCGGTGAAGCTGTGGCAGCATCCCGCATTGGAGGTAGCACCCAGCTGCCCGCGCTTGCCCGCGCGGTCGACGCCGGATGAGGTGCAGGCGACGTCGTACTTCGCAGCGTCGCTCAATATCTCCAGCTTCTGCACGATATCCATCTGCATACCTCAAACATCTGTTCTAACGAATGTATGTTCGTATGATAGCGCAGATCGCCGGATGCGGAGGCGGATATCATGCGCATCCTTGGAATGGCCCTCGGATGTGCAAGAGCGCGCCTTGAGTGGAAGGCGCGCTCTTGGGTGGTCGTGCGAGGTGGATGGGATGGAGCGGGGGAGGAGCTACTTCGCTCCGTACTGTTCGTAGTAGGCATCAAGGGCGCATACCTGACTGGCATCCAGCAGGCCCTGGCTGCTCAGATGCTCGACCACCTCTGACATGGTCACGATGGCATGCGCGGGGAATCCATAGGTCTCTGACACCTCAGCGAGCGCTGGCATCTTCCCGCCGCGCCCGACCTCTTGGCGGTCGAGCGACACCATGAGGCCGACCACCTCCACGTCTGCTGCTGCCTTGATGATGGGGTAGGTCTCTTCGATGGACTTGCCGGACGTGGTCACGTCCTCCACGATGAGCACGCGATCGCCATCGTGGAGCTCTGACCCGAGCAGCATGCCCACATCCCCGTGGTCCTTCGCCTCCTTGCGATTGCTGCAGTAGCGCACCTGCTTGCCGTAGAGGTCCTCCAATCCGATGGCCGTGACCACGGAGAGCGGGATCCCCTTGTAGGCCGGCCCGAACACCACATCGAACCCAAGGCCGAACGCCTCATGGATGGCCTCGGCATAGCACTGGCCCAGCCGCTTGAGCTGGAGCCCTGTGACGTATGCGCCGGAATTCATGAAGAAGGGAGATGTGCGCCCGCTCTTCAAGGTGAACTCGCCGAACTTGAGCACGTCGCTTTCCACCATGAAGTCGATGAATGCGCGCTTGTAGCTTTCCATGGGATCCTCCTGGAGAAGAATGTCATATGCACGATGAGATGATACCCATTCGATGCCGGGAAGGGCGGCTCACCGCGAAGGTTTTGCGCCAAGCAGGTGCGCGGTGGGTGCGCGCATTTGATAATATGGCGAGCAGCCCATACGGCAGCGCAGCGGAAAGGGAGCGCGTGACCACATTCGTAGCCCATTACAGATCGCTCGACTCCCAAGCGGACCGCGCTCGCGGCCTGTTCGAGTTCGAGAGCGCATCGCGCATGGGCTCCAAGGCCAACGCCCATGACGCGCGCGTGCGCATGCTGGAGCTGTTCGGCAACGATGCGCTGTCCTGGACCATAGAGAAGATCGAGCGCAAGCCGCATAAGGAGTCGCAGGCGGATGGCCAGCTGGAGATGGACTTCCGTGCGCCGGTCAAGAAGAAGCGGAAGAGCAAGCGCGAGTACTGGTAGGAGCGTGCACCCATGAAGAAACGCGACATCAAGTTCCTGAAGGAGCTCGTCGAGACCCCCTCTCCCACGGGGTCGGAGGAGAAGGTGGCGGAGCTCGTTCGCCAGCGGCTCACCGGCATCGCCGATGAGATCCACACCGACACCATGGGATCGGTGCATGCCATCCTCTCCAGCCACATCAACGTGATCCATGATGAGGCTGATGATGAGACGGTGCACGTCGGGTCGTTCGAGGATGCGGGTGAATACGAGTACGTGGAGGAGGGCGCGGCGGCTCATGGCAGCGTCGTCGAGATGGCCTCTCCCGTGTTCATGCTGGCGGCTCACATGGATGAGATCGGCCTCATGGTGCGCTATATCTCCGATGATGGCTTCCTGTACGTCTCGGCGATCGGTGGTGTGGACGCGGCGATCCTCCCGGGCATGCGCGTTGACGTGCATGCCCGGGAAGGCGTGCTGCGCGGCATCGTCGGCCGCAAGCCCATACACCTGATAGATGCTGATGACCGCAAGTCCGTGACCCCGCTGGACAACCTGGTGATAGACCTGGGGATGCCCGCCTACAAGGTCAAGCAGAAGGTTGCGGTGGGGGATGCCATCACCTTCGGCGTGGGCTTCGAGCGCTTCGGGCGCGACATGGCGGTATCCAAGTCCTTCGATGATAAGAGCGGCGTGTTCATCGCCTGCGAGGTCATGGAGCGCCTGGCGGAGACCGATCAGATGCAGGGCACCTACATCGCCGCGATCACCACGCAGGAGGAGATCGGCACGCGCGGTGCCATCACGAGCGCCTATTCTGTGAATCCTGACGTGGCCGTGGCGTTCGACGTGACCCATGCCACGGACTACCCCGGCATCGATCGCACGAAGCATGGCGACATCCGCTGCGGCAAGGGCCCTGTCATCGCGAAGGGGCCGAACATCAACCCGCTCGTGTTCGAGCGCTTGGTGGCAGCGGCTGAGGCTGAGGGCATCCCGTACCAGCTCGAAGCCGAGCCGGGCGTCACGGGGACCGATGCGCGCGCCATCCAGATATCGCAGAGCGGCATCCCGACGGGCCTGGTGTCCGTGCCGCTGCGCTACATGCATACCCCGAATGAGACCGTATCCCTCTCTGATATCGAGGCCACCATCCGCCTTTTGGTGCGATTCGCGCTGGACCTCGAGTTCGATGCCAGCTTCGTGCCGGGCATCTCTCCGGTGGTGGAGCATCCGCACGCGCCTCGCAAGAAGGGCAAGCCGATGGACGCCGAGCGCGAGCTCAAGCGGATGACCGCGAAGATCGAGCGGCTCTCAGCGCGCATCGCGGAGCTGGAGGATGAGAATAGCCAGATGTCCACGGTCCAGCGCGCGCAGATCGAGCTGTTCGAGAAGATGCGCCGCGAAGCCGACGGCGATGACCTGGATCCGATGGACGAGGATGGCTCATCCGATGCGATCGAGGCGGACGCTGCAGAGGTCATCGAGGCGGAGCCGGCTCCGTCAGCGGCGGCCCAGCAGATGCGCCCTGATGCGCGCCAGCCCATGAACAATCCGCGCCTCGCCCAGCAGCATGGTCCGATGCCGAACCAGATGGCAGTGCAGCACGCAGCGGACGCGCCCTTCGAGCGCCAGCAGTTCATGCGAGCAGGCGAGTTCGCCAATCAGGGCATGCCCCAGCAGGGGTGGGGGATGCAGCCCCAAGGCGCCCAGGGGCAGCACATCGCCCAAGGCGCGCAGGGCATGCAGCAGGCAGGGCCGCGTCCGGCATTCGCCAATCCCACTGCTGCAGAAGAGGCTGCTCAGGGGATCATCCCGGGCAAGGACACGCTGACCATCATCCCCACGGATGCCCCTGAGGGAGAATAGAAGCGCATCATGCAGAAGAAGAGCGAGCGAGAGCGGACCATCGCCAAGAACAGGCGCGCCTTCCATGATTACGATATCCTAGAGACCTTCGAGGCGGGGATAGAGCTGACGGGCACCGAGGTCCGCTCCTTGCGCGACAACAATGCGCAGCTCACCGATGCGTTCGCGCTCGTGCGCAAGGGGGAGGTCTGGCTCAACAATCTGCACATCGCGCCCTTTGCGCATGGCAACATCGCCAATGTGGATCCGGACCGTCGCCGCAAGCTCCTCCTCCATAAGAGGCAGATCCGGTATCTGGCGGAGAAGACGCAGGAGAAGGGCCTCGCCGTCGTGCCGCTCAAGATGTACTTCAATGACCGCAACCTGGTCAAGGTCGAGATAGCCCTTGCGCGCGGCAAGAAGCTCTACGACAAGCGCACATCCATGAAGGAGCGGGATGTCAAGCGCGAGATCGACCGCGCGTTGAAGGACCGCAGCCGCTAGCTCTCCGTCAACGATATCTGACAGGCGAGGTTACATCTCAGCAAGCGCGCGGCATCATCCGAGGCATCGCGCTTCGTTGTGCTATACCCTGATACCGATCAGCTATGCGAGGAAAGGGGGTCTGTCATGGGGCTTGATGAAGAGCTGGAGGCCATGGAGCAGACCGGCGAGACCGAAGCCGAGTGGACCGACCAGGTGACAGAGCTGCAGGACGTCGAAGATGACATGGACGAGCTTCTGGGCGAAGAGGCCATGGAGTCTGATCAGGAGCACGCTTGGGCGAGCTTCGAGACGAGCAACGAGGCCGACTATGATGGCTATGACCCCGATGAGGTGACAGAAGCTGCTGACGAGGAAGCTGCGGCGGATGCGCTGCATTCCGAGGGATACCACATCGAGGATGCGCATGACCTGGAAGAAGAGGTCATCGAGATGGAGATCGAGGATGAGGATATCCATGCCTACCTCGTGGATGAGGATGACAATGAGATAGGCTTCGTCCTGCTCGACGAGAACGGCGAGGAGCAGGAGTACTATTACGTTGACATGGATGGGTACGAGGTGGTGGATGATGGGTCGGAGGATGACCCGGACCCGCATACCAAGGTCATCCGTGCCGGTGATGGTGAGGAGTTCGACCTGGGGATATCGCGCGAGGGCATCGCAGAGGCCACGCAGGACATGAATGCCGTCTACCGCGAAGGTGCGCAGGTGATCGGCGAGCTCAAGGACACGATGTCCGAGATCAGCGAGTCCATGGGCTTCCTGAAGAAGCGCTGATATGCCTTGACGTGATGCGTCACCAGAGTAGAATGCTTACCTTACCTGCCGGGGGCGACTGGTTTCGACATGGCAGGTCTGAGATGAGGAGCAAGCCGTGGTCTCCTCGCCACGCTAAACAGGGGTACTGTCAAGTTAATTGGCAAAGCTAAGACTCAGAGCGCTCCGGCGCTCGCCATGGCTGCTTAAACAGCAACCATCCGCTGAACTCAGAGGTTCCCCGGTCTGAGGGAAGCGTCATCTTAAGGGGAATGCTCTGCATCACGTAGCCCGTATGGATGCAGCTAAGACGGAACGGGCTCGGAGGAGCAACGCTGGTTTGCGAGCCGCACTCCTCCCAAACCTTGAGCGCAAACTAAGCTTGTAGCGCCTCATCGAGGATCTGGTATGGACCGGAGTTCGATTCTCCGCGCCTCCACCAACCATTCGGCCCGGTCGACGTTGCGCGTCGGCCGGGTCTTTTGACGTCACGGAGCCGCGATGCGCCTGGTCTCGAGCGGTCCACGCGCTCCTTCCTCGCAAAGCGAAGCACGCTCTCGTGCTCTCTCGCGATCTGCCCCGTGCGTTGGGGCCTTCCTTGTCGGAGCGTTGCTGATGGCTGCAAGGGTATGGGATCAGCCCACAGCTGGCGCATTCTCCACTGTGTATAGCGCGAGCGCCATGTAGAGCACGACGAGCACGGTGGCTGCGATCTTGCCGGGAAGCGGCCAGTCGGACCTCCATGCCAAGACGATGCCGATCGGCCAGAACAGTGCGATCAGCACGATGATCCAGAACGTCTGCTTGTACCACTTCGGCTCGTTCGGGTCCTCGTGCAGGTCGTTCGCGCTCGCGCGCGAGCGCTGCGCTCGATGCATCCAATCCCCAGGGCGGTTGCCGTTCTCGTCTTCGAACATGGGCAGGCCTTTCCTCGAACGTGTTCCAAGGTATCTTAGCTCAAGTGCTCGCGGAGGCTAGGGCATCAGGAAGAACAGCGTCCTCAGGTACTGCACGTTGTCGCTGTCGTCCAGGTCGTATGACACGATGGCGCGGATCTTCTCCAGCCGGTACAGGACGGTGTTGCGGTGCATGTGGAGCTTGTTGCAGACGATGTTCACCCGGCCTCCATGGTAGAGGTAGGTCCGGAGTATCTCCAGGTCGCTGCTGCCGCGCTTCCGGTCCACCTCTTGGAGCTTCGTCAGTGGATTATCCAAGCTCAGCAAGCGCGTGATGAACTTGGAGTTGCTCTCGAACTGGTCCAGGGCGCAATAGGGGAAGTAGCGGTGGAACCGGAAGGCGATGCGCGTGTAGCGCGCCTGGGCGCTGCCCTCATCGAAGGAGACGTACCTATTGGAGTAGAGGGTGCCATAGCGAAGGGCGATGCTGGCCTCGTCTCGCGCGAGCGCTGCGAGCTCGAGCCTGTCGATGCGCTCGGAGACGCCCACCTCCACATCCATCATGCGCACCGCCTCGAACACGTTCGCCTCCATCTGATCGATGGCCTCCTCCTCGCCCTCCCACGCGCAGAGCAGGATGGTCACCTCGCTATCTCCGACCACGATCTTGCATCTCGGTTCGCACTCCAGGATGTGCTTGGCAAGATAGCGGGATGATCCCACCTTCCACGCGCTGCCCACCACGCAGACCTGGAAGACGCCGTCGTAGGGGATGCCGTGCAGCTCCGCTCGCTCTGCGAGCTGGTCATCTCCGTAGATGTTCCCCTTGAAGAGCTCTTCGAGGAAGTATACATAGCCCTGGTCGAGCGGATTCTCCGTCATCCAGTGGCGTTGCAGGCAGTGCTCTATCTTGGCGACGAGGAGGTCGAACAGAAAGCGCATGGATGCAGTGACCGGAGTGTCGGAGACCAGCAGTATATGCGCCGCATACATCCCGTTGCGCTTCATCACGCGGCTGATGGTGGGGTAGGGGATGATCCCGTTCGCCTTGGGATGCACGACCGTCCAGTCCTGGTTCTCCCACCGCTTGAGGAGGCCTTGCTCGCGCGTCTTCTTGATGGCGTCCAACGGATAGTTGCCATTCTCAACGAAGTAGAGGCTGACATCGTCGATGGGGCGGATGTCGGGGGTATGGGCGATGTATGAGAAGGTGGCATCGGACACGCCGATGTACTTCCCGATGATCTGCTCGCTCTCCTTGAGCAGGTCCAGGCTGATGCACCCTTCATCCACCATCTCGGCCATCTTGTCGTTCCACTGGATGATCTCGAAGAGGAATCGCTGCACGCGGTCGGCCACCAGCGAGATGGGAAGCGAGGTTCGGATGAGGAGGTCATCGGGTGCGAGCGCATCCACCGTGGAGTCATCCGAGAGCGAGCGCGTGACGACGATCTTCGGCGTGATGGAGGTGCTGGTGGATATGCTCTCGAATATGGGCACGATGGTCTGCCCAGCGGGTGCTTTGAGGAAGTCGGAGACGGCGGTGACCCAGTCGAACTGGTTGCGCGGATGCGCGGGCGCCTTCACGATTTCGACACCTTGGTCTGCAAGGTGATTGGTCAGGATATCCAAAGGGAAGTGCATCGTGGCGCTCCTTCCTATTGTGTTCCAAAAGCGTTGACAGCGCGTCTGCTCTGCGAGCATATGCGACTAATCCTCATGCAAAATAACCCAAAATCATGACGGATCATGTAAATGATGGACATTTGTAGGGTGAATGGGTCAATCTACAATTCAGTCATCTTGTAAAAGGCGAGTCAAGCTGAAGCCAAGCGGCACGACTGGGCTCCCACAGACACGAAAGGAGGAGTCCCCATGGCTGGCGTCAATGTCAAATCCGAGATCATGCCGCTGAAGAAGGTACTCCTGCACAGACCTGGAGATGAGCTTCTGAACCTCACTCCGAACACGCTCGAAGAGCTGCTCTTCGACGACATCCCGTTCCTGAAGGTGGCTCAGGCGGAGCATGATGCCTTCGCCAAGATCCTCCGTGACGAGGGCGTCGAGGTCGTGTATCTGGAAGACCTCATGGCGGAGGTCCTGGACACCTTCCCTGAGCTTCGCGACAAGTTCCTGAAGCAGTGGATCTTCGAGGCGGGCATCCGCACCGAGAAGTACCAGAAGATCATCTACGACTACATGAACGACAACTACCCGACCAACAAGGAGCTCGTGCTCAAGACCATGGCGGGCATCAACCTCCAGGAGCTCCACACCGACAAGAGCAATTCGCTCGTCGACCTGGTCAGCGATGCTTCCAAGCTCGTGTGCGCCCCCATGCCGAACCTGTACTTCACGCGCGATCCGTTCGCGATGATCGGCAATGGCGTCTCCATCAACCGCATGTACTCGCAGACCCGCAATCGCGAGACGATCTATGGTGACTACATCTTCAAGTATCACCCGGATTATCAGAGCGTGCCGCAGTACTACGAGCGCGACTACACCTTCCACATCGAAGGTGGCGACATCCTCAACATCAACGACCATGTGCTGGCCATCGGCATCTCCCAGCGCACCGAGCCCGATGCCATCGACCAGATCGCGCACAACATCTTCGAGTCCGATTCCCCGATCGACACGATCTTGGCGTTCAACATCCCGAACTCCCGCGCGTTCATGCATCTGGACACGGTGTTCACTCAGATCGACTATGACAAGTTCACCATCCATCCCGGCATCATGGGCCCGCTGACGGTGTTCGAGATCAAGCCTGCTGCTGGTGGTGACATCCACGTCCGCGAGCGCAACGAGACGCTGGAGGAGATCCTGACCGAGTACGTCGGACGTCCTGTGGAGCTCATCCCCTGTGGCGGCGGCGACCGCATCGCAGCTGAGCGCGAGCAGTGGAATGACGGCTCGAACACGCTGTGCGTGCGTCCGGGCACCGTCATCGTGTACGAGCGCAACGACGTGACCAACGCGGTGCTGCGCGAGCACGGCATCAACGTGCTGGAGATGCCCTCCGCTGAGCTCTCCCGCGGCCGTGGCGGCCCACGCTGCATGTCCATGCCGCTCTGGCGCGAGGACGCATAAGAGGTCTGACCGATTGCAACGGCTGCGCCTGATCCGCGGGCGCAGCCTGACCGTTCATCAAGGAAGAAGAGGTGGTAGCCATGCCAGTCAATCTCAGTGGCCGTAGTCTGACCAAGATACTCGATCTCACTCCCGCGCAGATCCAGTACCTCGCTGATCTGTCCCGGGACTTCAAGAACCTGAAGCGCGCAGGCGTTCCCCATAGGTACCTTGAGGGCAAGAACATCGTCCTGCTCTTCGAGAAGACCTCCACGCGCACCCGTTGCTCCTTCGAGGTCGCGGGCATGGACCTGGGCATGGGCGTCACCTATCTGGATCCCGGCTCATCGCAGATGGGCAAGAAGGAATCCATCGAGGATACGGGACGCGTGCTCGGTCGCTTCTATGACGGCATCGAGTACCGCGGATTCTCCCAGGACCTCGTCGAGGAGCTGGCGAGCGTCGCAGGCGTGCCGGTATGGAATGGCCTCACGGACAAGTTCCATCCCACCCAGATGATCGCTGACCTCATGACCATCCAGGAGAACTTCCCCATGGGCGTCAAGGGCCTGAAGTTCGTCTTCTTCGGCGATTGCCGCAACAACATGGGCAACTCCCTCATGGTGCTCTGCGCCAAGATGGGCATGCACTTCGTCGGCTGCGGTCCGAAGGACCTCATGCCCGAAGAGGAGCTCGTGGATACCTGCAAGAAGATCGCCGCTGAGACGGGTGCCACCATCACCCTCACCGACGACGTGAAGCAGGCAGCCACGGATGCTGATGTCATCTACACCGACATCTGGGTGTCCATGGGCGAGCCTGACGACATCTGGGCCGAGCGCATCAAGCTGCTCTCTCCCTTCCAGGTGAACTCCGATGTCATGGCCATGGCCGCAGACGATGCCATCTTCATGCACTGCCTGCCGTCCTTCCATGATGAGAACACCACCATCGGCGCTGATGTGGCGAAGAAGTTCGGCCTGAAGGAGATGGAGGTCACCGACGAGGTCTTCGAGTCCAGCCGCTCCAAGGTCTTCGATGAGGCGGAGAACCGCATGCACTCCATCAAGGCGATCATGTACGCGACGTTGAGGTAAGAGGAGCTGATAGAGATGGCATATCAGAAGGGAGCGGGCAAGAGCGTGGTCATCGCACTCGGTGGCAACGCTCTCGGCAATACCCCGCAAGAGCAGCTCCAGCTCGTGGAGAACACGGCTACCCACATCATCGACATGGTGGCGGAGGGCATCAATGTGGTGGTGAGCCACGGCAACGGCCCGCAGGTCGGCATGATCTCCAATGCCTTCGCAGAGGCCAGCGCCCATGATAGCTCCATTCCTGAGATGCCATTTCCGGAGTGCGGCGCCATGAGCCAGGGCTACATCG
This sequence comes from uncultured Eggerthellaceae bacterium, assembly GCA_910589125.1. GTDB lineage: Bacteria > Actinomycetota > Coriobacteriia > Coriobacteriales > Eggerthellaceae > MGBC163016. The sequence continues at coordinate 90,907 of CAJURX010000003.1, forward strand.
GCTACCAGCTCTCGCAGGCGCTCTTGGGCGAGCTCAAGCAGCGCTCCATCCTCCGCTCCACCGCATGCGTCATCACGCAGACCGTGGTGTATCCGGAAGATCCAGCGTTCCAGCATCCCACCAAGCCGGTGGGACCGTTCCTCACCGAGGAAGAGGCGAAGGAGCGTGCAGCTGAGACCGGCATGACCTATGCCGAGGACTCTGGGCGCGGATGGCGCATGATGGTCGCGAGCCCCAAGCCGCAGCGCATCGTGGAGCTTGACGCCATCAAGGACCTGATGGACGACGGCTACATCGTGATCGCTGCTGGTGGCGGTGGCGTCCCGGTCATCGAGCGCGACGATTCCTATCACGGGATCCCCGCGGTCATCGACAAGGATCGCACCTCTGCGAAGCTGGCGGCCGACTTCAAGGCTGACATGCTGGTCATCCTGACCGCAGTGGAGAAGGTGGCCATCAACTTCAACACGCCCGAGCAGCGCGACCTTGATTCGATGACCATCTCCGAGGCACGCAAGTACATCGAAGAGGGCCAGTTCGCACCGGGGTCCATGCTGCCGAAGGTGCAGGCATGCATCGAGTACCTGACGGCGTATCCGCAAGGCAAGGCGCTCATCACCTCCCTCGAGCACGCCGCTGAGGGGCTCGAGGGCAAGACGGGCACCATCATCACCGCTTGATAAGAAGAAGCTACGAGACCGGCCCTGCCTCATTCCCTTTTCAGGGCCGGTGCAAACTAAGGAGGGAAGACCATGGCTGCTGAGAACACCGCTCCGAAGAAGGAGCGCAAGAAGCGCAGCATATCCGCATTCGCTATCTTGCTCATCATGCTTGTGGCACTGGCGATCATCACCATGATCATGAGTGCGGCAGGCGTGGAAGGCATCACCGGCGCAACCCTTGCGAACATCGTGAATGCACCGGTCGATGGCTTCAAGGAAGCTATAGACATCTGCATCTTCGTGCTCATCCTGGGTGGCTTCTTGGCCATCATCACGGAGACGGGCGCGCTGGATGCGGGCATCGCGGCCCTCGTGCACAAGCTCAAGGGCAACGAGCTCATCTTGATCCCGATCCTCATGACCATCTTCTCCATCGGCGGCACCACCTATGGCATGCTGGAGGAGACGGTCCCGTTCTATCTGCTGTTGGCGGCCACCATGGTCGCAGCTGGCTTCGATAGCATCGTCGGCTGCGCGGTCGTCCTCTTGGGCGCTGGCTGCGGCGTTCTGGGCTCTACGGTGAACCCCTTCGCCGTGGGCGCTGCCATCGACTCGCTGTCTGGCACGGGCTTCGAGATCAACCAGGGCATCATCTTGGCGCTGGGCGCCATCCTCTGGATCACCTCGCTGGTCATCTCCATCATCTTCGTCATGCGCTATGCGAAGAAGGTGAAGGCTGACAAGGGTTCCACTATCCTATCGCTGCAAGAGCAGAATGACATGATGAATGAGTGGGACATGAAGGAGTCCGAGGGCGAGGCTGCGACCGATGACGCTGAGAACGTGAAGCACATGACCGTTCGCCAGAAGTGGGCGCTCATCGTGTTCGGCCTCACGTTCGTGGTCATGATCATCAGCTTCATCCCGTGGTCCCAGCTCGGCGTGGATGCATTCGAGGTGGGTGCCACTTCCGAGGAGATCACCGCCACTGTGGGGGCAGAGGACATCACCGCTGTCTATGACGATGCCACGGGCACGAGCCTGGCGCTCCCCGAGGGCACCGAGGGCGTTGACACCGCTGTCGAAGAGGTCACCCCAGCTTGGTCTGCATGGCTGACCGGCACCCCTCTGGGCACCTGGTACTTCGGCGAGGCATCAGCATGGTTCCTGATCATGTCCTTCATCATCGGCCTGATCGGTGGCATCTCGCAGGATAGGTTCGTGAAGGCGTTCATCAACGGCGCTGGCGAGATGATGTCCGTCGTGCTCATCATCGCCCTTGCCCGCTCCATCACCGTCCTCATGGGCGAGACGGGACTGGACGAGTGGATCTTGAACACTGCGGCATCCGGCCTGCAGGGCATGTCCGCCATCATCTTCGCCCCGCTGTCCTACCTGCTGTTCATCCTGCTGTCGTTCCTCATCCCGTCGAGCTCCGGCATGGCGACGGTGGCAGTGCCCATCATGGGCGGCTTGGCTCACGGCCTCAACTTCTCCGTCGAGACCATGATCATGATCTTCGTTGCAGGCAACGGCCTCGTGAATCTCTTCACCCCGACCTGCGGCGCCATCATGGGCGGCTTGGCACTGGCGAAGGTGGAGTACTCCACATGGCTCAAGTTCGTGATGAAGCTCGTCATCATCCTCGGTGTGGTCAGCATGGTCATCCTCACGATAGCCATGATGGTCATCCCCATGACGGCTTGATGCGCACGAGCATGTGCATTCTGGGAGGGTCCCTGTGAAGGGGCCCTCTTTTTGTATAGACTGGCGGCATGGATCGAATGGAGACAGCCGATGCGCTCCTCGTGCCCTGGAGCGGGCGTGCCATCATGCTGCTCGATCTGGATGCGTTCTTCGCCTCTGTCGAGCAGCTGGATCATCCTGAATGGCGTGGCAAGCCGGTGATCGTGGGTGGGGATGCGGACAGGCATGGTGTGGTGGCCACGTGCTCGTATGAGGCGCGCACCTATGGCGTGCGCTCGGCGATGCCGGCGTTCACGGCACGCAGGCTCTGCCCAGATGCCATCTGGGTGGCGGGCAGGCATGATCGCTATCGCGAGCTCTCTCGTCAGGTCATGGGGCTGATCGGCGATGAGACGCCGTATGTGGAGCAGGTGTCCATCGATGAGGCCTTCGCCGATATCACGCCTTCGCGGGTGAATACGGAGCACCCCGCCGTCGTCGCGCGCCGCATCCAACGGCGCGTGCGCGAGGAGGTGGGCATCACGTGCTCCATAGGGCTTGGCAGCACGAAGTCGGTGGCGAAGGTGGCGAGCGACATGGACAAGCCCCATGGCCTCACGGTGGTCTTGCCAGGCAGCGAGGCGCAGTTCCTGGGACCGCTTCCCATCAAGGTGCTGAGCGGCGTGGGGAAGGCGGCGCATCAGAGGCTGACCGCGGCGGGCGTGCGCACGCTGGCAGACCTTGCTTGTGCTGATGAGCGGCTCATGGCATCTGTGTTCGGCAGCCGCGCTGAGATGATGCGCGCTCGTGCGATGGGGGCAGATGGGTCTGCCATCGCGACCGAGCGCGAGGTGAAGTCCGTATCCCATGAGACCACGTTCGCGGATGTGCTCGATGCGCGCGACGACATCATGGCGGCGCTCTCCACGCTCTTGGGCAAGGTGGCGCGCCGTTTGCGCAAGAAGGGGTTCCGTGCCCATACGCTTGCCGTGAAGGTGAGGATGGAGGACCGTAGCGTGCGCTCTGCGCAGATGACGGTCACTCCCTCGAGCGATGATGAGCTTGCGCTCGCAGCGCATCTGGGGCCGCTCCTGGACAAGGTGTGGCGTCCTCATGAGCGTGTGCGATTGCTCGGGGTGCGGGCGAGCGGCCTTGAGCAGGAGCCTGAGCGCAACGTCCAGGAAGCCTTGTTCGACCTGCCCGAGGATGGCGCGAGCGAGGCTGCTGCTCCGCTCATAGACGATCCAGACAAGCGCCGCGGCCTCATCACGGCCACCGACGCCCTCAAGGACCGCTTCGGCGAAGAGGCGGTGTTCTTCGGTGCTGCCTTGCGCAACAAGGACAACACCACAGGATCGGTGACGCAGCATCCGGCGGACGGATGATGGTGCGCATCTTGCGTAATCTTCTCCACGATCGCACGGCCATGCTGCTCTTTCGCGCCTGGTTGAGTACAATAGCCCGCGCCAGAGAAACGCAACAAGAGGGCAGCTGATGGCACGACACGCAAAAGGGAAGCACGCCGCCAAGAAGGCCACGGTCAAGAAGTGGTCTCGTCGGACGGAGAGCAGCGACAGGACGGAAGAGGCACCTGGTGGGGAGCCTCAGGGCGTCGGCGCATCTGCGCCCGTCGCAGACGTGGATGCGAACGAGCCGTCCGTGCAGCCCACGTCGACTGACGATCGCTCATCCCACGCGCCGAAGGGCGCTTCGAGCGCTGCGGGCCCGAAGCATGGGAGGCATGCCTCCAGTGGCGATGAGGCGCCTCTTCCCGAGAGCGGCTCTGCAGCTGATCGCGCGCACGATGCTGACGCGCATGTGGGAGGTGCCGCCAAGGAGCCTGGATCGGGCAAGAAGGCGCACCGCACCTCCATCGGAAAGCGCTTGGGGATCGCAGCCGCCATCATCGTGGGCGTGCTGGGCATCGCCTATGTGGGAGGCGCTGCCCTCTTCTATACGCACTTCTTCCCGAACACCTATATCTCGACGGTGGATATCTCGCTGGATTCTCCTGAGCAGGCAGCATCTGAATTGGATGAGACCGTTGGCAGCTTCAGCTTCAAGGTGAAGGGCCAGGGCATGAACCTGACGGTGACGAGCGGTCAAGCAGGGATCGACCTCGATTCCACCTCTGTCGCCACGGCTGTCTTGGAGGAGCAGATGCCCTGGGCATGGCCTGCGCACCTGTTCGCCGAGCATGATGTGACCGAGGCGGTGGCGGATGCCATGAGCGCGAGCGCGCTCTCCAGCGTCATCGAGAAGGCGGTCGAGGAAGTGAACGCGCAAGCGGACGCGCCCGTGGATGCATCCGTGATCTTCAAGGATGACGTCGGCAAGTTCTACATCGCGCCTGAGGTGGAGGGGACGATGCTCGACCCTACCAAGGTCGTCGACAAGTGCATGGAGGCTGTCATCACCTTGCAGAAGGAGGTCGTGCTCCGCAAGGATGAGCGGCTCGACCCGAACATCTTCGAGGATGACCAGCGCCTCGTGGATGCGTGCGTGAAGGCGAACCAGCTCGCTCGCGCGGACATCACGTTCACGCTGGATGGCAACCCTGCGGCGAACGTCAACGCCACCACCATCGGTGCCTGGGTCACGGTCACGCCCGAGTTCGAGGTGCTCTTCAACAACGATGAGCTTGCCATGTGGGCTGAGACGGTAGGGGAGCAGTTCGACACTGTGGGGTCCGAGCGCACCTATACGCGTCCAGACGGGAAGGTCGTCACCGTCAAGGGCGGCCCGTATGGATGGAAGGTTGACGGGGAGGCGCTCGAGGCTGCGGCCATCGAAGCCGTGCAGAACGGCACCATCGGCAACGTGGAGATCCCGGTATTGCAGAGCGGGCGCGGGTTCACGGCGCTGGGCTCTCAGGATTGGGGTGCGCGGTATGTGGATGTGGACCTCTCGGAGCAGTATGCGCGCTTCTATGATGATGCGGGCACGCTGATCTGGGAGAGCGATATCGTCTCGGGAGCGCGGGGCGTCCATGATTCTCCCACGGGCGTGTATACGCTGAACAACAAGCAGAGCCCGACGGTGCTCATCGGGGAGATGACCAGTGACGGCACGCCTGAATATGAGAGCAAGGTGACCTACTGGATGCCGTTCAAGGGCAATTCGGTCGGGTTGCATGATGCGTCGTGGCAGTCCGCATTCGGCGGCCAGCGCTATGCGAGCGGATTCGGGTCGCATGGGTGCATCAACCTGCCCATCGGGGCAGCGGGCGAGCTGTACGGGATGATCGAGCCAGGAGATGTGGTCGTTGTCCATTACTGATCCCGTGCGCGATGCTGCCCACATGGCGGCATCAGCGCTGCCATCATCAGCTCCCATCGGCGTGTTCGATTCCGGTCTTGGGGGGTTCACGGTCCTTGACGCGCTCGTGCGCTCCTTGCCTCACGAGCGCTTCATCTTCCTCGGGGATTCAGCGCGCTGTCCCTATGGTCCCCGGGAGGCTGACGAGGTGCGCAGCTTCGTGCTGGAGATATGCCGCTTCCTCGCAGGCTTCGGATGCAAGATGATCGTGATCGCATGCAACACGGCCACGGCGGCTGGCTTGTCCGCGGCGCAGCGCGCATTCGACATCCCGGTCGTGGGCGTGGTCGTGCCTGGAGCGCGTGCGGCTGTCCAGATGACGCGCACCCGTCGCGTCGGCGTGATCGCCACAGCGGGGACGGTGCGGCAGGGGGCTTACGAGGATGCCATCGCGCATCTGGATGCAGGCATCCATGTCACGCAGAAGGCCACGCCTGATCTCGTGCGCATCGCGGAGAGCCGCTTTTCCGGCGTGGCGTTCGATGAGGCGTCTGAGCGCGAGTATGCGCGCATCGCACGCGAGTATCTCGAGCCGCTCAAGGAGCAGGATATCGATACGCTCGTCTTGGGATGCACGCATTATCCGCTCATCTGCGACCTGGTATCCGATGTGATGGGTCCAGGTGTTGCGCTCGTCTCATCTGCGGAGGAGACGGCGCGCGAGGTACGCTCCATCTTGAAGCGACGCGGCGACCTTGCGCAGGAGAGCGCTGGCGCGCGCGTTCAGGTGATGGTGACAGGTGATGATGTCGAGAAGTTCCGTCTGACGGCGCAGGGCGTCCTCGGCATGGACGTGCCGGTCGAGCGCGTGGACCTTGGGTCGCGCGGGGGAGAGGAGATGCGATGAGGGTCTTGCTGGCCACCAACAATGCGCATAAGGCTGATGAGATACGCAATGCGCTCGATATGCCCGGGTGGGAGTTCGTGACCTTGGGCGAGGCGGGCGTCGCATCGGATCCGGTGGAGGACGCCGATTCGTTCGAGGGCAATGCGCGCATCAAGGCGCTGGCTGCCGCGCAGGCAAGCGGGATGGCGTCACTCGCGGATGATTCGGGGCTCGTGGTGGACGCGCTGGATGGTGCTCCGGGCGTGTACTCCTCGCGCTATGCGGGGGAGGATGCAGATGATGCGGCGAACAACGAGAAGCTGCTGCGCGAGCTTGCGGATGTTGCGGACGAGGAGCGCACGGCGCGGTTCGTCTGCACGCTGGTGTTCGTGGATGAGCAGGGGCGCGAGACGGTGGCAGAAGGGTGCGTCGAGGGACGCATCGGGCATGTTGAGCGGGGGAGTGAGGGGTTCGGCTATGACCCGCTGTTCTTCCCTGACGAGCTCGCAGGGGCGATGACGTTCGCAGAGGTCCCGCAGTCAGAGAAGAGCGCGATATCGCACAGAGGCCGTGCGCTCATGCACCTGAAGGATGCGCTCTCCGCTCTGTGATAGAATATGCGATCGCGTCGGGACGTGGCGCAGTCTGGTAGCGCGCCTGCTTTGGGAGCAGGATGTCGCAGGTTCGAATCCTGTCGTCCCGACCATTTCTCTAATATTCTCCTCGGTTCAGAGGTGTTGTTACGTAATGCATGATATGTAACTTCTATGGACAAGACCGATTTTGTCCATATCTGTCCATTCTGCATCTGATCAGCTTCTCGTCTTGGTTCGCAATGGGGATGCTTCTTTGAGGTCGCTTGCAATACCATTTTTGTCTTACAAGTAAGGTAGTGGGACATTATGTACGAATAGTGTCCCACTAATTCGTTTGTGGGACATCTTTGGCTAGTTTGATTCCCTCTGTGATCTCTAGTAGCTTTGGGAAGACCAAGATGGCAGGCCTTTGTCCACTATGGGGAAGAAGCTCGCTTACTATGTCTAGCTCCTTCATCTTCTTCAGTATCCTTTGTGTGGTCTTTTCGCCAACCCCAGATCCTGATATCAAGCTTCGAGAGGAGAAGATAGGGTTTCTGAATAATCGTGCAGCTACCTGGTCAACGCTCTTTGAGCCGGTAGCTTCTATGAGAGTCGATCGCACTTCCTCATGCAAGGCGAAGATCCTCTGCGCTTTTTCGTTGTTCTCCAGTGCTTGCGTGGCGATCGCCTCAAGAAAGAAGATGCACCAGTCGGTCCATGCGTCGTCTCTTGATACCGCCAGCAATCTATCCTGATACTCATCGTTTCGATGCTCGAAGAACTCGCTTAGGTAGAAGCAGGGGTTGCTGATGATGCTGTCTGCGTACATCATCAATGGGACCACGATTCTACCGACACGACCGTTCCCATCTTTAAAAGGGTGGATCGATTCGAATTCGGCGTGTGCTACCGCTACCTTGATGAGCGATGGATCGGAGTCGCTATTGGCGTATTCCTCCCATTTCGCCATCGCGTCATCGATCATTTCCGGAACGATCGGGACGTAGCGAGCTTCTTCTATGTTCGAATTGAATCCGATCCAATTCTGGTCCTCTCGATACCGCCCGGGAGATTTGAACTGCCCTCTTACCCCTTGCAATAAGACTTCATGGATAGCCCTTAGCAGACGACCAGAAATAGGTACGTCTTTCAGCATCGATTCCCCCTCGCGAACTGCAGATTGGTAATTGACCACCTCTTGGATATCATTTCGCTTGGCTGGGTCCGATTCGGTTTTGCCTGCCTCGAAAACAAGCACGTCTTCGACGGTGGCTTGAGTACCTTCTATCCGTGATGATGTGACCGCTTCTTGGATCATGAGCGGTGCAACGAGAAGATCGGGGTCCGGAATGATCCCCAGAAAGCTGTCGTATCTAGCTATGGCATCTGCTGCTTTTGCGAGAGGCTTGGCTAATCTCTCCCAATCGAGGGATCGAGGCGGAAAGCATTCGTAATGATATGCAATAGGCATAGCTCACCCTTCTATCTGAACCTTGCGAACGCAATGCCCGCTTTGCCATCTGAGCAGCTTCCATGCAGATCTCCAATAGAGCGATGAGATGCTATGCGCCCTTCCGGTATTCCCTCACGTCATCCCGCAGGCCCTCGCGACGCCTGTGGTCGCTCCATCGTTCACCGTCTGGGCGTTCCGTGGGGTGTCCGTTCACCTTCCAGAACTTGCACATCTTGCATCCAGCACGGCGATTGCGTGCGCGTCCTCGCTTGTGATTCAAGAGGGTCTCCTTTCGCTCATTGTCGGCATCGTTTTGATCCGTTCGCTATACCTTGGTCGACAGGAGGGCATTTTGCTGCCGATCCATCATTTGGGGCATCCTGCAGAGCGACGGTCGTCGAAATCGGCCTCACATGCTCTGTGTGCTTTCATGCTGAGCGCGTCTTGCCTTCTTGTTCCGAGAGCATACCATCAATGTGGCATGGCATATGTCCAGGGAGATCATCTAAGCGGAACGTGCTCGAGCATTCACGCATCTTTTCTTGGGTCGTTCCTATCGCCATCGAACGTGATTCTTGTGACAGAGTCATGCTTCGCATGATGATGTGATTGTTCACTTGAACGCGATCGAAAGTCGCAGCAGGTTGGTGCTCGCGGGTGCGACGACTCCGTACAACTCCGGAGCCGTGCTCATCTCGTTCTTCATTCACGGCTTCACCAATAGCGGGACGTCAGGAAAATGGCGTGATGCTTGACGGCTCCAATGCGCATCAGGGCAATCCGCCTGTGTTCGTGATCGGAGTTGGAACGATGGCATCAGCCCCGATCCACCTGATACCCTGCCTTTCAAGAGCAGGACGTCCCGAATGCGAAGAGGGCGGCACCGATGCGGTGTCGCCCTCTTCTGCTGGCTCAAGCTATCGAGCTTGGAGATGCGATCCTATGCGCCTTCTCCAGCGCGGATCTCCTCTGCCTTCGCCTGCTGTGCCTCAGCCTCAGGAACGGAGATGTGCTCGCACTTCTCGGATTCGAAGGATTCGAAGCTGATGCTCTCGCCCATCTTCTCTTTCTCGCAGCCCATGATGTCCACCTTTCTCGTCGTGCGCGTCATGCTCGGGTGCAGCCTTCGCATGTGACGCATGTTCATGACATGATCGAAGTATGAGCGCTGTGGTGATTGATGCGAGGTGCATAGCGTAGGGGTAACCGTTCTGACATGAGGTGGAATGCATCGCGTGATCTATCGGGGTGATCGTGCAGAAGGGCAGGAGGTGCTGCATGCACCTTGCATGGTGGCGCCTGGCGCTCGCAGCGCTGTTGGGACGCTGGTACGGCACCTAGTTCGCGGATCCCCCGTGGATGGGGGAAGGCTTTTCCTGGGCATGAGAAAGGCCCCCTGAGCGACCAGCTCAAGGGGCCTTTGGGCGATGCGCGTGATCGTCTAGCCGAACAGCGCGCTGTACATCTCGGAGTCAGCGCCCTCTGCCGGCTCCCAGGTGTTCCCATTGCGGACGTACTTGATCGTGACGGGCTCATGGGTCTCCACTGGAGCCTCTTCGATGGTGGTCATGATCATCTGGCCAGCCCACTGCTTGATCTCATCCTGCGACATGCCTGCAAGCTCTTCTGCATTGTCGACCATGTCGGACTGCAGGTTCTCCAGTGCGCTCTGCACTTCGCTGAAGTTCTTCGAGCTCAGGGTGACGACAGCCTCAGCCTCGTTGCCGTTCACGGTGACGCTATCAACGGTGCCATCGAACCCATCGAGGATGCCCTTGATGAGGTCATTGGGGGTCAGCCCCAGCTGCAGCAGAGAAGAGGTGGGAAGGGAAGATGAGAGCTCTCCCAGCGTTGCAGCATCCGGATCCTTCAGCTGACCGATCTCCTCGGTCAAGGACTCGCGGATGACCTCTTCGCTGTTGTCCGCACATCCCGTCATGGCACCCAAGCTGAATGCCATCATCCCGCTCATCGCCAAAGCGATGGCTGCCTTCCTAAGCTTCATGACCAATTCCTCCCATTCGGTTATGAGGCCCTCCGCCTCATCTGTCCTTCGCAGTATAGGGCACCGGATGAGTTGTTGCTGGATAGGCGATGCAGGCATCTGGAGGGGTCAGGAGAGCGCTACGAGCGGACGTTGCTGTGCCCTCCATGCGAACTGGGCCCTCGTGCGCGATCGGGCGCACATCCTATATATGACAAGATCGCCCAGCATTAGAGGGTCGCATCAGCTGAGCTTCTTGGATCGTGTGGAGGATAGGTGAGGGGAGTCCGGCGTTGTGGAATCTTTGTATGATTTCCCTCAGGCGCGATGATTCCATTGCATCTCCATGCTCAAGCGTTACCATTTCGTTTCCTTATCGGATGAGAGATGACATCAAACGGAGTGGGATGCGCTTTCAGATGACACACAAGAAGCCCCATCAGCTCGCGCAGGGCGCGCTTGCCGTGCTCTTGGCGCTCATGGTGGCGCTGTCCTCTTCCATGCTGGCTCCTCTCTCTGCTCAAGCGGAAGAGGGCGAAGAGGGTCCCTCAACGGCTGAGCGCTTGGATGCATTGCGCCAGCGTGCGGATTCCATCAAGGCCTCCATCGATGCGCTGCAGACCGACCTCAATCGCGTGACCGAGGAATACGATGCCGCCCTTGATGCTCGTCATGTCGCCGCGAAGGCCATGCGCGAGGCCAAGGTGAAGATAGATGCTTCCCAGGAGAAGATGGAGAAGCTGCAAGAGCAGATCGAAGCTCTGGCGCAGACCATGTACAAGAGCGACAAATCCGGCGCGAGCTCCAACTATATGAATGTATTGCTCGGCGCATCCACCTTCACCGACTTCATGACGGGGCTCGACATGATGGAGCGCGTGAACGAGAGCCATGCGGAGCTCGTCGAGGAATGCCGCATCGTCAAGGCGGAGGCAGAGGCTGCGCATGCGGAGTTCGATGCGCAGAAGACCGAGGCTGATGCACGCCTTGCCGAGGCACGCGAGAAGAAGCTGGAGATCTCAGAGAAGCAGGGGAAGCTCTCCGCTGAGGCAGCTTCCGTTGCGGGGGATATCGCAGAGACCGAAGCGCAGGCTGAGCTCGAGGAAGAGGCTGCGCGTCGAGCAGAGGAGGCCGCTGCGGCCGCTGCGCGGGCATTCGCTGCATCCCTCTCTGCGAGCGAGGGTCGCGATGTGGGCAGTGGCTTCTTCGCGAATCCGTGCCCGGATGCGTGGGAGTCCAGCGGGTATGGGTGGCGCGAGTTCGACCAGAAGTTCCATCTGGGAACGGACATGGCTGCGAACATGGGCGCGCCCATCTATGCTGCTGAGGCCGGGACCGTCATCGCAGCCACCTATGATGGCGGCTATCATGGCGGCGCGGGCAATTGGGTGGTCATCGCGCACGGCAATGGCCTGGTCACCAAGTACATGCATTGCTCTGCGGTGTTCGTGGACATCGGGCAGCGCGTAGAGCGTGGGCAGAACATCGCCGCGGTCGGCTCCACGGGGAAATCGACGGGCCCCCATCTGCACTTCCAGGTCGAGGTGAACGGCGTGGCTGTCTGCCCGTATGATTATCTCTAGATCGCCCTCGACGGGGCATTTCCAAGGTCTATAATGCTCTGAACCTACTGGCTAGGTTTGATGCGCCCATGGCTCAACGGATAGAGCATCGGACTTCTAATCCGGCGGTTGCAGGTTCGAGTCCTGCTGGGCGCACCAAGCCTATTCGGTCAGCACACGGTATCAGCACATGCGATCCACCCCTTACGGAAGGACTATAGATGGATATCCGCGGCTCATTGCAGAAGGTCATCGACGAGGCTATCGCTGCGGCCGTCTCAGACGGCTCGCTCCCGCTGGACACGCCGCCTGAGAGCGCGCTGGAGCGTCCTCGGGATGAGGCGAACGGAGACTGGGCCTCTACGGTGGCCATGAGGTCAGCGAAGATGGCGAAGATGGCACCGCGAGACGTGGCGCAGATCATCGTCGATCACATCCCCGAGAATGAGATCATCGAATCCGTTGACATCGCGGGGCCGGGCTTCATCAACATCCGCCTTGCGGATAGCCAGCTGCAGGAGGTCATCCGCGTCGTGCGCACCGAGGGCGACGCATATGGGCGCGGCACAATCCCCGAGGGTCAGCGCAAGGTCAACCTGGAGTACGTCTCCGCGAACCCCACCGGTCCGCTCCATGTGGGACATGGTCGCTGGGCGGCGCTCGGAGATGCTATGGCGCGCGTGATGCGCCACGCCGGCTATGACGTGTACGAGGAGTTCTACATCAACGACCACGGCACGCAGATGGATGTGTTCGGTAACTCCGTGGGCGTTCGCTACATGCAGCTCCTCGGCCACGATGCCGAGATGCCCGAGCAGTGCTATGGCGGCAGCTACGTTGCCGATATCGCGCAGTCCATCATCGACGCTGAGGGCACCAAGTATGAATCCCTCACCGATGAGGAGCGCATGGAGGCCTTCCGCGAGATCGCCTACAAGCAGATGCTGGAGGACCAGGAGGATATCCTGCGCCAGTTGGGCACCACCTTCGATCGGTGGTTCTCCGAGCGCAGCCTCTACGTGGAGGGCGAGGACGGAGAGAGCCCGGTGTCTCGCTCGCTCAAGGCTATGGAGGACAAGGGCTACGTCAAGGAGGAGGACGGCGCCATCTGGTTCAAGTCATCTGCTCTGGGGGATGAGAAGGACCGCGTCATGATCAAGGCCAACGGTGAGATGACGTACTTCATGTCGGATGTGGCATATCACTACGACAAGAAGATGCGCGGATTCGACCACCTGATCAATATCTGGGGCGCTGACCATCATGGGTATGTGAAGCGCTGCGAGTGCATGCTGGAGGCATGGGGTTGGCCGGGAGACCTTGAGATCGTGCTCGGACAGCTGGTGAACCTGTATCGTGACGGCGAGGCGGTCCGCATGTCGAAGCGCACCGGCGAGATGGTCACGCTGCGCGAGCTGGTCGAAGAGGTGGGCACGGATGCCACGCGCTATCTCATGCTGTCCCGCTCCTCTGATCAGCCGATCGACTTCGATATCGAAGCGGCGAAGAAGAAGGATGCTTCCAACCCGGTCTACTACGTGCAGTACGCGCATGCCCGCATCTGCTCCATCCTGCGCAAGGCGGCTCCTGAGGCGCTGGCGAAGGAGGAGGCGGCAGGTGCGCTGACCATCGGGCAGCTCGCTGAGCAGGTCGTGCCCGAGGGCGTGGATCTCTCGCCGCTCACGCACCCCTCAGAGCTCGCGCTCATGCGCAGGATCGCCGACTTCGGTGACTTCGTTGCATTGGCGGCGCGCGATCGCGCACCATTCCGCATGACGCATTACGCGCAGGACCTTGCCAGCTTGTTCCATGCGTTCTATACGGACTGCCGCGTGCTGACCGATGATGACAACGAGATGCGACCCGCTGATGACCCCATCCGCCAGGCACGCCTTGCGCTCTGCGATGCAACGCGCATCATGCTCGCGCTCGTGTTGGGGCTGCTCGGAGTGAATGCTCCCGAGAAGATGTGACGTTGTGCTTGCGCAACGCGTGCGAGACACCTATAATCTCGCATTGCGCTTTTTGCGTGAACATGGTGGCTGTAGTTCAGTCGGCTAGAATGCCAGATTGTGGCTCTGGAGGTCGTGGGTTCAAGTCCCATCAGCCACCCCATTTGGATGCTATCGGGCGGAGGGATTCGCCCGATTCTCTTTTCTGAAGATCTCTCTTGCGCGCTCGCACAGATTCCCCTACAATAGCTTGCGCTGCTTTTCGCAGAGCATATGCGCCATTAGCTTAGTTGGTAGAGCAGGGGACTCTTAATCCCAAGGTCGAAGGTTCGAGTCCTTCATGGCGCACCACGAAGCTCGCACGACCGACACCACTGTCGGTCGTGTTTTTGCAACGGGCCCTTAGCTCAATGGTGGAGCAGGGGACTCATAATCCCTTGGTTGCAGGTTCGAATCCTGCAGGGCCCACCAAAAGCTCCCAGTCCAGATACCTTCTTCGCATATCGGGCTTCCCGACCATCGCGCTCCCACGTGTCCCTCTAGCTTCCTGAGGCCGCCTGATATGCAGCTCGATCAGGGCACTTAGCGGTTTCCGATGACGCGCGTTGGCGATAATGAATGGCGTTCTGCTCCCTTCGTCGCGCGCCATATGGTTTCATATCACGTCGCAAGTCGATCGAAAGAAGCAAGGAGAACCAATGGCGAAGAAGGACATTCCCAACGATCAGAAGTACTACGATCCTGAGATCGAGTGCATGCCGCGTCCTGAATTGGAGCAGATGCAGCTCGCGCGCCTGCAGGAGATGGTCCGCTACGCCTATGACAACACCGTCTGGTACAAGCGATCGTTCGATGAGGCAGGCGTGTCACCTGATGACATCAAGACGCTCGCTGACATAGAGCGCTTTCCCTTCGTCGACAAGAAGACCGAGCGCGATACCCAGCATGTCGGGAGCTTCTTCGGTGAGATGTGCTCGGTGCCCGAGGAGGATGTCATCTTCATGGCGACCTCGTCTGGCTCCACTGGCGTCCCTACGGTGAGCCCGTTCACCCAGGAGGACTTCGACCTGTGGCAGGACACTGAGGCGCGCCTGTTCTGGCAGGCGGGCATGCGCCCCTCCGACCGCTACGTGCACGGGCTCAACTTCGCACTGTACGTGGGCGGCCCGGATGTCATCGGTGCGCAGCGCTTGGGCGCACTTGCCATCTGGGTGGGTGCCGTGCCCTCTGACCGCTTGATCTTCGTGCTCAAGCAGTACCAGCCCACCATCATCTGGACCTCGCCGTCCTATGCGTGGACCTTGGGCGAGAAGATCAAGGAGAAGGGCTTGGACCCGCGCACCGACTTCTCCATCCATACCATCATCGTGGCAGGCGAGCCGGGCGGCTCCATCGCATCCACCCGTGAGGCCATCGAGGACCTCTGGGATGCGAAGGTAGTCGACTTCTTCGGCCTCTCCGACATCTACGGCGCATGTGCAGCGGCCTGCGAGGCGAAGGATGGCCTGCATATCGTGGAGGACCAGATACTGGTGGAGACGGTCGATCCTGAGACGGGAGAGGTGCTCGCGCCCGGCACGCAAGGCGAGCTCGTCTACACCACGCTCATGAAGAAGGCGCGTCCCATGATCCGCTTCCGCACGGGGGATATCGGATACGTCTCCAATGAAGCATGTTCGTGCGGGCGCACGCTGGCGCGCATCCATATCACGGGGCGCAAGGATGAGATGTTCATCGTGGGTGCCGTGAACGTGTTCCCCACGGATATCGAATACGTCGTCCGTGCCGAGAAGGGCCTCACTGGCGAATATTCCATCCGCGTCTACGATGAGAGCTTCACCACGCGCTATGAGGTGTCCGTCGAGCGTGCACAGGGCTCTGATGAGCCGTTCGATGCGGTGGGTGCGCGCGTATCCGCTGCGCTCAAGGCGCATACGGGCGTGAAGCCGGCGAAGGTGATCGTGTATGACGCCGGGAAGCTGGGCACGTCCTCTGAGCACAAGGCGTCTCGCTTCGTCGACGAGCGCGTCCGCCCGTGATAGCCCTGCCCGTTCAAAGCCGATCGTCCTAAAGGAGGAACCAGATGAGATCAGTGGGTTTCGCGATATCAGGTCAGCATTACCTCTTCGATGTCCAGTCATTCGCGCATACGATCCTTGCTCAAGGCGGGGATGGCTTCCATTACGCGCTCTTGGACCGGACCACTCAGGGTGTCATAGATGATGTGAGCGAGGGTACATCCGAGCTGGGCGTGGTCGTGGTCACCTCAGCGAAGGAGCCAGTGCTCGCTTCCGCATTCGAGGAGGCGGGGCTGGAGTTCAAGGAGCTCGCCACATCCGCACCGCGCGTGGCGCTGCCCTCCAGCCATCCGCTCGTGAATGCGAAGGAGCTGGAGCTCGAGCAGCTCGCGGATCATCCGTATGTGTACTTCGCGCAGGAGCCTGACGCTCCGCTCGCGTTCTACGAGGAGGCGCTCTCTGATGTGGAGCGCGCGAAGTCCATCGCGTGCACGGATCGCGCGACGCTCACGGAGCTCATCATGGCCATCAACGGCTATACCGTGACGAGCGGCATCCTCGTGGGCATCACGGATGGCTCCGCGCTCACCACCATCCCCCTCAAGACCGATGTGGTCCTGCGCTTGGGATACCTCGCACGCAAGGGAGAAGCGCTCTCTCCCATGGCAGAGCGCTTCGCTGCGCATCTGCAGCGCTGCCTTGATTACTACGCCAACAGATGATCGCATCTGCTGCTCGGCGTTGCCATGCCGTGCGCATGCACGCAGGGTGGCTGAGCAGTCTGAGGGAGAAGAGGGTTCGATGGTCGAGGTCATCTGGCATGCGCGTGGGGGACAGGGCGCGTTCACGGCGGCTCGCTGCCTTGGCGCTGCGGCTGCTCTCTCAGCGGATGCTCATGCGCTCGCTTTCCCGACGTTCGGGCCGGAGCGGCGCGGGGCACCGGTGTGCGCCTACACCAAGATATCCGATAGCCCGATAGGGGATAGGAGCGTCGTCAGGCAGGCGGATATCGTCATCTACCTGGATGAGACGCTCATGACCGAGGAGTGGGCCTCTGAGCTCGCCCCGGGTGGGGTGGTCCTGCTCAACACCACGCGCCACATGGATGACGCGCGCATCATCTGTTTGGATGCCGATGCCATCTCTCGGGATATCCTCGGCCGTGCGATCCCGAATACGGCATTCCTGGGCGCTATCGCTGCCATATCGGATGCAGTGTCGCTCGAAGATGTGCATGTGGGGATCGAGGCCACCATGCCAGCACGCCTCCAAGATCCCAACATCCGGATCGCGGATGCTGCCGCGGCGGTGGTCGAGCGCAGCAAGGCAGCGTGCGGGGAGGAGCGTGCGCCGCGGACGGTCGAAACGGGGCCCGTGCGCACGGTCGCACCTGCTGGGATGGGCGAGCGTCGGGATGGCGGCAGGCAGGGTGCCAGCAACACGCCCTATCTGCGCACCTCGTTCGATGCTTCGGATGGGGGATTCGCTCGGTCCACGTGCTTCGAGGCGGGGCACCTCGTCTCGAAGAATGCTGGCTGGCGCAGCTCTCGTCCTGTGCTGGATGATGTCCGTTGCACGAAGTGCCTCAATTGCTACCAGCTCTGCCCGGATGGGACCATCTACAAGGTGCGTGATGCGAACGGGGACCTCGAAGCCCTCAGCATCGACTACGCATTCTGCAAGGGGTGCGGCGTTTGCGCTGAGGTGTGCCCGGTGAGCTGCATATCCATGGTGCCTGAAGCAGAGGAGGTGAGCGCATGAGGCAGTTCCTCTCGGGGAATGAGGCGTTCGCCGAAGGGGTGCGCCTGGCGCGTCCGCAGGTGATAAGCGCCTATCCCATCACGCCGCAGACGACGGTCGTGGAGAGCCTTGCGTCAATGGTGGAGGCGGGGAGGCTGGATGCGGAGTACATGCATGTGGAGAGCGAGCATTCTGCGCTCTCTGCCGCCATCGGAGCATCTGCGACAGGTGCGCGCACGTTCACGGCGACATCTTCGCAGGGGCTGCTCTACATGGCAGAGTGCCTGACCTATGCATCGGGCGGGCGGTTCCCCATCGTCATGATGAATGCGAACCGTGCGCTCGCGCTGCCATGGAACATCTATGGGGACCAGCGCGATTCGCTGTCGCTTCTGGATCATGGGTGGATACAGGTATATGCGGATTCCGGTCAGGAGGCGCTCGATCTGGCGCTCATGGCCTATGCCGTGGCAGAGGATCCCGCGGTGTCGCTCCCTGTGATGGTCAACCTGGATGGGTTCGCGCTCACGCACACCTATGAGTCCGTTGACGTGCCCACGCAAGAGCAGGCAGATGCCTTCCTGCCACCCTATGTGACGGAGAACCGCTTCGACTTCACCCATCCGAAGAACATCGGATATTCTGCGGGGCCTGAGTACAACAAGCTCTACATCCGGTCTCATCATGAGGACATGCTCGCTGCTCAAAGCGTCATCGAAGAGGTTGAGGCGCGCTTCGCTCATCACATGGGTCGCCAGTATCCGGGGATGATCGAGGCATATCGCACAGACGATGCGGATGTGGTCATGGTGACGCTTGGATCCATCGCGGGGCTAGTGAGGGATGTCGTGGATGACCTGCGCGCAGATGGTGTGCGAGCGGGGCTGGTGCGCATACGATATATGCGCCCGTTCCCGACGCGCCTCTTGTCCAAGGCGCTCTGTGGCGCGAAGGCGGTCGGGGTGCTGGAGAAGGATATCTCGTTCGGGGCGGAGGGCACGGTGTTCACGAATGTCGCATCAGCGCTGATGCGCGCAGGGTGCGCGCTGCCAGCCTTGGACTTCATCGGGGGCCTGGGTGGCGAGGATATCTCGCGGGCGCAGGTGGAGGAGGCGTTCCAGATGCTGATCGCACGAGCGAAGGCACGTGCGGGCGCGGCTGATGCGTGTCCTGATCCCGTCGTGTTCTTGGACGCGGATGATGCGAGGGGAGGTGCAGCATGACGACATATGCGCGGAGCATGACCGATGAGGAGCTCTTCTACGGCCATAAGGCATGCCCTGGTTGTGGGGGAGCGCTTGTCGTGCGACAGGTGCTCAAGGTCTTGGGTCCGAATGCGGTCTCTGCCCTTCCTGCGGGTTGCATGAGCGCGACGGGCTTCAACTTCCCGCAGCTCGCCTTCGGGAACAACGCGATGATCACGCCATTCGCCTCCACTGCTGCCGTGCTCTCGGGGATAGAGGCAGGATTCCGCGCGCAGGGCATTGCACCAGAGGGGCTGACCGTCGTGGGCTTCGCTGGCGATGGAGGCACAGCGGATATCGGGCTGCAGGCCCTCTCAGGCGCCATAGACCGCAATGATGACGTGCTCTACATCTGCTATGACAATGAAGCGTACATGAACACCGGCATCCAGAAGTCCGGTCTCACGCCCTTCGGCGCATCCACGACGACCACGCCCGCTGGCGCACACGAGCCTGGATGCGTCGGGCAGAAGAAGAGCCTGTTCGATATCGTCTGCGCGCATGGGCTGCCCTATGCGGCCACGGCCAGCATCGGATACATGAAGGATCTCATCCGCAAGGTGGAGCAGGCGCGCGACATGTCCGGTACGCGGTTCATCCATGTGATCGCACCGTGTCCGGTAGGGTGGGGCTTCCCGTCCGAGGATCTGATCGGCATGGCGAAGGAGGTCGTGGATTGCGGCCTGTGGTATCTGGCTGAATACCACGGCCCTGATGCGAGCGGCGTGCCCGGGGGCTCGTTCAAGCTGAATCGCGATCCGAAGGCCTTCGCGTCCGTGGAGGCGTACCTCAAGCGGCAGAAGCGCTTCTCTGGTCTGCGCGAGTCCGATATCGCCGCCATCGAAGCCGCACGCGATGCGCGCTGGCAGATGATGCGAGAGCGGTGGGCCTAAGGTGCAGAAGAAGAGCCCCGCATGCGCGGGGCTCGTGCATTCGATGGAGCGGGTGACGAGAATCGAACTCGCGTGGCGAGCTTGGAAGGCTCGAGTTCTACCATTGAACTACACCCGCAGCGGCTAGAGATTATACCACGTGCTTCCGTTCTGCGTCACCTCTTGGTGAGAAGCGATGGTCGGTTCTTCGTCGGGTTCTGTGATACCGTACCGTAAGACCATGACGAAAGGGCCTGATCGGGCAGGAGGAGCATGCCATGAGGACGCTGGGCATCCGTGACATCATAGGGCCGGTGATGATAGGGCCTTCCAGCTCACATACGGCCGGCGCTCTGCGCATCGCGCTGATGACGCGCCATCTGCTGGCTGCCCCGCCTGAGCGGGTCACCTTCACGTTGTATGGCAGCTTCGCCTGCACGTATCGCGGGCATGGCACCGACCGGGCGCTCTTGGCGGGCATGCTGGGCCTTGCTGCTGATGATGAGCGCATCCGCGATTCCTTTGAGCTTGCTCGCCAAGCGGGCCTGACGTTCGCATTCGCTCCCGATGAGGGCGCGATCTGCGACCACCCCAACACCGTGGACATAGAGGTGACGGACGCGAGTGGTGCGGTGACGCGCGTGCGCGGGGAATCCATCGGCGGTGGTGCGGCGCGGATAACGCGCTTGAACGGCATAGCTGTAGAGCTCACGGGGGAATACCATAGCCTGGTGGTGAAGCACCAGGACCGTCGAGGCGTGCTGGCCTTCATAGCTGCCTGCGTGGCCGAGGCGGGCGTGAACATAGCGACCACGCGCTTGTTCCGCGAGAAGCGCGGGGATGTGGCCTATACCGTGATGGAGACCGATGACGCACTGCCGCAAGCCCTGGTGGCGCGCATCGCGGATGCTCCTGACATCGCATCCGTGAATGTCCTAGCGAGCGATCGATCTCGGGAGGAGTTCGCTCCGCTGACCGCTGCCGAGGAGCGCGCGGCTGGGGTCGAGCCCGTTGGCTTCGGGCTGGGCATGGATGTTGCGCAGGCGGCTGAGCTGTTCGATCGCTTGGATTTTCGAAGCGGGGCGCAGCTGCTGGGCTTCTGCGAATCGGAAGGGCTCGCCATATCCGATGCCATCTGCCGTCGGGAGCGTTGCCTGTTGGTGCTGGATGGCTTCGCGGTGGATGACACGCATCGCTATGTTGATGATGCGCTCGGCATCATGCGAGCTTCGATAGAGGGGGCCTTGTGCGACCCGCGTCCTTCCATGGGAGGCCTCATCGGTGGGGAAGCGGCGAAGCTGCGGGCGTATGGCGAAGGGGGTGCTTCCCTTTGCGATCCGCTCCTGTCTCGTGCCATCACCTATAGCATGGCCGTATTGGAGACCAATGCTGCCATGGGGCGCATCGTGGCAGCTCCAACGGCGGGGTCAGCCGGCGTATTGCCGGGAGTGCTCTTCGCCTTGAGAGAGGAGCGTGGCTTGACCGATGCGCAGTTGAATCGCGGCGTTGCCAATGCTGCGGCCATCGGCATGCTCATCACGCGCATGGCAACGGTGTCGGGGGCGGAGGGTGGCTGCCAGGCAGAGGTGGGCACGGCGAGCGCCATGGCAGCGAGCGCGGCCACAGAGCTCATGGGTGGAAGCCCCGCCCAATGCCTATCCGCTGCGGTGAATGCCCTGTCGGGTCTCTTGGGGTTGGTGTGCGACCCCATCGGCGGCCTGGTGGAGGCACCGTGCCAGAAGCGCAACGCGACGGGTGCAGCGAATGCTCTCGTGGCTGCTCAGCTGGCGCTTGCGGGCGTGGGCAGCATCACCACCTTCGACGAGACGGTGGAGGCCATGGATGCTGTTGGGCGATCGCTGCCATTCGAGCTGCGTGAGAGCGCTCTTGGCGGCTTAGCGGCAACCCCTACGGCACGCGCTCGCTGCGCGAGCTGTCCGGGATGCGTGGGTTGAGCCGGCCGGACAGCCGGCCGGGCGGCATTCAGCCTGCTGTTCGCGTGATGCCATCCGTGAGGGAAGGATCGAAGCGAAGGAGTCCCATCATGCATCTTGAGCCTGTGATGCGCGACCACGTCGTCATCGCCGTAGCGACGAGCGATGATGGTCCGATCATCCGCGATGCCCAGTCGGCACTGGATCTGCTCATGGCTGCTCGCTACGAGCTGGATGCTGACCGCATCGCCATCCCAAAGGAGCTCGTAGCCGATGGCTTTTTCGTCCTCAGCAGCGGGATGGCTGGCGATATCCTTCAAAGGTTCGTCAACTACCAGATGAAGATAGCCTTCTACGGGGACTTTTCTGGCTATACCAGCAAACCATTGCATGACTTCATCTACGAATCGAACAAGGGGCGCGATGCCTTCTTCGTCTCTGACCTTGACGAGGCTCTGAGCAAGCTCGCTGCTGCACGCTGAATGTGGCAGAGGGTCAGAGGGAGATGGGGCTATCGGGTCTTGCTATCTTCGAAGCCACCGGTTGCGGTCATGGTCTCTCGCGGATGGTGACATGCACGGTGTCACCTGGCTGCTTTCCGATGCGCTCGCGGATGTCCTTGCGCACGCCGATGATGTGCCCAGGCGTCTTCATGCGCACGAGGCTGCCGTCGTAGGGTTCACCATCGAAGGTGGCGTGCACCTTCACGCGTCCGCGCCCGAATTCCTCGCGAACGTCGAAGGGGAACTCCACATATGCTCCGTCGATGTCGGGCACCTTCATGAGCTCGGCATCGAACTCGTAGGTCTTGGGTGCCATGGTGCTCCTTTCCTGCGTCCCGCACGCGCAGAGCGCTACATCGGCTTCAGGTTCCTGTCCAAGCGGTCCAGCATCCAGGCGAGGTGCTTCTCGCGAGTAGCATCGGTCTTGGCGTCATAGTAGGCTCGTGCATAGGTCTTGCGCACCGAGGGAGGCATGGCTTGGAAGTTCTCGTGCGCTGGCTCATGTCCTTCCAATAGCGTGGCAAGGTGCTCGCTCGGATGCGGATGCCTCGCACCGCGTGTGTGCAGGGATCTATGCGTGCAGATGGATCCCGCCGTCCACCATGAAGGACTGCCCGGTCAGGTAAGCGCCGTCATCGCTGACCAGGAATGCGATCAGTGGGGCGCAATCCTTCTCGGTGGTCCCGATGTAGCCCACGAGCGCGCGGCTCTCCAGATTCTTCAAGGCTTCCGGCTGAGTCTCGCGGAAGGTGTCGGTGGCGATGATGGGCAGGAACACGTTGGCGGTGATGCCGTCGCGGCCCCATTCGCGAGCAGCTGTGCGCGTGATGGCGCGGATGGCCTCCTTCGCCATGCCGTAAGCGCCGAATCCGGTGTTGCCGTCGTATCCGGCAGCGGATGCGGTGTTGATGATGCGGCCATGCCCGCTGGCCTTCAAGTGGGGATAGCACTCCTGCATGAAGAGGAGCGTGGCGAGCGCGCCGCTCTTGTAGGCGGTGAGCGCGTACTCTTCGTCGATGTCGTTGATCTCGCGGTAGAGCATGGCGCCCTGAGCGCAATTCACCAGGATGTCCACGCCGCCGAAATGCTCGACGCACGCGCTCACGGCTGCCTTGATCTGGTCAGGCTCGGTCACGTCGCACACGACGGGCAGCACCTCTGCGCCCTCGTTCGCCATCTCATCGCGCAGGTCGTTCAAGTTCTCGAGCCTACGTGCGCAGGCGCATACCTTCGCCCCTTGGCGCGCGAGGACGCAGGCCAGTCCTCGACCGACTCCCGAGCTTGCTCCTGTGACGATGGCTACACGACCTTCGAGGTTCTGCATGGATCGCTCCTTTCCGTGATGCGCGCATGATGCGCGGCCCTCAGATGCTCATATTCGGGGCAGAGGGCCAAGCCCTGCTAGAGACGATACACGCTCGTGGGCCGTCTGCGCTTGGGTGTGCGTCGAAAGGTCGGCTTGGCCAGATGGCCGCGAAGCGGGCATGCCCGGCAGGGAGGAGGTCCGCTTCGGGAGCGGACGAAGCGGCGTTCTCATCGACTGCCGTGGTGGGATGTTTGCTGTGTCCCTTCGGCACGCGTATGATGGGCTGCAAGACAGAGCATCAACGAAGGAGGGCGTCATGGGCAAGGATACGTTGGGATACGTTGCAGAGCGTGCGGATATCTTGGCAGCATCAGAGGCCAGCACGCAGGTGACCAAGGATGCCGCTCGCGCATGGCAGGATGCCGTTGCGGCTGATGGGAGCGACGCGGCGGTGGATGTCGCGACCGCGCAGCTCCTGGACACGCTGGAGGGGCGTCCCTCTACGATCGATGATGTCATCGCGTTCGCGCAAGGTCCGGCGCGCGAGATGTTCGGCGAGGAAGCGGCTGCGCAGATCCTGGCTCAGCAACAGCAGCGCAAGGAGCAGGGTGAGGCATGGTGCGATTGCGATGCCTGCACTGCTGCGGTCGAGCTCCTCACGACATTCGGGCGCATCGAGGGGTAGCACGCGAGCGGGGGAGGAGCCCGGCATGGAGATCAGAGCATTCCGATCAGAGGATGTGGGCGCCATGCGCGCCATCTGGAACGAGGTGGTCGAGGCAGCTGATGCGTTCCCGCAGACCTCGCCGCTTGGGACGGACGCCGAAGCGCTCGCGTTCTTCAGCAAGCAGACGCGCACTGCGGTCGCCGTTGAGGCTGTCGCGGATGCCGAAGATGGCAGCGCATCCCTGCCTGAGCGCATCTGTGGCCTCTACATCCTCCACCCCAACAACATCGGACGGTGCGCGCATGTGGCGAATGCGAGCTATGCCGTTGCCTCTGCAATGCGTGGGCGCGGCATCGGGCACGCGCTCGTCGAGGACAGCCTCCGCCAGCTCGCACCCCTTGGCTTCACGGGCTTGCAGTTCAATGCCGTGGTAGCCAGCAACAAGGGCGCCATCCTGCTCTATGAGAAGCTCGGCTTCACGCGCGTGGGGATCATCCCCCAAGGTTTCAGGAACGATCAGGGAACGGATGAGGACATCCTCATCTTCTATCATGCGGCGCTTCCCTTTGGGGCAACGGGCGCGGCTGCGTCATCTGCTGGTGCGCCTTCCGTCACGCAGCAGACCTCCGCATCTGCGCCCACGCCGATCGCATCCGCTTCGGTGTCAGCCTCGGCGTCCGCGTCCTCTGCTGCGTCGCCCGCACCCACGGCCGCCGCACCCGCACCTCACGAGTTGCCCGTGCTCCGCTGCGATCGCCTCACGAAGCGCTACGGTGGCACCACCGCGCTCGCTGACGTCACGCTCTCGCTCGCGCCTGGCCGCATCGTGGGGCTGCTCGGTCCCAATGGGAGCGGCAAGACCACGCTCATCAAGCTGGCTGCGGGCCTCTTGCAGCCAACGAGCGGCACCCTCGCCATCAATGGCATGGCACCCGGTCCGCGCACCAAGGCCATCGTCTCGTACCTGCCTGAGCGCCCGTACTTCGCTCCTTCCATGAAGGTGCATGAGGCGGTGTCGCTCTTCCAGGACTTCTACTCGGACTTCGATCGTCCGCTCGCGGAGGCGATGCTCGAGGATCTGGGCGTTCCCTTGGGTCAGACGCTCGCGTCGCTGTCGAAGGGGACGAAGGAGAAGGTGCAGCTCGTCGTGGTCATGGCGCGCCGCGCAGCGCTCTACCTGTTGGATGAGCCGATCGGCGGTGTGGACCCGGCGGCGCGCGACTACATCTTGCGCACCATCATCGGCAGCTACCGGCGCGATGCCACGTTGCTCATATCCACGCATCTGGTCTACGACGTGGAGTCGGTGCTCGATGATGTCGTCCTGCTCGGTTCGGGCCACGTGCACGCCAATGCGCCTGTTGCGCAGTTCCGAGAGCAGATGGGCATGAGCCTGGATGAGTACTTCAGGAGGTCGTTCGCATGCTAGGGAAGCTCCTCAGATATGACCTCAGGGCGCTCGCGCGCATCCTGGGCCCCATCCATCTCATCGCCATCGCCGTCATCATCATGGCCACCTTGTGCGGGCTCACAGGCTATTGGCTCGATGAGCTCATCGTCGATTCGCTGGACATCGTGGACATCATCTCCGTGTCGATGATGCTCGGCGTGGGCAGCGGCGTGGTCGTGCTCGCCTGCCTCGTGCCCGCTACCTTCGTGGTCGTGATCCATCGGTTCTATGCCAACCTCTTCACCGACCAAGGCTACCTCACGCTCACGCTGCCCGTGCGCGCCTCTGAGATCGTCTGGGCGAAGGTCATCGCGGGCTTCCTTTGGCTGGTCGTGAGCATGATCGTGGTC
Organism: uncultured Eggerthellaceae bacterium; assembly: GCA_910589125.1. Lineage (GTDB taxonomy): Bacteria > Actinomycetota > Coriobacteriia > Coriobacteriales > Eggerthellaceae > MGBC163016. The sequence goes on from CAJURX010000003.1 coordinate 117,012, forward strand.
TCGGGCGGGTCGATCTTGCTGGCTCAGGGGATCGGCGGCATGGCAGATGGCTTCGACTTCGCCGATTCGCTCCCGTATTGGATGATGCGGTCATCGTTCGGTTGGGGCTACCATGATCTGCCCGATGCCCTGATCGTGACCGTCGGAACATTCCTGACGCTGCTCTCCGCCCTCGCTGCGCTCTTGATGGGCTATGCAGGCTTCACGCTCGGCGCTACCTTGGCGCGCCAGCATAAGGTCGCGTGCGGCATCGCCTTGACGCTGGGGCTCTCGTGGATCGTCTCGACGTTCTCGGGCACGATCGACCTCACGGCCTCCCTCGTCGCTCCCGACTATGTGCTCACCCTTCTGTTGCAGGCGTTCCACTTCATCCGCGACGTCATCCTCTGTGCGGGATATCTCTGCATCACGCTCTACTGCTTGTCCAAGCGCGTGAACCTGCGATAGCGCGCATGCGCCATCGGCGTGTCGCTCGAAGATCTGCGTGCGTTCGTGGCGCACGTGGAAGGCGTCCTCGCTCGCGACGGCGCCGAGCGCATCTGTTCGGCAACGATCGAGCGAGCTTGCGCCTGAGGGCCCTCTCGAAGCGGTAGGGTCTGCTGGAGCCAGCGGATGAGGCTCTCGCCTCCTTGCTGGCGCTCGTTCGAACCTTCGGATGCGAGATCAGGGGATGTGCCATGGATGCGGTGAGAGGACATGAGGGCTCTGCGCAGGTGCAGCTCTCCCGTCGCGATGCGAATGCCATGACGGTGGTCATCATCGCCACCATGTTCTGCAACGGATTCATGATCACGCTCATGTCCGTGACGCTCCCTGATGTCTCTCGCACGTTCCACGTTCCCGTCTCCATGGCGAACTGGATCATCCTCGCGTTCACCATCATCGGCGCGACGATGATCGCCATGGGGGCACGACTGCTGCACCGATGGGGCATCAAGGTCATCTTCTGCCTGGCTACGGCGCTGATGGCGCTCGGAGGCGTGATCGGCTTCCTAGCGGTGGATTACGCCATGCTCATGGTGGCGCGCATCCTGCAAGCCGCTGCTGCGGGGCTGCTCTTCCCCTCGGCGAGCACTGCGCTCCTCACCATCGCAGCTCCTGGCAAGCGCGCGCTCTGGCTCTCGCTCTTCACGGCATTCGGGGGCATCGGGTTCGCCATCAGCCCCTTCATCTCAGGGCTTCTGCTCACCTCCTTCGGCGTGCATGCCGTGTTCGCGCCAACGGCGGTGGCAGGCGTGCTCTGCTGCATCGCCAGTGCCCTTGCGATGAAGCCGATCGGAGAGCGCGATCCTCGCTCAGCGCGCATCGACGTGCTGAGCGTCCTCATCATCTTCGCTGGTCTGGGCGCATCCATGTTCGGCATCTCCCTGCTCGAGCATGATGCGCTGCTCGCATGCGGGCTCATCGGTGGCGGGTGCATCATGCTCTGCCTGTTCGCATGGCGGCAGAGCTGCCTTTCGGTACCGCTCTTGGACCTGCGTCCGCTCAAGAGCAGGATGTTCGTGGTGGGCATCCTGCTGCTCATGTTCGGCTCCCTGGCCGAGCATGCGGTGCGCCTGACGCTGCCGCTCTACCTTGAGGGCGCCATCGGGTTCGACGCATCGGCCGCGGGGCTCGCCATGCTCATCCCGCAGCTCACCTATTCGGCAACCTCCATGGTGGCTGGTCGCCTCACGGATGCGCGCGGCATCTGGCCCGTCGTGCCGCTGGGGTTCCTCGTGATAGCGGCAGGGTTCGCGGGGATGCTCTTCTTGTCGGGCCAGGGCCTTGCCCTGCCGATCATCGTGGCTGCGGTGCTCATCTTGGGCGGCGTGGGGCTCGTGAGCTCTCCGAATCGCGCGACGGCTCTCGAGGCGCTCGATCCGAAGCTGCTGGCTGCGGGCGCATCCATCGCATCCGTCGCCATCCAGCTCGCCTCATCCCTCTCATCATCGCTTCTGGTGGGGTCCTTCTCGAGCCAGATGGAGGCGCTCATGCATGATGGCATGGCGAAGGCAGCGGCCTATGGTGCTGGCTTCCAGCACACGCTCATCATCATGTGCGCGATCGAGGCCGTCATGCTCATCGTGTCTGCCATCTACGCGTGGCGCAGGCGCGCATCCGGGCTTCGCGTCGCGTCCCGTGCGGCATCTGCACATCCCGCATCAGCTGCCCCTGGGGGAGCGCCTGCTCATCCATCCTCTCGATGAGGGTTGCTGTTCTACGCGGATCCCCAGCGTGCGGGTCTCTTTGTCTCATCGGTGGGCTTCGCATACAATGGGTGGGCAGTGCGGGCGAAGAGCGCTCGCATCCCAGTTCACCGACGAATGCTGAAGATACGAACCACTCCGATGAGACTGGAAGAGGTGTGACATGGAGACATTGACGCTCGTCCTGCTCCTTGCCATCGCCGTGCTCATATCCGCTATCGCGGACCGCGTGATCCCCAAGGTATCGCTTCCCCTCATACAGGTGGCCATGGGCGTCATCATCGCCATCGCTGCGCACGGCACCATCGTGATCGAGCTCGAACCGGACCTGTTCCTCGTGCTGTTCATCGCGCCTTTGCTCTATATCGAGGCGAAGGGCGCAGACAAGGCGATCCTCTGGAGGAATCGCGGACCCATCCTCTCGCTTGCCATCGGGCTCGTCGTGGTCACCATGCTGATCATCGGCTTCACGCTGAATGCCATCCTCCCGTCCATCTCGCTCGCGGCGGCGCTCGCCCTGGGTGCAGCGCTGGGACCGACCGATGCAGTGGCGGTCACGTCGCTCTCCAAGCAGGTGAGCATCCCCGAGCGGCAGTGGGGCATCTTGAAGGGCGAGCTCCTGCTCAATGATGCCTCGGGCATCGTGTGCTTCCAGTTCGCCATCCTGGCTGCCTCCACAGGCTCCTTCTCCCTGCTGGAAGCAGGGGAGGACTTCATCATCGAGTTCATCGGCGGCCTGCTGTTCGGGGCCTTGATCGGGTATGCGTCCAACTTCGCGCTGCGCAAGATCCGCGACATCGGCATCGACAGCATCACCTTCCATGTGCTCTTCGAGATATGCATCCCCTTCGTCGTCTATCTGGCGGCCACCGCCATCCACGTCAGCGGCATCATCGCAGTGGTGGTGGCGGGGTTGGTGAACGTCATCGCGCCGCGCACGGTGAGCCCGTCCATCGCGCATATGAACATCGTCTCCTCGAGCGTCTGGCAGGTCATCTCATTCGCGCTGAACGGCATCGTGTTCGTGCTCCTGGGAACGCAGATCCCGACGGCCATGCTCTACTCCTGGGGGGACCAGAGCATATCGAATGTGACGCTGCTCGGCTTGGTCGCCCTGGTCACGCTCTTGCTCCTCGGCACGCGCTTCATCTGGTGCGTTGCCATGGAGTACCTGCACACGCGCCGTGATGCGAAGGCGCGATTCACGCGCAGGTCGGTGCGCAATGCGCTCGCCGTCACCCTCTGCGGGGCGAAGGGCACGATCACGCTCTCCATCCTGTTCACCATCCCCATCTTCCTGGCCACGGGCGCGCGCTTCCCCGCGCGGCATCTGATCATCTTCATCGGTTGCGGCGTCATCCTCTGCACGCTGCTCTTGGCCACCTTCGTCGTTCCCATCGTGGCGCCGAAGCGCGTGCGCAAGAGCGATGAGATCCAAGCGCGCCAGAACTACTACGAATGCCTGGCGGACATCCAGCGCAATGTCATAGAGGCGCTCACCGACCAGCAGACCAAGGACAACCTCACCGCCACGCGCCGCGTCATCAAGATCTACCAGAACCGGCTCGGCCAGACCAAGAGCATGGTGGGGGATGATGATTCCCAGAACGTGGAGCTGCGCTGCCAGGCTCTGGAATGGGAGCAGGAGCGGGCGCTTGCGCTGGTGAACGATGGCGTCGTGAGCCATGATGTCGGGTATGAGTACATCGGGAGGCTGGAGCGCGTGGAGCGCATCGCGCAGCATCGGACGGGGGAATTCACGCCGAAGGCCGCCATCGCCTATGTGCGCACCCTCTACCTGCGCGTGCGCCAGGCGATCATCCGCATCTTGCCGAACTCCGTCAAGACGGATGAGGCGGAGGAGATGCGCAAGCTCCAGATAGAGACGCATGCCTATGTGGTGAGCCGCCTGCATGCGCTGATGCCCACCGATGACGTGCAGACCGAGGATGTGAGCCGCTTGCTCGTGGAATACGAGGCGGACCTGGCGGCGCTCAGGCGCAGGCCGCCCAGCGTCACCACCTCGTTCAAGATCATCGACCAGACCGACGACATCCGTCGGCTCGCCTATCAGTTGGAGCTCGAGGAGATCCAGAGGATGTATGAGCGCGAGCGCATAGACAGGCAGGCTGCGAAGGCCATGCGCGACAACGTCTACCTCATGCAGATGGATATGGATGACCGAGTTTAGATATCTGCTTGATTCGGATCGGTGATACGGGTACAATGCTTGCTCGCATCCACAAGATGCTTCATATCCGGTCGCTTGGCTCAGCGGGAGAGCATCGCCTTCACACGGCGGGGGTCACAGGTTCAAATCCTGTAGCGACCACCACAGGCACGCAGGTCAGGGGGTTGGTCCTCTGGCCTGCTTTCTTTTTGGCTGCGGCTCGGCGGCGCAGCCCCCACGCAAAGAGGTGATGGCATCCCATGCATGCGCTCGAACTCATACTGCTGCTCTTGGCAGGGGTGGCGGCATCCAGCATCCTGGCGCAGGTGATGCGCCCGCTCTCCTTGCCGCTCGTGCAGATCGCGCTGGGCGCGGTGATCGCCACGTTCATCCCAACGCCGCTCGAGAGCGGCATCGACCCAGAGCTCCTGCTCATCCTCTTCATCGCTCCGCTCCACTTCAACGAGTCGCGCCATGCAGACCCCGGAGCGCTCTGGAAGAACCGGTGGGGGATCGCATCCCTTGCCGTGGGGCTCGTGTTCGCCATCGCGCTCGCGACGGGTGCGGCGCTCCATGCTCTGCTCCCCGTCGTCCCCCTATCGCTCGCCGTGGCGTTCGGGGCGGCCATGGGCTCCACCGATGCGGTGGCCGTGACCGAGCTCTCCAAGGACTACCGGTTCGGGAAGCGGCATGAGGCCCTGCTCACCGGCGAGGCGTTCTTCAACGATGTCACGGGCACGGTCGTGTTCCAGTGCTGCATCGCGCTTGCGGCCACGGGTGCGTTCTCGCTCGCGCATGCAGGCGAGGAGTTCGCGCTCGACCTGTTCGGCGGCATGGTGGGCGGTGCCATCCTCGGCTTCGCCGCATGGGGCATCTTCGAGGGCATCAAGCGCGCAGGCATAGACGACCCCACGCTCCACGTGACCCTCGAGCTCCTGCTCCCCTTCGCCATCTACCTGATAGCCTCGCAGATCCATATCGGTGCCGTCATCGCCGTGGTCTGCGCGGGCCTCGTGATGTCGCTCCTCCCGCATCGCCACTCTGCCACCGCTGCGCAGCAGAAGCTGCGCTCCCGCAGCGTCTGGGATACGCTCTCCTTCATCCTGAACGGTGTGATCTTCGTGATCTTGGGGATGCAGCTGCCGCGCATCCTGCATCCGGTCGAGGCGGGTGGCTTGGGCAACCCCACGCTCATAGGCGTGGTCATCGCCCTCACCATCATCTTGGAGGGCGTGCGCTTCATCTGGATCGTGGGGATGGATGCGGTGTGCGCGGTCCGCTCTGGGGGCTCGTTCACCGCAGCGTTGCGGCCGCAGAGCCTGAAGGGCGCGCTCGCCATGGCATTCGCGGGGCCGAAGGGAGCCATCACGCTCTCGCTCATGCTGACGGTCCCCACCTCGCTCGTGTTCGCGAACGGCGAGATGATGCGCGAGGTGGTGGTCTCGGTGGCCGCGGGCGTCATCCTCTGCACGCTCTTGCTGGCCGACTTCGCGGTGCCCACGCTCGCGCCGCACAAGCATGAGGCCAAGCGCACCAAGGAGCGCACGGATGCCGAGGTCGACCTCATCTGCCAGGTCATCGACGCGATACGCGCGGATGCGCACCTGACGGGTGCGGTCAAGGGCGACCCTGCTCCTGTGGGAGATGCCCCCTACGAGGCGGACGAGCCGGCGACGGCCATCGTCATGAAGCACTATGCCGACCAGCTCCGCGACCTCGCTCCACATGCCTCGAAGGAGGTGCGCGCCCATGCGCGAGGGGTCGCCGACGGATGCGATGCGCTCTATGAGCGCATCGGGGATGTGGCCGAGCAGATGCAGGAGGCGGGCATCGGATCTGAGGATGCGCCTGCGCTGCCACCTTCGCTCACCGCGCATCTCGAGGCGCTCCGCAAGGTCTACGATGCAGTGGAGGACGTGCGAGCGCATGCCCTCAACCGAGAGCTCGACCTCATACGGCAGATGCATGCATCGGGCCGCATCGACGCCGAGCAGGCCATAGCCCTGCGGAACGACGTCTACATCCAGCAGATCACGCTATGAGGCAGGCGGGCGCTGCCGCTGCATCAGGGCAGGGGCGCGCAAGCGGATGAGCTGCTATATACTGGCACGCGAAGAAGGCAAGAGGAGGACTGACATGGAGACCATCGAATTCACGCCGAAGGGCGTCTGCTCGCGCAAGATCGACATCCGCACCGAGGACGGCATCGTGAAGGAGGTCGCGTTCACCGGGGGCTGCGACGGCAACCTCAAGGCCATCTCCAAGCTGGTGGCCGGCATGCCCATCCAGCAGGTGATCGACACGTTGGAGGGCAACACGTGCGGTCCGCGCTCCACGAGCTGCACCGACCAGCTGGCGCAAGCGCTCAAGCAGGCGCAGTAGGCGCATCCTCGCACCCCGCACACATCCCGCACCCAAGGAAGAGGGCATCACACATGGCAAGCACGGATACGTTCCTGGCGCAGAAGAAGATGAGCGATGAGGTCAAGGAGAAGCTCGCGAAGGACCCCTCGGGCTTCATCATGCTCACCGGAGACCGCCCGACCGGGCGCCTGCATCTGGGGCATTACTTCGGCACGCTGAAGGAGCGCGTGCGCCTCCAGGACGAGGGCGTGCGGACCAACATCATCATCGCCGACTATCAGGTGATCACCGATCGCGACACCACCGCTGACATCCATGACAACGTCTTGAACATGGTGATCGACTACCTGGCGTGCGGCATCCGCCCCGAGGATACGATGATCTTCACGCATTCGGCGGTCCCGCCCCTGAACCAGCTGATGCTGCCATTCCTATCATTGGTGAGCGAGAGCGAGCTTCTGCGCAATCCCACCGTGAAGGCGGAGAAGGACGCATCTGGCCATGCCCTCACGGGGCTTCTGCTGACCTATCCCGTGCATCAGGCATGCGACATCCTGTTCTGCAAGGGCAACATCGTGCCGGTGGGGAAGGACCAGCTCCCGCACATCGAGCAGACGCGCCAGATCGCGCGCCGCTTCAACGAGCGCTATGCACCGGTGTTCCCCGAGCCGGTGGGGCTCCTCACCGACGCGGTGGAGATACCGGGCCTGGATGGCAGGAAGATGTCGAAATCCTATGGCAACGCCATCGCGCTCTCCGCTACGGATGAGGAGACGGCGAAGCTCATCAAGAAGTCCAAGACCGATTCCGAGCGCACCATCACCTTCGACCCCGATGCCCGTCCTGGGGTGAGCGCTCTTCTGACCACCGCATCGCTCACGACGGGGCGCACGGAGCAGGATATCGCCTCTGAGATCGGCGATGCCGGATCGGGCGCGCTCAAGGCGTATGTGACCGAATCGGTGAATGCGTACCTCGCGCCCATCCGCGCGCGCAGGCGCGAGCTGGAGCAGGATATCCCCTACATCAAGGACGTCTTGGATGAGGGGAATCGCCGTGCGATGGAGATAGCCCAGGCAACGCTGGACGAGGTCCGCGAAGCCATGGGCATGGTCTACTAGAGCATCTTCGATCTTGCGCATATTCGCGCGGCTCTCGCCGCTCTTTTGGTGCTATACTTCGGTGGTCTGCGAAAAATCGCAGGCGAACAGGAATATAGGCCCTTGAGACGTGTTGGTTTTTACAGACATATCGTTAAGCGAATGTGCAAGCGAACATGGTAAGTAATATCCGTCATGAGCAAAGGGTCCCCGTACTGCGAAAGGGGTCCATTTTGACCGAGATCAAGAACACTTCCGTCATCCAATTCGATGATGTGTCCGATGATCAGCTCAATGCGATGATCGACGGCACGCTGACCGACTTCGACGAGGGAGACCTCGTTGACGGTACGGTGGTGAAGCTCGAGCATGACGAGGTCCTGGTCGACATCGGATTCAAGAGCGAGGGCGTCATCCCGGCGCGCGAGCTGTCCATCCGCAAGGATGTCGATCCCTCTGAGATCGTGAACCTGGGCGACAAGATCGAGGCCCTGGTCCTTCAGAAGGAGGACAAGGACGGTCGCCTCATCCTCTCCAAGAAGCGCGCCGAGTACGAGCGTGCCTGGAATCGCGTCGAGGAGAAGTTCAAGGCTGGCGAGACCGTCACCGGCGAGGTCATCGAAGTCGTCAAGGGCGGCCTCATCATGGACATCGGGCTGCGCGGCTTCCTGCCAGCATCGCTCGTGGACCTGCGCCGCGTGAAGGATCTCGACATGTACCTCAACACCGAGATCGAGGCGCGCGTGATCGAGATGGATCGCAACCGCAACAACGTCGTCCTCTCCCGTCGCGTCCTCCTGGAGGAGGGCCGCCGCGCAGAGCGCACGGAGATCCTCTCGAAGCTCTCCAAGGGCATGCGCCTCAAGGGCACCGTCTCCTCCATCGTGGACTTCGGTGCGTTCGTGGACCTGGGCGGCATCGACGGTCTCGTGCACATCTCCGAGCTCTCTTGGAACCATGTCAACCACCCCTCAGAGGTCGTCAAGGTCGGCGACGAGGTGGAGGTGGAGGTCCTGGATGTGGATCTGCAGCGCGAGCGCATCTCGCTCGGGCTCAAGCAGACCACCGAGGACCCGTGGATCCAGCTCGTCCAGAACTACCCGGTCGGCACCATCGTGGACGGCCACGTCACGAAGATCGTGCCGTTCGGCGCATTCGTGGAGCTGGGCGAGGCCGTGGAGGGTCTCGTGCACATCTCCGAGATGTCCCCCAAGCACATCGACACGCCTGCACAGGTCGTCAAGCAGGGTGAGGATGTCAAGGTGAAGGTCATGGAGATCAACCCTGAGCGTCGTCGCATCAGCCTGTCCATGAAGGCAGCTGCTGAGGAGCTGGGCTTCGAGATCGAGGTGGACGAGTCCATCCAGGCTCCCGAGCCCAAGCCGCGCAAGAAGGACGATGCAGAGGCTGCTGAGGTCGTCGAGGTCCAGGAGACCGCGACCGATGATGCCGCTGAGGTCGAAGAGGCCATCATCGAGGACACCAGCGCCACCGAATAGGACACCGCACGAGTCAGGGGACCGACCTTGAAGAAGCTATTCATCATCGGAGGGATGGGTGCCGGCAAGTCAACGGCAAGCCGCGCCCTCACCGATCAAGGACTTCCGATCATCGATCTTGACAAGGTCGGTCATGACATCTTGAAGTGGGAGATCGTCAAGGAAGAGCTCGGCGAGACGTTCGGGGATGACATCTTCGACGAAGAGGGCGAGGTCGTCCGTCCTCGTCTCGCTGCCAAGGCGTTCAAGACGCCTGCTGATACCCGCAAGCTCAACCGCATCACCATGCCCCGCATCGAGGAGTCCTACACCGATACGCTCCATGAGCTGGAGGCATCCGGTGCAGAGGCGGTGGTCGTCGAATATTCTGCCTTCAAGAATCGCGAGTCGTCCCTGGCGTATTCCGCAGACGTGGTCATCGCAGTGCTCGCGCCCACGGATGTGCGCATAGAGCGCGCCGTGGCCTCTGGCTTCGACGAGGATGACGTCCGTCGTCGCATCGCGCGGCAGATCACGGATGCTGACAGGGTGGAAGCGGCTGATGTCGTGTTCAACAACAACTCCACTACCGACGAGCTTTACAATAAGGTGTTGGCTTGGTGGGATTCCTACTCTGACTGAGTGCAAGAGCGTATAGTCTGAGGCCCGATGCGGATCGCTTGCTGCATCGGGCCTTTGCATTATGAGATATGAGGTTCCTGACAGGGGAGGTCCGCTTGTCAACGCATCTGAGGAACATAGAGTGCATGGAGATGGAGGGGAAGCTCCCCGATGCGCGCCTTTCCAGCTCGCCCCTCAAGGTGGTGTCACCCTTCGAGCCCTCTGGGGACCAGCCTGAGGCCATAGCAGCGCTCGCGAAGGGCGTGGAGGATGACCTCAGATACCAGACGCTTCTGGGGGTCACGGGTTCGGGTAAGACCTTCACGATGGCGAAGGTCATCGAAGCGGTGCAGAAGCCCACGTTGATCATGGCGCCGAACAAGACGCTCGCTGCCCAGCTGGCGAGCGAGCTCAAGGAGTTCTTCCCCGACAACGCCGTCGTGTACTTCGTGAGCTATTACGACTACTACCAGCCCGAAGCGTACGTGCCCTCATCCGATACCTTCATAGAGAAGGATGCCTCCATCAACGAGGAGGTGGAGAAGCTGCGCCATGCTGCCACCAGCGCGCTCCTCTCCCGCAGGGACGTGATCGTGGTGGCATCGGTCAGCTGCATCTATGGCATCGGGAGTCCGCAGGACTATGCTGGCATGGCCGTGTTCGTGGACAAGCAGGTCCCTCAGGATCGCGACGAGGTGATCTATGGGCTCATAGACATCCAATACGACCGGAACGACTACGAGCTGACGCGCGGCACCTTCCGCGTGCGCGGGGATTCGCTGGACGTGTTCCCACCCTATGCGGATGATCCCATCCGCATCGACTTCTGGGGCGACGAGATAGAGGAGATCTCCGAGATCGACAACGTGACCGGAGAGGTGCTGAACACCTATCAGGCGCTCCCCATCTGGCCGGCATCGCATTACGTGACCGCGCGTCCGAAGATGGACCGCGCGCTCGGCACCATCCGCGACGAGCTGCGCGACCGCTTGCAGCAGTTCAACGAGGAGGGGAAGCTCCTGGAGGCTCAGCGCTTGGAGATGCGCACGAACTACGATCTCGAGATGCTGGAGACCATGGGCTTCTGCTCGGGGATCGAGAACTACTCGCGCCATCTGGACGGGCGTGCGCCCGGCGAGCCGCCCTACACCCTCATCGACTACTTCCCGAAGGACTTCCTCTGCATCATCGACGAGAGCCATGTCACCGTGCCGCAGATCCGCGGCATGCACGAGGGGGATCGCTCGCGCAAGGTGACGCTCGCCGAGCACGGGTTCCGTCTGCCCTCAGCCCTCGATAACCGCCCGCTCAGGTTCGACGAATTCGAGGACCGCGTTCCGCAGTTCATCTACGTGAGCGCCACGCCCGGGGATTATGAGGAGAAGGTGAGCCAGGCGAAGGTCGACCAGATCATCCGCCCCACCGGCCTCCTAGACCCAGAGATCATCGTGCGCACCTCCAAGAGCCAGATCGATGACATCATCGACGAGGCGAAGGAGCGTGCCGCGCGCAATGAGCGCGTGCTGATAACCACGCTCACCAAGAAGATGGCGGAGGATCTGACGGAGCATCTGCTGGACCAGGGCGTGAAGGCTCGCTACATGCATTCGGATATCGCAACGCTTGATCGCGTGGAGATCCTGCGCGGCCTGCGCTTGGGCGAATTCGACGTGCTCGTGGGCATCAACCTCCTGCGCGAGGGCCTTGACCTGCCCGAGGTCAGCTTGGTCGCCATCTTGGATGCGGACAAGGAGGGCTTCCTGCGCAATCACCGCTCGCTCATCCAGACCATCGGGCGCGCTGCGCGCAACGTATCAGGCCAGGTCATCATGTATGCCGATCGCGAGACCGACTCCATGAAGCGCGCCATCGAGGAGACGCGTCGTCGCCGTCAGATACAGATGGCCTACAACGAGGAGCATGGGATAGAGCCGGAGACCATCCGCAAGGCCATCAATGACATCATGGGAGCCATCACCGAGGATTCCCGAGGGATCGATGCCACCGACATCAACCGCGAGCTTGCCGAGCTCTCCCGCGAAGAGGTCATGCGCATGATCATGTCCATGGAAGAGGAGATGCAGGCGGCCTCTGCGGGCATGGACTTCGAGGAAGCTGCGCGCTTGCGCGACCAGGTGGTGTCGCTCAGGTCCGCATTCGAGGGCACGACCGAGGAGGATGCGCTCAAGGACCTCAAGAAGAGCGCTCGGAAGGGCTCTGCATATGGAAGGCGGAAGCACAAGTGATCGACGAGATCTGCGTCAATGACATCGCGCTCATCGAGGAGGCATCCATCGAGCCGGCGCCGGGGCTGACGGCCATCACGGGCGAGACGGGAGCGGGCAAGACGGCGCTCCTGAACGCATGCCGGCTCCTCTCCGGGCAGCGCGGGGACAAGACCATGGTGCGCGAGGGCGCGAGCGAGGCATGCGTCTCCGGCAGGTTCTATGTGGCCGCCACCGATGAGGAGCTCCTTGCATCTGGTGCGGAGCGGGAGGTCTGCGTCGTGCGCCGCATGAGCGCTGATGGGCGCTCGCGCGTGAAGCTGGATGGGCAGATCGCATCCGTGACGGAGCTCTCAGAGGCCGTCGCTCCCTTGATCGACCTCTGCAGCCAGCACGACCAGCATGCGCTCATGAGCAGGTCAGCGCATCGCAACCTGCTCGACCTGTTCGCGGCATCTGCCCTGGATGGGCTCGCTGAGGCGTATGCGGATGCGTTCTCCCAGGCTACGCGCGCACGCGCGCATCTGGATGAGATCATCTGTGCGCGCAGGTCCTCGGATGCTAGGTTGGAGGAGGCGCGCTTTCTGCTCTCGCAGGTCGATCCGGTCGATCCGAGCCTCGCTGACTACGAAGAGCTCACAGCCTTCGTGCGACGCTCTGAGAACGCCGAGGTGCTCGCGCGCACTTCGAACGAGGCGCATGAGGCGCTCAGCTGCGAGCAGGGCGTGCTGGATGGCTTGAATGCCGCCATCGCGCTCATCGAGGAGGGCGCTCGCTATGATGACGCTCTCGCGCCCCATGCAGGATCCTTGCGCGAGGCGACCTATATCGTGGAAGATGTCGCACGGGAGGTCCTTCGCTATCGTGACGCCATCGACCTGGATATGTCCACGCTCGAGCAGTGCCAGCTGCGCGTGGCGGAGTACCAAGGGCTCATCCGCAAGTACGGCCCTGCGCTCGAGGACGTCATCGCGAAGGCGGACGAGGCTCGGCGCCAGGTCAGCATGCTCGAGGATTCCGAAGGTGCTGAGGAGGCCGCTCGGGAGGCTGTTGCTCAAGCCGAGGAGGCGCTCAGCGCTGCCGCCACGGCGCTCCATGATGCACGCGCAGAGGCAGCACCGCGTCTAGCTGCAGAGGCGAACGAGGTCATGGAGGGGCTTCAGATGGGCAGCGCCTCGATCGAATGCGTCGTCGATATGCTCCCGCGCGGATCGTGGACGGCGCAGGGCCCCGATGATGTGGAGCTGCTCTTCAAGCCCTCCTCCAACATGGGTGCGCGCCCTCTCTCGAAGGTGGCATCAGGTGGCGAGCTCTCTCGCATCATGCTGGCGCTCCATGTGGTCATGGGGGAGGCGGACGGGATCTCCACGCTCGTGTTCGACGAGATAGATGCAGGCGTGGGCGGGTCGGTGGCCAATGCGCTCGCGAGCGTCCTCGCGCGCCTTGCGCGCACGCATCAAGTGATCGTGGTCACGCATCTGGCGCAAGTGGCATCGCGCGCGGACAAGCAATACGTCGTCATCAAGCAGGAGACCGACGGGGTGGCCTCTACCACCATCACCCAGGTAGCAGGGGAGGAGCGCGTGACGGAGATAGCGCGGATGCTCTCTGGCACCGAGAGCAGCGCCTCTCTGGCGCACGCGCGCGAGTTGTTGGAGAGCGCGTAGCGCATGCGGAACCTCGCATGGCGGCAAGGGATTCGTGTGCATTTCATCTGCGCATCTTGCAAATTCCATTTCATTGCGCCATGATTTCACGGATATGGCAAAACGCAGCATGAACACTCGGATACGAAGCCGCGCTCTCGGGCGTTCGGGCCATATGGCCCTCGCTCTTGCGTGCTCCCTCGCCCTTGCGCTCTCCGTGGCGCTGCAAGCGTTCGCGGTGGCTCCTGATGCGCAGGATGTGGATGACGCTCAGCAGAAGTATGAGAGCGCTGAGGCGGCGCTCATCGCAGCCGAGGAGAAGCTCGCCTCCATCTCCTCGGAGTACGAGGCTCTCTCAGGTGAGGTGGATGCGCTCCAAGCGCAGATAGATGACCTGGCAGGGCAGGTGCTCGAAGCGCAGGCATCCATGTTGGAGGGGCGCAGCGTGCTCGCCAACACCGCTGTATATGAGTATCGCTCTTCGTCGCTTTCCACCTTCTTGAGCTCCATCCTCGGCGCTCGGAGCTGGAATGAGATGTCGAGGAATGTGGATTACGTCGGCAAGATCATGGATCAGCAATCCGAGGAGATCGCTCAGCAGAAGGAGCTCAAGGACAAGTTCACGAAGGCGTCGAGCGAGCTCACTGCTCAGAAGAACGAGCAGGATGAGAAGCTCGAGGTGCTGAACAGCAAGCGCACCGAGGCGGCGGCCGTCGTCGAAGAGGCCGCTCAGTACGCCGATGAGAGCTCTGAGAAGCTCACGGAGCTCAAGCAGCAGGCCGAGCAGTTCATCTGGAAGTCCGAGGAGCCTGAGCCCGATCCCGTCCCCGAGGCTGACACGACCGATCGCGATGATGCGGTCTCTCCGAGCACCCCGGTCATCCCGGATCCCTCTCCGTCTGCGCCTGTGGGGGAGTATCGCTCGGGCGTGGCTTCCGCGTATGGCGGCTCCTCCGATCCCTATACTCCCAATCCTGGGACCACGGCCACCGGGGCCATCTGTGACGATAACTCCATGGGCGTGGCCATCCCCATGTCCATGCCCAACTACCGCAGCTACTTCGGGCGCACGGTGGAGATCGTCTACAACGGCATGACGGTGTATGCCACGGTGAACGATTGCGGGTCCATGGGCGGTGGATCTCGCGCGCTCGACCTGCAGCCAGGCGTGTTCAAGGCATTCGGCTACGGCGATTGCTACGCGTGGGGCATCCGCACGGTCAAGTACCGCTTCCTCTAGGCTCCGCGCACCGCAAGCGTTGCATCTCGCTTTGCCAAGCGCCCCTGAGCGCTTATAATCGGTCATCGTCAATCCAGAACGCATAAGGGGATCAGATGACCACGATCGAAGAGCTGGGCTCTTTGAAGAGCAGCGTCCTTGCTGATATCGCAGGCGCGCAGGATACCTCCCGCTTGGAGGAGATCCGCATCGCCGTGCTCGGGAAGTCCGGCACGCTCACGGTATACCTCAGGAACATGGGGAGCGTCCCGAAGGAGCAGAAGGCCGAAGTCGGTCGCATCGTCAATCAGGCGAAGCAGGAGATAGAAGGTGCCCTCGAAGCGGCGAAGGCGGAGCTCTCAGCACGCGAGCTCTCAGCGCGCGTGGCATCCGATGCCGTTGACATCACGCTCCCGGGTCGCTCTCAGCATATCGGCACGCGCCATCTCATCAACGCCATCATCGACGAGATATCCGACATCTTCCTCGGGCTGGGGTACTCGGTCATCGAAGGTCCCGAGGTGGAGACGGACTACTACAACTTCGAGGCATTGAACGCGCCAGCCGACCACCCGTCGCGCTCCATGCAGGATACGTTCTATGTGCGCGACATGACGGGCAAGGTCTCAGCGGTCAGGGGGGAGTCCGATATCCTGCTGCGCACGCAGACCTCCGGGGTGCAGGTGCATGCCATGGAGGATCAGCCCCTTCCCATCTACGTGGTGGCCCCAGGCAAGGTGTACCGCCGCGATGTCGCGGATGCGTCGCATCTGCCGCAGTTCCATCAGATCGAGGGTCTGGTCGTGGATGAGGGCATCACCTTCGGGGACCTCAAGGGCACGCTCGACTTCCTCTGCAAGCAGATATTCGGGCCCGATCGCAAGACCCGGTTCCGCGCGCATTACTTCCCGTTCACGGAGCCCTCTGCTGAGGTGGATGTGAGCTGCGGCATCTGCCACGGGGAGGGATGCCGCATGTGCAAGCACACCGGCTGGCTCGAGATCTTGGGGTGCGGCATGGTGGACCCCAATGTGCTCTTCATGAGCGGGATCGACCCTGAGGTCTACTCCGGATTCGCGTTCGGCATGGGGGTGGAGCGCATCGCCTGCCTCAAATACGACGTGCCCGACTTGCGCATGCTGCTCGATGGGGACATGCGCTTCCTGAGCCAGTTCTGATGAAGCTGGCTGCACCTTTCGTTCTCGTACGGCATACACTCTAGGTAGGGGATTTCAATGCGGTTGTCGCTCAATTGGGTCAGCGAATACGTGGAGATACCGGATGGTCTGCAGGACCTGTGCGACCGGCTGGATCTCACCGGTACGGGCGTCGAAGGCGTGGAGACGCTGGGGGAGGCCCTGGAGGGCGTGGTCGTGGGCCACGTGCTCACCTGTGAAGAGCATCCTGATTCCGATCACATGCATGTCGTGACCGTGGATGTGGGAGAGGCGGAACCGGTGCAGATCGTCTGCGGCGCTCCCAACATCGCTGCGGGCATCAAGGTCCCCGTCGCGAAGGTGGGCGCGGTGCTGCCCAGCGAAGACGGTGGCTTCAAGATAAAGAAGAGCAAGCTGCGCGGCGTTGTCAGCTGCGGCATGTGCTGCTCCAAGCGCGAGCTGGGGCGTGGCACGGACCATGATGGCATCTGGGTGCTCCCTGAGGATGCGCCCGTGGGTGTGGCCATGAGCGAGTATCTTGATGAGGGTGATACGGTGCTCGACCTCGAGATCACGCCGAACAGGCCGGACTGCCTTTCCGTCACGGGGCTGGCGCGTGAGCTGGGCGCGATGTACCTGACGGATGTGTCCGACCCCTTGCCCGAGGCCGCAGCGCGACTGGAGCAGCTCGTGGATGGCGTGCCCGCATCCGAGGATGTCACCGTCACGATCGCCGACGAGGACCGCTGCGTCCGCTATAACGCGCGCGTCGTCGAGGGTGTGAAGGTGGGACCCTCTCCC
The DNA here is from genome assembly GCA_910589125.1 of uncultured Eggerthellaceae bacterium. GTDB lineage: Bacteria > Actinomycetota > Coriobacteriia > Coriobacteriales > Eggerthellaceae > MGBC163016. The sequence goes on from CAJURX010000003.1 coordinate 133,982, forward strand.
GCATGGCTCGCAGAGCGCGTGACCGCAGCGGGGGCACGCTCCATCAACAATATCGTGGATGTGACGAACTACATCCTGTTCCTCTATGGGCAGCCCTTGCATGCCTTCGACTATGACCGCTTGAAGGGCGCAGATGGCAAGGTGGATGTCATCATCCGCCCTGCCAAGGATGGAGAGGCGTTCACGACGCTTGATGGGCAGCCCCGAGAGCTCACGCAGGACATGACCGTCATCGCCACGCCTGAGCGCGCGGTCGCGCTCGCGGGCGTCATGGGCGGCTTGGACTCCGAGGTGGAGGATGACACCACCTGCGTGCTCCTCGAGACGGCCACCTTCTCTCGTGCGCACACCTCGCGCACCTCGCGGAACCTGGGGCTCATCTCCGAGGCGTCGCTGCGCTATGAGCGTGGGGTGGATGCTGCTCCCATAGATGAGATATCGAAGGCGGCAGCTGCGCTCATGGCCGAGGTCTCGGGCGGGCATGTTCGCCCGGGCTGTGTTGAGGTGTGCCTCGATGTGCCCGAGGGGCGCGATCTGGACCTTCGCATCGGTCGCTTCAACGCCATGATGGGCTCGGACATCCCTGCTTCGTTCATGGAGGATGTGCTCACCCGTCTGGGTTGCACGGTGCAGCTTGACGGCGATGCGGATGTGCTGCACGTGCGCACGCCCACGTTCCGTCCTGACCTGGAGCGCGAGATCGACCTGTATGAGGAGGTCCTGCGCCTGTGGGGCATGGACCGGATAGCACCGACGCTTCCCGCCTCTCCGGCACGCGTGGGCATGCGGACCGACGCTCAGGCCGTGCGCCGCACGGTGGATGCCACGCTGCGTGCGTGCGGGCTGTCGGAGACCATGACCTACTCGTTCGCAGACCCTGAGGACATGGTGCGGCTGAGGATGGATGAGGTGGCACCAGGGGAGGCCGTGGAGCTGCTGAATCCCATGAATGCAGACCACGCCATCATGCGCCGCTCCATCTTCCCGGGCCTGCTCAGATCCGTTGCGCGCAATCAAGCGCATGGCGTCCAGAACGTGCAGCTCTACGAGATCGGCACCGTGTTCTCCACGGCCCCCGAGCGCACCAAGCCCAAGGAGGTCGCGAAGGTGGCTGCCGTCATGGTGGGTGCCATGGGACCTGAGTCGTGGAACGCCTCGCGCATCCCCTTCGACTTCTTCGATGCGAAGGGCGTCTGCGAGGCGCTCACGCATGAGCTGGCCTGCGCCAAGATGCGCTTCAAGCCCCTTGAGGCAGATGAGGCGCCCTATGTGCAGCCAGGGCGCGCTGCGCGCATCTTCTCTGGCGGCATAGAGCTCGGCTGGGTCGCCGAGCTGCATCCGCTTGCAGTGGAGGCGTTCGATGTGACGGGTCCGGTGGCTGCTTTCGAGCTGGATATGGCTGCGCTCTTGAAGGTCACGCGCCCTGCGCGCGATTACGTTGGCATCCCCTCGTTCCCTGCTGTCGAGGTCGATCAGGCCTTCGTGGTGTCGGAGGATGTGACGCATGAGAAGATGGAGCAGGTCATGGGGTCTGCGGGTGGCAAGCTCCTCGAGAGCGCTGCCCTCTTCGATGTGTATCGCGATGATGAGCGCGTGGGTGCGGGCAAGAAGTCCATGGCATATCGCCTCATCTATCGCGCATCCGATCGCACGCTCACCACAGATGAGGTAGAGCGGGCGCACGCGAAGCTCCTGAAGAAGGTCGAGGCTGCAACGGGGGCTGAGACACGCTCCTGACCATATCGGTGCCACGTGATGAGGGGATGCTCATGAAGCGAGACTATCCGAACCTGTGCCAGCCCATCCGGATCGGCAACCTGACGCTGCGCGATCGCATGGCATCAGCGCCCATGGGAGCGACGGACATCACCGCGGACTAAGAATCCATGCACCCTATCAGTGATGGGGTGCATGCCGCTCGCCGTGCTCGCTCATTCATTCTCACCTGCATTCGCAGGTTCTCACATTGCGATCTGACCTCCGCTTTCCTCTCCATTCGCATAGGTCCTTTTCCGTTGCAGCGATCATAAGGCCAATCGAATGCTGCCAGGCTTCAGTAGTCTCATGACATCATCGTGAGCGCCATCTGATCGCTGTAAAAGGTATTGATGCTCGCATCCAAGGTGCTTTGCAAGGGATGCATCTTCTGCGTCTGTGAGTTGCAGAAAGGGATCGGGTTGCGCTCAAGAAACAGATGCTGCTCTTCAGTGGGAAGCAGATGAGGCATGTGTTCATTACATCGAACGAGTCGTTTGTTGCAAATGTCCGCACTGCAACGGCCTTGCGCGTGATACTTGCGGACGCAATATATCTGAGGAGCTGATCGTGTATCCATCTCAAGAACATCGCCATGAGGCATATCATTCGGAGGCCGTAGCGCCTTCCTCTGTTGAAAGCCTGAGCATGCACGACTACATGAGGGCGTGCAATGAGGGCTTCGAGGACGAAGTCGCTCTTGTTTGCGGGGAGAGAAAGCTTGCTTATGGTGAGTTGTTCCAGCACATTGATGCTACCGCACAGGCCTTCCGGTCGTTCGGGGTTCGCTCTGGAGATACCGTAGCGCTCTGTTCGCTATCAACTCCCGAGACGATCATCGCCTTCTATGCCCTCAATAAGATCGGAGCCGTGATCGCTTCCGTTGATCCACGTAAGCCATTGAGCGAAGTGAATGCGTATATGGAGGAAGTATCTCCGGATATGACATTGATGCTCGATGTCTTCGCGTTTAAGTACGATGTGGTGAACGGATGGAAGGGTGGCAGCTGCGTTCTTCTGCCGTCCGGTGCCGAGCTGCCCAAGTCGTCTTCGGGTGTCATATCATGGACGGATTTCTTGCAGAGCGGAAAGATGTCATCCACAGTCCAGGCTGCTTCGGTCATCCAAGACGCTGGAGATGTTGCTGTGCTCATGCATACGAGCGGAACAACAGGGTTCCCCAAACGTGTGATGTTGACCAATGGCAATTTCAATTCCATTGCCTTGCAGTACACGATGGCCTTTGAGTTCAAGCGACAGAGGACCTTCCTGAGCGTCATCCCGTTCTTCCTGTGCTACGGATTGAACATAAATGTGCATCTGCCCCTTTGTGCAGGCGTTACAGCAGTGCTTGTCCCTGATTTTGATGCCAGCAGATTCGCCGACATCCTCATGGCGACAAGGGCGAACTATGTTGCTGGAATGCCCTATTTCTTCGAGCAGCTTGTGGACAAGGCGAAGGAAGCCCGAGCTGATCTGAGCTTCTTGGAGATCGTGGCCTGTGGCGGTGATTTCCTTAAGCCCGATGCTGAGGATCGCTTGAACGAGATGTTGGCTGCAGCAGGGAGCGGCGCTCGGGTGATCAAAGGCTTCGGCATGACAGAGCTGTGCTCGACAGCGGTAACGTGCACTCCTGAGAACAATCCTCTTGGGAGCGTGGGAAAGCCACTGCCTTTGAACGAAGTAAGGATCTTGCGAGTGGAGGACGACGCTCCTCTGGGGGTTGGGGAAACAGGGCAGATCTGCATCACTGGTCCATCTGTGATGAAAGGCTATCTGCATAACGAGGAAGATACGGATAAGGTCATCTTGCTCATGGATGGCAAGCGCTGGATGCGAACGGGCGACGTGGGTTATCTTGACGAGGTGGGCAATCTCTACGTGACGGGGCGCGTCAAGCGTTCATTCATGCGTGCGCAGGCAAAGGTATACCCCGAAGTCATCGAGGCGGTGATCGTAGGCAACGTGCATGTTGAAGACTGCGCTGTTGTCGGGAGAAGCGTCGGGGAGAACGAAGCGGAGCCTATCGCCTTTGTGGTTGCGAATATCTCAGACCAGGTCGAAGGGGAGCTCGTTGAGGACATGCTTGAGGAGTGTCGGTACAGGTTGGCGCCCCATTTTGTTCCGGTAGAAGTCAGATTCCTCGATGCTCTTCCGATGACCGATGCTGGCAAAGTCGACTATCGCGCTCTGGAAGCGATAGGGGTGAGATAGCGCAATGTACCCATCTCAAGAACATCGCCATGAGGCATATTTCCCAGAGCACGTTTTGCCTTTGGCCTATGAGGGCAAGACCATTTACGACTATCTCTTTGGCCAACCCGATCTGGATCCGTCGCTGCCCGCA
>CAJURX010000004.1 GCA_910589125.1 uncultured Eggerthellaceae bacterium
ATGGTCGAGTGGCGCAGCGGGAGCGCAGGTGCCTTACAAGCACAAGGTCGGGGGTTCAAATCCCTCCTCGACCACCATCGATGCATCAGGGCCGCAACGAAGTTGCGGCCCTTTCGTTCATCTGACCGCAACGGGCACCCACGATGCGCGCCCTACAGATCGACCTCTTCCCAATCCTCCACAGCAAGGCCGGGGACACGAGAGAACTCGCGCACGTTCCGTGTTATGAGCGTTGCCTGAGAGGCGATGGCCGTCGCCGCTATCAACATGTCATTCGGCCCTATCAGCATCCCCTCCTTGCGCAACGCATCTCGGAGGCTCCCGTACGCTCGGGCGCAGCGCTCGTCGAAGGGCAGGATGGAGAACGGAGCCAAGAAGAGCTCGGTCATATGACGCGTCCTCTGAGGATGCTGGCTCTTGTTGATGCCGAACTCCAGCTCTGCCAAGACGATGGCAGGGATAGCGAACTGCTTGGGGTCGAGCTGGCGCATCAACCGATGCACATTCGGCAGCCTTCCCCGCATGAGGTCAACGCATATGCATGTGTCCAGAGCGTACATCTCAGAACCAGTCACAATCGTCATCGAGAGCCTGGTCCAATGGGTCAGAGATATCAGGGAAGTCGGGCAAGCATCCGTAGGCGCGATCCCAATACCCCTCAGGCCATCCGCCAGATGCCTCCTCTTGCTTGATCAGCTGAGAAGCATATCGAGACAGCGATATGCCCTGATGGCGGGCGCGCGTCCGCAGCATTTCCATGGTAGGGTCATCCAAGTAGAGCGAGAGCTGCGGCATGCTGACCGCCTCCTCGAAGATGCAGGGCAAGTATATGGTCCAAGTATACCACCGCTCACCCCACGGTGTTCCCTCAGACCAGCTTGCGCTCCCCCAGGTCGAAGAGCTCGTAGAGCACCACGCCCATGACAGCCATGGCCACGATGCCAGAGAACATCCGCGGGTACTCCAGCATGGACCACGAATGCATGATGTAGTAGCCAAGCCCGGTGGAACCAGCCATGGACTCAGCGATGAAGAGGATCGCCACTGCGGTGCCCGTGCTCACGCGCAGGGCAGAGAACAGAGCCGGCAACGTAGCCGGCACGATGACATGGAAGAACACCAGACGCTCGCTGCCGCCCAGGGAGCGCATGGCTTCGATGGTCTGCTGAGGCACCGCACGCGCCGCATCGCGCATGGTGACCGTCATCTGGAAGAACACGGCGATGGCGATGAGGATGACCTTCGCCTCTCCTCCCAACCCGAAGAATACGAAGAGCACGGGCAAGAAGACGATCTTCGGCACGGGATAGAGGATGTAGGCCACCGGAGCCACGAATCGGTCCACCTGGGGCAGCATCCCCGAGAAGAGCCCGAACGGCGCTCCCAGCACCGTCCCTATCGCGAGGCCTGCGAGCAGGCGGCCTAAGCTGATGGCGAACTGCGGGGCCAACGTTCCCGCATTGTCCACCAATTCTTGCGCAGTCTGCACTGGTCCCGGCAGCGCGGGCGAGGCCACCGCAACAGCGAGCAGCCCCCATGCGATGAGCACGAAGGCTGTCGCCCACACATATCCAACCGCTCTGCGCATGGCCTCTTTGGCTGTCAGTCGGCTCTAGCTGACCGTGAATGCACCGGTAGCGGCATCATAGGTCACACCTTCGCCACCATAGCCCTTCTCCTGCATCCACGCGATGACCGGCGCCACCATGTCATCCGTAGGGTGCAGATACTCATCATCTGCAGTCGTAGCGAGAGGATACGTGCTGATGGGGTACTCATCCGCAACAGCTTCGTTGATGTTGGCATTCTCGACGAGCAGCGTGCGATAAGCCTCAGGCGTCGCATTGCAAAGGATGGCTGCCGCCCCCCATGCACCCGCCACGGCCTTGACCGCCTCAGGATGCTCTTCGGCGAACGCCGCGCGAGCCACCATGACAGACTGGGAGAGGTTGCCTCCTTGCGTATCATCAGCGATGAGCTTCATGCCATTCGCCTCGCCCAACGTGAGCAAGGATGCGGGCAGCGCCGCTCCGGCAAGCTTGCCGCTTGCCACAAGGCCGTACCTCTCAGGCAGGCTCGCTACCTCCACGGCAGGGATCGCGCCCGGTTCAAGGCCCACTTCCTCGCACAGCTTGTCGAACACATACTCAGGCACCGTATTGCCTGCAACGCCAACGCCGAAGCCCTCAGGCGCATCGCCGCTCGCCCCATAGGCAGCCATCTCCGCCAACGTGCTATAAGGCGCATCCGCCGGTGCCAGAACGCCGAAGCGCCCTTGATCGGCCACGTCGCCCAGGGTGACCCACTCCATCACGACAGGCGCACCGGATTCGCAGAGCTTCACCGCGCGCATGATGTCGGTCATGGCCATGTCCACCTCGCCCGCGGTGATGGCAGCAGACAGGCTCTGAGCGGAATCGAACGAGACGACCTCGGCATCCACGCCCACCTCAGCGAACAAACCCTCTTGCTCCGCTATCCACATGGGCAGGATGTCCTCGGTAGGCATCGTGCCGATGCGCACGGCTGTCTCGGTCGGCGCCTCTTCTTGAGGATCAACTGCTGGAGCAGAACAACCCACCATTCCGGCAGCCATCATCACAGTCAACGCACACGTGAGCGCAAAACGCCTTAAACCCGATCGAGCCATGACCACCTCCATAGAGAAGAGCCCCTCGCACGCGCATCGCGATCGGAAGGGCTCACTTACGATACATGTGATTATATGCACACCCTCAGCCCTCTTGGCGCTCGGCTTCCGTATCCGGTTCGATATGGACGAGGACCTCTTGCACCTCAGGATATGCTGCCTTGATGGCCTGCTCGATCCGATCCGCTACCTCATGGGCACATGCCACGCTCATGTTCGGGTCGACGAGCAGATGCAGATCCGCATATACCTCTGATTCCGTGCCCCGCGTGCGCACGCGATGGATATGGCGAACGCCATCGACCGACTCCGCCGTAGCCCTCAGGTCCTCAGCAGAGATGCGGGAATAATCGGACAGCGTCCGGAACGCTCGGCGGAACACGCCGATGGCTGATATCAGGATGAACACGGTGACGATGAGCGCCATCACCGGATCTGCCATGGGAAAGCCCAGCGTCACGAGGACAAGCCCGATGATGACCCCGATGGAGACGAACGCATCCGAGAGCGTATGGGCAGCATCGGCGCACAGGATCTCGCTCCCCAAGCGCTTGCCCGCTCGGCGCTCTGCGAACGATACGCCCAGGTTCACCGCCAAGGTCCCCACCATGACCACGAAGGATGCCACCGTCACCTGCGCCGTGTAGTCGCCGCTCGCAAGACGCGCTGCAGCACCCGTGCCCACCTCGAACGCCGCCACGAGCAGGAGCACGCCGATGACGAGCGACCCGTATGTCTCGAACTTGGAGTGCCCATAGGGATGGCTCTCATCCGCTGGGCGCGAGGCAAGCGCTATCCCCACGAGCCCGACGACATTGCCCAAGGTATCGAATACGGAATGGATGCCATCAGCCTGCATGGACGCAGAGCCTGAGGCAAGCCCATAGAAGAACTTGGCCGCCGCTACTGCCAGATTGAGCACGAGGACGATCCACAATACGCGCTCGACGCGCCGGGTGCGTTCCTCCTTGCGATCCGTCATAGCCGCAGTCATGTCAACCTCGCGTGGATGAAGCTCAGACCTAGATGACCTTGCCCTTGCAGTGGTCGATCACATGCTGGAGTATCTGGGACTCGCGGCCATGGAACTCGCGCTTGCGGGCGACGAGCTTGCCGTCCACGGGCTCCTCATAGGCGATGGTCGCGCATTCGAAGCGCGTGACCTTATGAGCGCCATCAACGGAGAAGCACTCCTCTTCCATCTTCACAGGGTAGAGCGCCTTGACGAGCTTCGGGTTGAATACGGTCTTGAACTCATCCTTGTCGTCCAGGTAGATGGCGATGCACTTCGTCTCGCCGATCTGGTTGGCAGAGAGCCCCGCCACGTCCTCCATGGATGCCGCCGTCTCCATCAGGTCGTCCACGATGCCCATATCGTCGATCGTGGCCTTATCGCACGGCTTCGACAGGACCTCCACGTCCTTGATTATCTCCTTGACCATGGCTTCCTGCCTTCCTTTCGGCTCCATTTGCACATGAGGGACACTATAGCATCTACCTCACGCCCTTCAGAGGATCTCCGCATCGCCGATCAACGACAAGGGAACGAGAGCGCATGCGCTCGGAAACATCGGAGCCGCGAGGCACCATGGCCACCAGATCGCGCCTATGATCCATCCTGCTAACTCGATTCGTCTCAACGAATGCGCCAGAGCGCCCTCCGGGGCGATTTGGCGTTTCCCAAGGAGGGTCCACCATGCAAGAGGTTCTGGATCAAGCAAGCTTCGATGAGAAGGTGCTCACAGCGCCCGGAAAGGTGCTCGTGGAGTTCTTCGCCACCTGGTGTCCGCATTGCCGCAGGATGCAGCCCATCTTAGATGACGCAGCCGCCCAGATCGCTGATCGGTGCGCCGTCTACCAAGTGGACGTGGACAAGTCCCCCGACCTGGCCGCACGATATGCGCCGAACGGGTTTCCCACCTACGTCCTGTTCGTAGACGGCACCTGCACCAAGACTGTCACCGGAGAGCAGACGGAAGCCGCCCTCGTGGACATGGCCTCCTAAGCGTCGATCACCATCTCGGGATCGTCGCGCGTGATGATCCCCTTCGCGAAGATCTGCGCACCCAGCTCCTCGCTCACCATCTCCGCCATCTCGTCGAGCGCCGTTCGCAGATCGCAAGAGCGCTTCGGATCGACGGATTCGATGATGAGGAACGCCTTCTCCGAATCATCCGTGAGCGCCGTGCGCTGCCCGTCCCGCCAATTCCAGCACCGGCAGATGGCACCCGCGTCATCCAGATAGCAGAGCTCGCCTTCGAGCGTCGGAGAGTCCTCCTCATCCCCGAGAGCGCGGAACGCATCCCCGCCCTCCGTGATGCGCAGGTGGATATCACCCTCCATGGCATCGATATCCTCACCACCCACAGGCAGCGCATGCTTCAAGGAGATGATGTTGTACATATCCACGAGCGGCGTGATGGAGCCCACGGGATTGCCCTTGAGGACGCGCTTGAGCAGATTCTCGACGCTCGACCGTGCGCCCTTCTTCGTCTTGAACGCCTTGTACGCCTCGCGCCAGACCGCCACCACCTCGTTCTCAGATATGGTGTTCGAGGTCAGATGCTGGTCAGCTGCCTCGTTCGCTTGGATGAGGCGGCGGCGCAGCTCCTTCGCGGATGCCTCGGATACCTGGCTCGCGGGCTTCATGCCCTGAGCCACCACGACGCCGATCTCAGCTTCCGGGAACAGCTCCCAGAACGAATCCTCTGCCACGAATCGCTTCATGATCGCCTCCTAAGACGACGAACGCCTCGCAAGGACGCGTCTTCTCAGGCCTAATGACACGTCCGCGAGGCGAACCTTGGCGCTTACCCGGCGGCAAGCTATGTTGATGCCCGCATCATAGCGCATCCAGGCGCTGATGGGGAGAGCACACAGATGCGGCCGTCGCGCCCGCAGCGCACCTCTTGTCACATCTCTCAACGCATGCGCGCAGGGGCATCAGTGCTACCATCCTCCCATGGAAGATGACCAGAGAACAGCCAGCGCCCTCTCCTCGTTCACGCCTGCCGTGGCAGAGTGGTTCACGTCCGCCTTCCACGAACCCACGGACATCCAAGCACGCGCGTGGGAGGCCATCCGCAAGGGCGACAACACCCTGGTCATCGCACCCACTGGATCCGGAAAGACGCTCGCAGCATTCCTGTCGGCCATAGATGCGATCGCCGCAGACAAGGCGAAGGCAACGGGATCAGCACCGCGAGCAGCAGGCACCCGCATCCTGTACGTCTCTCCGCTGAAAGCGCTCGGAGCAGACGTCGAACGCAACCTCTCGGCTCCCCTCGCAGCCATCGCAGCGCGCCAGGCAGCGGCATCGGATGCATCCGTCGCACAGATCACCGTGGGCGTCCGCACCGGGGACACGCCCCCGTCCGTCCGCGCGCGGCTCGTGCGCAACCCACCTGACATCCTCATCACCACGCCTGAGTCCCTCTACCTCATGCTGACCTCCAAGGCGCGCTCAGCGCTCTCCACGATCCAGACCGTCATCGTGGATGAGCTGCACTCCATCGCCGGCACGAAGCGCGGCACGCACTTCTCCCTCTCCTTGGAGCGCCTTGACGCGCTGCTCGAGGAGCCTGCTCAGCGCATCGGGCTCTCCGCGACCATCAAGCCCGTGGACACAGCGGCGAAGTTCCTCGGCGGGACGCATCCGGTGAGCGTCGTGCAAGACGATTCCCCACCCGCATTCGACCTGAGCGTCATCGTGCCCGTCAAGGACATGACGAACGTCCAGCCCTTCACGGGCAGCTCGGGATTCACGGGCATGCACCCCACCAGGAAGGTCACAGCCCAAGAGGCTTGGAAGACCGATAGCGCGCTCAAGGCGCATCTGCGCTCGAAGGCATCGCAGACCAGCGCGCAAGCAGCTGGCATGGCGGATACGGATACAAGCACGAGCACGAGCCTAAGCGCAGGCGCGCATGCAGGGACAGACGTATCCGGGAGCGCAGCCGACGCATCTCCTCAGTCCGTCCCCGACACGCGCCTCGGGTCGGCCACCATCTGGCCCTACATCGAATCGTCCGTGCTGGACCAGGTGCTCGCCCACAGGTCCACCATCGTGTTCGTGAACTCACGTGGCGTCTGCGAGCATCTGACGGCGCGCTTGAACGAAGCCTACGCGAAGCGGCAAGGACGCACATCGCCCTCCTCTGCACATACATTAGAGGGCATGGCCATCCGCTCGGAGATGCGATCGACCACGCTGCTCGTCGCTGCATCCGAAGAGCCCATCGCGAAGGCCCACCACGGCTCCGTCTCGAAGGAGCATCGCCAGCGCATCGAACACGAGCTCAAATCCGGTCAGCTCAGATGCGTCGTTGCCACCTCCAGCTTGGAGCTCGGCATAGACATGGGAGAGGTGGACCTGGTCATCCAAGTGGCAGCCCCCTTCTCGGTATCCAGCGGCCTGCAGCGCATCGGGCGCGCGAACCATCAGGTGGATGGCAAGTCCCTCGGGCTGATCTACCCGCGCACGCGCCACGAGATCCTGGATACCGCATTCGTCACCGAGGGCATGTTCGCAGGCACCATCGAGGAGACGCGCCTCGTAGAGGACGCGCTGGACGTGCTCGCTCAGCAAACGGCAGCTGAGGTGGCCGCCCACCCTGAGGGCCTGGATCCCGATGCGTGGTATGGCCTCGTACGGCGCTCGGCATGCTATGAGCACCTTGGGCGCGCTCCCTTCGATGCCGTGATCGCCATGCTCGCAGGTGCCTCCTCCCTTGAGGAGGGCGCCTCCTTCGCACCGCGCGTGGACTACGACCGCGCCGCGGACCTCTTGAAGCCGCTGCCCCGCACCCAGAAGCTCGCCATCAACGCAGCAGGGACCATTCCCGACCGCGGCCTCTACCCGGTCATGCTCGCCACGGGATCCGAGAAGGGCGGCCGCAAGCGCGTAGGCGAGCTGGACGAGGAGATGGTCCACGAATCCCGCATCGGAGATGTCATCATCTTGGGCACGAGCACGTGGCGCATCACCGAGATAACGAATGACCGCGTCGTCGTTGCCCCTGCCCCTGGCCGCACAGCGCGCTTGCCGTTCTGGCACGGCGAGGGCACCGGGCGCTCCCTTGAGGCTGGCCGCCGTCGCGGTGCGCTGCAACGGCGGCTGAGCGCTGCCACGGGCAAGGACGGCACCCTGGATGACCCCCTGGCATCCGAGCTCTCCTCGCTCGGCTTCGACGAGAACGGCCTTGAGAACCTCGGAGCCCTCATAGCCCTACAGCGATCCGATACCGGAGCCCTCCCCTCCGACGAGCTCGTCATCTTAGAGGTCTGCCCCGATGAGACGGGTGCGTGGTATCTGGTCATCCACTCGCCCTTCGGGAAGCGCGTCCACGAGCCGTGGGCCCTCGCCATCAGCCAGCGCATGAGCGCACGGTACGGGTTCGACCCTCAGAGCGCCACGAGCGACGACGGTATCATCCTGCGCATCCCCTTTGAAGAGGACAGCACCATCACGCCCGATCTCGTCCAGTTCGCACCGGATGAGATCGCCGATATCGTGTCCGCCACCGTCACGGGGACGGCGCTCTTCGCGGGACGCTTCCGCGAATGCGCTGCACGCGCGCTGCTCATGGGCACGTCTGCACCTGGCAAGCGCACACCCCTTTGGCAGCAGCGGATGCGCGCAGGCCAGCTATTGGAAGCGGTGCGCCACGACCCCAGCTTCCCCATCTACATCGAGGCCATCCGAGAATGCCTGGATGACGTCTACGACCTGCACGGGCTCTGCGCGCTCATGGAGGACCTGGAGACGCGCACCGTCACCGTGCGCGTCGTGCGCACCGAGCGGCCATCCCCGCTCGCATCACCACTGCTGTTCGGCTATGTGGCCGATCATATCTATGACCTTGACATGCCCCATGGCGAACGGAACCGAGCGCTGCTGTCCGTGGACCCCGACCTCCTCGGAGAGCTCTTGGGCATGCCCGATGCCCTAGCGCTGCTCGAACCTGATGCGTTGGCCGAGGTCCAGCTCGAGCTGCAGCGCGTCATCCCCCATCGCAAGCTCTCCGGCAGGGAAGGGGCAGCCGAGCTGTTGCGTCAACTCGGCCCGCTGACCGAGGATGAGGTGCAAGCGCGCCTCATCCTCACATCCGCACCCAAGGGAGAGGACGCCGCGAGCGTTCCTGCTCTCATCGTGGCGCAGCTCTTGGACGACCTTGAAGCCCAGCACCGAGCCTGCGCCCTTGCCCTAGATGGGCAGCGCATCTGGGCCACGCCCGAAGACGGCCTACGGCTCCGCGGCCTGCGCGGCGGCACGCTTCCAGAATGGGTGGAGCACTGGGCAGATGCCCTCCCTCTCGCTGATAGGGAGGCACGGGCAGGAACCGCTCTAGCAGCGAAGCTCTTGAACAGCCATGGCCTCGCATCCACGACGCAGATGGCCTCATGGTTGGGCGTGGGGCACGATGTCGCCGAAGATGCGCTGCGCGCCCTGGAGGCCAAGGGGTCCGCCAAGCGCTTGAGCGTGAGCGCTGCGGCACGGTCGATCATCACGCGCGCGAATGACCAGCTCGAAGACCGCCTGGCCGCAGAGGATATCGTCCCTCAGGCGAACGTCCCCCTGCTCCCCACTGAGGACGCCATCTGGGTGAGCCGCGATATCCTCAAGCGCCTTCGCCTGCGGTCGCGCGATGTCATCGAGGAAGCCGTGAAGCCCGTTGATGCCGGGGCCTGCGCACGCCTCATCTTGAGGCTGCAAGGCCTTGACGGACACGTGCACCCATCCCCCGAGGACGCCCTCGCGGACTGCATCAGCCTCTTCGAGGGAGCCGCGTATCCTCCTGCGCTCTGGGAGACGGTCATCTTCCCCGCACGCGTACCCGGCTATCGCCCAACGCTGCTCGATGACCTGCTCAGCTCCGAGGAGATCCTGTGGACGGCCATCCCCGATGCTGGGAAGCCCGAGCGCGCCATGAGCATCGCCCTCTTCCCCACTGATTCTCCCTTCGCACCGGAGCGCGTTGATCCGAGCATGGGCACCGTAGAGCCCATGACCAGCCAAGCGATCATCGCATCGGATCATCCAGGCGCATTGGATCATCCAGACGCCCCCGATGCTGCGACTGACCCCCTCAAGGGGGAGCTGCTCTCCCTGCTCTGCCGTGAAGGCTCCATGACCTGCGCATCCCTAGCCCAGCGGATGCAGGCGCTCTCCGCTGATGAGCCCGTGAGCTTGACGGCCCTGGACGCTGCGCTCAAGGACCTCGCACGCGAGGGGCGCATCACCTCCACCACCTTCGGGTTCCCCCGCACGCTCGATGCCGCCCCCGCAAAGGCGACCAGGGCGAAAGCGCCTTCAAGCCGAAGGCGCGTGAGCAGCCGCCGCGCATCCTACCGAAGCCAGGCTCTCGCGGAGAGCAAGCGAACCTTCAAGGAGGGGCTGGTCGCAGAACGCCAGTCGCTCGAAGCCCTCGAGGGGACATGGTCCGCCCTCGCCGCCCCCTTCGCCAGCCCGACAGAGGAAGCCATCGCTGCCGTGGAATCCATCTTGGATAGGTACGGCGTCATCTGCCCCAAGACCATCGACGCTGCCGGACTGAAGGGCGGCATGCAGGGCGTCTATGCAGTGCTGCGCGGCATGGAGGATGCCGGAGAGGTCGTGCGGGGAGAGTTCGTCGAAGGACTGGGAGCGTCGCAATTCGCCCGCAGGAGCACGGTCGAAGAGCTGCGGAGCGCACCTGGGGAGAGCAGCATGATCGTGCTGGCCGGGAACGATCCCGCCATGGTCTATGGCTCTATCCTTCCCTGGCCCAGCTCACCTTCCCCGGTCGCACCTGCAGCCAAGGAGGGATGCCTCGTCGTCCTCGAAGGTGGCGTACCGGTGCTCTTCGCCTCCAAGCGGCTGAAGGAGCTCATCACCTTCACGGCAGACGAGACCACGCTCGATGAGGCTGCGCGCACCCTCATCCGATCCGTCGAGGATACCCTGCGCCGGGGGCCGACCTCCCGCATGCGGGAGAAGCATATCGTGGAGAGATTGGATGGGGAGAGCATCTACGGCACGCCCTTGGAGAAGACGCTTGCCACCCTCGGCCTGATCCGCGACACGCACGGCATGCGGCTCTACGTCCAGCCGTTCCTCTAACGCTGCATGCGAACCCTCACATCCCGCGAACCGATGGATGACGCTTGCGTTTCATCACCTGTTGCCATGCACCCTGCCTGCACGGATAGACTACCATCGTGCGGATCAGACGATATGCGTAGAAGGAGCCCGAAGATGAAGAGGATCATCGCAGCCATCGCCGCTTGCGCGCTCGTGGCCGGAGTGCTCATCGCCATTCCCGGATGCGGCCCGAACAACGAAGAGCTCATCCGCGAAGCGGTCACCGAAAGATACGATGCCTACAAGCAGGCTGATGACGTCACCCTCTCGCGGATCGTCACCTCCCTTGAGAACGAGGGATTGGCAGAGCTCGGCATCGACGACACGGAATTCGCCACAGCCGTCGTCGAAGGGTTCGACTACCACATAGACGATATCGTCGTGAATGGGAACGAGGCCGTGGTCACCATCACCTTCGCCGGCAAGAGCTACACGGACCTGCTCTCTGAGATAGCGAGCACCACGGAGACGCTGGCGAACGACCCGTCCTTCGCCGCGCTCTCGCAGGAAGAGCGACTGGCTACGGCGGGCACGATGGTCATGAACGCCTTCGATGGCCTTGAGGTCAAGAACGAGACCGTTGACCTTGACTACGAGCTGGTGGACAACAAGTGGCAGGAAGCTGACGAGCAGGTCGGTCTCCAGGAGCTGGACAACATCCTGTTCGCCAAGTGACCCACGCACGCCGCCTTCAAGCGCAGAGCTTCTCCTCCAAGAGCGCCGGACGCTCCCCGGCGCTGCGTACGCGATCGAGCGCGCGCTCGAGGTCATCAGCGAGGATCCTGGTCCTCACGTAGTGCTGTGCTTCCTGCTTTCGGCTTGCCTTCTTGATGGCAGAGAATGACTCATCCAACAATGCTGCGAATTCCTCGGTGCTCATCCCCCAGATCCTCATGACCGACCTCCTGCTGCGTTCATGGTGCGTTCCAATGGCAAGCAGGATACGACGCGCTCGCGCTCTAGCTGTACGCGAAAGGGAACACTGAGCAGCCAGGTTCTAGGGGCACCGATCAGGGCATGCTCGATGCCAAAGGCTCAAGAGGCGCAACCGACCGAAGGAGCTGCGACCAAGACCCCTCTACCACGACCAGAGCGCATAGACGGCACCGGCACCGTAGAGCTTTCCGAAGAGGTACTTATCCGATGCGCTCTCGCACGAGATGAAGATGCCGCCGTCGTGCCATTCGATGCCCTCGGTCATGGGCGGGGCATCCACATCCGCTACCTCGCAAGCGCTATCCAGATAGAAGAGCGGCACGGTGCGCCCGTCCGCCATGAACCAATCATCAGCGTTGGCGCCCTCTGCAGCAATGGCGTCATAGACCAGCAGATGCGACGTGGCAAGGCCGTATGACTGCGACAGCACGATGCTGCCCGCATCCGTGATGCACATGCCCTGGATGCGCGCAGGGATGGAGTACACGCGCGCCGCCTGATCGGCATACCCGAACGTCCCCATCTCGTCCTCCGGATAGGCATACATCACCGCTGGATTCTCATCCCCCGCAGGCGTCTGCATCCGATGCGCATCAGGCGTCTCATACGGTCCTGGATGATAGAAGTCTCCCAGGTACAGCGCGCCGTTCTCGATATTCAAGAATGCCGGGGCGAACTCGAGCGAGCGGCGGCCGATGGCCTGCACGCGGCCGTTCTCCTCCACCGCCTCCACAGAGGCAAGGTCGAACGCGAGGAATCCGTCCCCGTCCGTCAAGAGCACATGCTCTCCATCAGAGGTGATGCCCGAGCCATGGCCATCATAGGCTGACCCGTCAGGGCGCGAGACGAAGAAGCGCCCGCTCGTCCCGTCCGCTCCAAGGCGATAGATGGCGGACTCAGACCCGTCAGCCATGTACCCGCTGAATAGCCACGTGCCATCATCGAGGTGGTCCAAGTCCTGCGGGATGAACCCCTCTGATATGCCCGGGATGTCGAATTCGCGGCTCGCGTGATCATAGAAGCCCGCATACGCGATCCGCACGAACGCATTGACCCCTGCGAATGCCACGAGCAGGAGCCCCATGAGCCCCAGGCAGATGCCCGCCATGACCTTTGCCACACGGTGGCCCTTCTGCGTCTCTGCCATTGCCGCCTCCCTCATCGATCGCTCTTCGCACGTTCATTATCGCTGCCATAAGGGCTGCGCAAGCCCAAGATGGCGAAGCGTTGACCCCTGCTTGCCATATCTTCCGCGCGCCTGCGCTCCGAGAGAGGTCAGGTGTCCATCATGCCGTACCGCGCTCGCACGCGCGCAAGGCGATCGAGCAAGGGGCTGCCCGCGAAGAGCAGCGTCAAGAACGTCGCTGCTCCTTGCATCGCATTCACGGGCAAGCCTGCCGCATACACGGCGATGACGCCCTCAGGCGTGACCCTCGACAACATCAGGAACACCGAGCTCGTATCCAAGATAGGCCCCGCGACGAAGATGACGAACGCAGCTCCCGCCACGCCCACGAGCACCCGCGTCCTCCACGACCAGCCCTGCTGGGGGATCGCACCTGCCTTCGCCAGCGCTCCGAATGTCACGCCGCATGTGCCGAATGAGAGCATCTGCCAGGGCGTCCACGGCCCGAGGCCGAACACGAAGCTGCTGACCAGCGCTGAGAGCGCCCCCACCACGAAGCCCGTTGAAGGTCCCAGAGCGATGCCGGCCACCATGATGACCGCCGCCATGGGCTTGAAGTGCGGGAGCCACGCGAACGCCGTGCGCGACACCACCGCCAGGGCCACCATGACCACCACCATGACCAGCTCGCGCGCTTGAGGGCGCCGCCGCTCGAATGAGACGAAGAACGGCACCATGCAGTAGATGACCATGAGGACGCTCACCACGATGAAGCTCTTGCCGCGCACCAGCGCGCCCACCGCCACCGTGATGACCGCCGCCAAGATCACCGCGATCCACAGCGCCCCATGCTGCGCGCGGCCCAGGCGTCGCTGCCCCCGCTTCGCCATCATGCGCATCCAGAGCATTCCGAGCTGCACGCCTCAGCCCCCTGGCAGAGCGCGATGACATCCTCATCGGTGACGGCATTCGCGAACACGTGGCGGCTCATCCTATTCGCCGCTGTCGTGTAGAACGAATTCATGGTGAAGAAGGGACGCGGAGCATTCTCCGCGACGATCGAGCCATCGAAGAACAGGGCCAACCGGTCCGCATGGCGCGCACAGAACTCCACATCATGCGACACCATGACGATGGTCATCCCGCGCGAGACGAGGCTCCTCAGGATCTCTGCCAGCTCCTGCTTGAATGCCGCGTCGATCCCCTTCGTCGGCTCATCCAAGAGCAACACGCGCGGGTCAGCGAGCAGCACCTTCGCCAGCGCCACGCGCTGCCGCTCCCCACCCGACAGGTCAAGGGGATGTCTGTCCATCAGGCGCGCCACGCCGCATGCCTGCGCCGCCTCATCGATGCGCGCACGAGCCTCCGGAGCACCCTCTACCATCTCTGCCAGCTCATCGCGCACCGTCTGCTTGACCAAGAGGTTCAGAGGATCTTGGGGTAGCATCGCCAGACCGCCACGGAAGAGCGCATCTCCCTTCCGCCTCTTCAACGGCTGACCGAACAGCTGCACGCTTCCCCGGTAAGGCCGCTCTGTCCCGCAGATGACCTTGAGCATCGTGGATTTACCCGTTCCGTTCCCCCCGAGGATGGCGAACAGGGCACCTTCCGGCACATCCACGCTGAGCCCGCGTAGCACATCAGGCGCGACGCGCTCGTAGCGGAACCAGACATCCTTGAGGGAGAGAGCTGCCTGCACACCCTGGAACGCATCTCCCCCATCAGGCAATCTGCGCACGGGGAGGTCACGCTCCTCCACATAGCCGAGCAGCCACCGACGCCCTTCTCGCACGGTCAGCGGCGGCACGCTCGCAAGAGAGGAACCCCCATCGGGTAGCGCCTCCTTGCGCGGTGATGCGTGCGTCACCCCATAGAACACGCGCAAGGGCGCAGGAAGCGCGCCCATCATGGCATCCTCCCGTGCGGCCAGCGCCTCCGCGACATCGTGAGGGGAACCGCTCGCCGTGATGCGACCCTCATCCATCACCACGACAGCATCTGCGGTGGCGAACACGTCCTCCAACCGATGCTCTGTGATGATGACGGTGGTCCCCAGCTCGCGATTGATCTTGCGCACTGTGGTCAGGAGATCCGCCGCTGCGATAGGATCGAGCTGGCTCGTAGGCTCATCCAGCACGAGCACGCTCGGCTGCATCGCCATGACGGACGCCAGATTCAAGAGCTGCCGCTGCCCTCCGGACAGCGTGGCCACATCCTCATGGAACCAGTGCTGGATGCCGAGGTAGCTCGCCATCTCCGCCACGCGCACGCGCATGGTGCGCTCATCGATGCCCAAGCTCTCCAAGCCGAATGCCAGCTCATGCCACACCTTGTCGGTCACCACCTGAGCATCCGGATCCTGCATGACGAATCCGATGAACTGCGCCTGATCCCGCAGCGGCACGTCCTCCAAAGGGCGCCCCTCGAAGCGCACTGCCCCTGAGCGCTCCCCATGAGGAGCGAGCACGGTCTTCAGGTGACGCAGGAGCGTGGTCTTCCCGCATCCCGAGCGACCGCATATGCACACATAGCTTCCCCGTTCGATGGCGAGCGTCACATGAGCGAGCGCAGGATGCTCCTGGCCCGGATAGCGATACGTCAGATCCTCGACAGCGAATTGCGCCACGATATCCTCCCTCCCACATCGATGGCGAACGGGACGAGCATGAAGCCCACGAATGAGGCGAAGGCGACCACGCCAAGGGGCGTGACGGGCGGAAGCACGATGCGAGGAAGGTATTCGACGCTCGTCGTGCCTTGCAGCATGCCCGCGATGCTCAGTGCCACCAAGAGCGCCATGGATGCCGCCGATACGGCATCTCGCATCCCGAAGGGATGATGGGCGAACCGGGTTCGTCGAGAAGCCGTGCCATATCCGCGGCTGCGCATGGAATCCGCCGTGATGATGCCCGCTTCCAGCGCCCACGTGGTGAGCGCTCCTAGGATGTCGGCGCCATTGCGGACGCGCAGGCGCACGCTCCCATCCGCTGCGCCCATGCCGATGCATTCCCGAGCACGAGATATCTGTCGCGCCTTGCGCAGGTAGTCCGGCACGAAGCGCAATGCCATCGTCAGGATGAGCGTGAGGGAGGGCGCGGCACCACCGAAGAGATACGTGAACCTGTCCGAGGTCATCATGCGGTCATAGCTGCTGAACAACAGCAGCACGCAGACGAGCATCCCCGCAGTCTGCATGCCGTAGAGCACGGCTTGCGCAGTGAAGGGCCGGCTGAGATAGGTGAACAGCACCGTTTCGCCTTGCGGATCGACCAACCCGTTCACGAGCGATAGAACGATGAGCAGAGGCACCATCGCAGCGATCAGCCTCAGCCCTGCGCGTCCACGCTCCATCAGGCAGAGGGCAGCTGCGCCCGCGCATGCGCATCCGATCCAGAGCGGATCGCCCACCACCACGACCAAGATCATGGCACAGAGGAACCACCCGAAGACGACGGCAGGATGAAGGGAGGCGAAACCCGAAGCAGAGTGTGTGCCTATCACGCCTCCCTCATGCAGCTCCATATGATCCCTCACCCCCTCTCACAGACGAGAAGAGCCCCCGCCGAGACCTGCGATGTCCCGACGAGGGCTCAACCTCACCTGATGCCCGACTGAGCTATTCGCTCATGTCGATGTAGGACCACTCCACCACATCACCATCATTCAGATAGGTCTGATCAGCGGAGACCTGTACCTGATCGCCATTCACGGTGTACGTCCAACCCTTCATGCCCTCGGTGGCAAGGCCGTTGACCGCGTTCACGAACATGCCGTATTCGCTGTTCTGGGCATCCAGCTCAAGACCCGTTGCCTGGAGCACGTCAAGGGCGGTGGAGCCCTCGCCGATGGTCACCGTATCATCGTAGGCGACCGCATTGCCGCCAGCAGGGCTCGTGACCTTCACGGGAACCTGGATCTGATCGATCGTGGACTCGGTAGAGAACTGCGCGCTCGACTCCGCCGATGAGCCCTCCTGTGCGGACGTGCAACCGAACAGCCCGACCGCTGCCACCAGCATCATCGCGGATGCGCAAGCCGCCATCCTCTTCATCATCTTCATGGTCAAGACCAACCTTTCTCATCTGCATCATATGGAGGAGATTGTACCGTGCAGGCACGCGACCGCAAAAGCGAACGCCATGCATTCTGATCATGGTCGGTTGAAATTAATTCATATCGAGAACGGTCCGGCTCTCTCTTCGGCGTGCCCCGTGGTGCTATCCTTCATGGCATGAGCCCACACATCCCAAAGCGAGAGAAGCTATGGTCACCCATCTTCGTGACCATCATCGCGGCCATATTGTTCGCGTTCATGGTGGGACAAGGCGTCAATTCGGGCACCACGGTCTACCTTGAGCGAACAGGCGGCACGCTCGCCCTTGCAGGCATCGGCGCCATGACGTTCTCCGTAGCTGCTGGAGTGATGCGCCTGGTATGCGGCCCCCTCATCGACCTGCGCGGGCGACGCATCGTCCTCGTCCTTGGCGGGACCATCATGCTCATCGGGACCATCGGACCGCTCTTTGCGAACGAGGGCGCACCGTTCATCATCTGGCGCGCGCTCCAAGGCATCGGCTTCTCCGCTTCCACCACAGCCGCGAACACCGCAGCAGCCGACGTCCTCCCCTTCTCGCGCTTGGGCGAGGGCATCGGCTATGCCGGGCTCGGACAGGCCATCGCCATGTCCATCGGTCCTGCGCTAGCTCTCTTCCTGGTATCCACGAACCCACCAGAGAACTTCTACTTCGGCCTCATCGCGTGCGCTGCGCTCTCGCTCATCCTGAGCCTGCTCTGCCGCTATGAGAAGCATCCCGAGCTGTTGCCTGCCACCTCCGAAT
The DNA here is from genome assembly GCA_910589125.1 of uncultured Eggerthellaceae bacterium. GTDB lineage: Bacteria > Actinomycetota > Coriobacteriia > Coriobacteriales > Eggerthellaceae > MGBC163016. The sequence goes on from CAJURX010000004.1 coordinate 17,673, forward strand.
ACCGTGCGCGCATCGAGCGGCTGCGCGCATCGTCTGCTGCAGATGACGCTCCTGGCTCTGATCCCGCCTCACCTGCCTCAGACGTGGATGGAGGCCCATCGGCAGACGCGAGCGCATTCAGGCGGGTCCTCCATTCCGTGTTCGAGCCCACCGCGCTCCGAGGCACCATCGTCATCTTCATCATGGCAACGGTGTTCTCCTTCAATGTGTTCTTCATGGGGTCGTTCGGCAACTCGCTGCACGTGGCGAATGCGGGCTTCTATTACACGATCATGGCCATCGTCATGATCGTCATCCGCATCGCAGCAGGCCGCTTCATGGACACGGTCGCACCCATCCGGCTCATGAGCATCGCTGCGCTGTGCGGGATCATCGCCTTCGCCATGGGAGCAGGCTGCACGAGCGGAGCGCTTGGCCCTTTCACTGAGGCGGCGTTCTATGCCATGGGCCTCCCCTTCGGCATCTGCATGGGACTGGGCATGCCGGTCAACCAGACCATCGCCGTCAAGATGACGCCGCCCGAGCGCTGGGGTGCAGCGAACGCGCTCTTCATGCTGGGCATAGACCTCAGCAATGCAGTCGCCTCCATCGTCTGGGGATTCATGATCCAGAGCCTTGGCTACGCCGCCGCGCTCTTCGGATGCATCGTCATGCTCGCGCTCTCGCTCGCCGTGGCCTTCCTCGTCTACCCGAAGGCATCAGCGTAGCACCCTAGGTACCCGGCACAGCGCCGCTGCGCTGATGCAGACCATCGACCCTGCGGACTGCGGAGCGCACGATCAACGCCCCGACGCCTCATCCCTGATCGGGGAATTCCATGGCTTCGATATAGCGCTCATTGAAGGCGATATTCGTCGAGAGCTCATGATAGCGAGCCTCCTTTGCGATGCGGATCAGCTCCTCGCGTGCAGCGTGGCTGATCAGGGCGGCACCAACGCCCTCGATGGCGATGTTCCCCACGCTCTCGGCAACGCCCACAAGCTCCCCGGGGAACAGGCCGATGCGGGCGGCGTTCGCAAGGTCAAGATGCTCACCGAATCCACCCGCGATCACCAAGCGCTCCACCTCTGATGGTGCGATGCCGCATTCATCCAACAAGGTCTGCGCACCCGCGAAGATGGCTGCCTTCGCAAGCTGAAGGGCACGCACATCCGCTTGCGTCACCGCGATGTCCGCCGTGACCCAGAACGCAGGTGCATCGTCGAGCATGCCCATGCGCGAAGCGAGCTCATCCGGAACGCCATCAGCGATCTCATCCAGCTCAGCCATAGCCCCGCTCTCATCCACGATGCCCGCATCCAGGAGCAGGGCAACGACGTCGATCAGTCCCGTACCGCAGATGCCCTTCGCCGGCTCGTCGCCCACGGTCTCAACGACCAGCGCATCACCATCCATGCGCACCTTCGCCACCGCGCCCGGATATGCCGGCATGCCGAAGCGGATGCTCGCGCCTTCGAACACGGGGCCCGCTGCCGTGGCGCACGTGACGACGCCCTCCGCAGAGCCAAGCGCCATCTCACCATTCGTGCCCAGGTCCAACAACAGCACAGGCGATGCGCTCTCCGCCATGCCGCATGCCAATATATCCGCCGCGATATCACCGCCAACATATCCCGCTATGCACGGTGCAAAGGATGCCGCGCGCACAGAGCACCCAGCCACTGACAGAGCATCAAGGACGCGCTCCTCGCCGAAGAGGGCTGGGGGCGTGAAGGGAGCGCTGCCGATGGGCGCTGGGTCGACCCCGGCCACAAGGTGCTCCATCACGGTGTTGCCGCCAAGCGCAACGCGAGCGATCGCGGCCGCATGCACGCCAGCATCAGACACAACGCGTCCTATCACGTGCGCTATCGCCTGTCCGACAAGCTCGGTCAGCTCCTCCAGATGCCCCTCCCTCGCAGCAGCGATGCGCGAGAGGACATCTGCCCCGTACGTGCCCTGCGGATTGGGAAGGCCAGTGCTTGCCAGCACTGCTCCCGTGGCAAGGTCGATGAGACGGCACACGAGCGTGGTCGTGCCCACATCCAGCGCCACGCCCAAGCCGCCCTCTGCCGTATCTGCCACGAATCGCCCAACGCATCCTTCGCCGTCCATGCTGACCGCCATCAGGCTAGAGGATGCCGCATCGTCCGCCCTGACCTCCATGCCAGCTGCCGCCTGCACCCGACACGCCAGCACCTCTTCGCAGGGAGCGCCCTCTACCCTCGTGAGCAGCACGCGGCATTTCCCACACGTTCCCGCACCGCCACAGGGAGCAGGAAGGGCGATCCCTTCGCGCCTGAGCGCTTCCAGCACCGTCTCTTCCCGGTGCGATGAAGATGCGCTGAGCCGCACGCGCCTCACAGGACCACGCATCCTGTATACGCTATCGTCCTCGCACCATGGTTGTAGGGAATGCCAGCAGCCCTGCACACATCATTCACCATGAGCCCCGCGGCCTCCATGGATACCAGTCGCTTCTCTGGATATCGACACGGCTCATCAGGGCAGGTGCATATGTCACAGAAGGCGCACGCACCGGCCGAGAGCACGAGTACGCTCGCATCAGCTGACAGCATTCCTACCACGCGCTTGATGCGCTCCGCATGCACGCGCTGAGCCTCCATCATGGTCTCAGCGTCGAACTCATCCTCGAGCTCCATCACCGTCTGGACCACGATGCATTCCGTGCGTCCATCGAACTGTGCTTGGAAGCCCTCGATCTCACCACAATGAGGTGGACACGCCCAGTTGCGCCCATGCATCTGACACGTTCCCGAAGCGCACATAGCGCGTACCTCGGGCAGCGCTCTCAGAGCTGACGCTCGGCATGAGCCGATGCAGTCAAAGCCCACATCTCGTATGACCTCGCGAACGCCCACCATCAGCGCACGCAGCTCACGCACGAGGTTCGCTCGCTGCATCGAAGAACGCTTGGATGTTCTCCCAAGGCGCCATGGGCGGCACATCACATCCCGTCGATATCACGAAGTTGGGATATCCCGAGCATGCTTCGATCACCTCGAGCGTCCTTGCGCGCACGGACTCCGGCGTCCCCAGGCGGATCTCGCCCGCAGGATCCACATTCCCCATGACCAGCACATCCGCCGGCATCAGCGGCAAGATCTCCTGCATGTCGATGGCATTCCCGAAATGGAAGGCCTTCGCACCTGTGGAAACGACAGCATCAGCGGCCTTCACCACCGAAGGTCCGCAATTGTGATAGACAACGATGAAGTCATCCGCCTGCACGGCATCCACGATGGCACGAACGTAGGGCGTGGAGAACTCGCTCACCAGATCCGGCGGCAGCAAGCCCGCTAAAGGCTCTGCCACCACTACGCCATGCGCCCCTGCATCCTTGAATGCGCGCGCATACTCCACCAGGAAGCTCGTGCACTTCTCCAATACCGCCTTCACGAGCTCGGGCTCCTCATAGCACAGGATCATGACCTCATTCACATCCATGAGCCGTCCCGCCAGAGAGAACGGCCCGATCATGCCTGCGAATACGGGTCGATCGGAGATCTCACCCACCACTGTGCGGATGGCTTCGATATAGAGCCCTGTGCGGCCGGCACCGACCTCAGGGACCACGAGGTCATCGGGGTCAGAGTCCTCATCGACGATGGATCCCACGACGGTGGGCACCTCTTCATCCGAGACCACGATCGAGCTGCCGAACGCCTCGGCTTCCACGGACAGGTCCATGAAAGAGACGGATGCAGCCGTCGGGAACGCATCGGCTATCAGCTTCATCGCGCGAGCCTGCGCCTCAGATGAATCGATGAGCTCCTTCACGGTGATGCCCATCTTCTGGATCGCAGGGAACGACAGGACGGGAAGCGCTCGCTTCGCATCAGAGGCTATGGTATCCGCGACCCACATGCTCATATCCATGGTGCATCCTCTCCGTCCGGCATCGCGCGCCGCACTGTCCTCGTAGTGGCCGCCCCGCGCATATAGGGGGACGCAGGGCGACCGTGACCCCACGGCTCTGGGGTTGGCCCTGGGACCACTTCGCACTATAGGGACTGTCCTGAGGGAGGGGAAATACCTATAATCGAATGAGCTATGAATTTTCCTCATGATCAGATCGGCCGCACATGAGAGCATGCACATGACCTTTCGCCAACTCCAATACTTCCTGGAAGTGGCCCGAACGCTCAACTTCTCCAAGGCAGCTGAAGAGCTCTTCGTGAGCCAGTCCACGCTCTCGAAGGCCATTGCCACCCTTGAAGAGGAGCTTGGCGCGGTCCTCTTCATCCGCGATCACCACAACGTGAGCCTCACTCCTGCCGGAGCCGTCTTGGCAACGAACCTGCCCCGGCTGCGCGATGACCTCAACAAGACGATCGACCTCGTGCAAGAGGTCAAGGAGGGCATGCGCGGACGCTTGGCCATCGGCGTGCGAACAGGATTCGCGCTTCCAGAGATCATCACATCAGCAGTGGAGTATTGTCGCTCCAGCATGCCCTTCCTGAGCATCTCCATCTCCAGCATGGATGAGGCTGAGCTCATGCGATCGCTGGCGAACGGGCGCATGGACTTCGCTCTGTCATACCGCTTGGAAGAGGATGCGCACATGATGGACGCTCAGCAAGGGGTGACGATCTTGGAATCGTCACCCGTGGTGCTCTGCACCGCCAAGGGATCCTCCGTGAGCGAAGCGCCCACGTGCAGAGAGCTCTCGCGGCTGCGGTATGCGTTCAGCGAACCGGATTCCTCACCCCTCGTGCAACGCTGGGCGGAATACTGCAGGAACAACGGCTTCCATCCGACCCTCATGCAGGTGAAGGACACCGAGACGGCATATCTCCATGCAGAGATGGACCTTGCCGTCATGGTGGCCCCGCTCTCCCAGGCACAAGCCCATGCCATGAACGTGCGCACGGTGCCCATTCCGGATGCCTATGCCATAGCGAGCGTCATGGTCTCGAACCCCGACAACCTCAACCAGATCGTAGAGGTGTTCACGAAGCTCATCGAAGCGGACCTGTGACGCTGTTGGCCCTCTGGAGCGGGGCGGTTCGCCTGCACCTGCTGCCTATCGGACGAGGCAGCCGCACATGAAGTGCGCCTGTCACCTCCCAAGGACCGTCCTCCCCCCTTGCTGCAGAACGACCCGCGCCCACGCAACGCCCTTACAGCCCGTGGCGACGTCGACGACGCTCAGCCTCCCGATAGACCTCGTTATCCGCTCGAGCGCCGATGACGATGACGACCATCTGCCCGTCCTCTTCAACGGCCTTGTAGACCACTCGTATGCCGTCGCGACGCAGCTTCACCTTGCAGAGCCCCGCAAGCCGCGCATCATTGCGGTTGCTCAGAGGGTCACCATAGCCGCCTTGGAAGCGCGGGAGGGGATTTTGCAACACCTTGCGTATCGCCTTGACCACATGAGCGCGAACAGCAACATCCAGCTCTTTCAGATCTGCTTGTGCCTCTTCTGTATAGCGGAGCGTCCAGGAATGGCTCATTCGAACTCAACCTCACCAGCATCTTGGATGTCCTCCTCAGTGATGCCGAGGTGGTCCATCACCTCTTGCTCCGTCAGAAGCGCCTTCCCCTCATTCGCGTCCAAGCGCTCGATCGCTAGGCCCAAGAGGTAGAGGTCCTCCTCCACTTCGGCCATGCGCTTGTACTCCTCAGGCGAGAGGATGACCGCAGTGGGCGTGTTGTTCTTCGTGACGATGACAGGATTGCCGCTTCGAGCTCGGTCGAATGCCTGAGACGCCTTGCCCCGAGAGAAATCGCTGATGGGAACGATGTTGTCGAGCATGTCTGCAACGCTGGCCATGATTGCCTCCCAACGATGGATACCGTAGGAAGAGCATACGATGTTCTAGCATATATTTCAATGCTCTTTCAATGATATATTCACGACGATTTACCTACAAATGACGTAGACCGCACGAGCAGATGACGCTCCTATGTTGCAGATGCCAGCCTCTACACGTTGTCCATGGGGCGACCCTGCGGCTTGATCACATCAACCAAGGGAGACCCTTCGCGCTCCAATGCCTGTATCTGCTCATAGGTAAGCCCCTTGTTCTCGAATACGCGGTTCTTCAGACGCTCCACCCACGTATTCCCGCGCACGTCCTCACCCTCTGAGAGCCCACGCCACTCTTCCTTGATGCCGATGGCCACGAGCGCGATGACCGCGATGCGCAGCTTCGTCAGATCGGGCACGTGTATCTCGAAGCATTCGCCCTTGTCACGGAACAGGCGGGTCTTCACGTGGACGTCCTTCTTGTTGTAGGACGTCTTGGTCTCGGTCACGAAATCGAAGGGAGGATTCGCGAACGAGCCATACAGGTCCCAGAGCATCCCCTCGATGTAATAGTGCTTGTTGATGACATAGGGGTGCATGATGTACTCGAAGCGCTCGAAGCGCAGATAATAGTTCAAGCAGCGGTTGTCCGGTCGGATGGCCCCATTCTCGCCGCCCATCCGGCCGATGACCGAGATGTTCTGCTTCTCTGCGGTCCAGCCCTTCTTGTTCTCGAAGCGGTAGAAGAGGTCCCCGTCCTCATACCACGTGTCGAAGTCCTCATGGCGCGCAAGCGCGTCGCGTTGCATGTACACCTTGTTGAATTTCATGCCGCTCCTCACTGAAAGATATCCCCTGGACATGATACAAGGTATGCACAGCCTGCAACGTCCCGATTGAGCCTTTTGCACGGTGCTCCGTGCATGTACAATTGACGGGCATATTCATGATCAAGATGGAGACACCATTATGCCAAAACAGAAGTATACGCTCACCTCCTATGAACCCGTCTACGCCGTCTGCCCCGAGGTGCGCATCCCCGAGGAGCTCATCCGCAAGCAGGCAGTCCGTTGGCTGGAGCTCAATTGCGCAAAGCCGGGGGAGCAGGCGAAGCTGACGGACGCATGGATCTCCAAGCGCTCTGAGGACTTCAACACCGCCGAGGAAGTGCTCATCTTCATCCGCTATAACATGTACAAGGACAACCGTGAGGCCCAGGAGCTGTCCGACCAGGACTACGTCTGCCGCGAGCTGGCTGCGCGCCTAGTGGAGGAGCTGCCGGCCGACCTCGTTGAGGAATCCATCTACGCAGCGAACATGCGCCTGGAGGATGCGATCAGCCGCTCCGGCAAGAACATGCAGGAGTTCTGCAAGGAGCACGGCATGACGCTGGACGAGCTCTACACGAACACCGAGGAGCGCGCCATCCAATCGCTCAAGGAGGATTCCGCGCTGGATGCTTGGGCGGATCACGCAGGCTATACGCTGGAGCCGGAGGACTTCTACGCCGTCATCCCAGGCGAGAACATCCAGGACAAGGCCGAGAAGCGCCGTCAGATCGAGCTTGACGGCCGCCTCCCGCAGATGGAGGAATATGCGCTCAAGACGAAGGCGCTGCGGGATGTCATGGCGAACGCCATGATCAAGCGCAGGGACACCGATGCAGAATGGGTGCGCTACGGCGACGTCAGCCAAGAGGTGACGAGCGCTATGAACCAGTACCCCGACAGCTACATCGCGCTGTAGGTCATCTGATAGCGGGTTCCCACTCAAGCTCCGCTATCTCCCATATGCATGAGAAAGGGCCGCATCAGCGGCCCTTTGCATATCGGATCCCTTTTGATCCTGCTGTATCTTGGTCCTATCGGAAATCGTCTCCCTGATCCCCACCGAGCAGCTTCTGCTGCTCCTTCATGTGCCGCGCCTTCTCAGCCGCAGACACGAAGTTCTCTGGTGCCGCCTCGATCTCCAGGATCTCGACCTCGAAGGTGAGGTCCTGCCCAGCGAGCGGATGGTTCATATCGAACACCGCACAGCCATCCTCGATAGCCGTCACCGTGACAGGCATCGGCACGCCGTTCTCAGAAGAGGACATCCAGACCCGCTGCCCTACCTTCACATTGCCGCGAGGCACCTGCTCCAGCGGAACCCGCTGCACGAAATCATCCAGATATTCGCCATAGGCCTTGTACTGGTCGACGACGAAGGTCTTCTTCTCGCCCACCTCGTTCATCTGGAGGATCTCCTCCTCGAAGCCGTCGATGGCCATATCCATGCCCGTCTGGAACTTCATCGGCTTCTCTTTGGTGGCATGGCCGAACTCCTCACCAGAAGCCAGCGTGCCCACATAGGTCAAAGTGACGGTTGATCCAAGCTCCATGCTGTATCCCCTATTCCTCGACCGTGACTACCGCAGTATCCACCAACCATTTGGTGGCTTTGCGCTGCCGCGCCATCTTCCTCAGATTCGACATCCTATGCGCCTCGACCCACGAGGCCAGCTTCTCCTCGCCGTCGTCCTCGCCATCGAAGAGCGCTGAGATGTCCTCGTCCGTGACCTCCATGCCCTCGTGCGCGAACACAGCCTCTAGAGCGCAATCCACGGCAGCGCGCCTGAGCGCCTCGCGGTTCACGTCCTCCTTCATCTGGTCGGCCTGGATGCTGTTCTGGATCATCCATTGCTGAAGGTTCGTGCCCTTCTCTTCCAGCCCCTGGACGAGCTCCTGGCCGACGTCCTGGCGGATGAAGTCCACATAGTATTCGGGAACATCGCCCGCCAAGCGCTCGACGATCGCGTCCGCTGCGCGGTCGATCTTGAGATGAGGCAGCTGCTCGGCCTTCTGCATGTCGATGTTGCGACGGACCTGCTTGCGCATATCCTCCACATCCGTGCAGCCCACCTTGAGCGCCAAGGCATCATCCACCTCGGGCATATGGAGCTTGCGGAAGCCGCAGACCTCCACCTGGGCATGGAGCTCTCCGTCGCCGAATTCGGAATTGCCCTCATCGTCCTTCGCCTCGAAGTCGAACTCGATGAGATCGCCCACCTTGGTGCCGATGAGATGCTCATCGAAGCTGGCAGGCATCGTGCCCGCTCCCAGCCCCACCATGCGCGAGACATTGTTCATCCCGCTCACGAGCTTCCCATGGTTGGTGATGGTCAGACGCGTATCCACATGATCACCCATCTCGGCGACATGATCCGCATCCTCGATCCTATCCAAGGTGTGGTAGTAATCCTGGATGTCAGCGATTCCCTCTTCCACCTCAGCATCGGTCGCCTTCTCGGGCGGCATCTCGATCTGCACCGGATCATAGGAGGAGAGCTCCATCACCGGAGCCACGGTCCCTGAGACGGTGAACGAGAAGGGCTTGCCCTCTTCGAGCATCGCATCCACATTGAACTGGGGCTCGTCAATGAAGATGACGTCTGCGCTGTCGATGGCCTCGAACGCACCTTCGTTTATCAGCTTCTCAGCCACACCACCCATGGCGTTCTCGTGACCACCCACGCCCTGCTCCAGCACCTGACGCGGAGCCTTTCCCTTGCGGAACCCAGGCACTTCGCGCTGGCCGAGCTCTTTGAAGAAGGCCTTCGCTGCCGCGTCGACCTCATCAGCGGAAGCCGTGATGGTGAGCACGACCTCGCGACTGGAGCCATCCTCTTCAAAGGACTTATCTTTGACTTTCACGTATCCCCTAACCCCTAGATTTGCCGTGGGGTTATTGTATCTCACCGACCCCCACCCGCTGAGGGGACGGCTCAGTTGGCGCGCACTGACCAGGAACCCCACGCCAGCAGAAGAGCTCTGGTGCCTCGTTCGCCAAAGCGCACCTGCACTCCTCGAGCCCATCTCGGCACAGCTCGTAGATGCTGCCTGTGAACCCATCATGATAGTAGGCGCTCATGGTGAAGCTGGTATCCAGATCCCGTATGGGGATGATCGCCAGAGGGCCATCGAACATGACCGCATTCATATTGGAGACGAACGCTGCGCATTCTTCGGTCTGGACCTTGAGATACAGCAGGTCCATATCTTGATACAGTCCCTCGTATTCCGAGAGCGCCCCCTCATCGACCAGCTCAGCCACCACCGATCCCAATCCTGCTGACACATAGCTCGCAGGGACGATGACCTTCTGCTCCCGCAGGTCATCGAAGGTGATGCCGCCTTCGCGCTGAGCGAGCGGATGGGTTCGACTGCAGGCCACGACGAAGCGATCCTCATAGATCAACGTGGAGCGATAGTTCTTCGAGAGGGAGCGAGCCACGTTGATGCCGAGCATCACATCGATGCTGTGCTCTTCCATCGCCTGCCGCGCTTCGTGGTAGCCCATGCATTGGAGCGACAGATGGACCTCCGGGTGATGCTCCGTCATATGCTTCACGAATCGCACGAGGAACGGCCGCGCACCATTGCGGAGATATCCGATGCGCACGAGCGTATCACCCGAACCCGCCAGCACCTGCACGCGTTCGCGCGCTTGCTCCCAACGACAGAGCAGCGCCCGCGCTTCTTCGAGGAACGCCTCCCCAGCCTCGGTCAGCTCCACCCCATGCGTGCTGCGATCGAGCAGCACGGTGCCCAGAGACTCCTCCAAAGCAGAGAGATGGCGGCTGATGACCGAACGGCTCACGTAGAAGTGCTCGGCTGTGCGCCGAAAGCTCAGGCTCTGCGCCAGATGGACGAACTCATTGAGATGATCGAGGTTCATTCGCTCACCTTCACCACACAGGGACACCCGAGAGACAGAGGAGGATCGCTGCATCCATTGTAGCCGCTTGGCGCACTCGTGCTGGAACACGAGCGCAGGCTTGTCTGCGCCCCTCCGGCGCCCGCCATCCCTGGCCGGTCATAGGTGCTGGCATGCCGGCCCGAACGCAACAAGGGCTGCAACCTCCGTCACAGCCCCTGCAACCATCAACGACCACCGGAACGCTGCCTAGGGAACAGCGCAAGCCGGAAGGGTCCGACCTACTGCTTCCCCTTTTGCTCCTTCTCCTTCTTCGCATCATGCTTGATCTGGAGATTCAAGAGCACCGCGCCTCCGATCATCAGCGCGATCATGGCGATGAGCACTGCGAGATTGCCGTCCATCATCATCCCCCTTTGCAGACTGCAGCTTCCATTGACCGCTAGTCTACCGGGGATGAAGCGTGCTCTTTGGTGCATGATGCGCACCGCTCGTGCCGATTCCGCACCACGCCATGGACGCTCTCCACTCCTTGGATGCGCCTCACCCGTAGCATCAGCGCTGCTGCGAATGACCCTGGACCCCCAGGCACCCTTACGCTGGGTCAGCTGTGTTCAGGCGCAACGCGCATGCTTGCAGCTCATCCACCAGAGCATCCGATACCACCTCCGACGGAGCTTCACCCCGCTCCAGCTGTCCATCAAGCTCAAGGCAGCGGCGAATGAATGCGACGTTGCTTGGCTTCAACATGCCCAGCGCTTGCGCTTCCGCGAAGCCATCCTCCAGGTCCGTCGACTTCGCCACCCTCCAAAGGTGCAACGTGACCAAGCGAACCGAACCCCGAAATCGCTTCTCAACAGGAACATCTGCCATGATCTGCTACCTTTTATAGACGTACATGCTGACCGATTCGTACGCAACACCGCTCTCGTCAGGGACCACGGGCACCGCATGGTCAGCCTTGAATCCCTGATCCGCACGCACCTCATAGGAATCCTGCACGAGCGGCTTGCCGAAGCCAGCCGCCGTCAGCCACGCGACATTCTCTTCCTGCGTCCGTGCCGCTTGTATGCTGTTCCCGATGGCACGCGCCTCTTCGATCACCGCCTCTGTGCGCTCGCGATCAGCGAACACCGTCTCCATGATGAGCAAGCCGCCAGGCTTGAGCACGCGCGCGAACTCCTTGAGCGCTTGCGCCTGATCGTAGAACAGCGTCATGACGTTGTTCACATAGACCACATCCATCGTGCTGCTCCCAATCCCCGCCATCATCAGATCCTCCGGATAGGCCAGGTAGAAGTCCATGTTATTGCCGGGGAGGCCGCTGTCATGCCATGCGCGCACCATGCCATCCTTGGACTCCTGCACGTACGCCGCACTCCAGTCAACTCCTATCGCACGACCATCCATGCCCACCATGGAGGAGATCTTGTACACGCCTCGACCGCGACGGCTGCCTATGTCCAGCACCTTCTTACCCTTGAGCTCCCCTGTCGGGAGCAGCATCTTGCATATGGACGCGAAGCCGTATTCGAACTGCTTGCCTCCATAGTATTCCGCAAGCTGCTCTTGGCCCACTGGTGCAGACGCGCGCTCCTGCGACGCTTGCACGGGGGCAACCTCTTGAACGGCACCCCGTGCGGAAGCGGAAGGTGAGAGGGTGCTCAGTCCCACCGCCTGGCTGATGTCCACGCTCGCATCCTTTGAGGTGACTGGATCAGCATCACCGATCGCCAGCGCTCGTGCTCTCTCCGCCAAGCCTGCGCGAGCCGCATCCACCTGCAGCTCATCATTGTGGGCGTAATAGGCATCGTTGCCGAAGTGCGCTACGAAGTCAGTGGTCGCCCGCCGCGTGGAGAGCTCCGCCATGAGCACCAGCATCTCCCGCGAGGAGAAGCATTCCTCGACGAAGGCGAACACGTTATCCATCTGCGCAGAAGCCGCCTCCACGGCAGGTTCCAGCTTCGCGACCTCTTGCCCATAGACGCGCTCTATGACCGCGAATGCCTCGTCTCCCGCCACGGCCTTCGCAAGAGAGCACTCGGCCATGCACGCATGGAGCAGCTGGAGGACCAAGCGCTCCCGCCGCACCTTCACCTGCGATGCCGCACCCGTAGCCACCAATCGCGCAAGCGCTGCCTCCCGAGCAGCCACCTTCGGAGCCAAGGCAACGTCAACATCGCCTCCGGCCATGAGCTCCGGCTTCACATCTCGCAGCACATCCCGTGCCCCCAATGCCACTGCCTCAGCATCCAAGACCTCCGCGCACGACCGAGCCAGCGCATCCAACATGAGGCCGATCAGGGCTATGCGCTCATCGAACTCGGCAGCACGTGCGCGATCGCGGATCTCATCCGATGCGCATCCCGCCAGGATGGTGTCCACCTGGTAATCCGAGCGATACTTTGCGAAGAGCGCATAGTAAACGGCGAACTGATCAGCCACCTCGTCATCGCGGATGAACTGCGCGACCAGATCGCGGTCGACTGGTTTGCCCATGGATTCATAGAGCGCGATGACGCGGGCAAGGTCCTCCCAGCCACGCGCGGTGACGAACGCCTTTCCGCCACCCGCTTTGCTCTGTACGCGATAGAAGCAGTCCTTCTTCGCCTCCAAGAACGTGGTGACCGAGGGGTGCAATCCCCGCTCGGTGGCATAGGTGCGCCATGCCGCATAGTCCGGCTCCACATCGATCTCGCGCAAGCGATCGAGCGTGACGATGTCGAACTCGTGCACGGATCGGTTGTACTCGGGTGGATTCCCCGCGCATGTGACCACCCATCCGTCAGGCACCTTGAACTTGCCGAATGTCTTGAACTGCAAGAACTGGAGCATGGATGGGTAGAGCGTCTCCGACACGCAGTTGATCTCATCGAGGAACAGGATGCCGCTGCGCAGCCCCGTGCGCTCCATGTAGTCATATATCGCAGAGACGATCTCCGACATCGTGTATTCGGACGTGTCGAACTCCATGCCATCGAACGTGCGATGCTCGATGCGCGGAAGGCCCAATGCGGATTGACGCGTATGATGCGTCATGGAATAGGAGACGATGCCGATGCCCAGCTCCTCGGCGATCTGCTCCATGATGGCCGTCTTTCCGATGCCCGGCGCACCCAAGAGGAACACGGGCCGCTGATGCGCAGGTGCGATAGCGAACATGCCCGCGTCATCCCGTCTCAGATACGCCTCAACGGTATCCTTGATCTGCTGCTTCGCTTGCTGGATGTTCATAGCTCCTCCTTGATGGGCAGAAGAACGCATCCTCTGCTCACCCTAGCTCCTCTTCGCTCAATATGACGCGTATCGCCCACGGCGGCACCGGAGGCGGCATCTCACCCTCGTCCAAGAACACGAATGCAGCGTCGTAGTCCGGCGCTTTCTCGGGGAACTGCCCAAGTCCATCCGTGAAGTAGATGAGCCCCCTCAGGTCATCCAGCTTGCCCATCTTGCGCAAGCCCTCCACATGATCGAACGCAGGACGGAAGTCTGTGCCACCGAAGCCCCGCACCACGAAGCCGCGCATCAGCTTATCCACATCCCGAAGATCGGTGATGGTCGTGTCTAACTGCACTCGAGAATCGCTCTGGATCACGTGGATGTTCACCGTGCTCGAGAAGTCCTCTGAGGACTTCAAGATATCGAAGGTGTGCTGCACGAAGCGCTGCACCAGGGTCTCGCGCACGGACTCGGATGTGTCTATCACGATGACGAAGTCCCTGATCCGCTTATCATCCATGTACTCCAGGGGCTCCACCAACGGCATGTTCTCGTACAGCTCCAACCCATAGGTGTAGTAGATGTAGTCGAACTCGTCCATGTTGATCTTCATGTCCTCGGACGTCACCATGAATCTGCGCAAGAAGTCCGTATAGGAGAGTCGGCGACGGTTCGCCAGCGCCAGGGCATCCATCAGCTCGCCCGCACCATCTCCGAACTGGGAGGAGAACGTCTCCAGGTCCATCTGCACCTGCTTGGCGACCTCTTCCCACTCCTCTTCCTCAGGCGACCTCTCATCCGATGCGCTCGCATCATCTGACATGGCGGCGTCTTGGGCGCTGTCGTCCTCCTGAGCGTCATCCGACTCTTCGGAGTCGGCAGACGTATCCTCTTGCGGCTGCTGCGTGCTCTGCACGTGCTGTTCTTCGGTGTCAGAGAGGTCATCCGCATGGATGCGCTCGATGTCCTGCTCCTGAGCACCATCCTCATCAGCTGATGCGCTGCCCGATGCATCGTCTGCCGCTTCGCCACCGTCGGCATGGGCAGGCCATGCCACATGGTCATCCCGCTCGAACAGAGCATGCCATGCATTCAAGTGCGATCGTCCGATGCCCAGATGGTCCTTGCCCTCAGGTGCATTCACCGCAGCTTCCAGCAAGCGATAGAGCTTCCGAGGGGCTAGAGAGCCCGCCTTCATGCGCAGCTCGCTGATGACCTGCTTGCGCTCTGCGTCATCTTCGCTCATGAAGCGCTGACCGCAGATATCCATGGCAGCGTTCTCCACGATGATGTCGCAGGCAAGGCTCCACGCCTCCCGATCCTCGTGGGTCTTATCGAAGGGCTGGCGGAAGATGCAATGCAGCACGAGATGCAGCTGATCGCGTATGGACTCATCCCCTGACCCCTGGAAGCGCGCGATGACGCGCCCGGGATCGAGCAGCACGCGCCGTCCGTCAGTGGCTGTCGGATAGGCGAATCCAGCACGAGTTGGCAGGAGCTCCATCTTCCAAAGGGCCAGATCGAGGAAGCGGAACTTCAACATGAGCTGCACGCGCGCCTCTTCGAGGATATCCTTGGCAAGCGCATCCTCTCGAAGCTGACGCTCCATCTTCTGATCCTGCATCTCACCTCCCTTCGTCGCCTCCGCAGGCGACCACGAGGGCCGCCGCCCCGATCACAAGCTCAGATCGAATGACCGCCTTCCGAAGCGCTCGCGCTTCAATTCCAGCAGATAACCGATCATGGACGCATCTTGAGTCTGCTGCACTGCCTCGATAGCCGCATCTATGTTCGTCGCGTCCAGTATCCCAAGGTCTGCCAACCGCCGCAAGGAGGCCCGATCATCCCTGCGAGCCATCTCAAGGCACGACCGCTCCAATCCTGTTGTCAAGACCCGCCGAGCCATGCTCTGGCTGACCTCGCCCATATAGACGGGATCTTCGAGCCGATCGATCAGACGGATCGTCTGCTCATATGCATCCAAACCGCTCTCGCTCAGCGCATCGAAGCTCGATCCATTGATGATGGCGTTGTCGTAATGCTCGAACAGCGCTTCCACATTGACGAAGGTGGGTACCGTGAGCGCGAGCATCATCTGCTGCTCGCTCCGATCGGTCCGCGGGGGCCAGATATCGAAGTGCTCATGCCCCTCATAGGGGTCCACGAGGTCCACGTGGATATGCTCCAAGGGAGCGTCCACCGCCAAACCGCGAACGCCCACGGTGGCGATCCGGTCAGAGAAGAATAGCTCCTTGATGGACGTGGCCCCATTGAATGCGTAAGATGCGACCTCATCCACGGTCTCGGGGATGCGCACGACCTCATCGGGCCCCACGTAGACCACCACGCGCTCCCGCCCGTCACCCTTGGATTCGAGCAGCATGCCGCCCTCCATGCGGAAGCGAACATTGCCCTTCCCCATGACGATGCGCTTGAGGGAGGGCACGCCCTTCCCATGATGCGCTCCCTGTGTCACGAGCGCTCGCTCCCCGAGGTCGTGCAAAGAGCCTGGAAGATGCAGCTCCTCGAGCACGGTATCCAAGAATGCTTCCGCACCGATGCTCTCTACGCCTTCCTGCACGCTCACCTCTCTGAGCGCCCGGCACCCTCGGAATGCGCCCGACCCGATATGTCGGACCCCAGCAGGAAGGTCAACCTGCACAAGATGCGCGAGATTCTGGAACGCGCCCTCATCTACCGCCACCGTACCTGGCCTCACGGCATATGAGGAGGCGTTCTCTTCGAGCAAGCGGACGAAGTGGAGGCCATCCTCTTCCTGCTCGTACAGGCCACCTTCCGCATCAACGCTCAAGGTGCCGCCCTCCTCCAAGGAGAACGTAGCCCCTTCGCCTGAGAAGCGCACCGAGGTCCCCCCAGCCAACGGGGCTTCGAGTTCCCTCACCGTTGCTGGAACATGAAGCTCCGATAGGCCAGTATCAGTGAAGGCATCCTGCCCGATGATCTCCAAGCCCGATCCCAGCAGCACGGATCGGAGATCGCGACAGCCATAGAATGCCTTCTCAAGGATCGCGCGCGTGCACGGAGGGGCATCGAAGCTCGTGATGGAGGTGCCCGCGAATGCGAACTCCCCGATGACCTCCAAGGAATCCGGCATACGCACTTGCGTCAAGCACGCCATCGAGCTCATGGCCTTCTTGCCTAGCACACGACAGCCCTCATGGATATCGTAGCTCTCTGAGGGCACCGCGAGCGCGGCCATGATCGACCAATCCTTGCTGTACAGAGCGCGACCGTCACTCCTCATGCACAGATTGCCATCCTTCACCTGGATGACCTCAAGATCGCTGTTGATGAATGCACCGGGCTGCACATCGCGCGCCCCTACGCCGATGACGAGCGACTTCAAGGACCCCTGGTCGAAGATGCGCGGAGAGAGCACTTCGAGCGCTCCCGGCAACTCTAGGTGCGCGAGCTTCTTGCAGTGACGGAACCAATCAGCGCGGTACTCCGAGATGCGTGCAGGAAGGATAGCGCGAACAAGCTCCACGCACCCACGAAAAGCGCACTTGCCGATGGATACCACAGCATCGGGTACCGTGATAGCGGTCACCGACCGCAAGGATGAGCAGCCTTCCGCTGCGATCTCTACGACAGGATGCCCATCTATGCTGTCAGGGATGAACAGCTCGGGGCTTCCAGGTACGCAACCCTTGATGCGGATATCTGCATCATCCAAGAGCACATATCGCCAGATGGTGCCTGAGCCATCAACCCATTCGCGCAGCTCGGACTCACGTGCCGCCTCGAGCCTCTCCGCAAGCAGCAAAGCCTCTTTGCGCTCCGCGAGGCGCAGCTCCGATTCGGTAGCCCGCTCCCATGTTGCGGCCATGTCCCCCATGACTGTCGGAGCGAAGCCACCGAAGCAGATATCCAGCTTGCTCGTATCTATGCCAAAGCTGACACCCAATCAGACATCCTCATATCATCAGAGGACGATATGGCTACAGGAGCGGTCCGCACGCCTCCCATGGAGCGCCCGCCGGATTGAGCGAACGACGAGGAGCGATCTCGTCTGCGAACATGATGCAGTAGCGCATCCCCTTGAGCGTCACATACAGGCAGGCGATCTCATGCCCGCTGCCCTGATTGAACACTTCATAGGTGAGCAGCTCACGGTCGATCATCGGCTGGAGCACCGGGTCATCCACGACCTTCTCAAGCAGCATGTTCGTAGATTGGCGCCCAAGCTCGTCCTGCTTGAGGGTGATGTTGTAGAGGATGAGCTCCTGGTCCTCAGACAAGCGCCCAAGCTGCTCTATCTCTTCTCTGATCTCCTCTTCAGTTGCCATGATTCCTCCTCTATGGAAAGGTCTGTCTTGAGGTCTGTAGTGCAAGCTTTAACATGCCCCGCATGCATCTCGACACCTTGACGTCCGGTCGGGATGGCCAGGCAGGCTAAAGCCTGCGCTACATCATCACAGGATGCTTTGACTTGATAGAAAAAGAGC
Source organism: uncultured Eggerthellaceae bacterium (assembly GCA_910589125.1). Lineage (GTDB taxonomy): Bacteria > Actinomycetota > Coriobacteriia > Coriobacteriales > Eggerthellaceae > MGBC163016. Next base: position 35,811 of record CAJURX010000004.1, read on the forward strand.
CCGCCCGATGCGAGCGAGCTCTTTCAAGCATACCGAACAGCGTCTTACACGCCGACGTAGCCCTTGGAAGGATCGCTGTCGCCAACGCCGATGCCGGTGTCGCCAGCCTCATTGCCGGTGCGCTTGGTGGAGGTGTAGCCACCCCAAGCACGAGCGATGAACTTATCCTTCACCCAGAAGATCTGAGCCTTCATGAGGTCGCTCTGAGCAACGCCCAGCTCAGCCATAGCCTCATCTTTGCTCTTGCCCGCAGCGATGAGCTCATTCAGCTTGTCTGCGGCCTCAGGAGCGTCAAGAGCAAGGAACTCCTCTTTCGTCATTGTGCTCTCCTTTTGGTCTGAATGTATGGATGTGGCGGCTGGAACCATTCGGCCTCAGCCGCGCACATCATACTACAACGAACTTTACAGCTGGAAGAGAACCATCGGACGGTCGAACTTCTTCATCTTCTCGGTCATCTCGTCCAGAGTGCCGTAGTAGAGAGTACCGGACTCTTCAACCTGGCACGCCAGCGGACGCTGACCAGCCTTGTCGCCCTCAGGGCCATAGTGCTTCGAGAAGATCTCAGTCGGGCACGGGATGTAGAACCACTCCCAGTTCTCACCGCAGGTCTCGTCGCCGCCCTTGAAGAACGGGCCAACCTCGACCTCCTTGATGCCGAACTGATCCAGGGGGAGCCCGAACTCTTCCTTGCAGGCGATCTCAGCAGCATGGTTGCCGGAGAAGTACCTGTAGTCGCAAAGAAGGGCGTAACGGGTACCGTCGTAGCGCGGGTCCTTGATCGCATCTTCGAATTGCTTTTCAATCTCAGGAGTATTAGCCATCTAATTCACTTCCTTTCGAATTAATCAGCATCGAGGCTGCGGACGCGACGGGCGTTGCACATAACACCCTTGTAAGGAGCGCCGAATCCGAGCTTACCGATGTTCATGTGCGGAACGAGGCTGTTGAAGTTGGACTTCCACACGCCGAACAGGTTGGGCTCTTCGCCGTCCTGCTCAGGGAACCACCAACCATGAGCGCAGTTCAGGATGCCGGGCTTCATGACAGGCGTGATCTCAGCCTTGAAGCGAGCCTCACCGAACATGTTGTAGACCTCGACCCAGTCGCCCTCGGTGATGCCGTACTCAGCAGCAGTCTCAGGATTGATCTGGACCCACGGCCACGGATCGATCTGACGCAGCGACGGCACATGACGGTGCTCAGAGTGGAAGGAGCTGTAACGACGGGAGCCGGAGGTGGTGATCAGAGGATACTTCTCCTTCTCCTCGTCCGTGCGAAGCTCAGAGTACGGAGAGTAGTTCGGCTCCTCGTAGTAGGGCAGCGGATCCTCGCCCCAGGATTCGTAGAGGATGGAGTAAGCCTCGATCTGGCCGGTGATGGTGTTGAAGCCAGGAGCACCGTCGAAGCGAAGCAGACCCTTGTCATACTTCTCGTACTCGAAGCCATGAGCACCAGGCTGGTAGATGCCGAGCTCCTGGAAGCTGTTCCAGTCGTAGCCCAGCTCCTTCAGCTGGTCAGAGTAGAAGTCCTGGGTAGCCTGCTCGAGCAGATCCCAATCGAGCTTGTGCTCGTCAGCGGGCTTGTACCACGGATACCACTCGGGGTTCAGGCGCTGGCCGAAGACCAGGCAGATCTGAACGTCAGACATGCACTCGCCGACCGTGAGAGCCTTGTTCATGGGGCCCATGAACACGGTGTTGCGGCCGTAGTGAGTCAGGCAGATGCCGGTGTGCTCAGCCCAGGTGGCCATCGGGAGGAAGTAGTCGCCCACAGCCATGGCCGTCGGGGTCATGGTGATGTCCTGGATGACCACGAACTCGAGCTTCTGCAGAGCCTTGTGCCAACGCTTCGGCTGTGCGGAGCAGGTCGGGGTCAGGAAGTTGGAGCTGTTGAACCAGCCCATCTTCAGAGCATAGGGCTCGTCGGACTCCATGGTGTTCAGGGTCTCGTCAGGCTGGGTGGTTGCCATGCCCGTGGAGAGTCCCGGCCATGCAGCAGCGCCGATGCGCTTCTCCCACACGTCGTCGCTCATAGCGCCGCGCTGGTTCATGCGCCACTTGCCGAGCAGAGCAGACGGAGGACCAAGGGTCAGTCCACCAGGACGGTCGATGGAGCCAGACAGGCCAGCCAGGATGATCATGGCCTGGGACAGCTGCACGCCGTTCTTGTTCTGGTCGAAAGCGAGGCCCCATGCCCAGCCGATCGGGCGCTCGGTGCCGATGATGTGAGCTGCGCGCTTGATGGCCTCGACCGGGACCGTGGTGATCTCGGAGACCTTCTCCACCGGGTACTCAGCAGCGCGAGCCTTGACCTCGTCCAGACCGTAGATCCAGTTCTCAGCGAACTCGTGATCGTACTCGTCGTTCTGGAACATGAGGTTCATGATGCCCAGAGCCATCGCGGTGTCCGTCTGAGGACGAACCTGCAGCAGGAGGTTGCCGCGGTGAGCGCCGACCCAGGTGACGCGGGGGTCGATGTCGATGATATGGGTGCCCAAGCGCATCATGTCCACCAGGCAGTGGCCGAAGAAGCCGTCGCCGTTGGAGGGCAGAGGCTCCTTGCCCCAGAGCACGACCCACTTGGAGAGGGTGTACTGCGGGTCGATGTAGGAGCCGGGCAGGTGACCTGCATAGTCGAGCTCAGGGTAGCCAGCGCCGAGCACGTAGTCGGCGATGGAGCAACGAGGACCATAGCAAGACCAGCCAGACTGGGTGTAGCAGCAGTTAGGGGACTGCAGCACAGAGAAGGTCAGAGCGTAGTAGAAGATGCAAGCCTCACGGCCGGTGCCGCCGAAGCAGACGATGGATTCCGGGCCGTAGGTGTTCTGGAAGTAGCGCACCTTCTCGCAGATGGTGTCGATAGCCTCGTCCCAAGTGGTCTGCTCCCACTTGTCCTTGCCGCGATCCTCGAAAGCGCGCTTCATCGGGTGGATGATGCGGCTCGGCGCATACGTGTACTCACGCAGCGCGAGGTTCATGGCGTTCACGCGGCCGGTGGTGATGGGGTTGTCGTCGTCACCCTCGATGCGGATGAGCTCGCCATCCTTGGTGATGACCTTGACGCCATACCCTACCGGGTGAGATCCCGGAGGAGACCACGTGTTGGAGCGTGTAGCGACGGTGCCGTCTTCGCGCTCGACTCGCCACTCTTTGCTGTAAGCCATACTTTTCCTTCTTTCTCGCGTTTCCATACTTCATGGAACCTTCCCGCATGCGCGAACATGCGGTCTTACAAGCCTGCCGACACCATATATATAGTGACGACGACCCTTCCGTTATCCCTAGCTAACGGAAGGGCTGCTTGGAAGCCAACGATGAGCAGCCTTGCGACTGCACTTCGGAATATACGAACCAGCCCTCTGGAATGGTCGTATCAGCAGATTGTAATTAGTTTTATGCCCCTCATACCCGCGGGTTGATTTTTGTTCACAGCATTTCTATAATGCCTGCTCAGAGCCAGTTTATTTCATCAACCCGAAAGGCAGATATTGCCCAGCAACGAACCACGCATCACGGTGAGCATCAAGCGGAGCGCCGATGGCACGAGAGCCACGGGGGAGCTCAATTCGCTCTCTCTCGGCTTCGGCATATTCCAGGTTTGGCTCTTCATGGCCGTCTACAACTCCTCCACCATGTTCGCCGAGTCGCCCCTCCTCCCCTCCTTCCCATATCTACCCCCCTCCATGGGATTCGTGGTGCTCTTCTCCTTCCTCGTGATAGGAGGAGGATGCTTGTTCATCCTCGGCGCCACCAATCAGATGTTCCTGCGCTTCTATGTGAGCAAGCGGGCCTTGTTCACCGCCACGCTCCTCTGCTGCTTGGGCACCGTCCTGCTCTTCGGGGGATGCATCCCGCAGATCGGCATCGGCTTCGCCGTGGGTGCAGGTGCGATCATGGGGATCGGCTCCAGCCTCCTGTTCGTCATCTGGGGCACCACATCCGCGCGCTTCCAGTTCGCCACCATCGTGCTGAACACGTCCATCGCCTATGTCGTGGGGATCGGCATCGCGGTCGTATGCGCGAACTGGGTGCCTGCCCCTATCAGCGGGCTCGTGACCGTGCTCTTGCCCCTGGCATCCATGCCCTTCCTCATGATGCTCATACCCAAGCCCTACTACCAGCGGCATGAGGAGCCCATCTTCCATCCCCTCTCTGCCAACAAGGTGCACGAGTCATCCTTCTTGGCGCGCTTCGGGTTCCCCGTGCTCGTCGTGGGCATCACCCTCGGGGCGCTCCGGAGCGTCTGCATCGGCGAGATCCTGCCCGAGGGGAACCTGACGGTGCAGCTCGTGTTCGGCCTGTCCTGCATCTGCTCTCTCATCATCTACATCATGGCCATCGCCCTCACCAAGCGCGACCTGTTCTGGGATACGCTCTTCCGCGTGGTCATGCCCATCACCATGGCGGGCATCGCCAGCATCGCGCTCTTGCCAGGCTCCTATGAGGTGCTCGCCGCATTTTGCGCTTCCATGGGATATGTCTGCCTTGAGATCATGCTCTGGGTGTTCTTCGCGGGCATCGCTCAGCAATTCCGCATCTCGCCGATATTCGTGTTCGGTGTCGGTCGGGGCCTTTTGGAGTTCGGCAGCGTCCTTGGCTCCATCATCGTGACCGAGGTGTTCCGCTCGGGCATCTCTGACGAAGGTCTCGCCCACGCAGCGCTCGTGCTGGCTGTGCTGCTCTCCATCGGCTACGCATTCCTGCCACGCTATCGCGAGATCAAGGCGCTCGTATCGGATGAGCGACCGCCACAGGAGCATCATGAGGCACCAGTCCAGACCTGGGACGACAGCACACCGCAGAAGGACGCTCCCCTGCCCGGCGGCTCTATCGGCGCATTCGGAGGCTCAGCGGTGTTCGCCCCCATCGTGACCACGCCTCCCACGGCTCCTGTCGCAAAGCCCGTGCCGCCAGCACCCGACCTCAAAGAAGACGAACAGGCAAAGGACGTCGTTCTTCCCTCCGAGGATGCATCAACGGAAGAAGACGATCAGGAGCGCGGCGGGTTCTATCGCCGGTGCGAAGAGCTCTCCGAGCAGTATCTCCTGTCAGCGCGCGAGAAGGAGGTGCTCTTCATCCTGGCGAAGGGGCACAATGCCAACTTCATCCAGGAGAAGCTCTGCGTGTCCAAGAGCACGGCGAAGACGCACATCAACCACATCTACAAGAAGATGGACATTCATACGCAGCAAGAGCTGCTGACCATGGTGGAGGATCGCCCGCGCCTATCCAAGCGCAAGGCGAAGGCAGCCGCAGCGAAAGCGGCGAGCGCTGCATCCAAGCAGCAAGCCAAGAAGAGCCTTCGCGCAGATATCTTCGGGGGTTGATGCAACGATGGCCCCGCATCACGCGAGGCCATCTTATTCAGGAGCGCCCAATGGCGATGGACATCCACCTCATAGCATGCGAGCGCACACGAAGTGCGCCTTACGAAGCTCCCATCATGCGAGGATCGCACCGACTGGTTGGTCCGTAGGGGCGCAGCTCAGTGCGCCCCGCTATCGCACCCAAAGGATGCCCCATCGCACAGACTCAGCCCCTTGTAGGGACGCAGGCGGCCTGCGCCCGCCTGATCGATCAGTGCCGCGCTACAGGTTGACGCAGTGGTTCTTGGTGCCGTCAGCCAGGTAATCCATGACCTCGTTGACCGCCATGATGGCGCAGTTGTCCTCAGCCTCTGCGGTCGATGCGCCCAGATGGGGAAGGACGATGGCACGCTCCATCTTGACCACAGCCGGATTCGCGAAATCCGTCACGTAGCGGGAGACCTTCCCGCTCTCAAGAGCAGCCGCCATGGCCGCATCGTTCACCAGCGAATCACGGGAGAAGTTCAGGAACACCACGCCGTCCTTCATCTGCGCGATGGCTGCATCGTCGATCATGCCCTTCGTGGAATCCGTTGCCGGCACATGGATGGAGATGAAATCCGCATCCTCATACAGATCAGCCAGATCGGTGACGAACGTCATGTCCTTCGATATGTCAGCTGCGCGCGCAGCATCCATGAACGGATCATAGCCCACGACGGTCATCCCCAGCGCCTCAGCTGCCTGAACGACCAGCTTGCCGATCGCACCCAAGCCGATCACACTGAGCGTCTTGCCAAGGATCTCCCCTCCAGCGAATGCCTTCTTCGCCTTCTCAGCGGATTTGCCCACATTCTCATCGTCTGCGTTGTCAGCGACCCACTGGATGCCGCCCACGATGTCACGAGAGGCCAGCAGCATGCCTGCCAACACGAGCTCCTTCACAGCATTCGCATTGGCGCCAGGCGTGTTGAACACGGCAACGCCTGCCTCGGCAAGCGCATCAAGCGGGATGTTGTTCACGCCCGCACCCGCGCGGGCCACGGCCTTCAGATTCGCCGGGATCTCCATGTCGTGCATGTTGGCAGACCTCACGAGGATGACATCAGCCTCTTCGACCGCATCCGTCAGCTCGTATTCGTCGGTCAGCAGTTCGAGGCCCTTGGAAGAGATGTTGTTCAGGCAATGCACTTTGTACATGGTGATTCCTTTCGGACGTTTGCTTGCATGAATGATACCGCAGGTCTCACTGAGACGAAGGAGCAAGACCTCCCGGCGGGATGCGCAGAAGCGTCTGGAGGAAGTCCTTATCGCGCGCGATCACCTCGCGCAAGCTGTATTGCACCTGATTGTCGTAGCTGCCCTTGTCAGCCGCAACGCCCTGTGCCTCCATCCCCAGCCCATGTGCGATGGCCAACGCCCGATAGAGATGGTATGCCTGCGTGACGATCAGGATGTCATCCATCCCATATTCATGCTTCGCCCGATAGACGGACGCATAGGTGTCGTACCCGGCGCCGTCCACGATGATGGCATCGGCAGGGACGCCCAAGGTGATGCAGTATTCCCGCATGGCGTCCGATTCGTTGTAGTGCGCCTCTCCGTTGTCGCCGCTGACGATCACTGCATCAGCAGCACCAGCAAGGTAGAGGTCTGCCGCGACCTCTAGCCTATCGGCCAATATGTCAGATGGCGTGCCGTCCGCGAACACGGACGCACCTAGCACGAGCACAGCCTGCGCGTGCTCTCCGCTCTCTTCGATCTGAGCGATGGTGTGCACATCATCGCGCGTGCTGGTCAGCACGTATGCCGTCACCGATCCAGAGAACACGGCGAACACTGCCACCAGACAGAGTGCGACCGTGACCAGCCTCCAGATGATGCCATGCCGCTTGCGCTGCGCCAACTACTTGACCACCAGATTCACGAGGCGCTTGGGAACCACGACCTCCTTGATGATGGTCTTTCCCTCGAGCGCCTGAGAGACAGCTTCGCGTGCGGTGGACAAGATATCTGCTTCGGCTGCATCGGCTGCAACGGTGATGCGCGTCTTCACCTTGCCATTCAGCTGGACGGCAAGCTCCACCTCATCAGCAGCAGCAAGCTCAGGATCGAACGTGGGCCACGGCTGCTCGTGGATGGATGTCCCCTCGTGCCCGAGCGCCGTCTGCCAGAGCTCCTCAGCGAAATGCGGTGCGATGGGAGCCATGAGCTTGACGATGACCTCAGCCACATCCTGGCAGAGCGGACCACCTGTCTCGCACGCCATGCGATGCTCGGCCGGCCTGAGGCGCAGGAACGACCCCGTAGCATTCACCAGCTCCATGATGGCAGCGAGCGCAGTATTGAAGTTGTTGCGCTCGATATCCTCGGTCACCTTCCCCACCACGCGATGGCGCTCCCGCTTCATCTGCATCGCCAGCTTGTGCGCGTTCGATGCGTCCGCCTCGGGATCGAACAAGGTCTCATCCCCGGCCTGACCCACCAGGTCGAACACGATGCGCCACACGCGATTGAGGAACTTGGACATGCCAGCAAGGCCATCCTCATTCCAGAGCTTCTCCTTATCAGGGGGTCCCATGAAGAGCATGGCGGCACGCACGGAATCGGCACCATAGGCCTTGATCATCTCCTCAGGGGAGACCACGTTGCCCTTCGACTTGCTCATGACCTCGCCATTCGCATCCAGCACCATGCCCTGGCAGAGCAGGTTGGTGAATGGCTCGTCGAAGTCGAGCATGCCGATGTCCCGCAGCACCTTCGTGAAGAAGCGACTGTAGAGCAGGTGCAGGATGGCGTGCTCGATGCCCCCGATATACTGGTCGACGGGCATCCATGCGTTCGCGATCTTCGGATCGAACGGCGCATGCTCGTTGTGGGGATCGGTATAGCGCATGTAATACCAGCTTGAGCACGTGAACGTATCCATGGTGTCCGTCTCGCGCTTCGCTGGACCGCCGCAAACGGGGCACGTGCAGCGCACGAAGCCCTCATGCGTGGCAAGCGTCTCCCCCGCCGCCAGGTCGATATCCTCTGGCAGGCGCACGGGCAGATCCTCTTCGGGGACCGGCACCACGCCACAGGCCGGACAATGGATGGCCGGGATGGGGTTGCCCCAGTAGCGTTGGCGGCTGATGAGCCAATCACGCAGGCGGAACTCCACCGTGCGCGCACCGCGCCCGGCTTCCTCCAGCATCTTGACGATGGCTGCCTCACCCTCAGAACCCTTGCCGCCACGCATGCCGGTGAAGTCGCCAGACTGCACCAAGATGCCCTCAGCGGCGAACGCCTCCGGCCAATCCACGCTGGTCACCGCACGGCCGCGCTCATCCTTGAGCTGTTCGTACTGCGGGTCGTCCTCAGGAAGGATGATGGGGATGATGGGCAGGTCATACTTGCGAGCGAATTCGAAATCGCGCTGATCGCCACAGGGAACCGCCATGACCGCGCCTGTGCCGTAATCCGCCACCACGTAATCCGCCACCCAGATGGGCACCTGTTCGCCATTCACTGGATTGAGGACGTAGCGCCCTGTGAATTGTCCGTGCTTCTCATGGTCGCCCTGAGCACGTTCGACAGCGCTCACCTTCTTCGACGCCTCGACCAGATCCATGACGGGCCCTTCATATTCCGTGCCCGCCACCAGATCAGCCACGCCAGCATATTCCGGCGCCAGCACGAAGAACGAGCAGCCGAATAGGGTGTCCGCACGCGTGGTGAACACGCGGATCATCTCCCCGGTGGGTTCGCCATCAAGGCCGACCAGCTCGAAGTCAACATTCGCGCCCTCGGAGCGACCGATCCAGTTCGCCTGCTGCTGCTTCACGCGCTCGGGCCACCCCGGCAGCTTGTCCAGATCGTCCAGCAGCTCCTGCGCGTATTCGGTGATCTTGAGGTACCACTGCGTGAGATCGCGACGCTCCACTTCGCTGTCGCAACGCCAGCAGCGGCCTTGGATGACCTGCTCGTTCGCCAGCACCGTTCCGCAATCAGGACACCAGTTGACGGGGTTGTTCTTGCGCTCGACCAGACCGCGCTCCCAGAACTTCAAGAAGATCCACTGGCCCCAGCGGTAGTATTCCGGATCGCATGCGCTGATGGTGCGATCCCAGTCGTAGCTGAAGCCCATGCGCTTGAAGCTCTCGCGCTGCGTGTCGATGTTGTCATACGTCCACTTCGCCGGATGCGAATGGTGCTTGATGGCAGCATTCTCAGCCGGAAGGCCGAATGCGTCCCAGCCCATGGGATGCAGCACGTTGAACCCGCGCATGCGCGAATAGCGCGCCACGACATCCCCGTAGGTGTAGTTGCTCACGTGCCCCATATGGATGTCACCCGAAGGATACGGCAGCATCTCCAGCACGTACTTCTTCGGTCTGTCAGAGCTATCATCTACCGCGTTCAGCCCGGTCTCTTCCCACTGCAGCTGAATGCGCGGCTCTATCTCATGCGGGTTGTACTCTTTCATACGGCTTCCTTGGATCAGGGGAAATGTGCAGCCCATTATAGCGATGATGCGCCCGCGAAGGCGGTGGTTCGTTGCGCATCACCGCGGCTCCATGACCACATGGACTGCAACGTGAGCAACGTGGAGCTATGTCATCAAGCCCTCTCTATGCGCGTGACGGTCTCATAGTTGTGCTCGCCCACCATCACTCCGGTCACCAGGAAGCGCTTCTCGGACACCGAAGGGCGCGTGCACGTGGAGAGCTGCACGATGTAGGCGGCTCCCGCTTCCAGCTCTTGGATGCTCCCTACATTCGCATCAGCATCCTCGGGGTTCACCACCAGATCCAGATAATGCTGGAGCACAGCCGGATCGCTGAGATCGCGGGTGTTCAAGATGTGGCTGTTGTCCGTCTCATAGGCGGACACCACCTTATAGGTGAACATCTTGGTGGGCGTATAGATATAGAAGAGCGGATGCTCATCGAAGAACGCCTTGTCCTCGTAATCATGCAGCGTGCCGAAGGCCTCATCCGCCCGCTCATCATCCGGCTGGAACGTGTGCCCATAGACCACGGTCACGGGATCGGTGAAGTCCTTGCTGTTCTGGGATTGCGTATAGGGAGCCCCGACCGGATCGTCTTCGCGATCGACGTTGTGATAGAGATAGTAGTTATCCGCCATGGGACTCTGCAAGATGGGCAGGTTCACCTGCGTACCTGGCACGTATATCCATGCATAGATATCGGGATTCTGCTGGCGGAGCGCATCGAAGTCGATCGGGTTCTGCAAGCGCTCCTCATCCGTGCTCGGTGCTTGGCTCACATCCGAGACGCTCAGCGTCTCCGGCTCGATGAAGGTGCGGGATGCAGGCATGGCGAACGCCACTGCGCATGCGACCACCGCGATGACCGCCACGAGCGCAGCGATGGGCCACCGACGCCGCTTCCGAACCGATCGAGGCGTCCGTGGGCTCTCGCCCCCATCATGCACAGCTTCGCGCTTCCGACCTGTTCGCTTTCGCGGATCGCCCGCTTCCTGCTTCTCAGAGGTGCGTGCGCCCTCATCTCGCTTTGCGCTAACAGATGCGCGCGGCACCTCGGACGCATCTGCCGCCTTGGATCCTCCTTGCCTTTCAGACGCATCCTTAGCTACCTGCTCCCCTTCGGACGGTCGCGCTGCTCTGCTCTTCGCTTCCCTGACCGTAGGCGTCTCCTTCGCCGCACGCCTCTCCTTGGCTCGACCGGACGACCCCTCGTTCGCCCCCTCTGCCGTGCGCTCCTTATGCTCTTCAGCCATCGAGTCCTCTTCCCTACGTGATATCTTGCTGATGTGGTGGCGCTGCAACGCGCCCGGACGTGAGAAAGGAGCGGTTGCGCCCGCTCCTTTCCCTGGGTATAGCGTATGTTCGCTTTGGTTGTATATTCGCGCTGGTACCCGCTGGTGCTTAAGCGAAGATGCCCGTCTTCGGGGAGGTTGCGCCCTTGTCGGAGGCCGCAGCGCCACCCTTCGTCGCGTCGTTGTCAGCGTCGGCATCCGCACCCGGAACGCCCGTGTCAGTGCCCGGGGTGTCCGGGATGATGGGCTGATCCGGATCGACCGGCTGATCGGGGATCACCGGGATGTCCGGGTCGCTCGGATCGGTCGGAGCCTGACCTGCGGGAGCCACTGCCAGGGTGTAGATCGTGCTCGGCGCGATGCCCTCAACGGTGATGTTGCCATTGGCATCAGAGACCAGGTCACGGTACTTGCCCACGGTCTTGCCGTCGATCACTTCGTCCCAGAACACGCGCACGGTGCGATTGGCTGCGCCCACGTTCGCGCTGATCTTGGCGTTCGTGATGTCATCTGCGTCAGCAGCAGACGTGACGGTGAGATTGATGACCTTGGCGTAATCGAACGGAGCATTGTGCTGAGAAGCCGTATATGCCGGGCTCGCAGCAGCGTCGCCCTCCGTTGCGCCGATGGCAAGGTTGCCAGCATTGCCTGCCTCGGTCGCCTGATGGATGTCAGCGCTGGCCGATGCAGACCAGTTGAGGCCACCATTGCCCAGCATGGCTTGCGTGGTGCCTGTGGTGTACACCAGCTCGTAACCATTCTCAGCGTCGCCGCCGTTGCTCTTGTTGGTGGTCGCACCAGCAGTAGCGATGCTCTTGTCGCTGTTCGCGAGCACGAAGGTGATCTCGGCAGAGCTACCGTCCAGCTCGAGCGTGTACTTGCCGCCGTTAAGGGTCAGCTTCTCCACCTTGTTGATGGTCTGACCACCCTTCACGACCGTATAGTACACATAGCACTCAACGGATTCTGCATTCGCATCCGGTGCATACACCACGGTGACAGTGGTGTCGTCACCCTGCTCGACCGCGTTCACCTTGAAGGTGTTAGCTGAGATGTAGTTATCAGGGTTGGAGATGAGCTCAGCAGCGGCAGCCTTGTCGGCCTCGGAGCCATCCACCTTGGTGGGGTCGTTCTTGATCGCTTCGAATGCCTCAGAAGGAGCGGTGACCTGCTCGATGATCGGTCCATTCTCCTCGATCGCAGCGTCAAGCTCTTCTTGGGTCGTGATCTCGTCGCTCACGTCGTATTCGACGGTGACCTCAAGATCGTCCGTGACAGGCGTATCCGGATCAGCGGACGGCTGAACGGACAGACCGCTGTCGTCAGGGTTGATCGTCGTGGTCGCCGTGTTGGTGGCGTCATCGAAGACGGTATTGGAAGCCGCCTCGTCAGCCACGGCTTGCGCCAGTGCCTGCTGATCGGTCACCGGCTCCTGCTCACCCGTGCCGAATGCGAGCGCCGGCATGGAAAGGGCCAGTGTGAGCGCACAAGCGCCAGCAACCGCCCTCTTTCCAAGACTGCTGTTCTTCATAGCTTTCCTTTCTTCCAGTTCTACTGCAGTAAGACTGCGAACATACGAGGACCACTTTATCGCGGAGGGGGGGGGGTCAAGTTTTTTCGCACTTGCGTTTGCCAACGGTAGTAAATCATCGGTATACGGCAATTATTTGATTCTTCAAACTGTATGTGATATAGAGCCAGCAGCCTGCACATGGCAGAGCGTCACCAGTCCGGCCTATCCCGAATGCGCGCTCCATCAAACCCAACGCGCCCCGTATAATGCAAGGTCACAAGCACGCGACCTTCGGGGGATCGATGAATTTCCACAAGGCTTCATTCAAAGCTGCATATGGCACGGAAGCGCAACTGCCCGAGAGCGTTCGCGCAGAGGTCTCCTTCGCAGGAAGGTCGAATGTCGGAAAGTCCTCCCTGCTGAACAGGTTGATGTACCGCAAGGGCTTGGCGAAGGTGTCCTCTACCCCAGGCAAGACCGCAACCGTGAACTTCTATGATGTGGACGGGGTAGACCTGGTCGATCTGCCGGGATACGGATATGCGAAGGTGTCCAAGTCAGAGCTCGATCGTTGGGCCGACCTCATCGAAGGCTATTTCAATCAAGAGCGCCAGTTCGCCTTGATCGTGAGCCTCATCGACATCCGCCATGACCCCAGCCAGCTCGATCATGACATGGTCGATTTCCTTGCAGGCACGGGCTTTCCCTTCGCCATCGCACTCACGAAGGCAGACAAGCTCTCCAAGCAGAAGGCGAACACGCAAAGACAGCGCATCCTCAAGAAGCTGGACCTCCCACGTGACACCCCGGTCGTGCTGACCTCAGCCGAGAGCGGGACCGGCGTGGATGACCTGCGCAAGCTGATCACCCAGCACGTACAGCAGTGACCCGCTCGGCACGCATAGGGGCGCAGCAAGCTGCGCCTGTTGATGCATCCGGATTCCCCTCGATAGAGACGATCTTCGTAGCTACGCTGATGCCGAAGACGAAGCGCATTCCTCGTAGAAACGCAGCAAGCTAGAAGCCCCCGAATGCAAACAGGCAACCCGAATCCAGCAACGGGTTGCCTGTAGGGGCGCAGCTTACCCGCGCCCCGTTGATGCTATGAGATGCTACGAATTGGAACCGTAGGAGTTCTTGTCCTTGAGCATCACGTCGTGTGCGCCACCTTCGATGATGGACGTGCTGGACACCACCGTGAGCTTCGCCTTCTCCTGGAGCTCGGGGATGGTGAGCGCACCGCAGTTGCACATGGTGCTCTTGACCTTGGAGAGCGTGAGGTCGACGTTGTCCTTCAATGAGCCTGCATACGGCACGTAGGAATCAACGCCCTCTTCGAACGTCATGCCCTTCTTGTCGCCGCCCAGATCGTAGCGCTGCCAGTTGCGCGCACGCGCACTGCCCTCACCCCAGTACTCCTTCATATAGGAGCCGTTCACCATGACGCGGTTCGACGGGCTCTCGTCGAAGCGAGCGAAATAGCGGCCCAACATGACGAAGTCCGATCCCATGGCAAGCGCCAAGGAGATATGGTGGTCGTACACGATGCCACCATCGGAGCAGATGGGGATGTATACGCCCGTCTCCTTGAACCACTCATCACGCGCCTTCGCCACCTCTATCACCGCCGTTGCCTGACCACGGCCGATGCCCTTGGTCTCACGGGTGATGCAGATGGAGCCGCCGCCGATGCCGATCTTGATGAAGTCCGCACCGCACTCTGCGAGGAAGCGGAAGCCCTCCTCGTCAACCACGTTGCCCGCGCCCACCTTGACGCTGTCTCCATAGTGCTCGCGGACCCATTCGAGCGTCAGGCGCTGCCAATCCGAATACCCTTCAGAGGAGTCGATGCAGACGACGTCCACGCCCGCTTCGACGAGAGCCGGCACGCGCTCAGCATAGTCGCGGGTGTTGATGCCCGCGCCCACCATGTAGCGCTTGTGCGCATCCAGCATCTCATCAGGGTTCGACTTGTGCGAATCGTAGTCCTTGCGGAACACGAGAGCCACGAGCGTATCATCGGCATCCACGATGGGAAGGCAATTCAGCTTGTGCTCCCAGATGATGTCGTTCGCATCCTTGAGCGTGGTGTCAGCCGGAGCGACGACCATCTTCTCGCGCGGAGTCATGAAGTCGCGCACGGGCTCATTCGGGTCCATGCGGGAAACGCGGTAGTCGCGAGAGGTCACGATGCCCAGGAGCTTTCCGTGGCTCGTGCCGTCATCGGTCACGGGCATGGTGGAGAAGCCGTGGCGCTCCTTGAGCTCGAGCACATCGGTCAGCGTCATGTTGGGAGAGAGATTGACGTCCGATGTGACGAATCCAGCCTTGTAGTCCTTGACGCGACGCACCATGGCCGCCTGGTCCTCGATGGACTGCGAACCGTACACGAAGGAGAGACCGCCCTCGGTTGCAAGCGCTACCGCCATGCGATCATCCGAGACGGACTGCATGATGGCAGACACCATGGGGATGGAGAGGCTGATGGGACACTCCTCCTGACCCTTGCGATACTTCACCAGCGGCGTCTTGAGCGAGACCTCAGATGGGATGCATGTTTCAGGAGAATACCCCGGGACCAACAGATACTCGTTGAATGTGCGCGACGGTTCCTCGAAGTAGTAAGCCATGCTCTCCCCATCCCTTCGGCTCATGGTTGCTGAATCGCTCCATTATATATAGAAGAGGCCCGCACGAAGCGGGCACCCTTTGAACATGCTGATTTTGAAGCGCTGCAAGACCGCAGCGTTGCCCCAAGGGACTAGAACACCTTGAACGAAGACTTCGGAGCGAAGCAGATCGGGCACTTCTCGAAGTCGTCGCCCTTGTGGATGTAGCCGCACACAGGGCAGAGATAGAACGCGTCGTTGTCAGGAGCGTCGATGTTGTTGTAAGCAGCCATGTACAGCTCAGCGTGCACGGACTCAGCCAGCTTCGCACGAGTGAACACCAGCTCTGCAGACGTCTCGCCCTCTTCGATGGCGACCTTCACGAAGTTCGGGTACATATCCGACGTCTCGTAGATCTCACCCAGAGCACCGCTGATGAGGTTGACGTCCGTCTGGTTGCCGCTCATCTCAGGGGCGGTAGGCGGAACGTAGTCAGGCTCCTTCTTCTGGATCTCAGCCACCTCGAGCTTGATGTGGATCTGCTCGGCAGCGCTGGTGGCCGCGAACTGACGGGAGATCTGGTCATACCCGGCTTCCTTCGCCAGCTTGGAGAACTCAGCGTACTTCGCACTCGCGCCGGTCTCGCCGCAGACGGCAGCCTTCAGGTTATCAAGGGTGGTGCCAACCTCGGTCACGCTATCGGGCACGATGTTGAAGTTCGTGGAATTCTCAGCTTTGGGCATAACGTCGCGCAGGTTCATGGGCTGCTCCTTCTCGATTCGCGCTTGGTGATATTCGCCGTTGAAAACGGTTCGTATGATTATAGGCTCCATCACGCACCATTCCACCATCGGTTTGATATAAATGCTTCCAAACAGTTAGAGAAGGGAACGCGCATGGAACGCAGATCCGCCTGGAAAGGCTATGGTGAGCAGGACCTCAAGGAGCTCGAAGCGCTTGCTGAGGATTACAAGCGATTCATCACGGACAACAAGACCGAGCGCGAATGCTGCGCTGCCGCGGTGCGCCTAGCGGAAGATGCCGGATACACCTCATTGGAAGAAGCCGTGCGCACGGGAAGCACGCTCGCGCCCGGGAGCAAGGTATATGCGACGCTGCACGACAAGGCGGTCATGCTGGTGCATCTGGGAACGCGCCCGCTCGAAGAAGGGGCGAACATCCTAGGAGCGCACATCGATTCGCCGCGCTTGGATGTGAAGCAGAACCCCCTCTATGAGAAGGATGGCTTCACGTTGCTGGACACGCATTACTACGGCGGGATCAAGAAGTACCAATGGGTGTCCATCCCGCTGGCGTTGCGCGGCGTGGTGGCGAAGACAGACGGCACTGTCATCCCCGTCAGCATCGGCGACGAGCCGGGCGACCCGGTATTCTGCGTCACCGACCTGCTGCCGCACCTCGGAGCCAAGCAGATGGAGAAGAAGGGCTCTGAGGTCATCGAGGGCGAGGACCTTGATGTCCTGGTGGGCAACAAGCGTCCGGCTGACGCTGATGAGGATGCGAAGGAGCCCGTTCGCGACCTCACCATGAAGCTGCTCGGCGATCGATACGGCATCACCGAGGATGACTTCCTCTCCGCCGAGCTGGAGGTCGTGCCCGCAGGAGCAGCGCGCGATCTGGGCTTCGACCGCAGCATGGTGATCGGGTATGGGCAAGATGACCGCGTATGCGCATACACCTCCTTGGCTGCGCAGCTCAGCATGGCCGATGCGGAGCTCGACCGGACGGCCATATGCATCCTGGTGGACAAGGAGGAGATCGGGAGCGTGGGCGCCACAGGGATGGAATCCGCTTTCTTCGAGAACGCCTTCGCTGAGGTCATGGCGCTCGCAGGCGACGAGAGCCCGTTGAAGCTCAGGCGCGCGCTCAAGGCATCGCGCATGTTGTCCTCCGATGTCTCCGCAGGCGTCGACCCTGCCTACGCGAGCGTGTTCGAGCCCAAGAACTCTGCCTACCTCGGAAGCGGCCTGGTGTTCAACAAGTACACCGGCGCACGCGGCAAGAGCGGATCGAACGATGCGCGAGCCGAGTACATGGCGCACATCCGCCGTGTGATGGACGATGCGCACGTGATCTACCAGACCGCTGAGCTGGGACGCGTGGATGCAGGAGGCGGTGGCACCATCGCCTACATCCCTGCGCGCTTCGGCATGGACGTGATAGACAGCGGCGTGCCAGTCCTGTCCATGCATAGCCCCTGGGAGGTCACGAGCAAAGCTGACATCTACGAGGCGAAGCGCGGATACGAGGCATTCCTCAAGGCATAGGGGGCGCATTTGCCGGACCGGCGATGCGACGGATGCCGCGATCGCGCCTGAGCGCACCATGGTTCCCGCACCCTGCATGGGCAACTTGATAGAGGAGCACTCAAAGGGAACGGCAACATTGCGTCTCAGGAGCACACCGGCAACCGCATGCTGAGAATGGTTCCCAAGCGGGCTTGCGCAGCGTATCGTTTGGAAGACGAAAAGGGGTTCCTCCTCCTTCCCCTTTCCTGAAGCGGAAACCGCCCCCTCGGTTTCCAAAGAAGACCCCCTCCCCAGGGCCTTCGCATCCGGGCACCATCATCGCTGCCCGGCCCCGCTCGAAGGGCGCCCTCCCCCTTGATGCGCCCTTCGAGTTCTCTTCTCCTTGGCTTTCGATAGAGCAACGGTTCCCTTTTGAGCGTCGAATATGAGCTGCATTCTCATATAACGGTGAGGATGCAAGGAGGCCATCATGAAGCAAACGATATCGACCGTGCGCGACATCTGCACGCCCAGGCTCACGGACATACGCCAAGTCAGCGATGGCTGGCTCAAGAAGTACATCCTGACCTATGAGAAGCCCGACGGTGAGACCTTCGAATACGAATCCGTTTCCCGCAAGGGGATCGAAGCCTATCGAGCGGCGCTCGAGGCGAATGCCGCAGGCGAAGAGCCGCACGCCGATGCGGTCTGCATCGTGCCCGTGCTCCCTGACGATTCGCTCCTGCTGATCCGCGAGTTCCGCTATGCCGTGAATGCGTGGGTGATCGCGTTCCCGGCCGGCCTCATCGAGCCGGGTGAGACGCTGCGCGCGTGCATCGACCGAGAGCTCAACGAAGAGACGGGCTTCCGCGTGCGCACCGATCTGGAGACCAGCCCGGTCATCCCGCTCCCCCAGTCAGGCCATTCGTCGGTGGGCATGACGGAAGAGAACGTGCGGGTGGTGATCGCATATGTGGAACCCGCGGGCGATCCCCAGCTTGAAGAGAACGAGCTGATCCAGATGTTCTCGCTGGCACGCGAGGATGCTGGGCATTTCTTGGACACGAACAAGGACCTGATAGGAACGCGCTGCCAACTGCTCCTGGAATCCGTACGACGCACGAACGTGCTACGCAAGCGCTTGGAGCTGGCTTTGCACCCTCTCACGCGCGAGGATTTCGCATAACGGGGAGCACCCCGCATCCGGTGGCAAGTCACCTGCAGGGGCGCAGGTCATCTGCGCCCGTCAACGCGCCTGGTTGTGCACGCAGGTCCTTCCTACGGACGCAGGCAAGCTGCGTCCCTGCAGCAAAGGTGCAACCTCTATGCAACCCCGGATCCAGCGCTAGATCTCCCGTAGGGACCCGACTGCGGTCAGGAGCGCTTCCGCGAGACCCAACAGCGCATCGAAATAGCCGCCCGGTGCGGACGCCTGCACGCTGCTATGCAAGCGATCGACCCACCCTCCTGGATGCGCCTGGATGAATGAGCGCATCTCCGCCTCGTCCATCATGTCCGCGCTCACGCGGCGCATCATCTCGGCGAGCGCCAAGAGCTCTATGCCCATATGGTCAGCATACTGGTTGTTCTCGTTGCTGACCTCAAGGCCCATGCCTCGCAAGACGGACTGCATGGCAACGGTGGGTTCGCCGAATCCGACCGTCGCCGCCGCTTCGCGCCCCATGGTCTCCCATGGCGGAGCAGCTGGTGACGGTGGTCCCACGAAGAGCCGCGTATGCTCCACGGACACCTGTTGCACCATATCCTCACCTGCAGCTGCACGTGCTTGAGCACCTGAGGCGAAGGCTGCGCACGCATCCAGTGCTGTGCGCACATCTTGATCCCCGAAGTCTGGGAACGCCTCCCAAAACGCCGGATCCAGTCCTACCGTCTCCGTTTGCGACATCGGCTTGAGAAGGGAATTGCCGATGAATGCGAATGCGTCTGCACAGCTTGCATGATCCATGAGATTCGGCCTTTCGATCGAAGCGAGAAGGATATAGCTCCTCTCCCGCCGTCCTTTCAAGCATGCCCGGCCGCAGGGAGGGGGTTGCGACCGGGCTCGAGAAGAGAGGTGTGCTCAGATGAACGGCTATGCGCTTGCTGGCGCGCCTTCCGCAGATGGCACATCAGCAGGTACGGGCGCACCCTCCGCGAACATCAGCTTCTGCGCGATGACCCAGAAGATGATGGCGCCAACGCTCACCACGCCCACAGCGATCAAGATCTCAGGAACGGTAGGAGCGTATGACCCATGGATAGACCACATGCCGGTCCCGCCTTCCTGCGCCGCGAACGTTCCCAGGGCTATACCAGGCGCGCCCTCTAGGTTCGGCACGACAAAGGACGTGAGCAGCAGCCACACGCGCTTGCAGAAGACGCCCAAGATGACCAGAGCGCTTGCGGTGACCACCATGGTGGTGCTCTCGCGATTCTTCGCGAACACCAGGATGCAGAACGGGATGACCAGACCACCGATGATCTCGAACCAGAAGAAGGGTGCCGTGGGACCCGTTGCCATGATGGCCAACGTCTCAGCGCCTGCCGCACCTGGGTATGCCATCGTCAAGACCTCACATCCGATGAAGAAGGCATCCACGGCGATGCACGTAGCCAGCAAGCCAGCCAGCGATGCGATGAGGCTCTTGTCCGTCTTGAGCTTGCCCGACTTGTTGAGGCCGGCGAGCACGCAGAGCAGCAGCGCCAGGCCAGAATCCATTGCAGATGCCACGAAGATGGGTGCCATGATGGCCGAATACCAACCCTCTTTCGCCATCTGGAGACCGAAGATCCATGCGGTCACGCTGTGCACGAGGATGGCTGTGGGCAGCGCAAAGCAAGAGATGATGGCGACCTTGCGCTCAGCGCCCTCCTTCTTCGAGGTCATGAACACCAGATAGAGGATGTTGATGACCAAGTACAGCGTGATGACGCACACATCCCACAGCAGCGGACTGGTGGGGTTCGGCCCGACGAGCATGCGCCAGATGTTCTGAATGGAACCAAGATCGACCAGCACGAACATGCCAGCGACGCAGATGCACGCCGTTGACAGGATGACTGCCGGCATGGCCACCGCCTTGAAGCGCTTGATATGGAACACGCTCGCTGAGCTGGCTACGATGAGGCCGCCCGCAGAGAGGCCCACGAAGAACATGAACATGATGATGTAGAGACCCCAGGAGTTCGCATTGCTCATGCCGGTGATGGCAAGGCCGGTGGCAAGCTGGTAGACCCAGCAGCCGATGCCCATGAGCGCCAGCACCGCCAATGCGATGAAGGCCGGTTTCTTGAACAGTGCAGACATTTCTTCACCAACCTTCCTAGTTGTAGTAGCGAATCTGAGGCTTGGTGCCCTGCTCAGGGAGGAGCACATAGGCGCTCTTCTCCTTGATGCGCCTGGAAACCTCGGAGTTCGGGTCATCCAGATCGCCGAACGTGCGGGCGCGCGTTGGACAGCACTTCACGCACATGGGTTCGCTGCCGTCATCAGTGCGCTCTTTGCAGAGCGTGCACTTCTCCGCAACACCCTTGGGTCGCACCGGCACGCGCGCGTCTCCGTAATCGAACGCAGGATCGCGCTTGGGCTCTTCCCAGTTGAAGGAGCGTGCATTATAGGGACATGCCGCCATGCACATGCGGCAGCCGATGCACTTGTCATAGTCGATCTCAACGCGGCCCTTGTCATCCTTATACGTTGCACCCGTTGGGCATACGCGCTGACATGCCGGATTCTCGCAATGCTGGCACGCGACGGGCGTGTAATCGCGGATGAGGTTCGGATAGGTGCCAACCGCCCCATCCAACACATCTGACCCATCGACCAAGATGCGATTCCAAAGCATCCCCATGGGCACATTGTTCTGCATCTTGCATGCGTTCGCACAGGTATGGCAGCCTACGCAACGATGCCTATCTATCACCATCCCGAATCGAGTCACGATGCACCTCCTATGCCTTCTCAACCTGAACGAGAGTGTCATTGAATGGGATGACGGGTCCCTTCATGAGATCCTTGCCTCGAGGCAGCACGGCATCGTTGGTAAGGGACTGGAAATTGCCCGCATCCATGTACTTTGACCACGTGCCTTCAAAGGAGCGCACCGTTCCTGGACGCACGGCTTCGTTGGCCTGTACGCGACACGAGGCGCTTCCGCGATCATTGAACACCTTCACGATATTCCCTGTGACCAGGCCTCGATCGGCCATATCCTTTGGATTCATCTCCACGAATGCATCTACGAATTGCCTGATCCATTCAGCGTCACAGAAATGATTGTGGATATGGAAGCGCGTTCGCGTCTGGAGGAAATCGAGCGGGTATCGATCGC
This sequence comes from uncultured Eggerthellaceae bacterium, assembly GCA_910589125.1. Classification (GTDB taxonomy): domain Bacteria; phylum Actinomycetota; class Coriobacteriia; order Coriobacteriales; family Eggerthellaceae; genus MGBC163016. The sequence continues at coordinate 57,605 of CAJURX010000004.1, forward strand.
GCAGAGGATTGTCCTTGAAGGCCTCGTTCGGCTCTTCATAGCGGGGCAATGCCTGATCCCAAGGCAGCATGTCCTCATAGTACACATCCAGCCGTTCGGAATCCGTCTTCAAGCCCTTGTCCAAGTTCAGGCAGACAGGACGAGATGTGCCCGGTATCGGAAGCACGCCTCCGGCTTCTTTGAGAGACGCGATGGTCATTCCCGCAAGCGCCTCATCCTTCGATTCCTCTAGCTGGAAGATCGCGTATTCCTCGCGAGTTCGAGGAAGCAGGTCCCCATGCCCCAACCGCTCGACGAGCGCACGTTCGATATAGAAATCGCTGCGACTCTCGAAGAGGGGATCGAGGACCTTCTGCTGCAGTCGCACATGGCCTTGCGCTGTGCTCACTCCAGCGATGTCGTCCTCGCTCTCGAAGCGGGAGCAAACCGGCAGCACATAATCTGCCCAGTCCACGAAGGTCGTGTGATATATCTCTGCGACCACCACTAGATCGAGCTGCTTCAACCAACGCTCGGTTTGCGCCGCATTCGCGAAGGATTGAAGATAGATGTCGCACGGCGCGAATACCGCCCTGATCTCATCCGTGCTCCGCTGCTCCGAAAGGCTCTTGCGCTGCTTGCTCGGAGAGAACTCCTTCGGCAGAGGCCATGATGCCAGCGAAGCGGATGGAGCGCCGGTCCCTCCTCCGAAAACGCCTATGGAAGCACCTGGCTTTCCTATCTGGCCTACCAGGGAGGCGAGCACGATCGCAGCATGGCCGACGATGTCAGCGTTCTCATATTTGTCACCGCCACCGTATCCAAGGGAAAGGCTTGCAGGTCCATCATGGACATATGCGCGCGTCAGCTCTTCGATGGTGGCAGGATCGATGCCCGTGATGCCTGCAGCCCACGCAGGTGTGCACTCCTCTACCTCTCTCTTCAGGCGACTGAAGACCGGCTCAGCCCTCTTGCCCTCTACATCGACATGGCCCTCCAATGCGCTTTCCACGACCTCTGTATACGGAACCGCCATCGAGCGCTGTGCATCCCACACCAGAAGAGCGCCCTCAGGATCACCGCCTTGCCTCAACAGCTGCCCCGTCTCTTCGTCTACGAGGTACGGGAACGAGGTGTAGCGCCTCATGAAATCAGCGTCATGCCATTCTCTATCTATGACCAGATTCACCATGGCCAACAGCAAAGCCGCATCAGTACCTGGCTGGATCGGGATCCATTGGTCAGACTTCCCCGCAGTCGTCGAGAAGTTCGGATCGATGACGATCATGCGCGCACCTGCATCCTTGGCATCGAAGAATGCTCGTGCAGTGACCAGCTTCGACTCCAGAAGGTTGTTCCCCATATGGATGATGGTCTTTGAATTCACCCAATCGAGGTCCTCGTTCGTATTCGATGCGAAGCCTCCACCGATGCCGGTAGCCGGATCGAGCCCGTTGCCGATACCCGTATCGATGCCCGTATTCCGATCAGAGAGAGCACCCAATATGCTGGTGAGGAACGAGTAGTTCGCTTCCTTTGCTCGCTTTACGAGGATGCTCTCCGGGCCATATTCCGCCTTTATCTCAGCGAGCTTCGCTGCTATCTCATCAAGAGCCTCATCCCATGAGATCTGGCAGAAATCGCCTGAACCACGTTCGCCCACGCGCTTCAGAGGCGTCTGCAGGCGCTCTGTTGAGTAGATGTGCTGAACCTCGGAGATCCCCTTCAAGCAGCATGTGGAGAATCGCTCATCACTCCAAGCTTCATTGGGTTCCACGAGGGCAAGTCGCCCATCGCGCACCGTGCATTGCAGCGAACAGTGGCCACTGCAATGCGATTGGTGAATAGTGCAAACCGTATATTGATCCGCCTCCGCATGCGCTTTCGCTGGTGCGAGCCATCCATCAGTCGCAGTCATGTTCGCGGCGCCCGCTAACCCCACTGCTCCAGCGGTAACGCCCGCAGCCTTGAGAAAGCTCCTACGGGTGAGGCCACCTTGAGGGGCATTTCTTCCCGTCATCTTTCCTCCTCTTGTACGGATGTGCGGTGCTCCCCTGCATCCGCCCATCGCTTCGATGATGAGAGTGGCCAACTCTATTGGAGGCACTATAGCATCATTGTCCTATGACAATCAAGGATAATCATAGGACAATTTGTGGCAATGGGGTGCGCACACTTCCCGTTGGGCCTTTCGACGTCATATATGAGATCATCGACGATGGAAGCTTCCTCATCTTAGGCCTCATGCATCAACGCGCCACACGTTGACCTAACGCATGCGCACAGGGCGCGATCACAGACCTTTGGGGAGCACATCTTTCAACGTATCGCATGCGCTCTTGTTGAAGCCCTCAGCGAAGGCGCTCGGGATGACCACGGTGCCCTCCCCTTCTCGCAGGGACTCATTCAGAAGATGCATGGTGCGCAAGCGCATGGCTGCCTCGTTGTCCTCGTAGAGGCCATCCATCTCATTCAGCATCTCGAAGATGTCCTGCTCTGCCTCGATGAGGATGATGCGAGCCTTCTTCCGCTGCTCTGCCTGCGCCTCCAGCGACATGGCCTCTTGCAGGTCCTTCGGGAGCAAGATGTCACGCACCTCGACCGAGAGGATGGTCACACCCCAAGGCGCCACCTTCTCTTCCAGCACCTTCTTCAGCTCGCGGTCAAGCTGGTTGCGCCGTATGGCAACCTCGGCAGCGCTTGCGCGCCCGATGGCGTCGCGAAGCGCCGTCTGGGCAGAGAGCTCCACGGCTGCAGAGAAGTCACCTACCTCGGTGCAAGCCGCCTTCGCATCCCACACATGCCAGAAGAGCACTGCATTCACATCCAAGGGAACGAGGTCAGACGTCAGCGTCTCCTCAGCTCCGAAGGTGGTTGCGCGCATGCGGGTATCCACCCGCATCGTGTTGCTCTCGATGACCGGCCACGTCCAGAAGAGCCCTGGACCCGACACGCGATCGAGCTTTCCCAGTCGCAGCACGACGACGCGCTCCCATTGCTGGGCGATGTGGCACGACGAAGCGAACAAGGCAGCCAGCAGCACCGCTATCGCGATGGCTTCCAGCGTCACACGCCCTTGCATGCCAAGACCCACGACCAGCACCACCGCCAAGGTGACCAGGAACAGCACGATCGTGAAGATGATCACGCCCGCATTCGACGCCTGCTCGCCCACGACCTCAGTGGCTGCCTCGGGCTTGACGCGGAACCGCTCCTTCGATGCATTGGCTGCGACCCCCGTCTCAGGTGCGCCCATGCCCGATCTTCGCCTGATGCTCATATGCTATGCCCCCTGTGCCTGCCGCTTGCTCTTCTCTTCCTTGAAATCCAGGATGCGACCGCCCGGCACGGCCCCCTCGCCCTCATGCTCGGAGTTATAGCGAAGCCGCTTGATGTGCCGCGCGAACGCTTGCTCGATATCGGCGTAATCCATGCCCAGCTCACGACATGCAGCTATCGCCTCATCCATGATCTCAGTCACCTGATCCAGCTCATCCCCGCCGAGCTTCGATGCGATATCGGTCACGAACACGCCGCGCCCACGCGTCGACTCAAGATAACCATCCGACACGAGGCTCAAGTACGCCTTGTTGACCGTGTTGTAGTTGATGGAGATATCCGCCGCTAGCCCACGCACCGTAGGCAGCTTATCTCCCGGCAGCAGCTCTCCCGAATTGATGAGATAGGCGATGCGCTGCCGCAATTGCACCCACAAAGGGACATCGCTGGTCTCGTCTACTTCGAATGCGATCATCACGGAACCTTTCTAGAGAGGGACGCCCAAAAGAGGATGGGATGCCATGGCAACGACCAACAAGCGCAAGACAGCACCACCGATCAGCACGCAGGCAGCAACGCTCACCATGAGCAGAGACCGACGCCGAAGCATCGCTGCTGACACCGCAGTCCCGCTCGTTCGACCTAGGATGATGTCCTGCACGAAGGGCACCGCCATGCCGATGAAGGCGAACCCCACCCAGAAGAGCGCAGCCAATGGCCCTGCGATCAATGCCTCAAGGGACTCCTGCGCCGCATAGCTCGTGCCGTCGGTCGGCCCCGCAAGACCACCTGCCTGCTGCCATGCGCTCACAAGGAACGCGATGCCCGCGATCGCCTCCAAGAGGATGATGACAGCGTCCACCTTGGAGAGGCGCATCAACGTTCGGGCGAACGGCCCCACCGATCCCGATGCGAAGGCCGCAACGAGGACCAATGCGATACCGCAAGAGAGCGCAGAGAGCACGAACACGACCCAGAGCAGCGGCGTGTTCCACACAGGGACCGCTCGCATATCCGCGAGCATGAGGCCAGCATAGAGCATCACTGCCACACCCGCCACGATGGAGACGATGCTGACGAGCACCATGACCCGCCGCGAAGCGCGCGCAGCACCCGTCCAGATGAGGAGGCTGAACGCGGAGAGGGCGAAGCACGCGATGAGCGCCCATGCGCCGAAAGCGAGATAGGTGGGTGCTGGATGGAACAAGATGAGCAGCAGCCTATCTGGCCTGCCCAGATCCGCTATGAGGCAGAGCATGCCGAGCAGCAAGGCCCCCAAGATGGCAAGCTGCATCGCAGCGAAGAAGCGTCGCCACGGGTCAGCCGCAGATGAGCGCATCTTCCGGGCAAGAGCCGCTTCCAAAGGAAGGGGGTCAGCCAGCAGAGCCAAGAAGGCGGCCACGACGCAGCCCCCTGCTCCTGTTCCTCCCAAGAAGAGGTATGCGACGATCAAGTCGCTGAACATCGGCTTCGCCCTTCATGCGCCCGTCGAGATGATGCAGATCATCATAGGACAATTATGAGAAGGTTGGAAGGGGCGGGTTCAGTGATAGGCGATCTGCAGGGTGCGCAGCCATCCACGGCACCCGCACCAAGAGGCATCCGTTCTCTGCTATGAAGCCAGGATATCCAGGGCTGCCTTGTATCCGCCGGTGCCGTAGGACAAGCACTTCGACACGCGCGCGATGGTCGTGGCAGAAGCGCCGGTCATGCGCTCGATGGCTGAGTACGACTTGCCAGCATCCAGCAAGCGCGCCACCGCCAGCCGCTGCGACGTCTCACGGATCTCCCGTATGGTGAACAGGTCCTCCAAAAGAGCGAAGATCATGTTCTCGTCATCCAGCTCAGCGAGCACATGGAGCAAGTCGTTCACTTCGGGCTTGCGGATATCAGAGCGCCCCTCGGCGCTTGGACCCTCAGGCATCTCCGCCCCTTCCTGACGATGCGTTCACCTTATTCGTGCGCATGAGCCCATATTCGATCGACTCCACGAGCGCATTCCACGATGCCTCTATCACGTTCTCGGATACGCCGACGGTGCCGAACGAGCCAAGCTCATCGGCCGTCGTGATGGTCACGCGCGTGAGCGCATCTGTCCCCTGGCTCTCGTCGGGAAGGCGGACGTTGTAGTCCACCAACTCAAGCCGAGCCACCTCTGGATACGATGCCGTGATGGCCGTGCGCAATGCCGCATCCAACGCGCCGACCGGACCTGCACCTTCGCCCGTCGCCACGAAGCGCTGATCTCCCACATGGATCTTGATGACCGCCTCAGAAGCTGCGTCCTTCGCCAATGCACCCGTATCCTCACGGTCATCCACGATGACCCGGAACGATTCCAACGTGAACGCTGGCCGATACACGCCAAGATGGCGCATGATCAAGAGCGCCAGCGAGCCATCGGCCATCTCATAGGTATACCCTGCAGCCTCGCGAGCCTTGATGTCATCCAGCACCTCTTGGAGGTCAACCCCGGCATCCTCAAGATCGAATCCGAGCAGCTTCGCTTTCTGCACGAGCGATGCCTTGCCGGCGAGCTCGCTGACCACCATGCGCGCGCTATTGCCCACCTTCGCCGGGTCCGCATGCTCATAGGCCTGCGGGAATCGCGCGATGGCGCTCGCATGCAGACCGCCCTTGTGCGCGAATGCCGAAGCCCCGCTATACGGATGATGTGGCGAGAGCGCCACACCTGTGACCTCCGCCATGAAGACCGAGACGCTCGTGAGCTCTTCCAGCCGCTGCGCGCCCACGGCCTCCAAGCCCATCTTGAGCTCCAGATCCGCGATGACCGTGAGCAGATCCGTGTTGCCCACGCGCTCGCCGATGCCGTTGCACGTGCCCTGCACCTGCACCACACCCGCGTGCACCGCCGCAAGAGCATTCGCCACAGCGCATCCCGCATCATCGTGGCAATGGATGCCGAATGCCTGTCCAGGGAACGCTCCCACCACCCGACGCACGACCTCGTCCACCTGGAACGGCAGCCATCCGCCGTTCGTCTCGCATAGATCGATGGAATCCGCACCCGCCTCATGGGCAGCGCGGATGCAAGCTAGCGCGTACGAGGGGTTCGCAGCGAAGCCATCGAAGAAGTGCTCCGCATCGAACACGACCTCGCGCCCCGCCGCTTTCAGATACGCCACCGAATCCCGGATCATGCGCAGATTCTCATCCTGCGTCGTGAGCAGAGCACAGGTCACCTGAGCATCCCACGCCTTGCCCACGATGGTGACCACGGGCGCTCCACTGGCGAGGAGATCGCTCAGCCCGGGGTCCTGCTCTGCCGGGATATCCTTCTTGCAGGTCTTCCCGAACGCCGCGATCCGCGCATGCGCAAGGTCCATCTTCGCCACGCGCTTGAAGAATGCGATGTCCTTGGGGTTGGAGGCCGGAAAGCCTCCTTCGATGACATCGATGCCGAACTCATCCAGGCGCGCGACGACCTTCAGCTTATCCTCAAGGGAGAGGCTGACGCCCTCGCATTGCTCGCCGTCGCGAAGCGTTGTGTCGTATGTGCGGATCTTGGTCAATCAGCCCAGGCGATCAGATCTCGGTCAGCCAATCCGCGTACTCATCATCCTTGCCGTACGCCACCTCGAAGAACTTGTCCTGCAAGCGCTTCGTGATATCCCCTGGCTTGCCGATGACGCGCTCATCCACGCTCCCGATGGGCGTGAGCTCAGCCGCGCTGCCGGTCATGAACACCTCATCAGCCACATACAAGTCGCTCCGCGTCAGGCTCTCTTCGAGGCACGGGATCTCAAGGTCGTCTGCCAGTATCATCACGCTCTCGCGAGTGATGCCCTCGAGCACGCCGTCGGACAGCGGCGGAGTGGACAGGATGCCATCGCGCACGACGAAGATGTTCTCTCCGGTGCCTTCGCAGACGAGACCCTGCTCGTTGAGCATGATGGCCTCGACGTATCCGTGAGCGCGCGCCTCCATCTTCGCCATGATCGAATTGAAGTACGCACCCGTTGCCTTGATGGCCGGCGGAATAGCATTGATGGAACGCTGGCGCCATGAGGAGATGCCCACGCTGATGCCGTTCTCAAGAGCATCGGCCCCCAGATATGCGTCCCACGGCCAGCACGCGATGACCACGTCCGTGGGCGCACCGGTGGGATCCACGCCCATGACGCCATAGCCACGGTAGACCAGTGGACGGATATAGCAGCTGGGCAGCTTGTTCGCGCGGATGACCTCGACGGTGGCGTCACAAAGCTCGTCCACCGTATACGGAAGCTCGATGGCAGCCATCTTCGCCGAGCGATGCAGGCGCTCCATGTGCTCGCGCAGACGGAACACGAAGCTCCTGTCCGAATCGGGATTCTTGTAGCAGCGGATGCCCTCGAATACCCCGGAGCCATAGTGCAGCGAGTGGGAGAGCACATGCGTGGTAGCGTCTGCCCACGGGATGAGCTCGCCGTTCTTCCATATGAATTCGACTTCGTTGATGTTTGCCATGGCTGCCTCCAGCGTATCGTTGATATGAGAGAAGTAGGACGAACGCCATTCTACTCCAACGCGCTGGAGTTCTGGGATAGACGGACGCCGGAGGCGCAGGTGCCAGGCCAAGGCAAAGAAAGGGCGCAGATGCGCTGCGCCCTCATAGAGATATGCGCCAGACCCTACTTGTCGAGCTTCTCCTTCGTCTTCTCGGCAGTCTGGTCGAGGCCCTTCTTCGCCGTCTCAGCAGCGCCCTTCGCGTTCTTCGCGACCTCGCCTGCGGCATCCTTCGCCTGGCCGGCAGCCTCGTGGATCTTGTCGCCCGCCTTCTCAGCGCCCTCCTTGGCCGCCTCCGCCACGTGTCCAGCAGCATCCTTGATGTTGCCGGCAGCCTCTTGCAGATCCTCACCCAGTTCGTGCAGCTTATCCATAACAGTCATGATGGCTTCCTTTCATTGGTCGTGCCTTGGAACATGGAAGCATCCTAATGGGGGAGGTGCCTGACAAGCCGCATCGAGCGAGGGCCGTTGAGCCCACGTTGCTATTTCGATAAGCGCCTGCCTGCTTTGCCGCGAACCTCATCGAATTCGATGCACCACGCAGCGGTCACATCTATCTCGCGACCGATGGCTGGCCCTATCTCGTCCTTGAGCTCAGGCAGGTACTTCATGCACAGCTCGACCAGCACGCGCCGTAGCATGACGCGATCCTGCACCTTCGAGATGCGACCCGACGCGATGACAGAGGCGAAGCGCGTCGTGAAGAAGGTGTCCTCGAAGCAAGGCTCCACCTCTGTTGCGACAGCTACGCTCACGCGCGCATCGTGCTCGAAGTCGTCTATCTTGTGGCCGCCTCGCTCGCCCGTATGGATGTAGAGCTTCTTGTCCATGATGACGTATGAGAGCGGAACGCCATAGGGCGCGCCATCCGGATCGACCGTGGACACGACCGCATATTCGCCCGCTTCGAGGATCTCCCAGGCCTCCGCCTCGGTGAGCTCCCGATCGCCCATCTGCATCTTGTAGGGCTTGGACATAGCGCGCTCCTTTCAGGGATGCACCCGATCAAGCGTAGAACAGGATCTCGTTATAGGTCGGCACAGGCCAGTGCTTGCGCTCGACGATGAGCTCCATCTCATCCACCGCCTCGCGCAGCGCATCCATGACGGGCACGATCTCGTGCGCATTCATGTTCGCCCGCTCCTGCTCATCCTCTATCTCAAGGGACGCATGGTGCAGATCATGCAGCTTGCCCAGCTGACGATTGATCTCAGCCGCACCGTCCAGCAGCGCTTCGAGCTTGCTCTCCTGATTCACCAGGTCAACACCGGGCATGACCGCCCTGACCTCCGCGATATGCCGAGCTATCTCAGCAGCGAAATCATTGATGGCGGGCAGGTAGTCGCGCCGCACGAGCCGCTTCATCGTGCGTATCTCTATGTTCATGGTCTTGTTGTACTTCTCCAGCTTGACCTCATAACGGCTGCGCAGCTCCGCCTCATCGAGCACCTTGAACTCGGCGAAGAGCTCGAACGACTTCGGGGACACCATGCAGGGCAGGGCATCGGCCGTGGTCTTGTGGTTGGCAAGGCCACGCCTCTCAGCCTCCGCCGGCCATTCGTCAGAATACCCATCGCCATTGAAGATGATGCGCTGATGATCGCGCAAGGTGCGCTTGACGTAGCCCAAGGCCGCCTCACGGAATTCGTCCTCCGGCACGCCCTCTAGCTCATCTGCGAACTCCCTCAGGGATCTTGCCATGGCTGTGTTCAGCACCATGTTCGCATCGGACAGATTCTGCTCGGAGCCCGGCATGCGGAACTCGAACTTGTTCCCCGTGAAGGCGAAGGGGCTCGTGCGGTTGCGATCCGAGTTATCCTTCAGGAAGTTCGGCAGCTCAGCAACGCCCAGGTCCATCTCCGTCCGCTCGCGCGACGTGTAATCCCGGTCCTCGACCAATGCCTCCACCACACGCCCCAGCTCATCGCCGAGGAACATGGATACGATGGCGGGAGGTGCCTCGTTCGCGCCTAGACGGTGATCGTTGCCCGCCGAGGCGGCTGACATGCGCAGCAGCTCCTGATAGTCATCCACTGCCTGGATGACGCCAGCGAGGAACACCAGGAATCGCAGGTTCGACATCGGGTGCTCACCCGGCTCGAGCAGGTTCTTGCCATTCGCAGACAGCGACCAGTTGTTATGCTTGCCCGACCCGTTGATGTGCTCGAAGGGCTTCTCGTGCTCAAGGCAGACCAGCTTGTAATGGCTTGCCAAGAGGCGCATCTCTTCCATGGTGAGCAGGTTCTGGTCAATGGCTCGATTGGCATTCGCATACAGCGGCGCCAGCTCATGCTGGCACGGCGCGACCTCATTGTGCTTGGTCTTGGCCGGAACGCCCAGCTTCCAGAGCTCTTGGTCCAGCTCCTTCATGAAGTTGTTCACCGTCGGGCGGATGGCACCGAAGTAATGGTCCTCCAGCTCCTGTCCCTTGCACGGCGAGTATCCGAAGAGCGTGCGCCCCGTGAGCATGAGATCCATGCGACGCTCGTAGTCCTTCTCTGAGATGAGGAAGTACTCCTGCTCAGCGCCGACCGTGACCACGACGCGCTGATGCGGTTCGCCGAAGAGCGCGAGCACGCGGTTCGCCTGCTCCTCCACAGCGCGCATGGAGCGAAGGAGCGGAGTCTTCTTGTCCAGCGCTTCCCCGTTGTACGAGCAGAACGCCGTGGGGATGCAGAGCACTTCATCCTTGATGAACGCGAAGGATGTGGGGTCCCATGCGGTATAGCCGCGCGCCTCGAACGTCGCGCGCAGGCCGCCAGAGGGGAAGCTGGATGCATCCGGCTCGCCCTGGATGAGCTCCTTGCCAGAGAAGGACATGATGGCATGCCCATCGTCGATGGGGTCTATGAAGCTGTCGTGCTTCTCGGAGGTGATGCCCGAGAGCGGCTGGAACCAGTGCGTGTAATGCGTGGCGCCCTGCTCGATCGCCCATTCCTTCATGGTGTGGGCTACGACGTTCGCGACCTCTATGTTGAGCGGGTCGCCGTCCTTGATGGTCCGCATCAACTGCTTGTAGGTTGCCGATGGGAGGCGCTCGTGCATCGTATGCTCGTCGAACACCATCTGGCCGTAGATGTCTTGGACCTTCGCCATCTCCCGCTCCTCGTCAGTCGAGCGCGCCTGCGTGTCAGGCAGCGCCATTCGGTGTGTCACATTCTACGGTAGGCGCACCGCTTCAGAGCGGCAGACTGCGCACCTAGCGGCCCCCATTTCGATGAAACAGGCATGCGCACCATCAGCGATCTTCCGGATCGGCCTATTCGCGACCCGTCCAGCAGTACGTGCACACGCATGCAGGATCGATCCCGATGGACTCGAGCATGCCCGGCAATGACTGATAGCCGAGCGAATCGAATCCCATCTGCTCGCAGATGGTCTTGAGCAAGCACTGACCACGCTCGGTGGAGCTGTCCGCATACTCTGCCAAATGATCGACGCCCGCCTCGCCCTCGAGGTCATGCACCACGCGCCGCGCGATGAGGTCCATCTCCGACTTGCTGGATGAGAAGCTCAGGTACTTGCATGAATACATGATGGGCGGGCACGCGCTGCGTATGTGCACTTCCTTCGCCCCGTTGGAATACAAGAAATCGACAGTCTCGCGCAGCTGCGTCCCCCGGACGATGGAATCGTCGACGAACAGCAGCTTCTTGTCGCGGATCAGCTCCGGGATATGGATCTGCTTCATCTTCGCCACGCGATTGCGCACCTCTTGATTCGTGGGCATGAAGGAGCGCGCCCATGTAGGCGTGTACTTGATGAACGGGCGCGCGAATGGCTGCCCACTCTCAGTGGAGTACCCGATGGCATGGGGCACGCCAGAATCCGGAACGCCAGCGACGTAGTCGACCTCGGGCATCGTGCCAGCCAAGCGCTCGTCGCGCGCCATGATGGCGCCATTCGCATAGCGCATGCATTCGACGTTCACGCCCTCGTAATTGGAGTTGGGGTATCCGTAGTACACCCAGAGGAACGCGCAGATCTGCATCCGATCCCCCGCAGGCGCGAGCGTCTCGAAGCCATCCGCATCCACGCGCACGATCTCACCGGGGCCAAGCTCATATGCATCGATGAATCCGAGCTTGTGGTAGGCGAATGACTCGAAGGAGATGCAGTAGCCGTCCTCCTTCTGTCCGATCAGCACGGGCAGACGCCCGACCGAATCGCGCGCAGCGATGATCTCGCCCTCGCGCGTCATGATGAGAAGGGTGAGCGAACCCTCGATCTTCTCCTGGGCGTACTTGATGCCGCTCACGAAATCCGACTTCTGGTTGATGAGCGCAGCGACCAGCTCCGTGGAATTCACCTTCCCCGAGCTCATGGCCATGAACTGCTTCTCGCCGTCCGCGAAGAACTCGTCTACCAAGAGCTCTGCGTTGTTGATGATGCCCACGGTGGTGATGGCGAACGTGCCCAGATGCGACTTCACCAGAAGCGGCTGGGGGTCTGTATCAGAGATGCAGCCGATGCCCGCGCGTCCATGGAACTTCGGCAGATCGTCCTCGAATCGAGAGCGGAAGGGGGTGTTCTCTATGGAATGGATCTCCTTCTGGAAGCCATCCTCTGCATCGACGAACACCATGCCGGCGCGACGGGTTCCCAAGTGCGAGTGGTAATCCACACCGAAGAAAACATCCAACACCACATCTTCATGCGAAACAGCTCCGAAGAAACCGCCCATCGTTCCTCCCCGACAGAGCGAACATTACCTGCAAAGTATAGCGCCCCGTGCGAGCGGGAGATCAAGCGAAACCGGCTAGTAACATGAGAGCGCCCAAAAGGCCACGGCGCTCGCCGCAGCGACATTCAGGCTATCCACGCCATGCCGCATCGGTATCTTGACCACATGGTCGGCTGCGTCGATCGTGGCGTGCGACAGGCCCTCCCCTTCCGTGCCCAAGACGATGGCGAGCTTCGGCTCCTCGCTGAGCCGTGGATCATCAAGCGAGATGGAATCATCTGAGAGCGCCATGGCAGCCACCTTGAAGCCCGCTTCGTGCAGCAGCGGGATGCCCGCGCGCGACCAGCCGCCCTTGTGGGCAACGTTCCCATGAGCGCCTGGCTCAGATGCCACATCCTCCCCGATGCGCGCCCAAGGCATCTGCAGCACCGCCCCCATGGACACGCGAAGCGCGCGACGGTAGAGCGGGTCATAGCAGCCAGGCGTGATCAGCACGGCATCCATGCCAAGCGCAGCAGCAGAGCGGAAGATGGCGCCCATGTTCGTGTGGTTCGTTATGTCCTCCAAGACGGCGATGCGACGCGCCTGCAACAGCAGCTCCCCAAGCGATGGCTGAGCGGGACGACGAAAGGCAGCCAGCGCACCGCGCGTCAGCTTGAAGCCAGCGAGCCCTTCGAGCTGCGCCTCGGGCATGACGAATGCAGATGCCAGGGGATTGGCGGCGCTGATGCGGTCCACCACATCAGCGATGCTCGGAAGGAGCTTGTCGCTCGTGAGCAAGGAGAGCGGCTCGCATCCCGCATCCAGCGCGCGCTCTATGACCTTGGATGATTCCGCGATGAAGACGCCAAGCTCCGGCTCCAGCCTATTGCGCAGCTGCACATCCGTCAGCCGTGCGTACGCATCCAGCCGCGGATCATCAAGGGTGTCTATGAAGGTGACCATGGACGTGCTCCTCCCATGAAGATGTGATGCTCGATGCGGCCCTTGGCATATGTGCTCGTCGTGCACGAGCATCAGTCTTGCAAGACGATGCGGCCAGCGCCATTCTGCATGTAAACGCCTTGCAAGCGAAGCTGCTCGCATGCCTCAGCGGGAAGATCCTTGACCTGCAGAGCTTGCACGATGCATCCCTCTATGCACATTGCACGCAGCATCATGCCAGCATAGCATCAGCAGCCATGATGCTGCGATACCTCTTGCTCGTTCGACCGTAGCCGCAGGCGTATCCCTTTATCGCCCCCCCCTGTCACCCTATCGTCTCAAAGAAGGTGCATTCTGCGAGGGCCGCAGGATGCCTGATGAGGAACGGCCTTGTGGGCGCTTCGCGCTACGCGCTCCAGTCAAGCTGGCCGTATGCGACCAGTCGGCATACGCGAAGCGTGAGCACTATGGCCAGCTGGCGCACGCTGAGCGCGCACCACAGCCAGAGCGACAAGCGGCAAAGACCCTGCAAGAAGAGAGCCGCCCCCGAAGGAGCGGCTCTCTGGAGTGCGATGTTCGCCAGCGCTTAGCGCTTGGAGAACTGCGGGCGCTTGCGAGCCTTCTTCAGGCCGTACTTCTTGCGCTCCACCATACGAGAGTCGCGCGTGAGGTAGCCTGCCTTCTTGAGCTCGTCGCGATAATCGCCAGCCTCGAGCAGCGCACGGGCGATGCCCAGGCGCAGAGCACCAGCCTGGCCAGTGGTGCCGCCGCCGTCGATGCGGGCCTTCACGTCGAAGTGCCCGACGGTGTCAGTCACCTTGAACGGGGTGAGGGCGCTGTCCAGGAGACCTGCGCGCGTGAAATACTGCTCACCCTCTTTGCCATTGACCGTCACCTTGCCCGTTCCGGGAACCAGACGGACACGTGCGACTGCCGTCTTGCGACGACCAGTGCCGTAATACAGAGCCTCTGTCTTGGGCTTCTTCGCATCTGCCATCTGTCTACGCTCCCATCTCTAGCTTCTGCGGATTCTGCGCGGTGTGCGGATGATCAGGTCCCGCGTACACCTTGAGCTTCTTGCCCTGAGCACGACCGAGGGTGGTCTTCGGAAGCATGCCGGCGACTGCGTGCTCGATCACACGCTCCGGATGCTTCTGCATAGCCTCCTCGAACGTCTCGGACTTGAGACCGCCCGGGAATCCGCTGTGACGGAAGTACTCCTTCTTGGCAGACTTGTTGCCCGTCACCTTGATCTTGTCAGCGTTGACGACGATGACGAAATCTCCCACATCGACATGGGGGGTGTACTGCGGCTTGGTCTTGCCGCGAAGGATCTGAGCAGCCTTGGATGCAACGCGCCCGAGGACCTGGTCCTCAGCGTCGATCACATACCACGTGCGCTCTACTTCGCCTGGCTTTGCGTGATAGGTCTTCACTTCGTTTTCCTTCCTTGCGTGCGTCGTGCCAGCTGAAGCCTCCTGCGCTGCGCTCGCGCGCCCACAGGCCCGGCATCTGCATGCGTGTCAGTTTCAAAAGTGCGAGCCCAAGGCAACTGCCGGGTTCCTACGCCAGCCCGCCGACCCAGGTCTGGACTCCTGGATCAGGTGCGGTGTTCCCTGCTCGCATTACGGGGCTTTTGAAAGCAACCGTTGGATTATAGCGAGAAGTCCCCCGTTGGCACAAGGATATTTTCAGAGAACGAGCCGACACATCCGGACATCGATCGCAGCCATGCGCTCAACATCAAACGCGGCCGCCGCGCACCGCGCTTCCAGGGTCCACGGTCATGGACTGGAATCGGTCCGCCATGTACGCATCGTCGAAGTGGTCCGCATAGAAATGCTGAATGGGCGTATCCACCGGATCATGCGACAACCGCTCATACCAGCAATCCAAGGCTTGGAGCGTCATCACGCAATCCACGGCCATGAGCAGCGCCGCGATGGTGGTCACGACATACCGCCAATTCCACGGGATCTTGTTGACCAGCCAGAGCATCCCCGGCAAGATCAGCTTGATCCACGCCACGCCGAGCAGTCCCCAGCATCCCATGGCCCAACCGCACGTGCGCCCGTCGATGGAGAGCCACTGTCCCGTATAGTTCCACGCCACCGCGCCGAACGTGTACTGCATGAAGAGGCTGACGAAGAACTCGAATGCTCCGCCGATGATCGCGCTCACGAAGAAGATGAGGATGACGTTCGATTTGTAGAATCGGTTCAACGCGAGCGTCATCAGGATGGCGCCGCAACCGTAGATGGGTGAGAACGGCCCGAACAAGAGTCCCGCCCGATCCTGCCATTGCCCCGGATCGACGATGGTCACGTGCACGATGGTCTCCATCACATCCCCCAGGATGCTGGCCACGACGAACAGCCAGAACAGATTGAAGAAGTTGAGCGCCATGTACCCGCGTCCGCTCAGATCGCGTCCGAGAACGCCTTCTTCCTGCTCCTCGCGCACCTCGGAATCATGCAGCTTGCGCTGCAATTCGCGCTCTCCGCGCAATGATGGGTCCAGATAGACCTGCAATGCGACGAGCAGGGCGAATAGTCCCACATAGATGAGCAGGCGGATGTTGACACCATAGAGCATGAGCGCGCACAGAGCACCGATGAGCAGCAGGACATAGACCGCATAGATCACCACCGCCGCATACCTGCGCTGGTTGAGGAGCAGCCTGATGCCGATCACGCTGAACGCAAGCGCCAAGAGCACGATATCCGCCAAGCGCAAGAACGTCACCACGGTCGTAGAGATGTCGTAGTCCCTCATGCCGCCGCCGTCGAACAAGCTCACGGCAGCCATGATCGCAAGGATCACCTCGTAGATGGCGAAGGCCGCACCGATCACGCACAGGGCACCGAACACCCTCATGGCAACGGGCAGCTTCTTCGCATCCACAGGCGCAGACAGCATCCGCTCGTACCAACACGCATGGTACTTGCGGTCAAGGTCGTCCCGCAGATCAGCCAGGTCTTCTATGTGCGCATGCTTAGACATGCTCGCATCGTATCAACTCGCAGCGAATATGAGCGGGATCGTCAGGTTATCGTTGATATGAGAGGAGCATCCCAAGAGATGCCTCCTCCAAGGACATGCAGAATGCATCCGCTTCCGCTGCAAGGTCCTCAGGGCTCCCGGCTGTCATGCTATCGAATACGGCGAGCGTCCGATAGCCGGCATCGTTGAGCGTGCGCACGGCATACAGCGCGTCCTCGACGCCCCATGTCCGCTCGCGCGTCGTGCCCAGCGCCTCACGCGCCCGGTCGTAGATGAGGGGCTCCCGCTTGGATGAATCCACATCCTCGACAGAGAGGATGACCTCCATGGCTGCCGCCAACCCCGCTCGCTCAAGGCCGACCCGCAGCAGCGCAGGCGGCGTAGAGGATGCTACCGCCATGGGAACGCCCGCATTCGCAAGCTCGTGCACCAGCGCCTGCGCGCCCGGCTTCATCGTCACCTCATGCGCGTAGAACCTGAGCATCTCCTCATGGATGAAGTCCATGACATCCGCAACGCAAGAACCCATGCCGAACGTCTCATGCAGGTAGACGCCGCACTCTTCCAGCGTGGACGCGGTCAAGCGATCCTTATCTGCCTTCGTGAACGTGACACCCGCGTGCTCTGCCAAGCGGTCATCCAGCGCATGCCACATGCCCATGGAGTCCAGCAGCGTCCCATCGCAGTCGAAGATGACGCCTGTGGGAGTGCTCGGAGATCCCACGTCAGGAGCTTGCCTTACTCTTCCACGCGGATGACGGACGGCTCCGCGAACAAAAGCCCATCGATGGCGGAGATGTGGTCGATCGCCGAGCGCACGTCAGATTCCAGCGCCACATGCGTCACATAGACGACATCCACGCGACCATCACCCTTGGCACCGCGCTGCATCATGGAGTGGATGCTCACGTTGTTGTCAGCGAAGGCAGCCGCCATCTTCGCCAGCACGCCAGGCTTGTCCGCCACCGTGAAGCGGATGTAGTACTTCATGGAGAGCGTTTCTATCCGCCTGATCGGAAGCTGATCCGTGCACAGATGCGTCTCCTTCGGCGGGACGCCCTGCTCAAGGCGCTCGGCTATGTCCAGCACATCTCCCATGACCGCACTAGCCGCAGCACCTGCACCTGCACCTTCTCCGAAGAACATGGTCTCGCCCACGAAATCGCCCACCACATAGATGGCGTTGAACACGCCTCCTACCGATGCCAGCTGATGGTCCTTCGGCAGCATCGTGGGATGCACGCGCACGTCGATGCCGTCCTCCATGCGATGCGCGATGGCCAAGAGCTTCACCACGTACCCCATGTCATCGGCCGCATCCAGATCGGTCGTGGTGATGGACGTGATGCCCTTCGTATAGACATCCTCGATGGTGACCAAGCTATCGAATGCGATGGATGCCAAGATGGCGATCTTCGCCGCAGAATCGTAGCCGTCCACATCAGCTGACGGGTTCGCCTCAGCGAAGCCCTTGACCTGCGCCTCTGCGAGCGCTTCCTCATAGCTCATGTTCTCTTCGGCCATCTTCGTCAGCATGTAGTTGGTGGTGCCATTCACGATGCCCATCACCGAATCGATCTGGTTGGCGATGAGGGAATGGCGCAACGGGCCGATGATGGGGATGCCACCACCCACGCTCGCGCCGAACATGAGGTCCTTGCCCGATGCATCAGCCGCATCCATGACCTCGCGCCAGTGCGTTGCCATGAGCGCCTTGTTCGCCGTGACCACGTTCTTGCCTGCGGCCAACGCCTCCAGCACGACGCTCCGAGCGATGGTGGTGCCACCGATGAGCTCGATGACGATATCTATCTGCGGGTCATCGATGATGTCGTGATAATCATCCGTGAACAGGTAACCCACGCCATGCGCCTCAGCTTCAGCCGAGCTCAGCGAGCAGACGCGCGCCAGCTCCACATCCACGCCAAGATGGCGCTCGAATGCCTCTCGGTGCTTCTGCAGGATATCGATGCAGCCACCGCCGACGGTGCCGGTGCCCACGAGCCCTATCTGTATGGTCATGGATGTCTCCCTGTCTCGTGCGTTCGTCTCAGCGGATGATTCTATCTCAAAGGGCCTCTCGCAGGCCCCCTCTCACAGGTCGCGCGCGTATAGGTCCTCGTACGTCTCTCGGCGCGTGACCAGCTTCGCCTGGCCATCGCACACGAACACGACGCCAGGGCGCGGCTGACCGTTGTAGTTGCTCGCCATCGTCTGGTTGTAGGCGCCCGTGCCGAACACGCACACGATGTCGTCCACCTCAGCTTCTTGGAGCGGCATATCCAACACGACCGCATCTCCGCTCTCGCAGTGCTTGCCGCAGAGCGTGACGATCTGGGTGCGCGGCTGATCGGCCTTGTTCGCGATCACGGGTTCGTAATCCGCATGATAGAGCGCCGTGCGGATGTTGTCCGACATGCCGCCGTCGATGGCCACGAACGTGCGGATGCCAGGAAGCTCCTTGATGGTGCCCACGGTATAGAGCGTCATGCCAGCATTCGCCACCAAGGACCGACCGGGCTCCACGAGCAAGCGCGGGAGCGGGAAGTCGCGAGCCTCGCACGCATCCTTCACGGCACCGCAGGTCATCTGTGCGAACTCTTGGATGCTGGCCGGCTCGTCATCAGCCAGATACGCGATGCCCAGACCGCCCCCAAGATCGAGCTCGCTGAGCGTTGCACCATATTCAGAGCGGATGCGATCCATGAATCCGACCATCACGGCAGCGGCCTCTGCGAACGGATCGAGCTTGAAGATCTGCGACCCGATATGGCAATGCAGCCCCGCAAGGTGCACATGCGGCGTCTCGAGCGCACGCCCCACCGCACGAAGCGCGAGGTCATCCTTCATCGTGAAGCCGAACTTGGAGTCCTCGCACCCCGTCTTGATGTACTCGTGCGTATCCGCCTCAACGCCAGGTGTGATGCGCAGGTATATCTCCTGCACGATGCCATGTTCGCCAGCGATGCGGGAGACGCGTGCGAGCTCATCGAAGCTATCCACGACGATGCGCCCCACGCCAGCAGAGATGGCCTCCTCCAGCTCGCGGGGGGTCTTGTTGTTGCCGTGCATGAACACGCGATCGGCCGGATACCCCACCGAGAGCGCACATGCCAGCTCTCCGCCGCCAGAGACGTCAAGGCAGAGGCCCTTCTCATGCGCGATGCGCACGACGGCTTTGTTGAGGAATGCCTTGCTGGCATAGATGACATCGGATTCCGGATAGAGCCCATGGAACGCATCCACGTACGCTTCCATCCGGTGGCGCAGATGCGCCTCGTCGAAGACGTAGAGCGCCGTTCCCTGCTCGCGCGCCAGCTCCACGAGATCGACACCGCCCACGAACAGGTGGCCGTCGCGCACCTCAGCGGTCTCCGGGAGCACGGGACCTAGGTCCATGGCCGTGCGCTGGTCAGGTGCTTTGGTGAGGTCAGATGCCGGAAGCGACATGAGAGGAACCTTTCCTTCGACTGTGGGCGTATATCATACGCGAAGTCGAAGCACCCAGACCAGCAACACCAGAGAGCATGGCAGGGACGGCATCAATCCAATGCCGGGTTGTACATCGTGCCCACGAACAGCACGACGCCGTCAGGAGAGGTCACGTAGTACAGGAACGAGCGATCGAGCTTGAACTTCACCGGATCGGTCTCGGGCATGAGCGCCGTCTTCATTATCCCGATGGAGGTGTAGGCCGCCGCCTCCACGCCATTCTCGTCGAGCGCGAGATGTGTGTCTTGCCTGACCTCGCCCACAGCGAATCCCTTGCCGCCATCCGTTGCCATCATGGGAGCGAACGCGTCAGCCTCCTCAGGAGAGAATACGTTCTTGACCCCGAGCGCCTTTAGGCTCTCCACCAAATGGGGCATGGACGAATCCGTTGAGAACTTGGGGATCCACCAATCCACCGTGGCAGGCTCCATCTCAACACCCAGCAGGTCCTGGACCTCCTGCGAGCTCCCGAACAGCTCGTGCAGGATCACGCCGTCATTCGGACGGACGAACGTCATGGTGGAGCCGCCAGAGAAGGAGAGCCGTGCAGCCGTATAGCGGTCAGCGGCTACGTATGCGGAATCCGCTATCTCCTGGCGCAGGTAATTCACCTGCACGCTGTTGGCCGGCGCGCTGAACGGACCGACCTCGTTGTTCGCCTGATCGAATTGCGATGCCCAGGCATCCTTGAAGTAGATCGTATTGATGAGCATGGCCGCTTGCCCGAGCTCCGTGGAGATCTTCGGCTTCAAGAGGCCTTCCGTCTGATCGCTGATCCAACTTGATATCTGTCGATCAGCCTCATCGGTGCCGAATTCGACATCGAAGGCACCTGCGCCCAGTGCCTCAGCATCCCGCTGGAAGGAATCCGTGAACTCATAGCCCTTGCCGGCCCAGATGGAATCCGCCACCTTCACGATGGCGTCCCCGTACGTCTGCTCCAGCTGCGTGCGCACCTCCTCAGCGCTCGCCTTGAGCGCATCGGCATCCTCTACGCCCATGAGCCTGAGCAGCTGATCTTGCGCCACTCCTTGCGTTCCCTCTCCGAGCAGCGTGCAAGCCAGATAGAGAGAGACGGGCGAGAAGCAGAGGTTCTTCTCGGCGAAGCTCTCGGGGTCCCCGTTGGAACCGTCTGCATCAGGACCGTTCAGGACAGCCGTTGCGGAGTTCGCCGCGAACGAGAGCAGCGCGTCATCCGAATGCACCAGCTCGAGCGTTGCGAGACCCGTGTTGGACGGCGATCCACCCGCTGCAGCCTCCGAGCCGCTCGAGCCGTTCGTGATGGCAGGGCTGCAACCTGCGATGACGAGCGAAGCTGATGCAAGCGCCGCCGTGCAGGCGAGCACGATGGCCGCCCCCGCAGCCTTCGTGCGCTTCCAGCCCGTGGCCTTACGCATACTGTTCCTTCTCCACCACGAGCTCGTTCTTGATGTGACCGACCAGCTTCTGCAGCGCATCGATGCAATTCGGGCGGATATCTGCGCCGATCATCACATACATGATGGATTCGCCGACAGAGAGCACGCCCTCGTTCAGCCATACGCGCACGTAGTACACGCCGGGCCACGTGAGCGCCTCTTCAACGGCAGCGTCAACGCCCGCTGCGTCGTAGGAGAACTCGATCTGCGAAACATCCCCGATGCCTTGGACGCCCTCGCGGACCTCCTTCTTGGGGGTGACGCGAACGACCCCGTTATGCACGAGGAACATCCCGCACTGATCCGCGTTCTCGGACTGCTTAGCTTCCTTGAGCCACTGATCCATGGATGGTTCTGTGTTCGCCATGAGCGCGCCCTTTCTGTCGGTTTGCTTGTGCGTACCAGTCTCGCTCAGTGCTGACGGTTTTGCAATCAACCACTCTATGACGAGCGCCCAAGGGGAAGCATCCGAAGCCGCAACCCGGGACACGACAGCTCATAGGGATGACCTCCGCAAGGGTGCGCTCCATTGCGCCCGCAACATCGAACGAACAACAGGTGCAGGGAAGCTACGCCCTTGCCTCCATCACGCGGCGAAGCCGATGGTATGCGCCTTGCACGGCGCTTCCCACGAGAAGTCCTCAGCTCGCAGCTCAGAGAGCTCTTCGACGCTGAGCCGATCGACATCGCCCTGTGCCAACCGGACGCTTTGCGCTACCAGCGCATCCTCCAGCAGATTGCGCATGAAACGCGCGTTCCCAAGATCCTTCTGCCCCACCGCGTGCGCGAGGATGCCCGTCACCTTCTCATCCACATCTGCTGCCCGCGTGCAGCCGTGCGCGTCCACCATATGATGCAAGATCTCGATCAGCTCTTCAGGACGATAATCTGGGAAGGTGATCTGCACCTTCACGCGCGATGCGAATCCGGGGTTGGTGGCGAACAGCTTCTCCATCTCAGTCGTGTAGCCTGCGAAGATGACCACCACCTCATCGCGCAGCTTCTCCATCTGATCGATGAGCGCGGTGATGGCCTCGTCGCTTCCTCCCCCATCTGCCAGCGAATACGCCTCGTCTATGAAGATGACCGATCCACGCGCCTTCTGGAAGAGCCCTTCCACAGCTGCCGCCGAAGCTCCCACCACGCCGCACACCAAGTCCTGCTTCCCGCATTCATAGAAGTCGCCCACCGAGAGAACACCCTCCTCATGCAAGATGCGTCCGATCAAGCGCGCCACTTCCGTCTTGCCCGTACCCGGATTCCCCTTGAATGCCATATGCATGGGGATGAACGGCATGTCCAAGCCAGCATCGCGCTTCACCTTCTGCATGCGTGCGAAGTCCATGCGCGCGCTGACCAGCTCCTTCACCTCTGCCAATCCGACGAGCGCCTCCAGCTCTTCCCGCGCGGTCGCACGACCTTCCTTGCGTGACCCCACCAGACCAGTGGCCTTCTCCACGTCCTCCACGGTGAGCGTGCGCAGATCATCCAGCACATGATCCGACACTCCATCCTTGAAGCGCTTGGCAAGCCTGACCTGCTGGGCACCCACTGCATCCTCGAACACCTTGCGCACGAAGCGCGCATTGCCCTGATCGGCTCGGCGCCCTCCACGCGCGAGCACGTCACGCACCACCTCATCCACGCCCGCATCCAGCACCATCTGATGCTGAGCGCACATGAAAGCGAAGATCTCGTGCAGCTCCTCTGCGGAATAATCCGGGAACATGATGGTGGAGCCGATGCGTGAGCGGAACCCGGGGTTGCTGTCCAAGAGCGCATTCATGTGTCCAAGGTATCCCGCCAAGATGACCACCGTGTCCCTGCGGTTGTTCTCCATCTGCGCTATGAACTCGGTCACCATATCGGGATAGCCATGCATCCCATATGCCTCATCCACGAACAGCACCGACCCCTTTGCCGCTGCGAATGCCTCACGCACCTTGAAGCCGCTGCCACCCGACACGGTGACCAGGCGTCCTTCGCTGAGGACGCCGTGGTCCTTCAGGATCTCAGCATACAGGCGTGCCACCTCCGTCTTTCCCGTCCCAGGCGAACCTAGGAATGCCATATGCATGGAGAATGGCTGCTGCGGAAGGCCCTTCTCCAGAAGGCGCTGATTCATCTCCACGCGCTGGATGATGCTGCGGATGTGCTCCTTGACGCCATCCAAGCCGATCAGGTCATCCAAGCGTGCTTGGGCGCTGCATGCGCCATCGTGCACATCCAGATCGATGGCCTCGTCGATCACGCTCGCATACTGAGGATGCGCCGCTCGAGCATTGCGGTATCCAAGCCATTCATCGAAGACCGCTTCCAATGTGCTGTGCATCTGCCCGCGCATATGCCTGGAGAGCAGCTTGCCCATGTCGTCATCCGGCTCCATCCCACGTGAGCGAGCCATGCGCTGCAACGCTTCGAGGTTGCCCTGAAAGCTCCCTTCGCGCAGAGCGGTGCCTGCATCCTTGCGCAGCATCACCATCGGCTTGCCGATGCGCCTGCGCAGGCGCATGATCAGGTCAGGATTCCCCTCGGGCACCGACAGCATCAGCTGTGTGCTGCACGCAGCCTCATCGATGAGATCGAGCATCCTCACGAGCAGCTGATATTCGCTCACATCGAACGATGTCGCTGAATCGAACAGCCCGTAGCGGATCACGAGCGTATTCCCCTCGAGGGCACGGATGAGCTGTGAGTTCAGATAGAGCCGGTGGTCAGGGGCAGTCGACGAAGGCCAGTGCTTGTATTCATCGAAGTTGAGCGTGAGAACATGGCCCGACTCGACGCGCCCCGTCTCCTTGAGCGCTCCCGATACGATATCCAACGCCTCTTCAGCATCTGACACCGCATCGCCCTCCACCACATAGACGATAGGCGCGAACGCATTGCGCTCGTGCAGCGCCGGTTCCGCGAAGATGCGCTCGAGCTCTTCCGCAAGCGCCGTGCCATACGCCGTGTCGCGAGCGCGCTGCAGCGCCTTCTCATGGGTGAGCGGCTTCTCGATGAGATGCTCCTTCAGCCCATTTCGGTTCTTGGCGATGAACGAGCACGTGGCCCTCAGGTTGAGCAGGCGCTGGATCTGGTCCTCATCGAATGCGCAGCTATCGAAGCGCTCGGGGCCGTATGCCATGAAGCAGGCCTCTATCGTGGTCTCCTCCAACCGGATCGCCTGCACGCCTTCGATCCCCCAGAGATCCATGGCCACATTCAGATGCTCCTCAGCGGCCTTGATCGTGACGGCTCCATCCTTGAAGATGAGCGTCACGGCAAAGTTCACCTCTCCCTCGCTCGACCATCCCCTGCGCCGATAGGGAAGCACGAACACCTTGTCATCGAAGGGGGGTGTAGAGGGCATGCAGCCTGGTGAGATCGACATCATCTTCATTCCCGATGCAGCAGTGGGCCGTGAAGTATCGCATGAGCTCCTCCTGATCCGTTCTCGTTGCCTCTTGCTCTCGCAGTATGGCAAGAGCAATATGACAAAGATGTTCTATCAGGAGAGCAGATGTGACAAAGATGTCCTATCAGCTCTGGCGCGCCTCAAGCGAGAGCGCACCCGCCCCTCCTTCGTACATCTGCGTGATGACGCGCCCAGCGCGCTCCAGTTCGCTCCGCAGCTCAGGGGGCTCGACCACCTCCACGGAACGATAGTGCTGAAGCGCCCAAAAGAGCACTGAATAGAACGCCGCGCTGAGCTTCACGTCCACCGTTCCATCTTGCTCATTCAGGAAATGGAGATTCGGGCCGAATTGGTCGAACACCGTGTGCAAGCTGTCCTTGCTCACGCGCAACGTGACGGACATCACCTCACCCGACATCATATACGCGTGCTGCTCGCGGAACTTCAGCACATTGAGGTCTGCCAAGCCGTCCGTGAGAGCAGCATCCTCATCGGTGATGCGAACATCCAGCATGAGCTCCACGCGGAATTTATAGACCTTCCCGCTACCTCCGAAGTTGGCCAAGAAATAGTAGTGACCCTTCGACACGAGCAGTTGGACGGGATGCACCGTGTACTTCCGCACCTCTCCCTCGGACGTGCGCTGCCGGAGCTTCTTGTCTTGCCCGAATGCACCCAGCACGAACGACACTCGCTTACGCTGCTGGATGGCTTCGTTCAACACTTCTAGATTCAAGAAGAACTGGCTGTTCACCGCAGGTGAATGGCCTTCACGGTCCGCTTTCGGCACGACGATCTCATCACGCGAGAGCGCGAGCAGCCGCTTCGTCAGCGCCTTCATCTGGCGCTGCGGGATGACCGGTGATGCGAGGACAGTGTCGATCAACATGCGCACTTCACTGGTCTCGAAGCCAGAATCCTGCACCAGCCGCCAACCAGCATGCACCACGAGCGGCTCATCGGTGACCACATTCGCGCCCGCACGCCGCGTCTGCTCCAACGACTCCAAGGTGATGCCCAGATCAGGGTAGAGCTCTCCCGCCTCGGCCAGGTTCCGCATATTGCGCGCGATCGACCGCGCATCGGCCTTCAAGCCGAAGTCCTCTTCGACATATGCCCGAATCTGCGATTGCGTGAGGTAGCGATCGCCATCGCTGCCCACCTCTGCACCCTGGTCGGCATGCGTGCGCATCACCGCCAAGATGCAGATGGGCAAGAAGTTCTTGGTCAGTTCGGTGGGCATCGTGCGCTCCTCTCGCTGCCGTCAGACCACCTGATGATAGCGCGCATGATGGTGCATCCTTGTCATAGGGTGACAAGGCAGGGTGCGCTTCATGTGCGCCCGCATCCTCTCGCGAACAGGCAACAGAGCCCGACGATCCGGGGAGGGTCAGTGGACCCGCCCGTCTCTGGGGCAACGAGCACGGCGCTACCCGAAGTAGCGCACACCTGCCTCGAAGAGCGGCTGGAGCTTGTTGCCGGGGACGTTCTGATAGAGGCCATCACCTGCACGCTCGCTGTGACCCATCTTGCCGAACACGCGCCCATCGGGAGAGGTGATGCCCTCGATGGCGAGCAGGGAGCCATTCGGATTGACGGAGAGGTCCATGGACGGCACGCCATTCACATCCACATACTGCGTTGCCACCTGGCCTCGCTCCACGAGCTGCGCCAACAGCTCAGGCGGTGCCACGAACTTCCCTTCGCCATGGCTGATGGCAACGGTGTGGATATCCCCCACCTGACATCCCGCCAGCCACGGGCTCAGGTTCGACGCCACGCGCGTGCGCACCAAGCTGCTCTGGTGGCGGCCGATGTCGTTGAACGTGAGCGTTGCCAGCTCCGGAGAGGGATCCATGATGTCGCCGAACGGGACCAGGCCCAGCTTCACGAGCGCCTGGAAGCCGTTGCAGATGCCCAGCATCAGGCCGTCGCGCGCTTGCAAGAGCTCCCGCACTGCATCCGCGACCGCAGGCGAGCGGAACACCGCGCAGATCAGCTTCGCGGAGCCATCCGGCTCGTCACCACCAGAGAATCCACCCGGCAGCATCACGATCTGCGAGCGCTTGATGTTGTCCGCCAGAGCATCCACGGATTCGCGGATGGCATCAGGCGTGAGATTGCGGATGATCTGCACCGTCACATCCGCGCCCGCGCGCTCGAAGGCGGCCTGCGTATCGTATTCGCAATTGGTGCCAGGGAACACGGGGATGATGACGTGCGGCTTCGCCACGGCAACCCCGCCGTAGGTCGCACCCCCTCCTGCCGTGAAGTCCAACGCGGGCACCTCTTCGGCATCCTCAGCCTCCTCAGCAGGGGTGCGGTACGGGAACACGCCCTCCAGTGCAGACTCCCACACCTCCTGGAGCTCCGCTAAGCTAACGGCATCATCGCGCAACGTCATGGCATAGTCCGCCGTGGTGGTCCCGAGCACGATCATCTCGCATCCGTCACCATTCGCATTCATCACGCAATCGTAGGGGGTGTCAGCGTACACATCCGCACCACGTGCCTCGCACGCCACGCGGACGGCATCCTCCATCGCCATCCCCTCAGCGAGCTCGATCACGAAGGTGCCGAAGTTGAGCATCGTGAGGTCCTCGATCGATGTCGTCTCCGAGAACGTGAAACCGATCCCGTTCCCCACGCACATCCGGAACACCGACCCCGCTAGCCCAGAGGAATCCACCGCCATGCAGCTCTTCACCATGCCGGCACCGATCAGCGCCTCCACCGCATCGAGCGTGCCGGTGATATCTGCCGGAAGGTCGCTCAGCGGGCACACCCAGATGACATCGCTCCCCGCCCCCTTGAACTCGGGCGAGGTGACGCGACTGATGTCGCCCACAGCAGTAGCGAACGACACGAGCGTCGGCGGCACGTCCAGCTCCTCGAAGCTGCCCGACATGGAGTCCTTGCCCCCGATGGCGCCCACGCCGAACGCGAGCTGCGCCATGAGCGCGCCCAGCACGGCAGAGACCGGCTGCCCCCAGCGCTCAGAATCATCGCCCAGCTTCTGGAAGTACTCCTGGAAGGTCAGGTAGGTGCTCCTGCGCTCGAAGCCCGTAGCCACCAGCTTCGCGACCGATTGCAGCACCGCGATATACGCACCACTGAACGGGTTGCGCTCGCTGATATAGGGGTCGAACGCCCACGAAAGCCCCGAGACCGTCGTGGTCTGACCACCCAGCACGGGCAGCTTCGACACCATGGCTTGGGGTGGCGTCAGCTGATGAGCTCCGCCGAACGGCATGAGCACGGTCCCTGCGCCGATGGTGGAATCGAAGCGCTCCGCCAACCCCTTGTTCGAGGCGACGTTGATATCAGACACGATAGCGCGCATGACATCAGAGAGCGTTGCATCCTCCGGCACATCCGGCCCCAGCCCGTCCAATCCCTGCAGGTCAGGGACGCTCACCCGCGCTTGCTTCGGCGCGCCGTTGCTGTTCAGGAATGCGCGCGAGACGTCCACGATGGTCTTGCCGCGCCACTCCATGCGCACGCGCGGCTCCTCCGTGACCTCGGCCACCGGCGTGGCTTCCAGGTTCTCCTCAGCCGCCAGCTCCAGGAAGCGCGGCACATCCTCCGGCGCCAGCGCCACAGCCATGCGCTCCTGGCTCTCAGAGATAGCGAGCTCCGTGCCATCCAGGCCGTCGTACTTCTTCGGCACCTCATCCAGGTGCACCAGCAAGCCATCTGCCAGCTCACCGATGGCGACGGACACGCCGCCTGCACCGAAATCGTTGCAGCGCTTGATCATGCGGCACGCCTCAGAGCTGCGGAACAGACGCTGTATCTTGCGCTCCACAGGCGGGTTGCCCTTCTGCACCTCTGCGCCGCACGTCTCGATGGATGTGGCGCTGTGCGCCTTGGACGAGCCTGTCGCACCGCCGATGCCATCACGCCCCGTGCGACCGCCCAAGAGCACGATCACGTCTCCCGACGCCGGCGTCTCGCGACGCACGTCGGATGCAGGCGTTGCCCCGACGACCGCGCCGATCTCCATGCGCTTGGCCGCATATCCAGGGTGATACAGCTCATGGACCTGACCCGTAGCCAGCCCGATCTGATTGCCGTAGGACGAATATCCCGCAGCCGCGGTAGTGACCAGCTTGCGCTGCGGGAGCTTGCCCGGGATGGTGTCCTCAACGGGCACGCGCGGGTCAGCTGCACCGGTGACGCGCATGGCTTGGTACACATACGCCCGCCCCGAGAGCGGGTCGCGGATGGCACCGCCCAGACAGGTGGCCGCTCCACCGAATGGCTCGATCTCGGTCGGATGATTGTGCGTCTCGTTCTTGAAGAGGTAGAGCCAATCCTGCTCTTCGCCGCGTACGTCCACCTTGACGCGAACAGTGCATGCGTTGATCTCCTCGGACTCGTTCAGCCCCGTGAGCTCCCCGGTGGCCTTCAGCGCCTTCGCGCCGATGGTGCCCATGTCCATGAGGCACACGGGCTTCTCGTCACGGCCGAGCTCATGGCGAAGCGCAAGATAGGTATCGAACGCCGCTTGGACCTGCTCATCAGCGATCTGGATATCCGTGAGCTCCGTGCCGAACGTGGTGTGGCGGCAATGATCAGACCAGTACGTGTCCACCATCTTCACTTCTGTGATGGTGGGGTCGCGTCCCTCGTCTTGGAAGTATCGCTGCAAGAAGGTGATATCTCCCAGATCCATGGCAAGCCCACGGTCTGAGATGAATGCCGCGAGCGACGCGCTATCCAGCTCGCGGAAGCCCGTGAGCACCTCCACATCAGCTGGCTCGACGAAATCCTGAGCCAGCGTGGCCACCTCATCAAGAGACGCCTCGCGCGCCTCCACGGGATTGATCACATACTGCTTGATGGCCGCGATCTCCTCGTCGGCCAGGTTCCCATCCAGCGCATAGACGGTGGCGCTGCGCACCGATGGGCGCTCGCCCTGGCTTATCAGCTGGATGCATTCGCTCGCAGAATCAGCGCGCTGATCGAACTGACCGGGCAGGAATTCCACCGCGAACACGGTGCGGGGACCTGGGAAGGTGCAGAAGCCGCCCTCGCAATGCGGTTCGGGCTTGTGGAGCGCCACCGCATCATCCAGCGTGAACGTGACGTCGTCTGTCTGCGGCTCAGAGAACACGCTGACGGCACAGCTCTCGAACAGGGCATCGTCTATCCCATCCACGTCGTAGCGGTTGATGACGCTGACGCCATCCAACGCGACGATCCCCAGCGTATCGCGCAGCTCGCACGCCAGCTGCTGAGCTTGGACGTCGAATCCCGGCTTCTTCTCAACGTAGATGCGCTTGACCATGATGCCTCCCCGTTACTACGCCGCTTCCTTGGTGCATAGGGTACCAATACCGAGCGCCCTACACCCCCATCCTGTCATCCCGATCGAAGTGCTAGACCTGCTTGCTCTTCTCTGGGTCAGCTCACTCCGACTGAGATGGCGAAGTGGCAGCAGGCTGCTTCTTGAAGAGCCTCTGCTTGAGAGAGGGCTTCTTCGCGCTCGCATCCGAAGCGCCTTCCTCAGCAGCATCGTCAGCCTTCGCCTCCGAGGCATCCGCATCAGCAGCCTCATCCTTGACGCGGCCGCCCATGCGAGCCTGCTGCTTACGCTCCTTCTTCTCCTGCGCTTCCTCCAAGGCGCTCATGCGCTCCTGATAGGCGCGGCGCTCTTTCCTGATCTTCGAGAAGTCCAGGTAGAACGCGAAGATGATGAGCGCGTATGCCGCGAACAGGCAGATGAACGCGATCCATGCGGGCTCGACGGTGCGCAGCAACCACGAGAGTATCGTGCAGACGACCGCACCCGCCAGCGACAGCCACCAGATGCGCTTCAGCTTCTTGTAGCGCTCCGTGTCGGGCTTGTAGTACTTGCGATCCAGCTCGCGCTGACGCTCCTGCTCCTGCTTGCGCGCCGCCTTCTGCTCCTGCTTGCGCTGCTGCGGCGTCTTCTTCGATGTTCCCATCGTGACGCTGGCAGCTGCCTTCGACTTCGGCTTGGCGCTGGCAGCGCTCCTGCGCGAGGTGCCAGAGCGCTTCTCAGTGGTGTATCGCTCGTTCATCGGGTTTCGCTGGGACATCTGAGGCCTTTCGTGGTCATCCTATCTTGGGTGCATATGGTACGTCATGCATCTAGCTTGCGGCCGGTGATCATCTCATAGGCCTGCAGATACTTCTCTGACGTGCGTTCGATCACATCCTGCGGAAGATGCGGCGGCTCGCCCTGCTTATCCCAGTTGGCAGAGAGCCAATCCCGCACATATTGCTTGTCGAAAGACGGCTGGCTCGCGCCCACCTCATACTGATCCGCTGGCCAGAATCGAGAGGAATCGGGCGTGAGCACCTCATCTCCGAGCACGATGGCATCACCGATGCGCCCGAACTCGAACTTCGTATCCGCTATGAGGATGCCGCGCTCGGCTGCGTATTCCGCAGCAGCGCTGTATACCTGGATCGAGAGCCGCGAGAGCTCCTGCGCATCATCCTCGCCGATGATCTGGACGCACCGCTCGAAGCTGATGTTCTCATCATGGCCACCGACATCCGCCTTCGTGGATGGCGTGAAGATGGGCTGCGGGAGCTTGGAGGAGTTCTCCAAGCCAGCAGGCAGATGGATGCCGCACACCGTGCCGCTCTCCTTGTATTCCGCCAGCCCGCTACCGGCCAGATACCCGCGGACGATGCACTCCACTGGGAACATCTCAGCCTTGCGCACGAGCATGAAGCGCCCACGCAGCCAATCGGCATAGGGCTGGAACTCATCAGGGAGGTCCTTCACATCCGTGGAGATCAGGTGATTCTCCACCACGCCGTCCAAGAGCTCGAACCAGAACACGGAGAGCTGCGTGAGCACGCGGCCCTTGTTCGGTATCTCGTCCGGCAGGATGAAGTCGAATGCTGAGATGCGATCGGTCGCGACGAGCAGCAGCTTGTCGCCCAGGTCATACAGGTCGCGCACCTTGCCTTGGGAAGTGGGCGTGACGGTGGTGATGGGTGATGTGAACATGGCGCCTCCGAATGTCGTTTCAGTGCGAAAGATGATATCACGCAGGTCTTGCGTCGGATGCGTGCTCGCCAGCCAAAGCAGCCGCGCATCCGCAGGGGCGCAGACAAGCCTGCGCCCCTTGCCAACGCCGCCACCCACGACCCACTTGCGGACGCAGAAGGACCTGCTCCCGTTACCGCGTGCGGGCGCGAAGCGCCTCGAGCAGCTCCTCGGTGCTCACGAAGCTCACATTCTTGCTGGGCAAGGAGCGAAGGAACACCTTCCCGTACCCCTTCGATATCAAGCGCGCATCCGTCATGATGAGCACGCCCGTGTCGCTCGCTCGACGGATGAGCCGGCCCGCCGCCTGGCGCACCTCGAGCACCGCTTGCGGCAAGACGTAATGGCGCCATGCTGCATCATCCCGCGCCGCGCGCTCGCATGAGAGCGGATCGGTCGGCTTGCTGAACGGCAGCTTCGGGATGATGACGCCCGTGAGCGCATCCCCCGGCGCATCGAACCCTTCCCAGAAGCTCTTGAGTGCGAACAGCGAGAGCGTCTCATCCTTCAGGAAGTCGTCACGCAGGTTCTTCACCGACACGCCCCACTTCTGGCACACCAGGCGCAAGTCGTTCTCCTTCAGAGACGAGGACACCTCCGAGAAGCAGGACTCCATCTCCTTCTTGTTCGTGAACAGCGTGAGCATGGAGCCGCCATTCGCCACATGTGCGTCCACGAGCAATCGCTTCAATTGGCCCAGATAGCGCTGGCTGTTCGGCTCATCTATGTCGTTCACCACATAGATGGCCATGTTCTCATCGAAATCGTAGCTGGACGGCAGCGCCAGCATGTCCGCGCGCGACTGCTCGCTCGCATTCAGGCCCATGGCATGCTCGAACGGCTCGAACGACCCGTTCACCGTGAGCGTGGCCGAGGCGAATGCCACCGAACGCGTGTTGGAATAGAGCGTCTCGTCCAGCGCGGCGCCCACGTTGTAGAGCATCGCGTAGATGACGTCATTCTTGATGCCGCGGCCCTTCTCGGGCTTGCGGGACAGCGTTGCAGAGCACACATACGCATCCGTCGGATGCACGAACACGACATCTGCCGCATGCACGAGGTCCTTCAGCTCTAGCGCCACCGCGGCTATCTCGCGCTGCACCACCGCCGCCGACTCCACATCATCCAGGAATCCCACGAGCTCTTGGCACGCGCTGATGAGCGCCTCGGCTGCGTCGATCAGATCGCGCGCGCATCCGACTATCTCGCTGAACGCAGTGGTGGCGCGCACGTGCTCATTGATCCAGATATCCGTCATGTCGTAGCTGGACTTCTTGTTCGGGTCGAATTGCAGCAGGTCGCGCACGCGCGTAGCGAACTTCGCCTCTGCCTCTCCGAACGCCGAGCCAGCCGACTTCGCCTTGCTCGTGAGCGCATAGAAGATGGTCCCTGGCGTCTGTGGGCTTGCCCCCTCAGGACGCGCATCATCAGACCCCTCAACGGCAGCGAGCAACCCCCCGTCAGCCGGAGCATCACCCACATCCACC
This sequence comes from uncultured Eggerthellaceae bacterium, assembly GCA_910589125.1. Taxonomy (GTDB): domain Bacteria; phylum Actinomycetota; class Coriobacteriia; order Coriobacteriales; family Eggerthellaceae; genus MGBC163016. Next base: position 90,815 of record CAJURX010000004.1, read on the forward strand.
TTGCGCACAGCACGATCGAATACATTGCGCGCACCGCCTTCTGCGCTCACGCGAGCGGTCAGCTTGCTCAGAGCCTCGAGCCCGATCTCCAACGAGAGCGCACTGCGCGCCTCAGCCTCGGCACCGTGCGCCTCGTCCACCACCCAGTAGCGGATGGGCGGCAGCAGACCGCCTTCTGCCGCGACATCGCAGAAGAACAAGCTCTGATTCGTGACCACGATATCAGCGCTCTCGGCCTGCTTGCGCGCGCCGAACACGTAGCAGCTCTGACCATAGAAGGGACACTTCCGCCGCAGGCAATCGTGGCTGGTCGTGGTGATGGCGCTGCGTGGCAGCACGCGGAAATCCACCTTGAGGGTATCCATGTCGTCATACGCCGTCTGCTCGATGAACGAGAGCACGCCCGCGATGGCCGGAGCCTGCGTCTTCTCCTCGTTCATGACCATGCGCGTCTGTGCACCGCTCTCGATGAGCCGTTCGACCTTCCTGAGGCACGGATAATGCGAGAAGCCCTTGAGCGGCGCATAGACGAGGTCTCTCTCCATCGCGCTGGAGAGCAGCGGGAGCTCCTTGTAGACCAGCTGATCCAGGAGCGCATTCGTCTTGGTGGCCACGCCGACGGTGATGCCGTTCCGCTTCGCTGTGAGCGCCGCAGGAACCAGATACGCCATGGACTTGCCGACGCCCGTGCCCGCCTCCACGCAGAGGTTCGTCGATGCAGCGAATGCGTCGCGCACCGCGCACGCCATCTCGGTCTGCTCGGCACGCTCCTCATAGTCGGGATACAAGCCGCCCACCAGCCCATCAGGCGCGAAGGCCTCCGCCACCTCCCCTCCTGAGGGGAACTCCAGCACGCGCACACCTTCGCCTGTCGCATCGATGCGCACGTTCGCCTGCTCCAAGACCTCAGCAGAGATCATCTCAGCTGCATCCGCCTTCGCCGCGCGCCGCTCCTTGGGGATGCGCTCGCGACGCACAGCGCGCAGCGAGAAATGCTCAGGCACGAATGCCGCATCCGCATCCAGCGACGCATCCTCCAGCGCTCGCCGCGCCGTAGAGACGCGCCATTCGAACACCATGTTCGCGAACTCGGCGAACAAGGGCTGCGTGCTCCATTCCTCCGAGGTGGCCAGCTGCGAGATGGCGAACAGGAGACCCTCGGGCATCTGGCTGATGGCTGCCAAGAGGATGCGATACACCGCGCAGAGCGCAGCCACGTCATCATCGGCACGGTGCGTGGACAAGGGTGCGCCGAACGCGCGAACCAGGTCGATCAGCCGATGGCTCTTCATCCGCGGCAGCGATATGCGAGAGAGCTCCAGCGAATCTATCCAGGTGCTCTCGAGCAGCGGATAGCCAGCTGGATGCTTCGTCGTGAAATTGCGATCGAACTCCGCATTGTGCGCCACCATCTTCGCATCCCCCGCGAATTCGACAAGGCCCTTCAAGGCCTCTTCGGGCGTGGGCGCGCCAGCGACATCCTCATCATATATATGCGTGAGATGGCTGATGTCATCAGGGATGTGCATGCCAGGATCCACGAACGTGACATACCAGTCCGTGATCTTGCCTTGCTCCAACCGAGCAGCAGCGATCTGCGTGAGCTCATCCTTCTTGGGCGAGATGCCCGTGGTCTCCGTATCTATGACCACGATGTTGCGGTCGTACTCGCCGAAGTCGGTCACCTGGGCGATATGGGGAAGCCGCTCATAGCGCTCCACGATGTCGGTGGGCGTGCCATCCGTCACCATCTCTCGCACACGCACCGGCACCTGCTCGCCCTCGTACAGGGATGTATCTTCGCTCATGAACCACCTTCGGATCCGCGGGAACCTCCGACCATTCTACCCGTTCCCATGAGGCGGTCATGCGGCAGGTGCTATACTCACGCTCCATCATGACTGAGTATCTTGGGAAATACGCTGACTTCCAGACCGTCTCGAAGAAGGATTCCGGCATCCTGCTCGGAGCAGACAACTCCGTGGGGGATATCTACGACATCCACGTGCTCTTGGAAGATGGCGAACAGCGCGCCTGGTTGGAGAATCGCTTCGGGCAGCGCATCGGCTTCTTGGACGAGCCCACATCGCGCACGATGAGGACGCTCCAAGCAGAGGGGCTCACAACGCACGCCGTCCTCTCCTTCGTCGCATTCACCGATCATCCCGATGAGGGGCATTATTGGGGGCAGGTCGCGCTCATCTGCTTCAAGAGCACAGGGCCGGATGCTCCTGCATTCGAGGCATTCCTGGCGAACGTAGCGAAGCGCATGGGCGAAGGCACGCGCATCAAGGTCGATCTCGGATCCGAGGGCGTCGCCAAGCTGGTGGAGTCGAAGGGCACGTGGCTCCCTTCGCAGACGGTCCCCTTGCCTGAGAACGAGAAGGGCACGGCCTATCTCAAGCGCCGTCGCAAGCTCACCGAGCGCGCTATCGACAAAGGGCGCGCAGGCAACAAGGGTTGCTACATCATCAGCTGGGCGTTCTTGCTCGTCGCGGTCGCGCTCATCATGTTCGGGCTCCATTCCTGCGGCGCATTCTGAGCGCGCACGCCTGAGCGCACGCTATCCTGAGACCCCGCTCGCATCACACAGCTTCGCGATGATGCGCGATCAACGCATCCTGCCAGGGTTGCCGATCACCGCATCATGAGATCCTGACGGTGGGCTTAGCCTTGGCTATCGAAGACCCCCCCCCGGCGGCCTTTTCCCATCACACGTCCTCCAAGGTGCTCCTGCGCAGGGGGCGTGGCCTCAACCCTCGCTAACGAAGAACCCCCCCCGTGCGCGTCTTTCCATAGCACGAACCGCAATGCGCGCCTGGGCGATGGATTTCTCCTCATCGTACAAGGGGAAGTACAACGTGAACACCGATCCAACGCCCTTCTCGCCCTTGACGCTGACGCGCCCATGATGGCGGTCCACGATCTCCTTGACCAGCGCAAGGCCAACGCCCAGTCCGCCGCCTTCCTTCGCACGACCGGAATCCGCACGCCAGAAGCGCGAGAATACCATCTTCTCCTCATCAGGCGAGAGCCCGATGCCCGTATCAGCCACGGAGATGGCAGCCATGCGGCCTTCGCGCGCGACCGATATGGTGATGGAGCCGCCTTCGTCTGTGTAGCGCACGGCATTCGAGACCAGGTTCGCAACGGCCTGCTTGATGAGGTCCTCGTCCCCGATGGTCTTGATGCCTGGCTGCGCATCCAGATGGACGGACAACCCCGATTCCTCTATGAACGCCTCGTGGGATATGACCATGTCGTCAGCCAGATCGGAGAGGTTGACCACCTCTTCGCGCATCGGCTGCGAGCGCATCTCCATGCGAGAGAGCTTCAACAGCGCATCCACCAGCTTCGAGAGGCGAGCCACCTCGGCATCCACGAGCATCAGATGCTCGTCATCGCGCTCGTACACGCCATCGATCATGGCTTCCACGGTGGCCTGGATGGCCATGAGCGGCGTGCGCAGCTCATGCGCTACATCGGAGGTGAGCCGCTGCTCCATCTTGCGATCGCGCTCGAACGATGCCGCCATGTCGTCGATGGTAGCGCCCAAGCACGATATCTCGTTGTCGCCCTGCATGCCCGTCCTGGCGGACAGATTGCCATTCGAGAGCTCGCGGACCGTCTTCGTCACGGTGCCCACCGGCTTCACGAGGGAGCGAGCGAGCAGGATGCCCAGCAAGAGCGCGATCACGAGCGAGATGCCAGCCGCATACATCAGCCCCGCATACATGTTCCGCTGGAACTCGCGGTCCACCTTGCTCATGAGCGTATTGGACCCGTATACCCACACGCGCACGTTTCCGACGGTCTGGCCGTGGTGCTCGATGGGCGTGATGGCGATCTGCGTAGCCGAGCTGGGGCTGTTCTGCAGGGAATCCCCCGTCGAGGAGTTGTAGAGCGTGTTCCCGCCCACATCAGACACCACGACGCCCAGCTCCTCGGAGCTGCTCGCCACTTCGATGGCCGGTGTCAGCGTATCGCCCTCAAGGCTCAGCGTCTTCTCATAGATGGTGGCCATGCGATTCGCCGTCTGCTCGGCCAGGTTCTCGATGTTGGCCGCGGCATAGGTGTTGAAGAACTGGCTCCAGATGAAGGCGACGGCACCGATGCAGATGCCGACGGTCAGCAAGGAGACCATCACGAAGGAGAGGATGGCGCGCGCCTTGTATGAGAGCGAGAAGCGCATCTTCGACCCATTGGCACCCTTGGGTGCGCGGCGGGGATGAGGTTGGTTGGTGCGCTTGACGGGTCCGTTGGATGCAGCGCTCTCTTTGGAAGCCGTGGACCCTGCGGCAGCCGAACCAGCAGACGGCGCAGCTTCGGCACCCTCCGGGGCATCTGACGCATCTGCAGGAGCGCCCACCGCTTCTGAGGCATCTGCTGCAACGGCTCCCATGACCGTTCCCGCCACAGGAGCGTCTACCAGAGCAACCTCTGACGCATCATCGAGCATCGGCGAAGGCGCTCCCTCATCGAAGAGCGCATCCTCTGATGCACGTGTGCCTTCCAGGGGCGTATCGAAGATCGACCTCAGCGCGGGGCAGACGAAGTTGGGGTCATCGATATCCAGAGAACTGGGCGCCTCTCCTGCCACCTCTTTGATGGCAGCCTCTTCGGCCGCAAGGTCCTCCTCATCGAAGGCAAAGCCGACAGGCACGACCACGGGACCGGGCCGCTGCTGACCCTGCCCATCCATATGGGTATCCTCTGTGCTCATCCTGCCTTGTGCGCCCCTGCTTCTCTCTTACTTCTTGTTCGGATCCTCGAAACGATACCCGACTCCGTGGACCGTGTGGAGCCATTTCGGGCTGCGCGGATTATCTCCAAGCTTCGCTCGCAGATTCTTCACATGGCTGTCGATGGTACGCTCATAGCCTTCGAAGTCATACCCGAGCACCTTCTCCACCAGCTCCATGCGCGAATAGACGCGCCCTGGATAGCGCGAGAGCGTGGTCAGCAGCTTGAACTCGGATGCCGTGAGCTCGATCTCCTCGCCGTTGACCAGGACCTTGTGCCCTGATACGTCGATGGTGAGCTCGCCGAATTCCAGCACCTCGCGCAGCGGCTCCGAATCGGAGTGCACGCGGCGCAGGAGCGCACGCGCACGCGCCACGAGCTCGCGCGGGGAGAATGGCTTGACCAGGTAGTCATCCGCACCCAGCTCAAGGCCGATGATGCGGTCCTCCACCTCGCCCTTCGCCGTGAGCATGATGATGGGCACATCGGATGTGTCGCGGATCACGCTGCATACGCGCTCGCCGGAGATGGTGGGCAGCATGAGATCGAGGATGATGAGGTCGAAGCTGTGCTTGGCGAATTCATCCAGCGCTTCCTGCCCATCACCCACGGCGGTCACCCAATAGCCCTCTTTCTCCAGATAGGCCGTCACCGCTTCGCGGATGCTCTTCTCATCCTCCACCAGAAGGATCCGCCTTGTCTCAGAGCTCATATCCGAGTCTCCTCTCTGATCTGCGAACAGCGCCGAGCGTGCGAAGCTCGCCCGAAGCATCGCGATTTGCTGATATTGTAGCCTTTGCGGCGCATGTGGTGACGAGAGGTTATCCGTTTGACATAATGGCCGGATGCAAGAACGCAGAGACAGACCAACGCCACGCAAGCGCATGGCGGGTCATGGCACCACGCCACCGGATCATCGGCTCGAGAGCGCGAGCGCGGCGCGCCGTCGCGCGCGAGCTGCGACGATCAAGAGCAGAGGCGCCCATCCTTCCCGCTCTCATGCGCGCTCATCTCACGAGCAGGCATCAGGCAGCCCCCTTTCCGCGCTGGCCGAATCCGGCATCACGCGCAGACAGCTCTTCATGGGAGCTGCGGGCCTCGTAGCTGCTGCGGCCGTTGCGGGTGGTGCATATGCCCTCACTTCGAGCAGCAAGGCGAATGCGGACACCTCCGAGGAGTCCCTGACCGTACCCGCAGATAAGGTATTCACTACCGAGCAATGCGAATACATGGAGGATGCGAAGGGCTTCGTCTCCCTGAGGACGCGCGCGTCGCTCCCCTTCGGCACCATCCTCACCGCATGCAGCGACTCCGTTGCCGCATGCCTCATACCCACCGAGGCCGCTGATCCGCTCGTGCAGATCAGCCTGCTCCATCTCGGATCGGGAAACCTCACCCCCGCATTGAAGGCTGCAGCGGGCAGAGAGGAGGGCTTCCAGATCCTGGATGCGCGCGCCCATGGAGGCGGCTTGGTGTGGCTCGAATCCAACCTCACCACTGGGCAGTGGCGCGTGTATTCCACCACGCTCGACGGAGCTTCGGTGGGAGAGCCCATCATGGCAGAAGAGCGCGATGGAGCGTGGAGCCTACCTTCCCTTGCGGTCTCCGATGGATTCGCATGGTGGCAGACCTCTCCGACCGACACCAAGGACAAGTCGCTCACCTCCCAGCTCTGCCGCACGCCCTTCGGGCAGGGATCCGATTCCGTGGATATCGTGGCAGAATCCCCGGGCGGCTTCGCCTGCGCACCCGCGCCCGCGGGGACAGGCATCGCCTCCGCCATCTCGGAGAGCAGGTCAGGGAGCGTCTGGACGCTCATCTATGCAGATGACGAAGCCGGGCAGATCACCGATTCGCTCACGATGCCAGCCACCATGAAGCCGCAGAACGTCTCCTATGGGCCGAACGGCTTCGGATTCACCTTCGACAGCATCTACCAAGTGGGTGACGGCATCTCCAACCTGGGCACCTATACGCCAGCGAACCCCATCTCCCTGACCGTCGCACAAGCAGAGCAGGACGCGCTCGCAGGGATCAAGAGCGAACGAGAAGCCGCGGCGAAGGGCAACGCAGAGGTGCAGCTGACCGATGCGGACTACGCAACGGCGAAGGCTCAGGCTGAGGACGCTGTGTGCAGCCTGTACAGCGCAGCGGAATGGTTCCGCTTCCCCCGCGCTCCGATCACGCCCCCCGCCTTCACGGGCAATTGGGTGTTCGTCAAATCCACGAACGTGGTGGCAGCCGTGAACCTGGATGCGCGCAAGTACGTCACGATCACCACGGAATCAGCGACGCAAGGCTACGGCGAATACCTTGCCACCTCAGGCACCTCAAGCCGCATCGTCACCTTTGCGAATGTGGATTACACGCCCATGGATGGCGAGCAGATCAGAGAGTGCACGGTGCGCGTCTGGGAGACCGTCTGACCCTACCCGAAGCCACGGGGCGGCGAGATGCTGTCCAAGCCCGGCTCCGAATGCCGACTCCTACAGCTGATCAATGACCAAGAGTACCGAAGCCACGAGCAAGAACGATCCGAATATGAAGCGAAGCGCCAGCTCGGGTACGTGCTTGAGCAGCTTCGATCCAATGACCGCTCCTGGAATGGCGCCGGCAGCCACGCAGACGCCCACCACCCAGTTCACATTCCCCAGAAGCGCCTGCATCACGGTCCCAGGGATGGCGAGGAGCAGCACGCTGATCAGCGACGTCCCACTGGTCATCTTCATGGGCATCCCCAGAAGCTGCATGAATAGCGGGATGATGAGGAATCCACCGCCTAGGCCCACATAACCCGACAAGACCCCTGCCACGAGGCCGATCGCGCCAGCGCAGGCGATGGGCCTCGCTCCGCCGGGAACGACGTATGCGGATGCAGCTTCATCCACGCACTCCGCCTCCGCTGCACGGACCACGGCATCACGCTCTGCTCGCACCGCATCAGCCGCCACATCTGTCATATCTTCTGTTGGACCATGCGCAGCAGCACGCTCGCGCTTCAGGAGACCGAAGGCCTTCGTCAGCATCGTCATGGACGAATACGCGATGACCGCCGCAGCCGCCACCATGGTCATCCAATCAGACGAGATGGATGCGAGCCAGACGCCCACCGGAGACGTGAGAGCACCACCGATGCCCGCCGCAAGCCCGAAGCGAAGGACGCATGACCCGCGCCGCAGATGGGTCACGACACCCGTGATGGATGTGGGGATGATGGTGAACATGGATGTTGCCGTAGCGCCCAGGGCAGGCATGCCGAATGCCAGCTTGAACACGGGTACGAGGATGGTGCCCCCGCCGACGCCGAGCAGACCGGACAAGATGCCCACGGTGATCCCAACGCAGAGGAACACCACCAATGAAGCGAATGTCACATCCACGGCACAAGCCCTCTGAGAGGTGTATCAGGCGTCGTTCAGATCGAGGCGGATCTGACTGGTCATGCCCGGATCCACATGAGCCTCGCGCCCCGGAATCTGCGGCACCTCTGCCACGTCCACCTGCTCCATGACGGGCTCCTGTCCCAGCAGAGCCGACTGCACGAGCGCGTTCGTCAGCAGCTTATCGGAGTCCATGCGCTCCATGATCTGCGGCCAGGTGCGCTGGAACTCGAAGTAGTTCGCGCAATGCTCCTCCGCATAGCGCTTCGCCTCACCCATGGCCTCCCTCGCCGCACGCCGGTATGCCTTCTTGTCGGGGCGCACCAAGCTCCGCAAGAACGCCGTGATGGCGATGCGCCGCTGCAACCCACGCTCCAAGAAGGGACCCGGATAGGGCTTCAATGACTGCGGCGAGATGCGCAAGAGGTCGATCAGCGAATAGCTGTACTCCAGCTTGTCATGCTCATAGAGCCAGCGGAAGATATCCTGACGGAAACGCTGCCCCTCATGCTTGGTCTTGGGCGGAAGATGACGCAGCTGCCATTCGTTGTCGAACCAGATATCGGATCCATACATGCGCAGATTCAGCATGTAGTCCAGATCCTCGCCGCGCGGGATCCATGGGTCGAACGCCAACCTGCGATAGGCCTCCTTATGGATGGCGAGGCAGCCACCGCAGACATGGTTGCTGCGAGACAGGCGCGGGCCCGCCATGGCCTGCCTGATCCAGTCATTGAACGCACCGCCCTGCTGCCAGAAGCGGTTGTACCAACGGTCCTCCCATTTGGAATAGTAGGAGCCTTGGTCATTGATGTAGTAGCCCGTCTTGGCAAGGATGGGAACGCCCTTCTTCGTGAGCTTGCCCAACCCGTAGACCGCCTTGCGCATGAACGCCGGGTCATCCAGCACCTCGTCATCATCCAGGAAGATGACGGCTTCGAAGCCCAGCGCGTTCGCTACGACCAGGCCCAGATTGCGAACAGCGCCATATCCGCGCAGCCCGATCTCCTGGTTCACATCCGTGATGCCCAACTGCTCCATCCGCTGACGGACCAAGTCGAGCTCCACATTGCCGATGACCAACGTGGACAGCTTCGGATGCGCGGCGGTGACGCTCCGGACCTTCGCGGCAGCTTCAGCCTCTATCCCGCGATCTGCTGCCACCAATACGATGACGAGCCCGAGATGCTCCACCCCTTCAAGGGAGGTCAAGCATCTATCGAGCTCGCCATCATCATTGATATTCGTCGTGTGATCGTAGTTCCCGACGATCCCCCGCACCTCGGAGCGCCTGCGCGTCCCGGTGACGAAGGTCGGGATGACCACTGCTGGATTCACGTGCGCTTCCCTGCGCTATCCGGCTATCCGGAACCCAGCTAGTTCTTGACGACCAGCGTCACCTTCGCCGCAGCCTGTCCGACCTCTTGCAGCGAGTCCGGATCGTATGCAGAGAACGTGGCCGTTGCCGGATACACGCCAGCAGCCAGCGGCTGAGACAGCTTGATGGTCTCGATCGTGCTGTCGGGCTTGATGCCACCAGACTGATAGACCACCTCACCGTTGCTGTCCGTGGTGATGGTCACCTTGAGGACGTACTTGTTGGAAGGCACGTTCTCGATGAAGGCAGTGCCCGGGGCGGTGCCATTCTCGAATTCGATCTGGCTGGCAATGGAGATGTTCAGCATGCCCTCCTGCATCTGCCTGTTGCGCTCAGCTTCGATCTCCTCCAGGGTCTTGTAGGAAGCCTGACCCTCCTTCGCATCCGGATCATAGAAGCCGCTGTTCGCATTGTTCACGAAGAAGAATGCGCACGCGATGACGATGACCACGACGACGATGGCGCCGATCAGGATGCGCAGGTTGCGCTTGCGCGTTGCGTCATCTCCGCCATTCCCGCCAGCCGGCTTCTTCTCAGGCTGACCTCCTGTGGGAGGGACCGGCGGAACAGCGCCGCCCATCGGCTGCTGCCGAGAAGCCTGCGGAGCGCCCTGCATCGGCATGCTGGGCCGCGGCTGCGGCTGAGGCTGCGGTTGTGGCGCGCGCTGGAACTGCTGCGGCTGAGGTGAGGGCATATTCGAAGCGGGCCCCGGCGTGCCACCCTGCTGCGCTGGACCGTTCTGCATGTTTCCCGTCATGTTCGCTTCCTTGCTTTTCTGAACCCGAGATGCACAAAGTGCACAATTAGCTGTGAGTATATTAATGGTTCAGGTATCGTTTGTAAAAAGCTTTTGGGAAACTCTTCGCAAATAGTCCAGCATCGGCATGAGGAGGAGCACATGCGGACATTCGATAAGAAGAAGCGACTGCGCCATATGATGCCGCGCCCGCTGTCCTTGGAGATGCTCGCTGGCCTCGTGGCGCTCATCGCCGCCGGCACGCTGATCTGGACGATCTTCGGGTCCCCCATGTCGGTGCCCATCATCCTGTGCTCTGGCCTGATCTTCACCATCAGCGTCGCCATCATCATCCGCCTGCTGCTGGACCCTGACTCCATCCGCGCCCGCCAGACGGATGCCATGCTTCGCCTGTCCAGCAAGATGGTGGACCTCACTAGCGAGGGCCTTGACCAGAAGGCGGCCCAGCAGATATGCGAGTTCCTGCTCTCCAGCACGCAGGCCATCGCCGTTGCCATCACCGACCGCAAGATCATCCTCGGCTACGCAGGCTACATGGAAGCGGAGAATCCCTCAGGCGCACGGATCCGCACGCACGCCACGCACAAGGTCATCGACGAAGGCCAGCCCCGCGTGATCTACACGCGCGAGGACATCGGCTTCCCAGAGGGTTCCAAGATGATCGAGTCGGCCATCATCATCCCGCTCACGGTGGGCCGTGACATCTTCGGCACCCTCAAGTTCTACTACCGCAGCTCGCGCAAGATCACCGAGACGCAGAAATCCATCGCGCAGGGCTTCGGCACGCTGCTCTCCACGCAGATCGCAGCAGCGGAGCTGGAAGAGCAGCGCGAGCTGGCCACCTCCATGGAGCTCAAGATGCTCCAAAGCCAGATCAACCCGCACTTCCTCTTCAACACCATCAACACCATCGCATCCTTCATCCGCACCGACCCCGCGAAGGCGCGCATCCTCCTGCGCGAGTTCGCCGTGTTCTACCGGTCCACCCTTGAGAATGCGCAGGACCGCATCCCGCTGCAGCGGGAGCTGGAGCAGACCCAGCGCTACTTCACCTTCGAGGTGGCGCGCTTCGGCGAGGATCGGCTGTCGATGATCGTGGACCTGGGCAGTGCAGCTGACCTGATCCAAGAGATGCTCGTCCCGCCCTTCCTCCTCCAGCCGCTGGTGGAGAATGCCGTCAAGCACGCCATGCCCGCAACGGGCCTGCTCACCGTGCGGATAACCGGCAGCATCGAAGGTGCAGATGTGCTGGTGAACGTGGCGGATGATGGCGTGGGCATGGATGAGGCCGCGCGCCAGGGCATCCTTCATCCGAAGTCGGAGACCGGTTTGGGGATAGCGGTCAAGAACGTGCATGACCGCATGCACGGGTTCTATGGCGAACGCGCCTCCATGACCGTGGAATCCGCCCCGCATGAGGGGACCACCATCACGCTGCGCTTCCCCAATGAGGCCACGAGCACGCCTAGCGAGGCCATCGTCGTCTGATTGGGCGCACGGCCCACGTGGCAGCAGCGCCTGACGCAAACACTCCCCGGCAAGCCCTCCCCGAACCCAAGAGCCTTCCGAGAGCCGTATGGCTTAGAGCTCCTAGAACTCCAGCGGCTCCAAGCGATCGAACACGATGTTGGTGCGCGTCAAGAATGCCTGCGGATCGAAGATGGCATCCACCTGCTCGGTCGTGACCGCACCAGCAGCCATGAGCTCCTGCACCTTCTCATCGGCCAGCACGCGCTCCTTGAAGGTAGGGCCATCCACAGCGTCTTGGATGTCCTCCCATACCTGCATGGCATTGCGCTGCACCACCACATACGCATCCTCGCGCGTCATGCCCGCTTCCACCAATGCCAAGAGCATCTTGCTCGAGAAGATGAGCCCGCGCGTGCGCCACAGGTTATGCTCCATCTTCGCCGGGTAGACCTGCAGGCCGTCGAGCATCCACTGCATCTTCGCGAACATGTAATCCAGGGCGATGAAGCTATCCGCGAGCGCGATGCGCTCAGCGCTCGAGTGGGAGATGTCGCGCTCATACCAAAGAGCCACGTCATCGAAGGCCACCTGCGCATTCGCCTTGACGATGCGAGCCATCCCGCAGACGCGCTCTGCCGTGATGGGGTTGCGCTTGTGCGGCATGGCGGAGGACCCCTTCTGCCCCTTCGTGAACGGCTCCTCAGCCTCGATCACGTCGGACTGCTGGAGCAGACGGACCTGCATGGCGATGCTCTCGAGCGTTGACGCCGTCACCGCAAGGGCTGCAGCGACCTGCGCATGGCGGTCGCGGGCGAGGACCTGCGTTGACAGCGGATCAGGGGTGAGCCCCAGCTTCTCGCAAACGTACTGTTCCACGAACGGATCGATGCTGGAATACGTGCCCACCGCACCGGATATGGCACCGACAGCTGCCACCTCGCGAGCCTGCTCGAGGCGCACGAGGCACCGATGGAGCGCCCAGGCCCAGCTGCCGAACTTCATGCCGAAGGTCATGGACTCCGCGTGGATGCCATGGGTGCGGCCCACGCAGAGGGTGTCGCGCAGCTCGAAGGCGCGGCGCTTGCACGTGGCCCCCAGCGCGCGCACATCCTGGATGATGATGTCCAGCGCCTGCGTGATCTGATACGACAGCGCGGTGTCGCCCAGGTCAGAAGAGGTCATGCCGAAATGCACCCAGCGACTCGGCTTCTCCTGGCCCTCGGGGATATCCGCATCTATGTTCTCAGCCATGTTCGTGGTGAATGCGATCACGTCATGGTTGGTGGTCTTCTCTATCTCGGAGATGCGCGCCGCATCCGCTGCCGCATGATCGCGGATCCACTGCGCCTCCTCAGCCGTGATCCCGATCGCGCCGAGCTCGGCTTGCGCCTCGCATGCCAGCACCTCTATCTCGCGCCAGATGTCGAACTTGTTCTGGAAGTCCCAGATGTGGCCCATCTCAGGGCGCGTATAACGGTCGATCATGAAGACCCTTCCTCCCCCGCGTGAACGGCTTCATTGTACTGGATTTCCCTACGCGCGAGCGCTGTCCATCGCCTCACGTAGAGCGAGCATGCCCTCTCAAGCGGCACTCGATCAATACACGCGGATGATGCAGTCCTCGTCGCTATCGGTGGTGTCCATGTAGCGCCATCCATCACCGAATGCCGTGTACCGCACCGTGACCGAATGCTCACCGGTAGGCAGGGGCTCAGCGAGCGTGATGTAGTCCAGCGTCATGCCGGGTGCTATGCGCGGAGACTCATAGAGCGTGTCCCCTGTCTCATTCGAGATGACGGAGAACCGCATGTCTCCCGTATTCGCTGGCACATTCGAGAACGCGATGAACCCATAGGGAGAATCATCCTTGCAAGCGATCGTCGATGAGAATTTGGTCCAGTAGCTACCTTCTTCGATATCCGTATCGTAGAAATCCGCGGCCATGTCTTCGGTCAGCACCGAAGAGGGGCCCTCGCGCACGATCGACCCCATGGCTCCCTCCGTGTCTTCGAGCGTCATGACGTCCACGATCGTCCAGTCAGGATGTTCGGCCTTGGCATCCCATCCGAGCACCACATCCAGCTTCCCCTCATGAGCCACGCCGTCCACCATGCGCACGAGTGCGATCTGGGCATCCTCTTCACCTCGGTCGAACTCGTTGCTCACGATGGTGGCCTCGGTGTCCACGCCGAAGAAGCCAGCAACGCTCAAGGGGTTGGCGAACGTGAACGTACCCTTGCTCTCATCGGCCTTCGCCATGATGTCGGGCAGATGCGCCAGGAGCGCCTCGTCAGGGATCTTGGCGATGGGTGCGTAGCTCTCCTTTGCGAGATCCGCCTGATCGACCACCCAAGCACCATCTTCCTTCTTGCAGTGAACGGTGAATCCATCCGAGAGCCCATACGCGCCGTTCTCTGCGTCCACCGTAACGGCAGCAGTCGCATCAGATGCGAAGAACCCGCGCTTGAGCTCATCGACCTGAACAGCCACCGCGGTGAAGCCGCTCTGGTCACCCCAGGCGCTCGGTATGACGCGTTCGGTGATGAGAGCGCTCTCGGCCATGGAGGCCTCTATCCCCTCCTTGGCGGCAGCGTCTTCGGCACCGTTCACCAATACGAGCACGACGGCGATGATGACCACCGCAACCGCGATGCCCAAGCCGATGAAGAGGGGCTTGCGATCCTTCTTCTGAGGCTGGGCCTCTGGATCCTGCGCATCCTCTTCCACATGCGGCGTTCCTTCGGGGTGCAGTGTCTCGTCAGCCATGCTTGCCTCCGTCCCTGCCTTCCGGCCACGTTGCCGTGATGACATCAGCATACCAGCGAATGGTGCCAGTCCACCCCGCGACATGCGCATCCTCGCTCAGACAGGAGAGGCCCTGCGCGCCTGCGCCGCTACCATTCTCCTTCAGCCATGCGAACGCGATCGGTCACATTCGCAACGGCGAGGCCGATGCCCAACACGACGGGAACGATGACCCCGACGATGGTGATGGGCAGGAACGTGGCCACGGCGCTCATGAGCGATGGCACGACCAGCATCCCGCAGACCAAGAGCGCGCCGCACGCAACGGACCCCATGATGTCGAATGCCTTGGAGCCCTTCACGCAGAAGAGCGAATATGCACCTGCGCCCAGCACCCAAGAAGCTGCAACGCTCCAAGTGACCCCATTCGCCAGGACCTCTATCAGGCCATTCGTGATGGATGCCCCCGCGATGACGGGATTCACTGCCACGATGAAGTTCGAGAGCACCTCCCAGTTCTCAAGGCTTCCCGAGCCCAGCGCAGCGAACACGATGGCGCTCACGACAGAAGCGCCAGCTGCTGCCAGCGCATCGCGCACATCCAGCACCGCCCCCGCCACGACGGGGACCACCGCTGCGAACCCGACGGATCCGAGCAACGGCTGCATCATCACGAGCGTGCATGCCGCATCGCTCTGCCGTCCGAAGAACCACCACCATGCGCCCATACCGAGGACCAAGAGCAGCGCTGCCGTCCAGGCTTGGCTGACCATCAGCGACACACCGAACGCCGCATACACGACGATGAACCCGATCTTCGGCTTGATGAATGCGACGGCGGCGAAAGCGAGCATGACCACCCACGCCGCGATGGGCAGCGTGGAGAATAGGCCGAACGTGGTGTCCTGCATGCCATTCTGTCCGCCATCGAACACGACGCGGAAGTTCAAGAGCGCCACCACGGCGATCATGAGCGCAGACGCTGTCGCGAAGGCGCGCATGACGAATCCCGCGCCCTGCTCTCCCAGCCTATCGATCAAAGGGACGCGGGGCTGCTTCGGCTGACGCGGCTCCCGCTCTTCGCGAGCGGCGCGCGCCTCGCGCTCTTGGCCAGCATCCCGTCCAGGTCGCTTCGGCTCATCAGCGCCCAGACCAGCGCCCCGGTCGACACCAGCACCAGAGGAAGCCTTCGAAGCACCCTCCGCACGCTCGTCTGCGCTGGGACCAACAGCCCGCTTGAGCAAGCCTCCGAAGAGGCCGCCCTTCGCAGGGACCTCGTCCGCCTCAGCTGACGCAGTGCTCTCCATGACCGGAGACACAGCCACGGCACGTCCGAGCTGCTTGCCGCCCTCCTTCGCATTCGCGAGCATCGGGGCCAGCTCTCGTGCGAACTCCGCCACCGTCTCATAGCGCCCATCCGCATCAGGCGAGAGCGCCGTGAACATGACGTCGTCCATCTTCTCATCCATGTCATCCCAGCAGCGCGATGGCAAGATGATCTCAGCATCTTCGATGGCTATCTCAGCATCTGCCAGCGTCTTCGCTCGGAAGGGGTTGGACCCGGTCAGCATCTCGTAGGTGAGCGACGCGAGCGCCCACTCATCCGTGCGCACATCCAGCGGTTGCCGACGCATCTGCTCAAGCGGCATGTATCCGATCGTGCCACCGCCGGTCTTGCCCTGCCCGCTGCCATCCATGAGGGTGGACAGACCGAAGTCCGTCACCTTGACCACACCCTCTTTGTTGATGATCACGTTCTCCGGCTTGATATCCAGATGCAGCACGTTCGCCTTATGTGCCACCTGGAGCGCGTGCGAAACGCTCAGGAACACCGCCGTGATCATGTCCAGCGTGACATCATCGCCCAAGTCGCGGATCAAGCGCGCGAGCGTCTTGCCCTCCACGTACTCCATGATGACGTACGCCATGTCACCTTCGACGACGCAGTCATACACGGTGACGATGTTCGCATCGTTCAGATGCGCCGCCGTGCGCGCCTCCTCCAACCCCGGCACCGTCCCAAGCTGGGAGAGCTCTTCGGGGGTCAGGGCTGCGCTCTGGGCATCAGAGGCACCCACCGCGCGAGCGCGCGATACCCCTCGAGCGCGCAAGGCCTGCTCATGGCGCTGCTTCGCCTCTGCGCGTTCCTGCCACTGCTGGACGGCAGCGATGCTCGGTCGCTGCGACGAGGCATCGAATCCCAGCTCGTTCACACCGCCGAGCGCGAGATTGCGATGGTAATCCCCCGCAGCCGGACCGCCGCCCCTCCATCGGGCGGCCTCATCCTCATCCATGGCATCCAAGAATGACGGACGCATCTGCCCTGCCGCGCCACGAAGGTCAGGGATGCCACCAAGCCCCGCCAGGGCCGCGTCGCGCGTCTCCCCGTCGACATCCTCGGGCTCATCCAACAGCGCAGCCATATCAAGGCTGATGCTCACGGCATCCGAATCCACGCCCTTGATCTTGGTCTGCCCGGCACCCTTGATGGCACCAGGGAGCATGTCAGCCAATACTGGGATGTCGCGCGGTGCCGTGATGAGCTCATGGGGCTCTTCGGTGGGCTGCGTTGCAGCATCCTCCGCTTCAGGGACTGGTGAGCGCATTGCCGTGCGGGCCTCGGGCACCGCTCGGCTGGCAGGAACGGCACGTCCTGCACGCCCGCGAGCAAGCCGCTCCTCGCGCTTGCTCAGAAAGCTCGGCTCGCTGGGAAGCGCACCACCCCGAGCGCCCTCCGCCGCACCGAAGGATGCGACGGGCTTCCGGTTCGCCTTGCCGTAGACGCTGCGCACAGAACCCTTGCGGATGCGCGCGGCCGTAGAGCCGCCAGCATAGATCACGCGCGAACTGCCGATGGGGATGGAGGGCGCATCCAGGCCAGATGCCGGGTCTATCTGCTTGAGCAGCGCCGCCGTGCGCTTGGCCGCATCCACATCAGCCCGCGTGATGCGGATGCACTTGATGGCAACATCGCGCTTCAGGTGCGTGTCGAAGGCGTGCTGGACCGTGGCATACCCGCCTGAGCCGGCTTTGCCGATGATCCGATACCTATCGAGTATGAGCTCGCGCTCAAGCATCCGATACGCGCAGCCTTCCTTGCCGTCCGTGGCCCCAAGATAGCAAAAAAGCCGCTTTCGCGGCTTTTAATCATATGGTGCGGGTGAAAGGACTTGAACCTTCATGAGCCGGAGCTCACATGGACCTGAACCATGCGCGTCTGCCAATTCCGCCACACCCGCAGACATGAAGCCCTGAAATGATAGCTGAGTCTACGACAACGCGCAAGGAGGAATCTCACATATCTTCGCCATGGCTCTGGCACGACCCCTGCTGGGGACCATGCTGCTTCCATAGAACGGCAGATGCCACGCGCGAAGCCTACTGGTCGACCGTACGCGCCTTCGACATCTGACGATGATGCTCGGCTACGATGGACTCTGCCTGACGGCGTAGCTGCTCCTGCTGGCGGCGCTCGCTCAGGCGCTGGCGCTTCGCTGCACGCTCATGGCGCTCGACCACGCGACGAGCGTCCTCCTTCACCCATGCGCTGCTGGTCCCGTTGCGGCTTCTGAGCTCTTCGCCGACGCGGTCGAAGGATTCCTTCGTGGCAGCCGTTGCCTGCCGCGCTGACACAGTAGGCATCTTGCCCGTCTTCTGCTTCTCCAGTGCGCGAGCTTCGTTGCGCTGCCGCGGCTCGCGCGTCCGCGCCTGCTGTCGCGGAGCTGCACCCGCCGCCATCGGCGATGCCGAGCGAACGGGATGGGCGTCTGCGGGCATCGTGCCGACCTGAGGCGAGCGCAGACCCTCCACC
The DNA here is from genome assembly GCA_910589125.1 of uncultured Eggerthellaceae bacterium. Taxonomy (GTDB): domain Bacteria; phylum Actinomycetota; class Coriobacteriia; order Coriobacteriales; family Eggerthellaceae; genus MGBC163016. The sequence goes on from CAJURX010000004.1 coordinate 109,099, forward strand.
TTGCCGAAGTCTATCGAATCAGGATTGTAGTCAGGCGACTCTGCCATATCAGCGTACGCTTGGCTCGCACGCTTCTGCGCTTCCTTGTTCTCACCGAATGGGATGGTGGGCTTGCCCTTGCGGCCCTTCGGCTTCTTCGCGCGGTCAGCATCCTTGGAGCGAACAGGCTCCGCTGCACTGGCGTGCGGCTCCACCGGCATCCCCGATGGGCTCAGCGCGCCGCGTGCTGCACCTCCGGGAACGCGTGAGCGCGGCATGCCCCCTGATAGCTGGCGCGCCAGATCGGCGCTGCGCTCCTGCTCCATCATCATGAGCTTGTTGAGCTTGCTCACCTTCACGGATAGGACGGTCGTCCAGACTGCCATGACCACGATGGTGCCAGCCAAGATCATCACGCCGATGCTCGAGAGCGCGGCAGCATTTGAGAGCAACGATGACACAGCTCAAGCCTTTCTCCGATGGGCTGCCATATCGCATCCCTACTGCATTGTAACGCTGCGACCGCCGCTCTATAGGCTGCGGAACAGCGTCCTGACCTCATCGAGCACCTCGTTCTCAGCCACGACGATCACCTGATCCCCGGGGTAGAGGACCATGTCCGGCTCTGCGACCTGCGCGTCATCCTCATAGGCGACCGCCACGATGAGAGAACCCGGAGGCATCTCGATCGAGCCGATGGCGATGCCCTCCTCCTCGGAATGGTGCCGCATGCGCCCCACGGTGAACTCCGAGAGGGCTACATTGCCATGATTGAGCGACGACACCACCGAGACCGATCCCAGCAGCGCCTCCTCTTCGATCAGGTTGGCGATCAGCGTGGTGGACGACACGCATTCGATGCCCACCTCACGGAAGATGCGCAGGTTCTTCGGGTTGTTCACGCGGGCGATCACGCGTGGGACCGAGAACACGCGCTGCGCGATCTCGCATGCGACGAGGTTCGTGTCATCTTGCCCCGTGGCACCCACGAACACATCCGCCTGGCGGATGCCGGCATCCTCTTGGCTGCGCGAATCGCACCCGTCCCCGTTGATGACCAGATAGTGGCCCTCGAACGTGACGCTCAGCAGGTCGGCGTTCTCGGCGCGCTCTTCGATGACAGCAACCTCATTGCCGCTGGCGAGCAGGACGTTCGCCAGATAGGACCCTACTTTTCCCCCGCCCACGATCACGATGTACATGACGCTACCCCTGCATGTATCTGAGGAACTGCTTGATATGGTCATGGCGCACGCATGCGAGCACCGTATCCCCGCTATACAAGAGCGAATCCCGTGCGGGGATGGATGAGGCAGAGCCGTCCAAGCGCTCGAAGGCGATGATGCGCACCTCATGATCGCGCTCGAGCTCAGAGACCTTGATGCTGCGCGCATCTCCCTCGCTGGACAAGTCGAGCGAGAATCGGAGTATCTCGAAATCGCCGAACGTGGACACATGAGAGCCGTGCCCGATCATGACCTTCGAGAACACATCCTCTGCTACGAGCGATGTGCCACACACATAGTCGATGCCGAGCTGCATGTACGCACGCTCGTGATCGGGATTGTAGAGGCGAGCGATGACGTGGGGAACATCGAACAGGCGGCTTGCCACCTCCGCGCACATGATGTTCACCTTGTCGTATTGGGTGACGGCAGCCAGAACATCGCATGATTCCACGCCCGCGCGGATCAGCACGTCCTCGTCGAAGCCAACGCCCTGCACTGTAGACCCATTGAAGTTGCGCCCTAGGTTTGCGAATGCGTCAGGAGACCTGTCTATGCAGCTGACATTGTTGCCGTTGTCGGAGAGCATGTTCGCAAGCTGCGAACCCACTCTGCCACAGCCGACGACGATGATGTTGCTCACTGCTAGATCTTCGCCATCTCGGACAAGGTGTTGCGATACCAATGATCGGTGTTGGGCGGGCAGTAGCGCGCCGCATTGGCATACGTGATGGTGTGCCCATAGATGTTGGCCAGGCCAGCAACGTGAGCATAGATCGCGCTCGTCCAGTTGGACCATGCACCGCCTGTCCAGCCCCATGCGTTGTACGGAGCGAAGCAATGGGCACCCTTGGTGCTCTCCGTGCAGGAGATCGCTGGGGACCAACGAGGGTCGACGCCGTTCTCCCATGCAGCCTGCGCGAAATCACCGCCGTGGCCTGCCAGGGGAGAACCTGCCAGATAGGCATCGATGCGCGCCGTCCACTCTTCGATGAACGCGTCGTGCCCGACCGAGAAATCAACATTGCCGATGCCGACAGCCGCAGAGCTCTTGACGCTCTGAGCCTCTTGCGCCTGCTGGATGGCCTCTTGCTCGGCCTGCCTCTCAGCCTCTTCGGCTGCGATGCGCGCCTCTTCTTCTGCCGCTTGCACCTGGGAGATGGCGCCATCAAGGTTGCGAGACGCGCCGGTCTCCAGGATGAATCCCTCAGATGATGCGCTGTCTGCACCTAGGGAAGCCGTGCTCGCGAACTGGGTGCTCTGCGCCTGCATCTGGATGGATGCATCCTCGGCATGACCCGTGTTGTTCTGCATGGACACCGTGACCAGACCAGCGGCGAATGCGATGACGGGGACGACCAGCACCACCGAGATGCGACGGAACAGGCTCGTGCGATGCATGGACGCAGACCCGCGCGATGCTGCATGCATCACGTTCGCGTGCTTCGCACCTGAGATCGCATGTCGTGCGTGCGACGCCGTATGCTTGCCTCTTGCCAACCCATTCTCCATCTGCGTTGCCCCTTCCCGCTCCGTGCTCTTGCAGGATAGGACAGCGCGTCATTCCAGCTGTTCCATTCAACGTACACATGCACCCCTTCTTGGAGCGCCTGCGCATGCGCGCAAACGGGGCCGATGATTATCGGCGACAGCTGGGTGTGTTGTGTGAGTGGGTTTGCTGCCAGAAGAAGGCGTGTATGTAAGTTGGTCATGACATTCTACCCTAGTTTGCGCACCGATGCGCAAGATTAAGGGTAACGGTTGTGCGCCCTTTTACTCTGCGACCAAGGACACCTTCACGCTGGAGATCCTCGAGCGGCGCATTTTCTCCACGGTGAACGCGTAGCCGTCCTCCACCAGAGCGCTGCCCACCTCAGGATACGATTCCATGCGATTCATGAGCCAACCTGCCAGCGTGTCATAGTCGTCCGACTCCTCCACCGGCCAGCCCATCTCCTGAGCATCCTCGACGGGAAGGCGGCCATCTGCGCGCCATGCATCCGCACCGCACGCGGTGACCAGATCGCCACCAAGGTCGGATTCATCGGCTATCTCGCCAACGATCTCCTCCACGATATCCTCGACCGTGACCACGCCCTCGGTCCCACCGTATTCGTCGACCACGATGGCCATCTGCTGATGAGCAGCCTGCATCTCCCCGAGGAGCGGGATGACATCCTTCGTCTCGGGGACGAAGAGGGGCTCATACATGAAATCAGATACGGGAGCATCCACCGAGCCATCCATGAGCGGACCGATGAGGTCCTTGTAATGCACGATCCCGATGATGTCGTCGATGCCGCCACGGCAGACAGGCAGGCGGGAGTATCCGGTGCCGCGCATGCGCTCGAGCGCTTGGCGCCCCGTTTCATCCGCCTCTACCAGCATCACGTCCACGCGAGGCGTGCAGATATCATCAGCCGTGGCATCACCCAGGTCGATGATGTCCTGGATCATGCGCTTCTCTTCGTCGGCGAGGTCCTCAGCCGCATCCACGAGCTCGCGGAGCTCGTCCTCAGATGCGGATTCGCGCCTACCAGCAGTAAGACGCTCGAAGAAGCCTTGCTTCGGCTTTTCCTTGCTCGTGTCGGGATCCATCGTCGTATGCAGGTGCTAGCCCAGCGGGTTGGGGATGGGGATCCTCCAGATGGCGCCGAACGGGCTGTTGTTATAGAACACAGACCACGTGCGCGCTTGACCCTCGCCGAAGAGGCCCGCGTAGATGAACACGATCATGAAGAGGAGCACTACGAACAGGATCAACGAGAAGATGAGGCCAACGGTGGCGAAGATCTGCCCCGTCTCTGCCTTCGGAGACCTGCCACCCTGCGCCATGTAGGACTTGCTCATCTTGCGCACGACGATGCCGAGGACAAGGCCCACCGGAGGGATGAGCGCGAACACCACGGACAGGATGCCCAAGATCATGCAGAGCGTGGCCTTGCCCGCGGAAGGCTCAGGACCCATGGGCATGGGAGCCTGCTGCTTCGCTGCCTGCTTGGCAGCCTTCGCCGCCTGCTTCGCTGCGTGCTTGTCCATGACGGGCTCGGGCTGCGGCGCAGGAGCAGGCTGAGCCTGCTGCGCTGGCATTGCTTGCGGTGCGGCACCAGGCATCTGCTGGGGAGTCGCGCCGGGCATCTGCCCATAGGGCTGCTGCATCCCCGGATACGCCTGCTGCATCTGGTCGGGCATCTGCTGCTGACCATATCCGGCCATCTGCTGCATGTACTGCTGCTCGGGATCCATGTAGGGCTGCTGAGCGCCCATGGTGGGATCCATCTCAGGGTATGCTCCCGACATGCCACCCATAGCCATGTCCGGATCCATGTACCCACCCTGCGGATACTGCCCATAGGGGTCTTGCTGCATGGGCTGACCATACATGCCCTGCTGGTCCATGTACATCTGATTCGGGTCCATATAGGGCTGCTGGACCTGATTCGGATCCATGTACTGCTGCTGCGCGTATATCTCCTGCGGAGAGGGCATCCCGCCAGGGTATCCTCCCTGCTGATATTGCCCCCACGCCGGGTCTGGCTGACCGTACATCGACGGATCGACCGGCTCTCCGTAACCCATCGGCTGGCCGTTGTTGTCGTATCTCATGTTATCCGGCATCTGAGACCCTTTTCGCTCTATGGACCATAGGCGTACCATCCATGGCGTGCCCGCTTTTCGATAGTATCGCTTGCATATTGTACTAGACCTGCAGGATTACAGCGAATGTTTTTATCGTTGACGGGGCCTGAGAAGAGACCGAGCCGGGAGAGGACCCGGCTCGGTTGGATGCCTATGGGGAATGCGGCGAAGAGCGCAGCGAGCGTGCCTATTCCGCCTCGATCGCCACGCGACCGCGGAATGTCCGGTAGATGAGCACGTGATACACCAGCACGAGCGGAAGCCCGATGCAGAGGATCACCGTCATGTACCCGAGCGATGCGTCGGTCGCACCTGCGCTCATCAGCGTGAGCGGTGCACCTACGCTGTCGGGCGACGCCATGACCAGAACGGGGAACATGCTGCACGCCACCAGGAACACGAGCGCCACCGCAGCAACGCACTGCCCCAGGAACACCCACAGGTAGCTCCTGCTCTCGCCCGTCTTGCGCCCGTTGTAGTCCAAGATCATGGCGAAGGCCAGTCCCACGACGAAGAGCGCAGCGCACAGGAAGCGCGGTATCTCCAACTCGGGTGCCATCTCCATCGTGTTGCCCATCATGGCGAACAAGAGGATGGTGAGCGCCGCGAAGAGCACGAACGAGATGAGCTGGCTGGGAAGGCGCAGCTTCGCCGCCTGCTGCTGGAGCTCCGAGCCGAGGGGCGCCTTCAGCGCAAGCCAGCACGCTCCCGCGGAGACGAACATGGCAAGCCCGAGCAGGCCCGTCAGCAACGTGAACGGCGTGATGAGGCCCAGCAGGGGGATGCCCGTGTAGTTCCCGTCAGCATCCATGGGGATGCCCGCGATCACGTTGCCCACCGCCACGCCGAAGAGGATGGCCGGCAACAGCGACCCCAAGAAGAAGCACGCGTTCCACACAGGGCGCCACTTCTTGTCGCCCTCATAGAACTCGAAGCAGACCGCGCGCACGATCAGCGCGAACAGCACGAGCATGATGGCCAGATAGAAGCCTGAGAACGTCGTGGCATACGCATCGGGGAACGCCGCGAAGAGCGCGCCTCCCGCCGTGAGCAGCCACACCTCGTTGCCATCCCACACCGGACCGATCGAGCGGCGGCAGACCTGCCTGTCCCGGTCGTCCTTGCAGAGGAACGGATACAGGATGCCTACGCCCAGGTCGAACCCATCCAGCACGAAGTAGCCTGCGATCAGCAGGAAGATCAAGAAGAACCAGAGGATAGCCAATGCGCTCATCTCGCATCGCCCCCTTCCGTGGTGACAGCGACCTTCGCTGCGACCGCCTCCGCCACTGCGCCATCAGCCTCCACATCCTTGAAGCTGATATCCGCTTCGTCATCCTCAGCGTCGCGCGCTGCGCGCTCATCTGCCGCATTCGGATCACCGTCGCGCACTGGCCCCTCTTTCACGAACCGTGCGACGACGCGCCACCATCCGACGAACAGCATGAGGTAGACCGCGAAGAACAGGATCAGCGTGATGACCACCTCGAACGGCTGCACCGACACGCTGGTGCCCACATTCGTGTGCAGGAACACGCCCTCCGGGCCCGTGTTCGACGGATAGACCACGTACGGCTGGCGCCCGACCTCTGCCGTCAGCCACCCGGTCTGGATGGCGAGGAACGGGAAGATCGGAGAGATGATGAGCAGCCATTGGAGCCAGCGCATGTCCTTGACGCCGCGCTTCGCGCGCGTGCGCCCGAAGATGAGCGCCAGCAGCAGGCAGACCACGATCACGCCGAACAAGGCGACCATGATGTGATAGACCTGATACACGAAGTTCACAGGGAGCGTGCTCACATCGAGGCCCGCGAATTGCTCGGTCTGCGCCAGGTCGTTGAGGCCCGGGTACTCGGTGTCGAACGTGCCCGTTGCCAGGAAGCTCGTGCCACCGGGGATGCCCAGGGTCACAGCCTCTTCGCCCTCTTCGTCGACGAAGCCGAACAACGATAGCTCCGGAGCTTCGGTCTCATACTGGCCCTCCATCATGGCCAGCTTCGTGGGTTGCTCCTCCCATACCTCCACAGCAGCCGTGTGCGCAGCACCCAGCAGCAGCACAACGGAGACGATGCCCACCACGCTGCCGACGCGGAGCATCGTATGCGCCGCACGGCTCTCGCGCCCCTTGTACATGTACCATGCCGCAACGGCGATGGTGACGAACGCACCCATGACCAAGAGCGCCAACACCGTGTGAGCATAGCGCGGGAGCGTGGAGGGATTGAACGCCGCGGCGAAGAAGTCCGTGATCCATGCCTCGGTGCCATCGGGCGAGAGCACAGCACCTGCCGGCGTCTGCATCCACGAGTTCGCTATCAGGATCCAGAGCGCCGAGAGCGCCGATCCCGCGAACGTGAGCCATGCGCTGGCCACGTAGAGGCCCGGCTTGATCTTGTTGCGCCCGAAGATGATGAACCCAAGGAAGATGGATTCCAAGAAGAATGCGAACAGCGCCTCGGCCGCGAGCGGTGCACCGAAGATGTCGCCCACGAAGCGGGAGTAGTTCGCCCAGTTCGTACCGAACGAGAACTCCATCGTGATGCCCGTGGCAACGCCTATCGCGAACGTGGCCGTGTAGATCCGCACCCACATGCGAGCTAGCGCGTCATCTTCCGGATCACCTGAGCGGTGGGCCTTCGTGACGAAGATCGCCATGATGAGGCCAATGCCTATCGTGATCGGCACGAAGATGAAGTGGTAGCTGGCAGTGAGGGCGAACTGGATCCGCGACAGAAGGACCTGGTCGGCAAAGATATCCATAACGCCTCCTTATGCCTGTTGACATGACGTGTGGGATTGTACGGCAAAGAGCCGCATGCGGTCTGCTGATCATCGCATTTCGATCGCGTGCTGTTACGCGAGGGCTTCTGCCCCGAGGGCAGCCCTAGCGCTGGCGACCCCTCCGGAAGAAGAGCACGACGCACGCCGTGAGCGCAGCGGCTCCCGCTATCAGGAGCAGAGCGCTGGCATCCACGACCTGGCCATCCCCCGTGCGAGGCAAGTTGCTCTTGCCACCCTGCGCGGTGCCTCCTGAGCTGCCCGAGCCGCCATTGCTTCCGCCTGGGCCGTTCCCCGAGCCGCCACCGGTGCCACCCGCACCATCTGCGTTGCCATCACCCTGCGCACCACCGTTGCCGTCACCAGATCCGGGAGGCGTGCTCCCATCCGGACCGCCCGGTTTCTGGGTGTCGTCCGCATCACCCGGCCCAGCAGGGTCCTGGGAGTCATCCGGGTCGCCATCGCCCCCTGGCCCATCACCAGGGAGCATGCTGAGCGCATCGTCGGCGTCATCTGAGCCCGGCACGCTATCCACGCCCCCGCTGGTGGTGACGCCCTCCATGCCGAGCACGGCCACGCGTGCTGTATCAGCGGGTACGGTGAGCGTTCCCAGCACGAATCGGTCGCTATCGGCTGTGATGGCGTCGGTCCCATTGGACACGACCACGGTCAGCAGGTCATCATGGGATACCGCATGGCACGAAGCCAAGGCGAGCGCTTCAGGTGTGAATGCGAAGGTGCACCCACCAAGCGCGTTGCCCTGAGCATCCAGAGCGCCTAGCTTCACGGACGCCGACGTGCGCGCCTGCGCTTGGAGCAGCTCCACCAGCACCGTCGCATCGGTCAGCTTCGTGAGGCGCACGTTCCCATCTGCCACCACCGCGCTTGGCTGCGGCTCCTGTGCCGTGACGGGGTCATCAGCCACCACTCTCGCGTCATCACCAGCCTGTTCGGCGAATGCCACATGAGGCGCCGCCGCAACGGATCCCCATGCTAGCCCGCATGCCAACGCCACCGCACAGGCACACGCACCGAGCCCTCGTCCCATCGCAGCGATCATGCTCTCGGTCCTCTTCATCAGCGCTCACCTACATCCATGTTCCAAGGTCGAGCGGGAAGGGCGCTACGGTGCCATCAGGGTCGAAGGGGATGCGCTCGGTAGGGCACGATGCCGTCATCACGACCCCCTCCTCATCGCCCGGCGCATTGGAGCGGTGCAAGGACGCGCCGATGAAGCTCCATTCGCTGACTGCATCCTCCCATGTGCCCGGCTCGAAGTACACGATCCATCTGCCAGATGCACTATACGAGATGCTGTTCCCGAGATCGCGCCCAGCCAAGATGACCTGCTTCGCATCCTCTGAGATATAGGCACCCAGGGCGTCGCGCAGGATGAGCGTGCTCTTCGCAGGATTGCCGACGTAGCTGCCGCTCACGACGAGCGATCCCGCCGGGATGACCGTCTGAGCTCCGTCGTAGATGCCATCAGCAGAAGCACGCAGGGTGATATCGGAATCCACGCGGCCGATCCCCGCCGCATCGCCCTCGTCAAGAGAGACGGCATCGGGCAATGACCCGATCACATCCAGCTCAGCGATGGAGATGGGGTCATCGGAAGCTGCATCCAGGTCGGACACGCGCAGATACGATGCGCTCTGCACGCTGATGCGCGATCCCTCCCCTGCCGCATTCGGCATCACCATAGCGCGCGTGAAGTACACGGTCGCGCACGAGGAGGTGGCGAACGTGCTCGCACCTATCTCCTTGTATCCCACGCTCGTCCAGTTCACGCCGTCATCGCTCACCTGCACCCAGAGCCGCTTGAACGTGGCCGCCGCATCCGCGCCCGGGAAGTAGCGGATGCCGCACGCATCGGTGCGCTTGTTGAATGCGATGGTGATGGACGCGTAGCTGCTCGGATCGGTCACCGCGCCGCCGAGCGCGCCTGCCGCCTCATGGACGCGCGTGCCCTGATAGGCCGTCGCTGTGCTGCCGTCCACGATAGCTGCCGGATCGTCTGCGCTCTCCATCGTGGAGGTCACGGTCCAGTACGCCTTGTTGAGGTTGCGCGGGAAATCAGCCTGCACCTCTCCGGCCATGGTGGCATCAGAGCGCATGAGCGCCGTGTCCACCGCACGAACGGAATACATGAGGGTCTGCCCATTGTCCGAGGTCAAGCGATCCGTGAATGAGGCCTGACCCGCAGGGACGAAGCCGACGACCACGCGCGTGCTCTCATCAGCGCCCACTTGGCGCAGCACCTCGAAGCCCTGGTTCGCCGCCACGCGTTCGCCATCCCGAAGCGCGATCCCCGTGATCTTGACGCATCCGTCATCCGTGGCAGCCGCTTGCACCGTTGCCGCGACCTGCTGGACATCAGCCTGCGCCACGGCCATCTCCTTCTTATGGGAGTCGTCATCCATGTACTGGAGAGCGCGTGGCTCAGCCGGGAACGTGGCTGCATACTGCGCCGTCTCCGCATTGAACGGGATGCCCCACGCTGTGAAGAAGCTGGTCAGATCCTTCCCCGAAGCAGCGCAGGCAAGCCGGATGAATGCATCGTCGGCGCTGACGCCATCGAGCACGAGTCCCGCGGGAGCCTTGGCAGGGTTGCGCACGTACGCGTTCATGCGCGCGAAGAGGGAGCCGTCCATGAGCGCATCCGCGCTGTCGAACATGGTGTAGGAATACCCCTCGTCATAGGCTAGGTGCAGCTGCCACAGCACCGCGATGCCCAGATCGTTCGACAGATCGTCCAACTTGCCGCCCACACCCGCATTCAGGTGCGCTATGACATCGTCGTAGCTGAAATGCTGCGCGGGCTTGCCGTCGATCATGTTCCCATCTCGGGAGGTCACCAGCTGGGCATAGTAGTCCGTGAGCACCTGGGGGAATGCCTCTGCGTCGAAGGAGATGGCGCTTGCCACCAGTCGACTGAGATCCCATCCGTAGGTGGTCCCGCGCCGATACCGGCCATCTGCTGTGGTCAGGAGCTCAGGTGCGGTTCCCAAGCCGATCGCCTCGTACCAATCCAGCGCCACCGCATTCGCCGTCACCTTCATGCCCGAGCTTCCCGCCACCATGTAGCGGAACGCCATGTGCGTGGTGGGGAGCGCATTGTTCGCGCCATAGGCGGCAACAGCGCTTGCATTCGCAGCATCGGACGCATCGAATAGGCCCGCCTGCTGATAGAGGAGCGCGATCATCTTGTCCGTGAAGGGTAGACCCGTGGAGAGCGCGGAGGCCCCGTCCACCTTGCGGTCCGTTTGAGCCTGAGCGAAGCTCTCCATCATGAGCGTAGCGGGCACGGAGATGAGCGCGTTATCGGTCACGACCTCCGTAGCGTTCGCGATGCAGAGCTGCTCGTTGAAGCCCTCCTCGTGGCCGCCCTCAGCATGCAGGCTGCGAATGCGATCCGCATAGACGGTCAGCTCTGCAGCATAGGTGACGCACGCCTGCTTGACCTTGATGTTGTCCGTCACGCCGTGCAGATCGAGCAGGGGCACCTGCTGCCCTCCGATCACCTTCACCTCATACGCCGGACAGCCCGCCCTCTCGTATTCCACATACAGCGCGCCGCCGCTCTCCACACCATAGCCATCCCGCTCGGGGAGCGTGAAGCTGTTCGCACCCAGATTGAGGTAGCCCAGCGACTGCGAGAGCGCACTCTCGCTCCCCCGATGCTGTGCGTAGATCAGCTTGAGCTCCGTAGCCGTGCTGGACGGCGCATCCCCCATGCCGGACACGGGCGTCACGAGCACCTGCACCTTCGTCCCTGCGTAGGCCACCGAACCGGTAGGCTGCCATGCATTCGTGCCACGCACCTGCTCCGTAGCGCCGTAGATCTCCGGACGCGTGGTCACGACGCGCGCATCCTGCCCTTCGAGCAGATTCGCCGCCATGTCCAGCTCTTCCAGGAGCTCATCAGCGTCCCAATAGCGCTCCTCCGTCACATTGGGATCCATGAGCGTCTCAGGGTCCGTTGCGTTCACCAGGTCGCGCAGCTCCTGGATCATCCCCGCATCCACACCCTGCGCCAGCTCCGTCTTGAGCGAACCGAGCTTGAAGAGCGCCTCGATGCTCTCCTCCAAGGTGGTCGCCTCGTAGAACGCCAGCTCGGAGATGGTCATCTGCGCACCATCTTCCCGTTTGATGATGATGTCCACGCTGCGCACGTTCGATATGGGTTCGGGCAGCTTGACCATGATCGTGTTGGTGGCCTCAGAGGTGACGCCATCCCGCGTAGGAGCTTGCTTCCACGTGATGCCGCTCCGCTTGTCGAATGTCTTGGTGAGGCGGCTATCCGTGGAGACCATGACGCCGACATCGAGGATGCCCTCAGCATAGCCCTGACCCAGGTTGGTGGACACCGCCATCTCCCTAATCCGATGCGGGCTCCTGAACACCACCGAGGCGGCATCGCTCCAGACAGGATCCTTCCCCTCTGCCACCTCATAGGTGGTGTTGTAATCCCCGTCGACCAGCTTCGCGCCCTCTTCTTCGCTGCCGCCAGCCTTCACGCTCTTGAACACATCCGTTGGCAGGTACGCATCCTTGTCTTGCACCGTGCGATTGATCAGGTTGAACCACGGGACCTTCGTGGTCACGTATGTGGTGCGCGCCGTTGCACGCGGAGGCGTCCCGTTCTTGTCGCTCGAACCGAAGCGGTCGTTGTTCGCCACCACATAGAAGGTGTAGTCGGTCTTGTTCTCCAGCCCCCGGACCGTCTTCGTGGTGTCCGTCGTGGTGATGCGCCTGAACTCCGAGCTTCCCGCCTTCGCGTAGCAGAGCGTATAGCTATCCGCGCGGTCCACCGCATTCCACGTGGCCGTGATCTCGCAGTAGCCCGCCGTGAGCTGAGGGGCGTCCGGATTCGCGGGCGGCGTGGTCAGCTCAGGTGCCACCTCGAGCTCATATCCGTAGCCGCTCTTGGCGTCATCCTTGCTGACAGCCTGCACGCGCAGCACATACACCACGCCATTCTCCAGGGGCTTGCCTGCGAACGTGGTGATGGCAAGGGACGTGCTGGTCGTGAGGCGCGTCTCTGCAGGCTCCTTGCCGTTCTTGATGCTGACCTCCACCTCATAGCCCACAGCATCCTGCGCCGCAGCCCAGGCCACCTCGATCAGGCGGTCGGCCACCTTCGTCACCTCGAAGCCCTCGGGGATGGTGGGAAGCACCGGCTCCGGCTCGATCGGGTCGGGCTGATCAGGGGCGGGATCGGTGGTGGCCGCATAGGCGATGCGCTTCAAGCGGACCATCGTGTCGTCCGGACCCGCCGCCTCCGTGAAGGCGAAGTCAGCGTTCCAGACCTTGACGTTCTCGCCTAGGTCCACATGCACGTAACCGCGTCCGCGATCGATGATCGCGCTCACGCCAGGGAGCAGATCGGGATCGGAGGCCTGGTATCTGCTGTCGCAGGGAATGGGGATGGACAGCTCGTGATCCTCCCCGTCGCGCTCGAACTTGAGGTCGAGCGTTCCAGCGAGCGGCATGCTCGCGCCGGTGCCCGCCTCGATGGGAGCATACAGGGTGATGCGGTCCATGAGCAGTCCGCCCGTCTCGAGCGGCAGCTCCACGGGAGCATCCTCGGACACGGGCTGCTTGGTGGCGCCAGGAACCATATTCGCGCTGTTCGTGAGCCCCACGACCGCGCCCGCACCGTTGGAGAGACCCAACAGCGCTTCCTTGGCGGCATCCCCCGTCAACACCACGCCATCCACGACGATGCTGGTGCCTTCGGGGACCTCCGGCTCCACCTGCGTTCCATCCGGGGACTCCGTGACGCGCGCAGGTGCCTTCGCCGTCTGCCCCTTGCATGCGGTCAGCACCTGAACGTCCTTGAGGCCGATGGCGCCATCCGAGGTCATGTCGAACCTAAGATCGGTGCTGCCGGTGACATACGCCTCAGCTATCAGACGCGAATCCTCATCATCTATGGCACCATTGCCGTCGAAGTCACCATACGGGATGAGACCAGCGTACTGGGCGAACTCATCTGAGGCGGAAGCAGCGTCATCGATCATGCCGAATGCATGCTTGATGCCGTCCTTGAACTCCACGCGATGCGTGAGCGGTAGATGCCCCGCCCCCGTGATGGTGATGTCGTGCGCTCCTGCTGCGATGCCCGTGAGGGTTGCCGTCCAGATGGTGCCCGCGCCGCCCGATATGGCGAAGGGGGCAGACGCGCTGCCAACGGTGAGCGTGAGAGGGTCCGCCGCTGCACCCATGGCCTTCGGGAAGCCCGTGCGGAACGTGACCTCCAAGCTGGCACCGCTCGCCTGGCGGGACTTGTCTATCTGGACCGGGGCATCCACCTCCGGCTCTGCCTCGGGCTCCTCATCCCCAGGATCGCCCCCGCCGGTGAAGAAGTCCACGATGCTCTCCAACAGCGACGGATCTTCGCTTCCATCGGAAGCCTGCTCCGCCTCGGGCGCAGCACCCGTGCCATCTGCCTCTTCGTTGAACACGGGCTCTCTCAGCTCTTCGGCCTGGGCACCCTCTTCATCCGCAGGCGATGCCTCCACCTTGACCGGACCCGCAGCGTCCTCAGGGAGCACCTGTGCTGTCTCAGGGGCTGCTCGAAGGGCATCTTGGCCATCAGCGCTCTCTTGCGCAAAGGCGGTTGCCGGGACCCCATACAGGGAGAAAGCGAGCGCGAACGCGCACAGGCTGGAAACGACCCTCTTCACTCTCAGACCTCCTGACCTGAGCGGTGATCCACACCGATGCACGGTGCGCATTGCGAGAGCATGAGTCCCCACGCACCGCACGCAAAGCGATAAGCGCACTCCTCCCGCAATCTGTCTTACGCGGGATTATAGCAACAGGGAAGCGAATGAATGCGCACCCGAACGGGGAAATGGCCGCGCACACAAGGGGCACATGACGTCAGCCAGCCCACAAGGCGCATCGCAGAGCCGCTGCAGGGACGGCTCGGCTGACCCACCGCAACGACGACTGCTCACCGATCCTGGCAGACAGACGCCTCGTCATCGCTCACGGGAACGAGGCACGCCTCGATCCGATCGAACTTCTCCTGCGTGGTCATCTGCAGATATGAGATGTCCGGGAAGGCCTCGATGAACCTCTCGTTGTCCAGCTTGCATGCACATCCATCCCAGAGCGTCGCATACTCCTCGTACATGTTGTCATGCAGCTTGCTGCTGCCGTTCGTCACCAGCGTGAAGAAATCCCGTGCGGTCGCCTCGCGCTTGCTGTCGGGATGCGTGCCGCGCTTCGCACCATAATATGAATAGGGGCTCGTGACGATCGTGTTGTCTATGCGATAGATGTCATTGAAGAAGGGTTTCTCGCTGAAGCGGAACTCGCAGCGATCCGCGACATCCGAGCACTGCACCCCTTTATCGCAGATCAAGGTCATCCGGAACAGCTTGATGTAGTTGTTGATGGTCTTGTCCTTGTCATCGTAGATCAGCTCATATGCCTTCGACCAGGGCGGCGAAGAGAGCACGCGAAGGCGCACCCCACGTGAGACCGCGCGCTGCAGGTAGGAGGCCATGCTCGAATTCAAGATGTGGCGGCATCCCGAGAGCCAGATGGCATCATGAGCATGATGAACGCGCTCGATCAAGAGCATCTGCTTGTCGAAGTTGAGCTGGTCGATGCCGAACTCCTTCATGTCCAACAGGTACTCTTCGTTGCGCGCCAGCCGATACTGCGACACTGCGTCGATGATGAGGCACACGGCGGACACGAGGAGCGATGTCGTGAATGCCAGCAGCAGCTCTCCCGCCACTTCGCCGAACCCATTGAGCGCATAGGCCACAGCGGTCAAGATGGTCAACAGGATCAAGATGCCGGCGATGACGAACGAGCTGAGCGTATGCGTGCTGAGCAGCCGCTGCATGACCCCCGCTCGCTGCGTGGAGAGGTCCTTGCGGTAGTACACGGTGTCGATCCCGTCTCCCCGGTCATCTCGCAAGCGCTTCACAAGGCTGAATCCGAGCTGCTCGAGGATATGGATATGGGCACCGTTCGCCTTGCTCGCATCCTTGCTGTCCCACGTGCGCGTGGCAACGGGCTCCAAGATGCCACCTTCGTCGACGATGAAGGCGAAGAGCTCGCTATACAGATCGTAGGTGAGGCGCAGTCCACGGTACGGCTCATCGACCAGAACAGTGGTGACGTAATTGCATGGGTGACGGTCTCCCCCAAGGTCGCGACAGGTGTAGTGCTGTCGGAAGCTGAGGAATGCCGCCACCCTATCCTCGGCACCGTCCGTATCCAGAGCCAGGATGAAATGCTGCTCGCTCAGCGCAGCCAGATACTTGTCGATCGCGTGATCCGATCCGCTGCCCGCGGCGGGGCCAAGCGCTTCCTGCGTGGAGCTCTCGCGCTGCGACAAAGGCGGGATGAACGCATCATCATAGGTGATGAGCAGATCCCTGACCTGCTTCGTGATCGCTTCGTCATGCAGTCCGTTGCTATAGGTGAAATGCATAGGGGGTGCTTCCTTCGCAGAGAGCGCACTGTGATGGCACGATTGTAGCAAACGCGCACATCAGCAGCTGAGCGTTGTGCTCGGCGGACAGCACGCTTACGGACGCGAGAGACCATCCACGGGAATGACCGCACCTGAGATGTAGTTCGACATCTCGGAAGCCAGGAACAGGAATGCATTCGCGATATCCCCCGGCTCGCCCATGCGCCCGAGCGGGATTGATTCGATCAGCGGCTTGATGATGGATTCAGGCAGCGCATCCACCATATCCGTATGAGTGACGCCCGGCGCAACGGCATTCACGCGGATATCATGCTTCGCCAGCTCGCGCGCAAGGGACAGGGTGAGGCCGTTGATGGCGAACTTGGACGTGGGATACGCGCTCCCCGACGGCTGGCCGTACTTGCCCACCATGGAGGACGTGTTGATGATGGAGCCATGGCCGCCTTGCTCGATCATGATGCGAGCCGCCGCTTGGCTGCACACGAACGGTGCGATCACGTTGATATCCATGACGGACTCGAATTCCTCAGTGGTGTAGTCCACGAGCGCGGTGCGCGAGCTGACGCCTGCATTGTTGCAGAGGACATCAAGCCTGCCGAAGCGCTCGACGACGCTGTCGAACGCCGCTTTGACGGAGTCCGCGTCCGTCAGGTTCGGGCAGATGCCCATCACACCATCGTGGAAGCCCTCCTCCGCCAGCTTTGCCAGCGCCTGGTCCACCGTCTCCTGGCGCGAACCGCAGAGAGCCACGCTCGCGCCCTGGTCCAGGAAATGCTTCACGATCGTGTATCCGATGCCGCGCGTACCGCCCGTTACGACTGCCACCTTGCCATCAACGATGCCCATGCTCTATTCCTTTCGCGAAGATGCTCGTATGGAAGAGAGTATGGCACAGCGCACGAGAGCGCACGCTCGTTCCAGCACCAACGATGCGCATTCGTTATGAGAGGCGCTTCGGAGCGCAGATCACCTGCGGCCCCGCGCCGGGCCAGGTCACCCCGTAGGGGCGCAGATCGTCTGCGGCCGTTGCCCAGGGGAAGTTCAACCTGTGGCGTTGCCTCTGTAGGGGTACAGCTCGTCTGCACCCGACGCCCTCATGCGAGGGAGCGCGGATGGGGGAATCCCATAGGTGCTGGCTTGCCGGGCACAGACCGGCACGAAAAAGGCCCCCTTGCGGGGGCCGTGTTCATGGTGGTCGGAGGGGGACTTGAACCCTCGGCACGCGGATTTTCAGTCCGCTGCTCTACCAACTGAGCTACCCGACCGGATGAGCGCACATGCGCGTTCGCATATTCTAGCCAAGCACGCCGCTGCTTGCAAGCACGCAAACGAGAGCGCCTGCGAAAAGCGCTGGCGCGAACGGTATCTGGCCCGGAACGCTGCCGGGAACGCGACCGAAGCGCGTGCGCGGTATGACCACCGCAAGCGCGACCGCAGCGATGCACGCCACGAGCAAGCAGCAGAGACCCCCGAGGACGCCCAGGTACAACCCCATGGCGAACAGGAGCTTCACATCTCCGCCGCCGAACGAGGTCCGTCCCGTGAAGCGCTCGAAACCCCAGGCCAACACGAGCGACCCGCCACCGAGCACGAGAGCGCCAGCGATGCCGCTCCCCACCGCCTCCCACGCATCCATGCTCCCGCACGCCATCGTGAGCGCCGCTGCATTGAGCACGCACCAGAGCAGCACCATGCCGGCGACCAGCTTGTTGGGGATGCGACGCTCGCGGAGGTCGAACACGCATGCAGAGGCCAACGGCCCTAAGAGCGAGCAGGCGAGGGCAACGCCCATCCGCGCGCTACCCGAAGATCAGCTCGCGCTCAGCGCCGGTGAGCGCCTGGCGAGCCTGATCGCGAAGGTTGTTCACGCCGATGAAGAACTGCCGCATCATGACCACTGTGAGATAGCGCCCCTTCGGGGTGAGCGTGAGCTCTCGGGCATCGTCCTTCGCGAATGCCCCGGATGCGCGCATGAATGCCAGTTCCACGGGCAAGCCGCGTTCGATGCTCACGCCGAAGTCACGCTGGAACTCCTGCTTGTCCAGCCCCAAGCCGAAGAGCTGCATCATGAAGCGATACCGCATCCTATCGCGCAGCGTGAAGCGCGTCTTGCCCATCATGGACATGCGACCAGCGCCGATCGCTTCGTTGTATTCCTTGACGGAGAACGTGTTGACGTAGAGCGTGTCGCCCAGATACGTGATGCCTCCCGACCCGATGGCCGGGTACTCCTCATAGTTCACGACATATTCGTCGATCATATGAGCATCAGGGACCGCATCGAAGGCAAGAGTGGTCTCAGCATCGTGCGCGCTGCCCGAAACAGAGCCGCCCACCCTATTGAACGTCCAAGCGCTCCCGAACTCGAACGCGCCCGTGCCCACCAAGAGGTCGCAGATGATCTCATAGAAGCGCTGCTCGCGCCTATAGTCCACAGGACCGACCGTCCGAGCCAGCTGCCTCTGCACAGAAGGCGAGGCCATGAGCGGATAGAACGTGGTCTGGCTGGCACCGGATTCCACCACGCGTTCGATATCCGAGATGAGGATATCCTCGGTCTGCGCCGGGAAGTTGAAGATCATATCCGCATTCATGGACACGAAATGCGGGCTTGCCTCGGCGATGCGCTCCAATATCTCTTCGCCGCTGCCGTACTTGTCGTAGCGGTCCATCTGGCGCAGCAGGCCATCGTCGAAGGACTGGACGCCCACGGAAAGGCGCTGGACGCGCCCTTCGAGCTGCTCTATGTATGAGGGGATCAGATGGTTGGGATTCGTCTCCGCAGAGACCTCCTTGATCCCTGGGAACGTATCGCGCGCGAGGTCGAGCGTCTCGCACAGCTCGTCGAGCATGATGGTGGGCGTTCCCCCACCTACATACACGCTGTCGAAGTCATACCCGAGCTCACGCAGCATGAGCATCTCCGTGCGCATGCTCTGGAAATAAGGTCGCGCCCGATCCTCGGCGAAGGGGAAGCGGTTGAACGAGCAGTAGGGGCACAGGCGCTCGCAGAACGGCACATGCATGTACAGCATGTAGCGCTTGCCGGCCTGAGGTGCGGGCATCCGATCCTCTGTGACCGGACCCAGCTTCAGATATCTGCCCGTGGTGGCCTCGACCACCTTCGAGAGCATTCGTTCGCTTAGCAAGGTGCGTACCTTATTCCCACGAAGAGCGGCCGATCAGGGCCTTCAAGCCGATGTCGCGCCGAAGCTGCTTGCCTTCGAACTGGATGACATCGCATGCCTCATAGGCCCGGTCGCGCGCGTCCTCGAACGTGTCTGCCATGGCCACCACATTGAGCACGCGCCCACCCGCTGTGACCAGTTCGCCATCCTCGTTGCGCGCGGTGCCCGCATGGAACACGGTGATGCCCGGCATGGCCTCAGCGTCATCAACGCCCAAGATCACGCGACCCTTCTCATAGGCACCCGGATACCCTTCGCTTGCCAGCACCACGCACACAGCCCAGGCATCGGACCACTGCATGGAGACATCGGCAGCACGGCCATCAGCCACCGCTTCCATCACATCCACGAGGTCGGATTCGAGCCGCGGCAACACGACCTGCGTCTCCGGATCCCCGAAGCGCACGTTGAACTCAACGATCTTCGGCCCTTCAGGCGTCAGCATGAAGCCGCCATAGAGCGTGCCCCGGTAATCCGGAACGGCCGCAGCCGCCTGTGCCATGATGGCTTCCATTCGAGCCATCTCATCATCGGTCACGATAGGCACGGGAGAATACACGCCCATGCCGCCGGTATTCGGACCCATGTCCCCGTCGAAGGCACGCTTGTGGTCCTGCGATGGCGCCATGGGGAAGCTCTTGCCGCCCGTCACGAAGGAGAGCATGGAGCACTCCGGTCCGCGCATGCATTCCTCGATGACCACCTTAGCGCCCGCATCACCGAATGCACCGTCGAAGCAAGCGCACACGGCCTCTTCGGCATCCTTCAACGTCTCAGCCACCACGACGCCCTTGCCCGCTGCAAGGCCATCGGCCTTGATGACGATGGGAGCGCCCTGCTCGCGCACGTAGGCCAACGCGCCCTCCGCATCCGTGAACGTCGCGTAAGCAGCCGTGGGGATCTCATTGTCATCCATGAAGCGCTTCGCATGATCCTTCGATCCTTCGAGCTGGGCCTCTGCCGCATTGGGGCCGTAGACCTTGAGACCAGCCTCGCGAAGGACGTCCGCAACGCCCTCTACGAGGGGAGCCTCAGCGCCGATGACCACCAGGTCGATGCCCGCATCCTGCGCGAACGCCAAGACCGCCTGCGCGTCCATGGGATCGAGGGATGCATTCTGCGACGCGCCTCCAGACGCGAGCGCGATGCCATCCGTCCCACCGTTGCCAGGCGCAACGAAGAGCGCATCCGTGCGGGGGGATCGTGCCAAGGTCCACGCGATAGCATGTTCGCGGCCGCCGCTTCCGAGAACGAGGATCTTCATGGGAGGTCCTTCCATAAGGATTTACGTGGCACCCATTATAGACGGAAAGAAGGGCAGGCCCATCCCATCATCAAGCGCGGAACGGACCTGCCCCGAAGGCACAGCAGATGGCGCGGGAGCGGCTAGAAGCCCCGCATGATGGTCTGATCGCGGTCGGGACCGACGGAGATGATGGACATCGGCACGCCGGAGAGCTCCTCGAGATGCTCGATGTAGGCGCGCGTGTTCTCCGGGAGCTCCTCATAGGAGCGGCACCCCGTGATATCCTGCCCCTTCCAACCAGGCAGCTCCTCGTACACCGGCTTCGCATGGAACAGCACCGATTGCTGCATGGGGAAGTAGTCATACCGCTTGCCGTCGCACTCATAGGCGACGCACACCTTGATGGTGTCGAACTCGGAGAGCACATCCAGCTTGGTCAGCGCGATGTCCGTGAGGCCGTTCACCTCAGCGGCGAATCGCGCGATGACCGCATCGAACCAGCCGCACCGACGACGTCGTCCCGTGGTCACGCCGAACTCGTGCCCCGCTTCGCAGAGCAGAGCCCCGTCCTCGGCATCCTGACCCGTGCCGCCATCCTCAGCGAACGTGAGCTCAGTGGGGAACGGACCTTCGCCCACGCGCGTGACGTATGCCTTGCAGATGCCGAGCACCTTGTCGATGGCCGCTGGCCCCACGCCCGTGCCCGTGCAGGCGCCGCCCGCACAGCAGCTTGATGAGGTCACATACGGATACGTTCCATGGTCGATGTCCAACATGGTCCCCTGAGCACCCTCGAACAGGATGTTCTTGCCAGCACGGAGCGCTTCGTTGAGCAGATGCGCTGTCTCGTCCATAAAGGGCTTGAGGATGCGCGCGTAGGGCAGGTACTCGTCGCAGATCTCCTCCACCGTGAAGGTCTGGAGCCCGTATATCTTGCTCAGGACCGGATTCTTCTGCGCGAGGGCGGTCTCGACCTTCAAGCGGAATATCTTCTCGTCCATGAGATCCTGGATGCGGATGCCGCGACGTGCCGCCTTGTCCTGGTAGCAAGGGCCGATGCCACGCTTCGTCGTGCCGATCTGGTTGTCGCCCAGGCGCTTCTCCTCAGCACCATCCAGCACCTTGTGATACGGCATGATCACATGCGCGTCGCAGGATATCAGCAGGCGCTCGCACGAGATGCCCTCCGCTTCTAGGAGCGCCATCTCCTTGACCAGCACGCCAGGATCCACCACGACGCCATTGCCGATGACCGGCACGGCACCCTCATACATCACGCCCGACGGCATCAGATGCAGCGCCAGCTTCGTATCCCCATGGATCACCGTGTGCCCGGCATTGTTGCCGCCCTGGAACCGCACCACGTAATCATAATCGGACGCTATCAGGTCCGTGATCTTGCCCTTGCCTTCGTCGCCCCATTGCGTTCCGACGAGAACCGTTGATGGCATCTTTCCGCCTTTCCAGAAGGGTTTCCCTACCCGCCATTATAGGGGCAACGCTTCGCCCCGGCGCTGACATTGCAGCAGCGTGCGGGCTTCGATGCGGCCGCCGGATCGCCTTCAGCGCCTGCCGAAGGGCGGGCGGAACAGGAGCACGATGACCGCGACCGCCAGGATCAGGCCGAAGCCGACGAGCACGACGCCGAGCGCGGTATACGAGAGGCTTCCCGTCACACGGCTCTCCATGAACACGGGAACGCCGATGAGGAGGAGCAGCGCACATAGGAATGCGGACACCACGATCTTCACGTAGTAATGAGTGCGAACCCGCGAATCCTCTACGATGCGCTTGGCAAGCGCCAGGACGAGGTGCTCATCCTGCTCGGAGAGACGGAGCGCTTCGGCCTCGAGAGCGGCAGCTGCGTCAGAACGCGCAGATGGCGGTGCCCCTTCGGCGGGCATGAACGTATGCGCCGATGGCTGAGGAGCGCTCTGATCGACGCTGTGGCGTGCGTTCGGGGAGCCAGCGGGATCGGCGGGAGCCTGACCCATCAGTAGCCCCCTGCGTACGAATCATCCACCCAGTCACCGAACTTGGTGAACTCTGCGCTGAATGAGAGCGTGATGTCGCGCGTAGGGCCGTTGCGGTGCTTGGCCACCTGCAGCTCCGCCTGATTCAGATCGGGGCGATCGTTGTCCTCCGCCTCCTCCTCGCTCATGGAGCGGTCGATGAACATGACGATATCCGCGTCCTGCTCGATAGAACCGGATTCGCGAAGGTCAGCCAGCATCGGACGCTTCTTGCCGCGCATCTCGACGGAGCGATTCAGCTGCGAGAGCGCGATGACGGGCATGCCCATCTCCTTCGCCAGCACCTTGAGGCCACGGGATATCTCGCCCACCTCAACGGCGCGATTGCCGTCACGACGGACCGTGGGCGGCTGCATCAGCTGGAGGTAGTCGATGACGATGAGGCCCTTCTTCTCCGTGCCGACGATGTGACGAAGCTCGCGGCGCGCTTTCGCGCGGGCCTCCATGATGGACAGGCCGGGCGTGTCATCGATGTACATCTCCACTTGCGCCAGCCTATTCGAGGCATCCACGATGGCACCCCAGTCGCCCTCGGCGATCTTGCCGGAGCGCACCTTGTTGAGCGACACGAGCGCTTCCGCGCACAGGATGCGCTGGGTGAGCTGGCTCGCGCTCATCTCGAGGGAGAAGAAGGCGACGGCTGTGCCGCGCTTGGCGGCGTTCACCGCCAGGTTCAGAGCGAATGAGGTCTTGCCGACGCCGGGGCGTGCAGCCAAGATCACCAGGTCTCCTGGCCGGAAGCCGTGGAATAGGTCATCCACATCATTGAAGCCCGTAGGGACGCCGATCATCTTGTCTCGCTGCTGGGAGATCTTCTTCAGCTCCTCGAAGGCTTCGGTGACCAGCGACTCCATGGACTGGAAGGAGCTCGACACGCGCTTCTCCGTCACCTTGAAGAGCGTCTGCTCTGCTTCGTCCACCACCTCATTGAGGTCCTCGGGCGCATCGTATGCCAGCGCATTGATCTGCGCGGCAGCCTTGATGAGCTCGCGCTGGATGGACGTGCGCTTCACGATCTCCATGTGCTTGCGCCAATTCGTGAGCGCGAAGGTGTTGGCGTTGAGGTCTGTGAGATAGACGCGGCCACCAGCGAGCTCCAGGTCCCCCTTCGCGGAGAGCTTGTCAGCCAGCGAGATGACGTCAGGATTCAGGCCTTCGCGCACCATCTCGACGATGGACGCGAAGATGGTCCGATGACCGGGGCGGAAGAAGTTCTCCGACCGCAACGACACGATCGCCTCATCGCAGACATCGGGGCTCAGCATGCATGCGGCAAGGACCGCCTTCTCCGCCTCCACATCAGCAGGCAGCTGTGCGCGCTTCTCTGCTGATACCTCGGTCGATCTGGGCTGAGTGTCGTTGGCGGTTCCTGGCATGCGCACCCCTTCGTCGAAGCATGGTATGGGACCTGCGATTATACCCTCCGAAGCAGGAGGCGCCTCATGGAGGTATCGTGTATCGCGCATGTCGCGGGACAGGGATGCGTGAAGCAACCATTGCAGGGGCGCGCTTCGCGGGCGTCCGTGCCATCAGACAGGGCATACGGGCGCAGATGAGCTGTGGATCTATGGGACTCACATGACCGCAAGCGGGGATGAGGGGCACGAAAAAGGCCCTCCCGGATCGGGAGGGCCTGAGCATCCAAGATGCGGGAAGGCTATTCGGTGACCTCTGCGTCCTCGACAGCCTCCACCTCAGCAACAGCCTCGGTCTCTGCCTCAGCCACTGCCTCAACAGCAGCCTCCTCGGCAGCCTCTGCAGCGACCTCTGCGTCCTCCGCAGCATCGCCAGCAACGCTGACCTTGACGTTCGCCTTGATGTCACGATAGAACCCTACGGGCACCTCGTACTCACCAACAGCCTTGATCGGCTTGCCCAGCTCGACGCGGCGACGATCGACCTCAAGGCCGAACTGCTCCGCGATAGCGTCTGCGATCATGGGAGCGGTCACAGAGCCGAACAGCTGGCCCTCATCGCCAACCTGAGCCGTGATCTTGACGGTTGCGTCCTGCAGCTTCTCGACCAGAGCGTTCGCATCAGAGATGCGCACCTCTTCGCGCTTCTCGATGTTCTTGCGCTTCTGCTCGAGCTGCTTCAGATTGCCGGGCGTAGCCCTAACGGCATAGCCCTGACGCAGCAGATAGTTGTTCGCAAAGCCGCGAGCAACGTTGATGATGTCGCCTTCGCCTCCGCGACCCCTGAGCTCCTTGAGAAGAATGACCTCCATCTGGCACCTCCTTAACGGTTGCGACGGCGGTCGCCGCGCCCGCTGACAGCAGGGACAGAGTAGGGCATCAGAGCCATGGTGCGAGCGCGCTTGATGGCGTTCGCGATGTCACGCTGGTGCTGGTTGCATGCACCCGTGACGCGACGCGGCTTGATCTTGCCGCGATCGGTGGTGTACTTGCGCAGCATCTGAGTATCCTTGTAATCGATATACTCAATGTCGTCTTTGCAGAACTGGCACTGCTTGCGACGAGGCTGCTTAGCGTAATCGGCCATGTTTTACCTCGTTCTTTCTGGCGTTCCTAGAATGGTATGTCTTCGTCGTACACGGAAGCCGTGGTGTCGATAGCAGGCATCGTCGATGTTGCCGGGGCACTGTATGCCGAGATGTCATTGCCAAGGCTCGCATCCCCGCCATTGTTGCCGCCATTGCGGTTGCCTCCGAAGTCGATGTCATCGACGATGACCTCGATCTTCGACCTCTTCTGACCGTCGCGCTCCCACTGGCTCCAGCGAAGCTTGCCCTCGATGGTCACTTTGACCCCCTTGGACAGGAAGCGCTGGATGTTCTGCGCACGTGTGCCGAACATCGTGCAGTCGATGAAGTTCGCATAATCTTCCCATTCGCCGGTCTGATTATTCTTGCGACGATCATTGACTGCGACGCCCATGGACATGATGGGCATGCCCGATGCCGTAGTGCGAAGCTCTGGGTCGCGGGTTAGGTTTCCGCTTATGACAACTCGATTGATGCTCATGCTCTCCCTTTTCGATCCTCGACTAATCCCTGTCGGTGCGTGCAACGACCATGTGACGCGCAACTGCATCGGTGATGCGCAGAACGCGGTCCAGCTCTGCGATGCTCGTCGGATCGGTGTGGAAATCGACTAGGACGTAATCGGCGTCGGTCAGGCCATTGACCTCATAGGCCAGCTTATGCCTTCCCCAGTCATCGACGTTGTCGATCTGACCTTTTGCATCGGCGATGACGCCCTCGATGCGCTTTTGCACAGCAGCACGAGCGTCGTCGTCAGCGGTCGGAGCGACGAAATACAGCAGTTCGTAAGCCTTCATCAGCTCACCTCCTCTGGTCTAAACGGCTCCGGTCAGGTGGTCCCGGAGCAGGACAGCCCGCCTATTCTAGCAGAACCAGCCACCTTCGCAACCGCGCGCCCCACCGTCTCCACACCATCATTCCCGTACTGCTTCGGGAAGCCTGCATCACGAGGGCCGCTGTTTGGCCGATTGTGTTTGCCCTGGATGCGAAGCTCCCGAAGCCACGATACGAAGGTAAGGCGCTCATCTGACAGATGCTTGACAGATGTTCAGCAAGAGCCCGTCATCCGTTCATCATCATTTCGCTCGGGATCTGCGCGCATGCCGCACGCACATGAAGGCTATTCCATATGAGAAAGGGTGCCAGATCGGCACCCTTTCATCCATCCTCTTCGCGGATCCGCTCTCTTGGAAGGGATCAATCAGTCAGCGTATCCGTGTACTTGTCGTCGATCTCCTCGTCTGCGTACTCGGTCGCATCGCGAAGGTCGCTCATGAAGTTCGGGGCCTTGCCGATATAGGAAGGGCTCTCGCTGAACTGCGGCTTGCCGTCAGCGTCCAGGGTGTACAGCAATCCGATGGCATACCCGTCAGCTTCACCCGGAACGCCACCCTCGGAGATGAGCGCATCCTTGACGCCTTCGCTCGTCTCGATGTAGCCGTCATAGCAGAAGGCATAGGCCGAAGCCCCTCGCGCACCTTCCACGGTGTGTCGTGCCAGGTTGAAGCATTCCTCAGCATCGTTCCCGGGATGTGTCTCGATGAACACGCTCTCATGGACGACGAGCGAGGTGAAGGGCGTGACCTCTTCTCCTTCCAGCATCTTCTGCTTGCCCTCGTTGATGGCATACAGGAGAACGCGCTCCAAGATCTCTGGCATCTGCGGAACTTCGGTTCCGGGATTCTCGACTGTGCGGTCAGCCATCTGACCCTCCTTATGCGTTGTGGAAAGCGATACCTCAGCTTTGTGTGCAAGCTAGTTTAGACCATGTGGAAAGCACCGCTCCGGTTTTGTGGGCAAACGTTTCCTTTCTACAACGAGCGATCGCATGGCTATCCCTTCGCTCATGGAGACCTTTCGTTCGCATTCGCATTCGTGTTGTAGAAGTTGGGGCATTTGGTTTATACTTCTGCGTTGCTGATCGCAGCCGCTGAACACGGAGAGGTGTCCGAGCTGGCCGAAGGAGCACGATTGGAAATCGTGTATGCGCCAAAAGCGTATCCAGGGTTCGAATCCCTGCCTCTCCGCCATTTCTTGCTACTACCCTGAATGCTTTCCTTGGCTCATAGAGCATCTACCCTGACGGGTTGAGAACCCCCAGGGTTCGACTGCGGGTATATCCTCTGGATATCCGCAGCCGCGAGGGTCAAGGCTCGCGTAGCGACCGCAAAGCGGCTTGGCCTTGATGCGAGCGAATCCCTGCCTCTCCGCCATTTTTCTATTACGCGGCCGCGGTGCGGACCGCGTAATGAATTGACGCTGCGGCTTCTTCTGACACACGATCTTCTCCTTTCTGCGCTTACCCTCACAGCTCATAGGCTGCTCGGCCGCGCGGCGGGTGAATCTCGTGCACCAGAAGAACCCTCGCTTGCTTTGCCAATACCGCTACATATCCAAGAGCGTCTTGTGGCATAATTACGGGGCTTTGCGGAGAGGTGGCAGAGCGGTTGAATGCGGCGGTCTCGAAAACCGTTATGCCGTGTTAAGCGGTATCCAGGGTTCGAATCCCTGCCTCTCCGCCAGTATCTTCTACGATTTCGCACACCATCCTTGGCTCATAGAGCATCGACCCTGATGGGATGAGAACCCCCAGGGTTCGACTGCGTCCACACCCCCTAACACCTCTCTCCTCATCAATCTGTTCCATCTGTTATAGTATAGATATAACAACAGATCACCTCACCATAGGGACCTGAAGGAGGAGCTTCACCATGGGGAATGAGCGCAAGGCAGGACGACCTATCCTGGTCGTGAAAGATGTCACGAGGACGTTCGGGGAGAAGCGCGCGTTGGACAGCGTATCCTTGGAGGTCTCCGCCGGATGCATCTTCGGATTCGTGGGACCCAATGGCGCGGGCAAGACGACGCTCATCCGATCCATCGTGGGCGTAGCCAAGCCCGATTCGGGAGACATCCGCATCGCTGGGCAGTCGGCCATCACCGATGCCCTTGCCTGCAAGCGCCTGACCGCCTACGTTCCCGACAACCCCGATATCTACGAATTCCTGACCGGCATGCAATACCTGGATTACATGGCAGATATCTTCGAGGTGCCCGCTGACCTTCGCGCACAGCGCATCGATGCCTATGCAGAGCGACTGGGCATCGCCGATGACCTGGGAAGCCTCATATCCGCCTACTCCCATGGCATGCGCCAGAAGCTCGTGCTCATCGGCGCGTTCCTGCACGAGCCGCTCCTCTTGGTCTTGGATGAGCCTTTCGTCGGCCTTGACCCCGAAGCGTCCTTCCATATGAAGGAGATGCTGCGCGAGCTGGCCGCACGCGGCTCTGCCATCTTCTTCTCCAGTCATGTGCTGGAAGTGGTGGAGAAGCTCTGCGATGAGATAGCCATCATCAAGGGCGGCCGCATCCAAGCCGCTGGCCCCACTGCCAGCGTCGTCGGAGACGATAGCCTGGAAGAGGTGTTCCTCGACATGGTGGACCAGGATGAGGAGGCGCTTCGATGAGGCCCCTCGCTCTCCTGCTGAAGATCCAGTTCCTCGGGCTCTTCGGCATCAACAAGCGCCTCCACGAGGACGGCCGCAAGACAAAGCAGGCGCTCGGATTCATCTGCCTCGGAGCAGCGCTCATCGGCGCCGCCATCATCGCGTACATGGTCTGCATCGCCCAATCCATGCTGTCGCTTGACCTAGGGGCATACATCCCTCTGCTCGGCGTGACCTTGATCGCCATGGCAACCATCATCAGCACATTCACGAAGGCCAACGGAACGCTCTTCTTCCTGAAGGACTACGACCTGGTCATGTCCCTCCCCGTTCCCGTATCCACCGTGGTGCTCTCTCGGCTCATCCCGCTCTATGGGCTGAGCGTGCTCTTCGGCATCATGGCGA
>CAJURX010000005.1 GCA_910589125.1 uncultured Eggerthellaceae bacterium
GCCGCCCCGACGACCTCCTGCACCACAGACCCGCGCCCATCGTGGAGCAGATAGCTCGCGCTGCCCTGCACGACCTCTGCCAAGCGCTCGACCCCGACCACCGAGCGCGATCCGCCCGTGCGCGTGGATGCCGCATACAGGCGCTGCTCAGCCTCGGGCAAGGTGCACGATGCGAAGGTGGTTGTGTCGTAGAGCTCATCTGTGACGGAGAGAGCCGGGGATGCGCCACCGAGCGACCTCAAGAGGGCATCCGCATCGTCCCCATCCACGACCGACGCCAAGAGGTGCGGTGCGCCCTGTGGCACATGCGATACACCAGGAGCGAACAGCTCGCGCGCGATCCGGCACGCAGCCGGTATGGCCTCGGGCGTCACAGCGGGGTTCAAGGTGGCAGAGAGCGCACCTGTCATGGCCGCCATGCCGTAGACGGACATGGCGAGCGCATCCCCCACATGCCGCGCCGCACCTGCATCCCCACCAGCCAGGCCCAAAAGGATCGAGGGCAGCGCCCCGCCATCGCCAGAGCCCTGAGGGATCGTGCGAGATGCATGGTAGAGCGTGGACTCAGCCACCTTCTTGCCATCCCCATCATAGACCGCAGCCATGAGGAGGAGGTCTCCCGAATGCACGGCCGCAAGCCGCCCCTCCACGCCATAGGAGAAGCTCAGATCCTCTCCAGGACCCACCGTGGATATCAGCTGGCCGTCCGCATCATAGGAGTGCTCGGTCACGCCATGGGCACTGCTCTCCTCGCGGATGAGCCGCCCATCCTCATCGTAGGCATATGTGACCTCATCAGCATCTGCGCCCTCGCGCACCAGATATGCTCTGTTGCCAGAGGCGTCGTAGCCATAGCGCTCCGCATGCCACGTCCCGTCCTCGGTCGCATCGACGACGGAGAGCTTGCCGCCCTCCGTATACGAGAAGGTGCGATGCGACTCATGAGCAGTGCCATCCTCGCCTTCGACCACGGCATCCTCTGAGGCGATGCGCCCATCTGCATCATAGGAATACGCGAATCGCGAGAGCTCAGCACCCTCAGCGGTCGCATGAACCACGGAGGTGACGCGTCCCTGATCGTCATAGGAGGTGCGCGTGATGACCCCATCGGGGTGAGCGAGCGACACCGGTCGGCCCGCATCGTCATAGGAGTAGGCATAGGCACCCTCATCGGACTCAACGGATGACATGCGCCCTGATGCATCGTAGGCGTATGCCACGCGTGCGCCGTCCGGATACGTGATGGAAGCCAGATCGCCCGCATCGTCATAGGAATAGGCGAGCGTCTGCCCGAAGCCGTCCGTCTCCGAGGTGAGCCGCCCCGCCCCATCGTAGGCATACGTCGCCTGCCCGCATGCATCCGTGCGCGAGACCACGCGCCCTTCCGCATCGTAGGAATACATCGCCCCGTCGAGGGAGCTCGCGTCATAGGACTTCTCGAGCATCCGCCCCAGCTCATCGTAGTCATAGCGCGATGTGGCACCTGAGGGCGTGGTGAGGGAGGTCAGATACCCTCGCATGTCATAGGCCATGGATTCGGTGGCACCCGAAGGGGATGTGATGGAGGTGAGGTTCCCTTCTGCATCGTGGGAATATGAGGTCCTCTCACCCGCCGCGCCCGTGACGCTGATGATGTTGCCCGAAGCATCGCGCTCATAGGTGGTGGTGGCGCCATCCCCGTCCGTTGCGCGTGCGAGCCTGCCCGCTGCGTCATAGCCCCATGCCCGATCAGCACCTGCAGGGGATGTGGATGCGGTGAGGTTGCCGTCTGCATCATAGGCATACCCCCAGATGCCGCCCGTCGCATCCACCTGGCGCGTGAGGTTCCCTATCGGGTCGTATTCGAATGAGGTGCTCGCCCCGGCTCCATCCGTGATGGAAGTCAGCTGCCCTGCCGCATCATAGGCGAAGGTGGTGGGCTTCGCACCTCCCACTGCCTCAGAGATGACGTTCGAGGCCCCGTCATAGGCATAGCGCGTGGTGATGGCACCCGACCTGACGGAGGTGACGTTGCCGCGCCCGTCATAGGCGTAGCTCTCGGTGAGGCCCGCTCCATCAGCATAGCTCGAGAGCCTGCCTGCTGCATCATAGGTGAAGGCGTCCGTGGCACCCGTCCTATCGGCATGGGCCACCACATTGCCCATGAGGTCATAGCTCCACGTCTCCGACGCGCCCGATGCGCTCGCCTTGACCGGACGCCCCAGCCCATCGAGCTCATAGGTGACGGAGAGCCCGCAGTTATCAGCCTCTGAGATGGGTGCATCTGCAGCCCCATAGGTGAACGAGCGCACATACCCGAGCGGAGAAGAGGCGCTCACCATGCGCCCCACCCCATCGTAGGAATACGCATGCTCAGCGCCACGCGGATCGGTGACGCGCGTGGCGAGCCCGAGCGCGTTCACGTCATAGGTGGTGGTAGCACCGGTAGGGTCGGTCTGGCGCACCAGAGCGCCCATGGCGTCGTATCCATAGGTGCTGACGTTGCCGCCTGCGCTCTCATGGCGCACCATGTTGCCGCGCACGTCATAGGCGAACGATTCCGTGCCGCCAGAGGCATCCCTGTGGGATATGAGCTGACCGGCCAGGTCATAGGAATATGCATCCTCATTCCCATTGGCATCTGTGACAGATGCCACATCCCCGCGCGCATCGTAGGTCGCACGGGTGAGGGCACCTGCGCCATCCACCTGCTCGATCATGCGCCCTGCCCCGTCATAGGCCGCATGGGTGCGATACCCATCCGCATCGGTCTGCGCGACCACGCGCCCTGCCGCATCCAGCTCATAGGACGTGATGCCGCCAACGGCATCCACCTGGGAGATGAGGCGCCCTGCCGCATCATAGGCGAAGCGCGTCTCATTGCCTGCGGCATCCGTCCGAGAGACCGCATTGCCTGCGGCGTCATAGGCGAAGCGGGTCGTGGCGCCTACGCCATCCGTCTCCGATGCCACGCGCCCGACCCCATCATAGGTGCGCACGGTGACCGCGCCATCATTGCCGCACTCCAGGAGCGCCGAGCCCCAGAGATCATACACCACAGAGGCCACGCGCCCAGCAGCATCCACATGCGACGTCAGCCGTCCTTCCACATCATAGGCATAGCTCTCCGCCCCGATGCCATCCACAGAGGCGCGCACGACGCTCCCGCGCCAGTCGAGATCGAGCGAGGCTGTGCGCCCCAGGGCATCCGTGACGGAGACGACGCGCCCGAGCGCGTCATAGCCCAAGCGCTCCGTTGAGCCATCTGGGAGCGTGATGCGCACGAGGTTGCCCGCCCCATCATGGGAATACGCCGTCTGGCGCCCGATGGGGTCGGTGACGGATATCCTGCGCCCTGCCGCATCGTAGGCATAGGTGGTGACAGCGCCCGCAGCATCGGTCTGGGAGATGAGGGCGCCCAGCGCGTCCCGCTCGAGCGCCATGGCGTTGCCCAGCGGGTCCGTCTCAGATGCCACGAGGCCAAGCGCATCGTAGGCATAGGTGGTGGCATTCCCGAGAGCGTCGGTCTCCTCCACCACATTGCCAAGGGCATCATAGGCGCATGTGACCGTGTTGCCCAGAGGATCGGTGACCGAGATCGGGCGACCTTCGCCATCATAGGAGAACGTCGTCTCATGCCCGAGCGCATCGGTGATGCCCACAACGCGGCCTGCAGCATCATTCTCTATGAGGGAAGTGCTGCCGACAGGGTCCGTCACAGAAGCCACGCGCCCAGCAGCATCGTAGGAATAGCCCCACGTGCGCCCCGATGCATCCACGCCCATGATGCGGCCTGCTGGCGAGAGCGCGAGCGTCGTGACGAGACCGGCTGGCGAGGTGCGCGACAGCACGTCCTCGCCCTCATAGGTGAGAACCTCGCATCCGCCATCGGGATAGGTGATGCTGGCCACCTGGCCCCGCGCGGTGAAGGTGCGCGTGGTCACATTGCCCAGCGCATCGACCTCGCGAGCAGGTTCGGTGAGGTCCCCCTCATAGGAGCACGACTCAGAGGCGCCAGAGGGAAGCGTGTGGCTGACCACGCGCCCCAGCCCATCATAGGACCATGCTTCGCTCACGCCTGTCGCATCCACCTGCGAGATGAGGCGCCCGCGCGCGTCGTAGCCCTTGATGGTGGCATGCCCGAGAGGGTCGGTCTCGGATATGCAGTTGCCCACGCCATCATGGACATACGTCCACACGCCACCCGCCGCATCCGTCATGGAGGTCATGTTGGCAGCGGCATCATAGGTGAACGAGGTGACACCGCCCGTGCCCTCCACGAGCGCCATGAGCAAGCCGCGCGCATCGAGCAGATAGCGCGTCGTCGCACCGGTGCCATCGACCTCTGCCACCACGCGACCCATGGCATCATAGGAGGTCCGAGAGGTGTTGCCCGAAGGATCGGTGACCGAGATCTGCCGGCCCATGGCATCGTAGGCATAGGTGGTGACGCTCCCGAGCGCATCTGTCTGCGAGATCCGGTCAGCGCCATCGTAGGCGAATGACGTGGTGATGCCATCAGCATCCGTCTCGCTCGTCATGCGGCAGAGCTCATCATAGGTCCGCGTGAAGGCGCGCCCTGTGCTGGAAGCCTCTGCGAGGAGGTTCCCCTTGCCATCATAGGCATAGGTGATGGTCTCCCCGTCGGGCAGCGTCTTCGCGACCACATGCCCTGCCTCATCATTGGCATAGGTGGTGGTCTGTCCGCGCAGGTCGGTCTGCGAGGCCAGGTATCCGTTGCCATCATAGGCGTAGGTGCCATGCTCATCGGAGATGACGTTGCCTTCTCCGTCATAGGCGCGCGTGACGACATGCCCATCTGGATAGCTCACGGATGTGGTGCGGAAGCGACCGTCATAGCGATAGGTGGTGATGGCACCCGTCGCATCCGTTGCCGTGGTGCATCCATCCGCATAGGCCAGCGCAGAGCGATCGCCATTCGCGTTCAGCTGGTAGGTGACGCGACCTTCCGCATCATAGGTGTTGCGCACCATGGGCGCACCGGTCGGGTCGCACCACTGGGTCATGCGCCCCTGCGCATCGTAGGCATAGGTGAGATGACCCCCACCCGCTTCGGTGACAGAGGTCAGGTCCCCACGCGCGTCATAGGCGTAGGCGACCACGTTCCCGTCCGGCAGCGTCACCGAGCTCACGCGTCCCATGGCATCATGCGCGAAGGTGATGACGCGACCCGCAGGCGAGGTCACGCTCTCCATGAGGTGGTTGGCATCGTATCCCACGGTCGTGATCAGGCCCGCTGCAGAGGTGATGGTGGTGAGCATCCCATAGCAGTCGAACGAGAGCACGCGCCCGTCCTTGGATGTCAGCTCGTAGCGGTAGAGATCCGGAGATGCAAGAGGCGCGCTTTCGGGCTTGTAGGCTATGCGAGCAAGCTCGAAGCCCGCATCCCCATCCAAGGCGTATCCGCCCTCCCCGTCTGGGTCGAAGAAATAGGATGCGCCATCAGATGCGGTGTAGATGAGCGCGCCTGAGGGAGCGGCGGAGATGCGATCGGTGAAGGAGAGCGACCAGCCTCGACCGAGAGCGCCCGAGGTGCCGGGATCCTTGGAATTGTAGGTGCGACGGACCTCGAAGTCCCCATCGAGGTCGGGCATGGATGCATCGATGCCCTCGAGCACGAAGTTCCCGGTGTTCATGTTCACGGGCTCGAAGCCGTATTCGCAATGCTTGCCCCGCCCCATGAGACCTGAGTCTATGCGGCGCTTCTGATCCTCGGTCAGGTCTCCGGGATTGTAGGGCGCATTCGTCTTGGGGTTGCGCACGAAGATCGTGTTGCCGCCCACGACGAGGCAGTCCTGCACGCGGTTGTCGCGTGCCAGCTGATCGAGCGTGGTCCCATAGTGGCCCGCGATGTAGGGAAGCGTATCCTTGGCTGATGCCTTGTAGACGAGGAAGGTATCCGACACCCCCTCCTTGCCCGAGGTGCCATCCTTGATGGCGAGCGCACGCACCTTGTAGAGCGTGTCGAAGGCCAAGCCAGAGAACACGTGGCTCTGCCAGTTGGAGAGCTTGTCCTTGTAGCGATTCGCATTCGGAATGGAATCCTGCCATTCGGTGGAATCGGGATACTTGTAGCTGCGAGATGCATATCCGATGCCCGTCTCGCCCTTCGGGTCCAGCGTGTAGGCGACGGTGGAGCGCGGCGTCGCCTCGCCATCGGCGAACACGCCATCCAATTGCAGCTTGTTGTCCGCATCGTGCTCAGTGAGGGCGCGGATGTTCACGGTGATGGCATCCAAGGGTCGCGCCTCATCCACCGGGTCGGGGATGCTCCAATCGATGGTGAGCCGAGGAGGATTGTCAGCGTAGCGATTCTGGAACATCTCGCATTGCATGCCTCGCTCATCCTCGGCCATCACGCAGAAGCCTCGCTGGACGTAGACGCCCTGCACCCAGTTGTTCACGCACTCGCGCACATCCCAATCGATGTAGCCAGGAGAGGTGTTCGCCTGGCGGAAGCACACGAGCTCATGGGTGTGGTCCTCCTGATTCGCCCACGTAAGGCTATCGAAGTCCCATGGCTCCATGACGCGATACAGCCCGAAGTTGGTGGCTCCACCCGAATACGCGCCGTTCTGATAGAGGGAGAAGGTGGCCGAGTCTATGCGCGCCTCGCTCATGATGTAGGAGAAGTCATAGTCGATCTCAGCATAGGTGCGGCACATGGCGTGACCGAGACCCTGGTTGAAGATGCCCGTGCCCGTCTTCTTGCCATCATCGTAGCCCGCATAGGCATACCCGTTCTCGCCGATGAGAAGGTTGCGCCATTGCTGCTCCACGCACCCCACGCGCACGGCTGCAGGGGCGATGTCCACGGTCGGGTCCACGCGCACCGGGTATGCGCGCTCAGGGCGTGCGAGCCACTCCCAGTCCGGCTCGAGCACAAGCGTCAGGCCCTCGGCTCTCTCCTCGAGGTCCAGCGTGATGCTCCCGCTCACCTCACCTGCCGCGTCTGTGGCTATGGGTGCCGCGATGCGCATGACCTCAGAGCCCTCAGCATCCACGATCACGCAGATGCCCTCCTCCATGAAGGCCGACAGCCCAGCCGAGAGGCCCAAGCGCGTGTCGAATGGCTGCTCATCCACCACGCGCGTGAGCACGATATCCTCCTTCACGACCGACCCCACGAGCGTGTACTGCCAGTCGATCCCAGGGCGTGCCTCGGTATAGCGGATGGCTTCTCCCACGGCGC
The DNA here is from genome assembly GCA_910589125.1 of uncultured Eggerthellaceae bacterium. Lineage (GTDB taxonomy): Bacteria > Actinomycetota > Coriobacteriia > Coriobacteriales > Eggerthellaceae > MGBC163016. Next base: position 7,193 of record CAJURX010000005.1, read on the forward strand.
ACGCACGGGAGAGGTCGACATCCAGCGGAGAGAGCGTCACCGCATGCCCGTTGGCATGGAGCGAAAGGCCCGCTTCGCTCGCGACACCCTCCGGGTCCTTCGCCGGGAGCTCCGCCGTGAATGCATTGCTCTTGTTGCGATAGGTGGCAGGCTCCTCGAAGAGACCCTCCGCCACCGGCTCCAGCGTGTTGTCTATGGGACGGATATTGCCCGCTGCATCCTCGTAGGCAACATCCGCACCACCGATGACGGTGGAGAAGCTCTTCTCTGAGAGGCGCATGAGCGTGGCCTCGCCTTCTATGGCGACGGGCACACCCTCCACATCCGGCTGCTCGTAGTAGTCCTCAGGTGGGAGCGCCGGTATCTCAGGTGCCTCTTGCTGCCCCTGGTCATCTGAGGATGCATCCGGCGCGGACGCTTCCCCTGCGGACGCTTGCGCATGATCGGACCCGTCAGGAGATGGTGCGTCCTCATCGGGAGCGCCTCCCGTGGAAGGAGCGATATCATCAGGGACCTCATAGACATCAGGCTCCACCGGTGCGGGACCTGGCTGAGGAGCCCCTTCCTCTGCGAACGCCGCCGGGCCCATGCCCAACAGCGAGAAGGCGAGCGCGAACGTGAGGATGCATGAAACCGTGGCCGTTGCCCCCTTGCGAAGGTGCCTGTCCCAGATGCTGATCACCCAAGCCCTCCACCACGAGGCACCTCCAACAGCCCTCGTGCGCACGCATGCAGCGCATGTCGCGAAGATCCAGACCGCACCCAACCCCCAAGAGAGGAGGATGAAGGCCATAAGGGCCATCCCCTCATGCGGGATGAGCGATGATGCAGCCCGGATGAGGATCCCGAGCACCACAGCCGCGATCGATGCCGCCAGCACGGGTACATAGGCGCCTCGCATGCTGCGCATATCGCGGATGGGATGGAACCCTGGGGAGGGCGCAAGCGCGCACCCCGCGAGCAGCATGAGAGGAAGCGGAGCGAGCCCGAGCGCCGATCCCATGGCGAGCGATTCCAGCACCATGAGCGCTGCCTGCGTGCCGATATGCGGGAATAGCGAGAGATCAAGCAAGAATGCGAGGATGCCGTAGGCAAGGACGACCAGGGCAGATGACCCCAAGATGAGAGCACATCGCCCGACGATGCCTGGAGCGGCACGCATCACCCGATCCTTGAGAGGAGCTCCCGTCCTGCCATCCAGGAAGCCCGCGAAGATGCAGAGCGTCGCGAAAGCCGCGAGCGCGCAGCCCATCATGCCCACCGCGACCAACGGCGAGCGCACCGATACAGCATCGGCCACGAATACGGCTGCTGACGCTGATCCGCCAGCAGCGCGCATGTTGCAGCAAGGATAGCGTTCTTGCTCTGTGAGATCCCCCTGATCATCCCCCGTGCCATGATCTTCGCCCCCTTGCTGTGATCATGGATATGCTTACCTGATTATATGACCATATAGCCGATATAACGCTCATGAATATTGACTATCTTCTGAATATATGGAACACGATCAGAGAACAGGAGGCATCCTTGCCCATGGATGCAGGGGCTTCTGGGATGCAACGCATGGTCACTTCACCCATCATGCGCACCGAGCGTAGCCAAGCAGCGCTCCTACGAGCAACCTAGATCGAGACGATCTTCGTAGGGGCACGCTTCACGTGCGCCCGCATCCTCGATAGAGGCAAAACGGACACCAACGCGCATCACCTCCGTGCATGAGGGTGCACCGCCAGAGCGGCACCTACGGGATCGCCTACCCTACACGACGATACCGACCAAGAACGTGCTGATACGAAAAGAGGAGGCCTAGGGGCCTCCTCTTCATCCGCACACCATGCATCCGTAGATGGCTACTGGCGCATCTTGTATTCCTCGAGAGCGATATCCGAGATGGCGGGATTGGCGCATTTCGTCCAAACGGGCTCGCCGACGACATCCTGCTGGACCGCCATGGCTTGGACTCCCAAGAGCACCTCCGGCTCGCCATCCTCTACGACGACCTTCACCAACGCCTCCATGTTTCCCGGGTTGAACACATACTTGTCGATACCCGTGGCTTCATCGTATTCGTGGGATACCACTTCCAGCTTGGGCATGTTCTCCTCCTGTCATCGATGCTCGCGATAAGGACTGTGGATAAGTGTAGAGAGGGCTGCCTGCATAGAAGAAATACCGAAACGGAAGGCCCCTATGCCTCTTTGGAATAAGGGCCTTCCCGAGGCAGGCGCGCCCAGAGCTAGCTAGGCCAGCGGATTCGGCTCTGCATCGATCGCGATGCGCCAGATGCTCTTGCCGCCGAAGTCGCATACATAGAGATACCCTTCAGCTATGAGCAGGTTGCTCACCAACGGGGATGCCGTCTCGGGCAGGCGGATGGAGGGCATCGGCCAGCCTGCATCGTTGACCATGGCCACTTCCTTCGCATTCAGATGCGCCGCATACACGTTGCCCGCAGCATCGGTGAGCACGCCGTCAGGCCCGTGTCCACCAGAGAGCCGCGCGAACACGTACGGCGTATCCTTGGCATCCGTGTAGCTCTTCGACGGAACGCAGAGGATGGAATTCGTATTGAACTCTGCAACATAGAGGAACATCCCATCGGGTGAGATGGTGATGCCATTGGGGTACGCAGCCGTGGAGACGATCTTCTCGATGGCGTAGCTGCCATCACCGTAGTTCACGTAGTAGACGCTTCCCACGTTGTTGAAGTAATCCGACTGGCCAGGATCAGTGAAGTACGCACCGCCCTTGCCGTCGAGCACCAGGTCGTTCAAGCCAAGGAACTTGGCACCCTCGAACGAATCGACGATCTGCTTGTATTCGCCCGTGCTCAGCGTATAGGTGCAAAGCCCCATCGCTCGGTCGCAGAGCAAGATGGTGTCATCATCGATGAACTTCGCGCCATTGGGCATGGCCTTCTTCTCTGGATCCTCATACACGGTTACGACCTCGCCATCTTCCAGTTTGAAGATGCGTGAGGTGGCCACGTCTATGAACCAGAGCGTGCCATCGTGCCAGTTCATGCCCTCGAGGATGCCCGTATCCTCGACGCGAGCCATGAGCTCCCATTCAGCGCTCGGATCGACCGGGCACTTCAAGATCTCGGACATCTGAGGTCCCTGCGCAAGCTTGTCGCCTATCGCGATGCTGCTCGCGGTGGCTGCGCTGCTCCCCGCAGATGACGCTGCTGACGCCTCGCTTGCCGTGCTGCTGTTGCACCCAGCAAGAGCACCCGTGGCTGCGACGGCTCCGAACGCGACTGCACCCTTCAGGAAGCTCCGACGATCGAACTCTGTGGCCATGCTTTCCCTCCTCCGTATAGGCTCATCCCCTTTGGGATCGAGGCGAACATACGAGAGGGGCAGAGCATGGTGCAAATTCGATGATCAGGCACGAGCTATGCGCTATCGCTTCAAGTAGCGCACGGTGGGGAATGATGCGATTCCAATATGGCACGACCATATGAAACCCGCGCTGCCAGCATCTCTTGGATGATGCCATGTCGTACCATGGAAGCCACGGTTCACGCTCCGACGAAGGAGGCGCCATGGCACAACAGCCACAAAAGGGCGACCAGGGCAAAGAGCAGCGGGCACCTGTGGTGCTCTCGAAGGACGAAGCGCTCTACGCACCGAGCAAGCGAGCGATGACCATCACCATCGTCGCCATCGCCATCGTCGCAGCTTTGGCCATCGCCTCATTCGTGCTCTTCCCCCTGCCGTAAGGCTTCCCCCTCACCCTCCCTGAGCGTGTCCCAAGGTAGGGAGCGAGAGCGCAGAGGGGCGCGACCGATGAGCGCGGAGCGGTGGGCGCAGGATGCGAGGATGCGCTCACCGCTCGAAGTTGAGGCCGATTCAGCAGGGCCAGAAGCCCATGATATGCCTCATCATGGGTTTCGCCAGCCCGATGCCAAGGCCGAGGGGGGGGGAGCTGCCGAGCGCAACAGGGACGGATCGAAAGCGGGACGATATCCTACGTCCCCGTTGTCCGTTCTACGGACGCTGGCCCATGCCGCCCTCCAATGTGAGGGTCTCACCGCTCATGAACTTGAAGTCCGGATGCGCCAGCTGCACGACCACGCGCCCGATCTCCGTCTCCACATTGCCATAGTGACCCATGGGAGGCATGTGCACGTTCGCCTCGAAGGCATCCGGATATTGCTCCTGGAAGTTCTCCAGAGCAGCCGTCCACGCAAGCGGGCAGACCACGTTCACGTTGATGCCGTCCGGTCCCCATTCGGTGGCGGCCACGCGCGTCATGCCACGGATGCCCTCCTTGGCCGCCGCATAGGCGCTCTGCCCGAAGTTGCCGAACAGGCCCGCACCGGACGCGAAGTTGATGACGGAGCCCTTCGTCTCCTTCAGATGCGGGTAGCATGCCTGCATGTAATAGAAGGTAGCATAGAGACCGGAGTAGATGGCGAGGTCGAACTGATCGGTCGTATGGTCTGCGAGCGTGACGCCGGACGCAGATGCCTGCGCATTGTTCACGAGCACGTCGATGCGCCCGAACTCCGCGATCGCCTTGTCCACCACGTTCTGCACGACGGCCTGATTATCCGCGTCTTTGCTGACATCAGCCTGCACGGGGAGCACCTTGATGCCGTATTCGGACTCCAGCTCAGCCTTGGCCTTCTCCAGCTTGGTGACGTTGCGACCGGTGATGACCAGGTTCGCGCCCTCCTTGGCGAATGCGATGGCGATGCCGTACCCGATGGCACCCGGCGCCCCATCTTTCAGCAACGCCTGCCCAGCACCTGTGATCAACGTCGTCTTTCCAGTCAGGAATCCCATGTATGCTCCCTTTCGAATATCCTTCGCTCATCCGATACTATGGATCCAAGCAATGATATTCCACGCCGTGTGCGCACAGGCTGCGCCATGAGGGCTTTTACGGCAGTGAACCGAAGAGGAGGGAGCGACGGCACATGAGCGAGCGATCAGCGTGCGACCCGCGCTCTCCCCTCCCGATCTGCGCTGAAGCAGACGCGCGATTCCCCATGGACGCATCTGCTCCCCTTGCCCTGGAAGCGCTGCCCGCGATGCTCGATATCGGGGAGGCCATGCTGAGGTCAGGGGCCGATGTGCATCTGATCGAAGAGGAGCTCATGCGCATGGGACGCGCCTACGGCGCGCACAAGATGAACGTCTTGGTGATAACGGCCACGATCATCGTCACCATGACGCTGCCAGGAGGCTACGAGCATACCCTCACGCGCCGCATCATGGGCGATGCATCCATCGACTTCCACAAGGTGGAGATGCTCTCGGACCTGTGCAGAGCGGCCGTGGAAGAGCAGCTGGCACCTGATGCCATACAGGAGCGCCTGGCTGCCATCAACCGCCACGCCATCGGCGGTGTGGCGCTCTTCGCAGGCGGCGTCCTCTCAGCAGGGGCCTTCGCCATGTTCTTCGGAGGGTCGCTCTTGGACGGGATCGTCTCAGCCGCCTTCGCGGTGCTGATCTGCCTCTCCATCCGCTATGTGCGGCCGTGGACCCCCAACACCATCATCTTCAACTTCGCGAACTCGTTCCTCTGCGGGTTGGGCATCATGGCAGTAGCGAGCACCCTGGGCACGATATCCACGGACATGGTCATGATCGGGGACATCATGCTCCTGATCCCAGGCGTTGCCATGACCAACGCCACGCGCGACATGCTCTCCGGCGACACGATATCGGGCGTGATGCGATTCGTGGAGAGCCTTCTGTGGGCTGTGGCCCTGGCGCTCGGGTTCATGGCGGCCATCTGGATCGCGCAGATGGCGTGGTGATGAGCATGGACGCCTACGCCATCATCCAGCTCATCACATCCTTCTTGGGAGCGCTCGGGTTCGCGCTGTTCTTCGATGTGAATCCGCGACGCATCCCCGTAGCCTCGCTGGGCGGCTTGCTCACCTGGGCCATCTATTGGGCGCTCTACCAGGTGACAGGGCACATCTTCGTGCCGTGCATCATCGCCTCCACGTTCGCGGCGGCCTATGCCGAGATAGCGGCGCGCGCGTGCCGCGTCCCCACCACCGTGTTCTTCATCATCGCCGTGATCCCCCTGGTCCCAGGACGGGGACTGTTCTACACGATGTCGGCGGTGGTGAATGCGGATTGGGCATCGTTCGCCCTGAATGGATCAGCCACGCTCCAGTTCGCGGCGGGGATAGCAGGCGGCATCTGCATCGTCACCGCCTGCGTCCAGACATGGAAGTACGGTCGCGCGAAGCTCGCACGCCTGCGCTCGAGGTCATCGTGATCGAAGGGCGAGGCGCCCTTTCGTCAGCTCAGGTAATCCGCCAGATCCGCCGTGAGGACGAAGGCGCGCTCGCTCTCGTCATCCACCGGTGTCCGCAGGAACAGGAATCCGTAGCTCCCGGTCTTGTCCACGTCATAGCGGACCATCTCCAGCACATCTGAGAACTGCGCCTCGAAGCGATCGTAGTCGAATGCGCCAACGCCCGCGCGCCCCAGAAGCGACATGGAATACACATCCTCGGGATGCGCCTTGTACACCTCTCGCAAGTCGAGCGGGATGTCCTCGAGATAGAGCTCATAGGTGCGATACCCGCACCCGTAGTAGGCCATATCCGTGCCACCGAGCCCCGCGAATCTGAGCGGGTTGAATTCGATCGGGATGATCCCGCTCTCCGTTCTGCGCAGCTCCACATGCACGCAGAAGCCACGAGCGCCCACGATGCCGTTCACGTCAGCAAGCCATCCCTCGAGCTCTGAGAAGGTCTCATCCACCACCTGCTTGCTGGACTGATACAACCGGTCGCTCGTATCCTCCGCGCTGGCGAAGTCATGGCGCCAGATGTTGAGGATGTGCGGGTCTCCCACTTCGTCATAGTAGGCGTCGACTGCGTATTCGGGACCTTCGATGTAGCCTTCGATCAGATACTCATCTGAGTCCACCACGCTCTCGGGGTACATCGCATGCCACGTACCCTCCTCGCGTGCGATGTCCGCCAGCGCCTCATCCCATGCTCGCTGGCTATCCACCACGTACACGCCCATGGAGCAGAAGCCCACATTCGGCTTGAGCACCACCGGAAGCGGAAGCGATGCCGCATCGACCGCTTCCAGCTCATCGCGGCGCAGGCGCTTGAAGTAGAATCCGTCGCTCAAGGCGCTCAGGCGCTCGCGCATCAGGCCCTTGTCCTTGAACAGCGTGATGGCTCCCTTGAGCCCCTCGTTCGAGGAGTTATCCAAGATCCACGCGAGAGCGTTCTCGGTGCACGTATAGATGCGCTCGCCCGCATCCGCACGGCGAGCAGCCTCCCCATCATCGATCAGGCGCAAGCGCGCCTTGCCGCTGCTGACCACCTCTTCGGCGAATGCATTGGCAAGGACGGGATGCTGGCTGCCCTCGAGCCACGCGAGGAGCGGTTCGGAAGCGAAGGGTTCGTCGAGGATGACCACGTCCCTACCCTACCTCTTCGGCAGCCACGAGGCCGTGCAGGTATTCGATGATGTCAGCGGATTCGTACAGGGGGCTGCCGCTGATGACGAGGCAGGGCACCTGGCGCTTCCCACCGATGCTGATGAGCTCATCAGCGACGCCCGGCTCCCGCGTATCCTTCATCTCGCACGCGATATCCTGCTCCTGCATGTACGCCAAGACCTTCACGCAATAGGGGCAGGTGGGCTTGTAATACAACGTCAGATCCTCAAGATAAGCCACGATGGCCTCCCTTCCGCTCACAGAGCAGCTACGATGGCGTCCACTGAATCCTTCGCATCTCCCAAGAGCATATCCGTATTCTCGTTGAAGAACAACGGGTTCTGCACGCCAGCATAGCCCGCATTGCCCATGCTCCGCTTGAACACGATGACGCGTCCCGCATCCCACACGCGCAGGACAGGCATGCCTGCGATGGGAGAGTCGGGCTCTGTCTCGGCTGAGGGGTTGACGGTATCATTCGCGCCGATGACGAGCACCGTGTCCACATCCCCGAAGTCATCGTTCACGTCATCCATATCCAGCACGCTCTCATAGGGCACCTTCGCCTCAGCCAAGAGCACGTTCATGTGCCCTGGCATGCGACCTGCGACCGGATGCACAGCGAAGGCCACCTCGACGCCCGCGCTCTGCAAGCGACGCGTGAGCTCTGCCACGGGGAACTGCGCCTGCGCCACAGCCATGCCGTATCCGGGCGTGATGATGACGCGCTTGGATCCCTTGAGCGCCTCAGCCACATCCTCGGGCGTGACCTCGGTGTATTCGCCGACCTCAGCCGCATCCCCGCTGCCGCTCGCCGCCTTCGGAGCATCACCACCGAAGCCGCCGAGGATCACGGAGACGAATGAGCGATTCATCCCTTGGCACATGATGTAGGAGAGATACGCGCCCGAGGAGCCCACGAGCGCGCCTGTGATGATGAGCAGGTCGTTGCCCAGCGTGAAGCCGGCCATGGCAGCAGCCCAGCCCGAATAGGAATTCAGCATGGACACCACCACGGGCATGTCCCCGCCCCCGATGGCGAGCACCAGATGCGCACCCAAGATGAGGGAGATGACCGTGAGGATGGCAAGGGGCACGATGCCCTCATCCACGCCGCGCGACATGACCAAGCACCCGATGAGGACCAGGCATGCGATGACCATGACGGCATTGATGGCGTTGCGCCCCGGGAGCATGAGCGGGCGCCCGGATATCCGAGCAGAGAGCTTCAGGTACGCGACCACTGACCCGGTCAGCGTGACCGCGCCGATGAACACGGCGAGGCCGACCTCTCCCATGTGGAACGCGCTCTCCGCTCCCAGCGCGCCCGGCTCTACCAAGAACGAGTTGTAGCCCACGAGCACGGCAGCTGCGCCCACGAATGAATGCAGCATGGCCACGAGCTCGGGCATGCCCGTCATCTTCACCTTGAGCGCGCGCCAAACGCCTATGGCCGCGCCCACGGCGATGGCTGCGACCAGGAGCCCCACCGTGGTGACAGCCGCCACCTCCGTCTGGAACACGGCCACGATGATGGTGGCCACCAGCGCGACCGCCATGCCGATGACGCCCATGATGTTGCCGCGCCGCGCCGTCTTCTGCTGGGAGAGCCCCGCGAGCGCCAAGATGAACAGCACGGCCGCCAGGATGTATGCAAGCGACTGGAAACGGAAGATGCCCTCGTAGATGCCAGAGAGGTATCCCACCTCGTAGACGATCGTCTGCGCCATCACTTATCAGAGCTCCTTGCGAACATGGCGAGCATCCTGTTCGTCACGAGGAAGCCGCCGAATATGTTGATCGACGCGATGGCGATGGCTACGGCTGCGAGCACCGTGACCACGGGGTCTGCGCTGCCTATCTGGAGCACCGCTCCCACGATGATGATGCCGGATATGGCATTGGTCACGGACATGAGCGGCGTGTGCAGCGTGTGCGTCACGTTCGTGATCACGTAGAAGCCGACCACCACCGCCAAGGCGAACACGATGAAGTGCGATTGCATGGACTCCGGTGCCAGCAAGATCAAGGCCACGGCAAGCACGCCCAGAAGCGCCTTCCACCACAGCCCGCGCAGCATGCCGGCCTCAGCGGACGGCGCCTGCGCCTCTGCAGGCTGCACCTTCGCAGGAGCTGCAGCCTGGGGCTTGGCGGACACGCTCACCGGCGGGGGCGGCCACATGATGCTCCCATCCAGCGTGACCGTCATGGCGCGGATGACCTCGTCATCCTCATCCAAGACGCACATGCCATCCTTGCCCGGCGTCAAGAGCTTGAAGAGATTGACGACGTTCTGTCCGAATAGCTGGGATGCTTGGGTGGGCAGCTTGTTGGGCAGGTTGCGATACCCGATGATGGTCACGTTGTTGTCGGTCCGCACCACTTCATCAGGGATGGTGAGCGCAGTGTTGGAACCCTGTTCGGATGCACCCAGATCGACGATGACCGAGCCCGGCTTCATGTGCCTGATGGCCTCTTCGGTGAGCAAGAGCGGGCTTGGGCGTCCCGGGATCTGCGCCGTGGTGATGACCACATCGTTCAGGCGTGCCTGCTCCGCATAGACCTGCTGGACGCGTGCCTGCTCATCATCTCCCATCGCCTTCGCATAGCCGTCGCTGGATTCCTGGCGAACGGGTATCTCTATGAAGGTGCCTCCGAGGGATTCCACCTGATCGGCCACCTCGGGACGCACGTCGGTCGCGGACACCTCCGCCCCCATGGAGTTCGCCGTTCCAATGGCCGCCAAGCCCGACACGCCCACGCCGATGATGTAGACCTTGGCAGGCGGAACCTTGCCCGCAGCTGTCATCTGACCGCCGAACAGGCGACCGAGCTCGTTCGCTGCCTCGATCACGGCCTTGTAACCGGAGAGGTTCGCCATGGAGGAGCGCACGTCCAGCGGCTGCGCGCGCGAGATGCGCGGGGCCGCATCCATGGCGAGCGCCGTGATGCCCCGCGCTGACAGCGCCTCAGCCAGCTCCGCATGCGACTCCATCCTCATGCGGCAGATGAGCGTGGCTCCCGGCTGCAAGAGGTCGAGCTCAGCATCGGTGGGGATGTCGATGCAGACGACGATCTCCTGGCCCCACGCCTCTTCAGCAGGCACGATCTGGGCACCAGCCACCACGTATTCCGAATCCGGATATGCAGCCAACGCGCCAGCACCCGCCTGCACGCAGACCTCATACCCCATCTTGATCAGCTTCTTGGCTGAATCCGGAGTAATGGCGACGCGGGTCTCTCCGACCCTCGCCTCCTTGGGTACTCCTATTCGCATGTCATCACCCCTCATATGGGTCCCGCCGCGCACGGCAGCTCCATCCATCCCGCTCGGGAACACGATTCTTGCATATCGTCAACCATATCCCAAAGAGGGGTGCATGTTCGGCAACGATATGTAAGCTTTATAATCATGAAACTTGGAACGAGGAGGACTCATGCTGCCCGATGACCGTGCGACGAAGGACCTGGAAAGGTTCTTCAGCAACGATGTCTACGCCACCCAGGTCACGAAGTGCCGGATCGTGGAGGGCTGGAAAGGGCATGGCGTTGCCGAGCTGGATATAGAGGACATGCATCGCAACGCCTTGGGTGCGGTCATGGGCGGCGTCATCTTCACGTTGGCGGACTTCGCCTTCGCCATCGCGAGCAATGCCGAGCAAGACCCGACCGTGAACCTGACCACGACGATAGACTACCTCTCCTCCTCCAAGGGGTCGAAGCTGACCGCCGTGGCCGAGAGCGCGAAGGACGGAAGGCGCATCGCGTTCTACGACGTCAAGGTCACTGACGATGAGGGCGTCCTCATCGCGAAGATGTCCGTCACCGGGTATCGGCACACCCAAGCACGCTAGGATGCAAGCGGAGCGAACCCATGCCTGATATGAATGCGACCCAGACCCCGGCCCCCAAGAAGGGCACCATGCGCAAGATCTTGATCGGATTGGTCATCGTGATCGTGCTGGCCGTCATCTTCATGCGCGGCGACCAGCTGAAGGATCTCATCAAGACCATCCAAGAAGGCTCACCCGCATTCCTCCTCCTTGCCGTTGCGCTCCAATTCGGGAAGTACTTCGCCCAAGGCGGCGAATTCGTCTGGTGCTTCAAGTCGGTGCAGTCAACGCTCCGATACACCGACGGGCTCAAGCTCGTGTTCGGCACCTTCTTCGTGAACACCGTGGCGCCCAGCTTGAATCTGGCAGGCACCTCCCTGGTGGTCGATGATTCGGCGAAGCGAGGAGTCCCCGCCGGCAAGGCCACAGGGGCAGCCCTCTTGATGCAGCTCTCGATCGACACCGGGTTCGTCATCATCATGCTCGTGGCATTCGGCATCCTCACCTTCACCGTCGGGCTGCAGCCAGGCTGGTTCCTGCTCGGCCTCATCGCCATCGCGCTGGTGGGCGGCCTGGTCACGGTCATGGTGCTCGGCGGGACGCGTCCGCATCTCGTGCTCAAGGTGCTGAAGCCCATAGAGCGCTTGGTGGACAAGATTGCGCGCCGGTTCAAGAAGGGTCCGATCGACCCGTGGGCCGAGAGCACGGTGGAGTCCTTCTCCCAAGCTGCGGGGCTCATGGTGGAGCACCCCAGCGTCACGCTGCGCACGTTCGCGTTCGCGCTGCTGTCATCCACCTGCGAGCTGGCATGCTTCTCCATGGTGGGCGTGTCCTTCGGCGTGACGGACCTCCAGGCGCTCTTCTGCGGATACGTCGTAGCAACGCTCTTCGCCATGGTATCCTTCACCCCGCAGGGCGTTGGCGTGGTGGAAGCTGCCGTGCTCGTAGCGTTCACCCTGTTCGGGATAGACCAGGCAACGGGCATGGCAGTGGTCATGGTGTACCGCGGGATCGTGTTCTGGCTGCCGTTCCTGATCGGAGCCATCATGATCCAACGCACGAGGGCCTTCGGCCATGGCAAGGCACCTGTTCCTGATGATGCTCCGTCTGTCAGACCCGATGCAAGCTCTCCTGCGACCGAGAACAGCACCGCGAGCGCTGATCTTGCGAGAGCGGATGGCGCGACTGCTGATGCCCCCAAGGGCGATGACGAAGAGGTCAAGGCCCCTATAGGCAGAGCCACCACGACCAGCACCACGAACGAGGACACCACGAAGAAGGAGCGATGACCATGCCCAGACCCCTTGCACGCCTCGCCGTCGCGGCAGCGCTCACCACCCTCGCGCTCGGAGCGACCGCATGCAGCAGCCCTGCTGAGGAAGCGCCGGAGGATGTGAACGTGAACGGCGGTGCCGAGCGCTCCTTCACCGATGAGGAGCTCAAGAGCCACACCGGCGGCTCGTACTTCCCCGGCACGTTCACCTACGAGGAGCTGATGAAGGACCACAAGTGCCAGCCGGGCACGGCAGCAGAGGGCGGCTTCACCCCAGGGGCCTACGTCATCGGAGGCGAGGATGCTCCGAGCGCTGGCACCTACGAGCTCACAGGATCGCAGGTGAAACCAGGTGAGCTGTATGTGTACGCTCCCTCCGAGGAGGAGCCTGGCAAGTACGAGAGCAAGTACGCGCTCAGCTACTTCGGGTTCACGCTCGTAGAGCTGAATGCAGGAGACGCCGTGTTCTTCACGCCGCCAGAGCAGACGAACCTCATCACGACCATGCCCGCGACGCCCATCGATGCGACCGCGCCCTATGAGAGCGGCCTGTATCGCGTGGGAGTGGACATCCCCGCAGGTGCATACACGGTCACGCAGGAGGAGCAGAGCGCGGCTGCCATAGCAGAGAAGGCGTTCACCTCTCCTCAGGCGATCGTATACGACAGCTTGGACTTCGCGTTGAACGAGAACGTATCCGAGGAGTTCCTGCCCGAGCTTGTGGAAGGGCCCGTCTCGGTCGTGGTCACCGTGGAGGACGGGCAATACCTGGAGCTGTATGGCTGCACCGCAACGCCTCTGGCGGAGTCGTGAGATGAGCGCCTTCGCTCCGCGCTCCTTTCCTCGCACCGCGGAGGATTGGAGCGAGCTTTGGCACAACAAGCAACAAGCGCGCAGCATGGAGCATGGAGCTGCCTATTGGGATGCGCGCTCTCGCACCTACGAGAGCAAGGATTCCCCTGGCTCCTACACCGCTCACTTCCTGGAATATGCTGCCCTCGCGCCGGGAGACGCGGTATTCGACATGGGGTGCGGCACGGGCAACCTGACCATCCCGCTCGCACGCGCTGGGCACCAGGTCTGCGCAGCTGACTTCTCGAGCGGCATGCTGGCGAAGCTGGAAGAGGCCGTGTGCGCAGAAGGGCTCCAGGACAGGGTGCGCATCGTGCAGCTCGCCTGGGATGACGATTGGGAGGCAGCAGGCATCCATGAAGGAGCCTTCGACGCATGCTTCGCCTCGCGCTCCATCGCGACGGAGGATCTCCTGGGAGCACTCTGCAAGCTAGATGGCGCTGCGAGGAAGCGCTGCTGCATCACGCTGCCCTACAGCACCTCGCCCCGCATCGACGATAGGATGATCGCTGATGTGGGATTCGCCGTGCATCCCAGCTATGACAGCAGCTATGCCATAGCCATGGTCTCTGCGCTCGGCCAGCTCCCCACGCTCACCTATATCCCCACGACGCGCACGGACACCTTCGAGAGCACAGAAGCGGCTCTCGAGCGCTACCTCGACATGGCACGCGCCTATGAGGCAGATGCGCAGCAGCACCTTCCGGGAGATGAGCTGCGCTCGCGCGTGAGCGCGTGGCTGGACGCGAACCTCGTGCCCGCAGCGGATGACTCGCATCTGCTGACGCTCAAAGAGCAGCGCACGAGCTTCTGGGCGTTCATCGCCTGGACCAAAGGACCTGCAGCGTAGACGACGAGGCGCACCGCAATGGATGCGATGCGCCCTCTTCTGTAGCGATATCCGTGCGCATGGACGCCTCTCATGCGACGCCCACACCTGTTGTTAGTTCAGGAAGTCCTCCAAGATCTCCTGCTCTGCCTCTTCCTCGGTGAGCCCGAGCGTCATCAGCTTCACGATCTGGTCGCCCGCGATCTTGCCGATGGCAGCCTCATGCACGAGCACGGCTTCCTCCGACGCCGCCTCGATGCCCGGGATCGCCGTCACCTTGGCAGAGCCCATGAGGATGGCGTCGCACTGGACATGCCCACGGCACTTCGCCTCGCCCACGACGAGGGGATTGAACACCTGGACCGACCGGTCCTGCGCCACGGAGCGGGATATCACCTGCACGCTGGAATCCTCGCCCTTGAGCTCCACCTTCATGTTGGAGGTGGCTGTCTGATCATCGTGGGTGAGCAGCTTCTCGGTGAGCACGAGCTTCGCGCCCGCTGCCAGCTCCGCGTTCGTGTCACGCACGGTGGACGTGACCCCGCGCAGCTGGACGAGCTCCATCTCGCATGAGGAGTCCTCTTCCATGATGACGTTCGTGACGGGGTTCAGGATGCGATCTCCCGTGCCCTCGCCTTCGCCATAGTGCTTCTCCACATACTTGACATGCGATCCCTTCCCGCAGTGGAAGGTATGGATGCCATCGTGCTCGGATGCGGCATGGCTCGAGTTGTGGATGCCGCAGCCGGCGATGATGGTGACGTCGCTATCCTCGCCGATGTAGAACGTGTTGTAGACCACGTCCTTGAGACCGGACTGCGTCACGATGACGGGGATGAACACCGTCTCGCCCTTGGTGTGCGGCTTGATGTGGATGTCGATCCCAGGATGATCGGTCTTGGTGGCTATCTCGATGTTGGCGCTGGAATTGCGCTCGACGAGCTGGCCGTCCTTGCGGATGTTGAAGGCTCCCTTCGGCATGCCATGGATGTTGGCTATCTCCGCTAGGAGCTCTTTATCTATGGGTGTGATGGTCTCTGTCATGATGACCCCTTAGCACGTGGTTGGGATTTCGGTCAGATGCAGGTCGGTCGGCTCGGAGAGGCAGCAGCCATTGATGCCCTTGCTGGCGAAGCCGAGCTCTGGCATGACCTCCTCCGGCGTTCCCGTGCGATCGATCCTGCCTTCGCGCAAGACGATGACCTCGTCAGCAAGCTGGATGATGCGCTCCTGATGCGAGATGATGACGATGGAGCGACCACCTTGCGCCTCGTGGATGTCGCGGAACGTCTCGGTGAGCCTGTCGAAGCTCCACAGGTCGATGCCCGCCTCGGGCTCATCGTAGATAGCAAGCTTCGGATCGCGTGCTAGGATGGTGGCTATCTCGATGCGCTTGACCTCGCCGCCCGAGAGCGACTTGTCCACTTCGCGCGTCAGATAGCTTGCCGAGCACAGGCCCACGCGCGCAAGGTACTCGTTGCACGCGAGCATCGGCAGCTTCTTGCCTGCCGCTATATCCAGGAGCTTCTTGACGGTCATGCCCTTGAAGCGAGCGGGTTGCTGGAACCCGTATCCGATCCCCAAGTCGGCGCGTTCGGTGATGGATGCGCCTGTGATGTCCTTGCCATTGAATTCGATGGTGCCGCTGGTGGGCTGCTCGATGCCCATGATGAGCTTCGCGAGCGTTGACTTGCCACCGCCGTTCGGGCCTGTGATCACCACGAACTGGTCATCTTCCACCTCAAGGGAAAGCCCATCGATGATGCGCTTCTTCGTGCTCGGGTCGTGCTCCAACGGCACTTCGAACACGAGATCCTTGATCTTGAGCATATGCCTCTCCTTGCCTTGTGCGCGCATGCGCTGGTTTTTTCGGGTGCATGTTAGCACGGAACGCATGGCATGGCTCTGGTAGCACCCACCTGATACCTTGTCTACACATACCGCCCTCACGCCCATCTGGTGCTACCATCATGCGCATGGGACGACTGACCGACGACAACGCCTATCCCGACTGCGCGATGTGCGGTGGGTGCTGTGCGCGCATGAGCGTCATCGCCGTCACGGAAGACGAGTACTTCGCCATGAAGGAGGCGGCACGCGACGTTCAGCCGATCGATCGCGGAGAGGCCGGCTGCCCGATGCTAGCCGAGGATGGACGCTGCATGATCTGGCAGGCGCGCCCGCAGACATGTCGGCTCTACAACTGCCACGTGCCCCGCACGCAGGTCCTTGAGGACCATCCCGAGATACGCGTACCGGAGAAGCTGCACCTCATCTGCCTGCGCGAGACGTTCCTCCCAGACGTTGCCGGCCGCGCTGAGTGCCGCTAGGCACCTGAAGCCGTTGCGCACGATCGCGTTGACCCAACCTGAACAGGAGCAGCAGCAAGCAAAGCAGATCTGCTCCTTCTCGGATGAGCCGCAGCATGTGCGAAACAGCGATGGATACCCTGCCGCACCTGATCCAGTCCAGCCGCTACAACCCAGGGTATGATCAGCAGCAGGCAAAGCTAGCGAGGGGTCACGGGGTGCTTGGGATTGGCGCGAAAGCGCGCCTGAGTTGGCTTCGCCCAACGAAGAAGAAGCGCTTGGAGCGCCAAGACCACGTGCATCCGTGACTCCGCAGCGGCAACCCAGTTGGTGCCCCCAACGGGACTCGAACCCGTGTCTCAGCCTTGAAAGGGCCGCGTCCTAACCTCTAGACTATGGGGACACATAGACGAGAGCAACCGTGACATTATGACAAAGCGCAATGCAGGTTGCAAGCGCGATGCCACCACGAACCGAGCGTAGATCGCAGTTTACATAAGCTATCACATCATATATCGATTATAGACACGACCGCAGATCACCAGACTACAATTTCGCTGCCAGCGCGAGTAGGATGGGGTCATCGGCAACTTGGGCCTGTACCCGATCGGAGGATCCGGCGGAAAGGCATGCAAGCCCAGGTTGCCGTATCCTCTCTTTCCCCTCCCTGAGAGCTATCGTCCTCGCTCCAAGGCCTCGCGGGCGTCGCGATACGCCCCATACACGGCTATCTCCCATTGCTTGCGATTGTTCTTCGCAACAGTATCCAGCACGAGCCCCACGGTGATGGAGAGCGCACCACAGAGCACGAGCGCCACCGCCAGAAGCGCCGTCGGGAAGCGCTCGACCAGATGCGTGACCGAGAACTCCACGATGACCGGGATGCCGCATATCAGCCCCAGCACCACGAACAGGAGCGAGAGCCAGCCGAAGAACGCCATGGGCCGGTAATCCTTGAAGAGCGAAGCGATGGCCATGAGCACGAGCGCACCATCCTGGAATGTGGAGAGCTTCGATTCGCTCCCTTCGGGACGATCGCGATACACGATGGGCACATCCTTGATGCGCCAACGCTTGTCCACCGCATGGATGGAGAGCTCCGTCTCGATCTGGAAGCCCGAGGAGAGCACCGGCATGGTCTTCACGAACATCCTCGTGAACGCCCGATAGCCCGTCATGACGTCCTCGAACGAATACCCGTAGATCACCTTGATGAGCCAGCGCACCAGATCGTTCCCGAATCCATGGAACGCGCGATCGTTCTCTTCGCCATAGGTGCCGTTGGAGAGCCTGTCTCCCACCGTCATATCCGCCACATCCTGAGCAAGCGGCCTGATGAGGTCAGCAGCGGCCTCTGCGGGATAGGTGTCATCACCATCCACCATCACATAGATGTCCGCATCTATCTCACGGAACATCTGGCGAACCACGTTGCCCTTGCCCTGACGCGATTCGGTGCGCACGCACGCACCGTGATCAGCAGCGATCTTCGCCGTATCGTCAGAGGAGTTGTTGTCATAGACGTAGATGGCCGCCTCTGGCAGCGACGCCTTGAAATCGTCCACCACCTTGCCGATGGTGAGCGCTTCGTTGTAGCACGGTATGAGGACGGCAACGCCCTTCCCGCGGCACGCCGCGTCAACGTTGTCCGCTGTCATCTCTGCGCACAGAGCGGGTTTCTCAGGCATCATCATTCCAATCTTTGACGGTCGCGCTGGGCATGTTCGACCCGAGCGCACATGCATGGGAATCATTCTAAACAAATGAGATATGATTGACCCCATGAAATCGACCTCAGAGGACAGACCTGCCCAGATAGGACCGACGGGACCGATCGCGTCCGAGAGCGCTCAGCTGGATGCTCATCCTGCTGGCGATGCATCTGAGCTTGCCCTGACGGAAGCAGGAGTCCAGCCAAGCCCCACCCTCGCGCCTGTCGCAGATGGCGATGGCCTCCCAAAGCCACGCAAGGTGCTCATCGTGCACGCATCGGTGGGCTCGGGGCACAGGTCAGCCGCTTTCGCCATAGCGGACGCCTTCAAGATCATCGATGCCGAAGGCGGGGATGACGGATGCCCGATAGTGACAGAGGTGCTGGACATCTTGGATTTCGGGCGCATCGTGTTCGACGGCGACAACACCGCTTCCATGTTCACGGGCGTCACGCGCCCCTTCTACGACCTCACGTGGCGCTACACCCTCACAGGAAGGCTGCTCTGGGGCGGAGGCACCATCTGGGCGCGCATCATGTATCCCAAGTTCGTGGAATACGTTGCGACAGAACAGCCCGACGCCATCATCTGCACGCACATCACCGCAGCGAATGTGGCCGTCAGCGCGCGCATGATCCTGCACGCAACGTTCCCCATCATCTGCGTGCCCACAGACTACGAGGTGGAGGGCTTGTGGCCACATCTCTACACCGATCTGTTCTGCGTTGCCAATGAGCACATGGCCGAAACGCTGCGCCCCCGCAAGGTCCCCGAGAAGCGCATCCATGTAACGGGCATCCCCGCGGCTCCCGACTTCGCCCGGGAATATGATCGAGAGGCCACGCGCGATGCGCTGGGACTCCCGCAGGACAAGCAGTTGACCCTCTTCCTGGCAGGCGCCACGCTGCCCCGCCCCTATGTGCATTTCAGACAATCCACTGACGAGCTCATCCCCTTCATGCATCGATTCAAGGATATGCATTTCGTGATCATCGCTGGGAAGGATGCGGACTATGAGGAGCACCTGCAGCGGCTCGTCAAGGCACATGACCTGAACAATGTCACGGTGCTGGGGTACGTGGATGAGATGGCAGCCCTCATGAGCGCAAGCGACCTCATCGTCTGCAAGTCAGGCGGTCTCACCACCACCGAATGCCTTTGCGTGAACGTGCCCATGATCCTGCTCGGGCGCGCCTACGGGCAAGAGAAGGCGAATGTCACCATGCTCACGTCCACCGGTGCCGCATTCCATGTGACCACCACGCGCGAGCTCTACGACCTACTGCTCCAGATCGATGCTCATCCGCACATGACAGAGGCCATCCTCTACAACGCCGAGCTGATCCGCAGGCCCGACGCAGCCATGGAGATAGCGAAGGCCACTCTCAATGCCATCCATGGCACCCCCACCCCTGATGCGCGCTTGAAGCGGAAGCATTTCATGCACTTCTACTGGGGTCGGAAGCCAGCCCATATACGATAGGACCCATCAGCTCCGACAGGTCGGCACCTCCGCACGACGGACTCAGATGACCTTGTAGGGGCACGCTTCATGTACACCTGTCTCGCTAGGCAGATCGCTGCCAAAGGCTTGTCCGCCCCCCTACATCGGGCGCCAAGCCACGCTGCCTCGCGCGCAACAAAAAGGGCTGCAACCTTCGTTGCAACCCCTTTCAGGAGCATCGTGCATGTCGCCAGAGACGAGACCCAAGAAGCCCCATCCCCCATGCCGAAGCGGAAGCTACAGAGCAGCCTTCGCTACCTCGGCCACCGCGGCGAACGCCTCGGGATCAGACACGGCCATATCAGCCAGCACCTTGCGGTCGAGCTCCACGCCAGCCTTCTTGAGCCCATTCATGAACACGGAGTAGGACAAGCCGTTCAGCCTTGCAGCTGCGTTGATGCGGGTGATCCAGAGCCTGCGGATGTCGCGCTTCTTGTTGCGACGATCGCGGTACTGGTACTGCATCGAATGCTGGACTTGCTCCTTCGCCTTCGTGTAATGGCGAGAGCGCGCACCATAGTAGCCACGCGCTGCCTTCAATACCTTACGGCGCTTCTTGCGGGCGCTCACTGAACGTTTGACTCGAGCCATGATCTATCTCCTTACCTGATAGCGGATATTCTTGGATGGAAGGACTAGCGAAGTCCCAGATTGCGTGCGACGACCTTCTGGTCGGCCGCGGAGACCTCGGTCTCATGGCGCATGTTGCGGACGCGCTTCGGGCTCTTCTTGGCCTTGATGTGGCTGCGGAAGGCCTTGGCCCTCATGATCTTGCCGGATCCGGTCACGCGGAATCGCTTGGCGGTACCGCGATGGGTCTTCATCTTAGGCATCTTTGCTTTCCTTTCCTTCTTGCTTGTCAGAGTCTTTCTCGGAATCCTTCTTTTTCTTCATGTTCTGAGGGAGCGGCGCGATGAGCATGTGCATGTTGCGCCCTTCCATCTTCGGCTGGTTCTCGATGACCGCTACATCCTTCAGGTCATCTGCCAAGCGCTCGAGGATGGACAGACCCTGCTCGGGATGCGCCATCTCACGACCGCGGAACATGATGGTGATCTTCACCTTGTTGCCCGCATCCAAGAAGCGGAGCACATGCTTCTTCTTCGTGGTGTAGTCTCCGATGTCGATCTTGGGACGGAACTTCATCTCCTTGATCTCTATCTTCGTCTGGTTCTTGCGAGCTTGCTTTGCCTTGATGGCCTGGTCGTACTTGAACTTGCCGTAGTCCATGACACGGCACACGGGCGGTTCCGCATTGGGCGCGATCTCAACGAGGTCCAAGCCGGCAGCATCAGCGATGCCCTGGGCCTGCTCCAAGCTGAAAACGCCCATCTGGTTCCCGTCGTAGTCGATGAGCCTGCATTCGCGCACGTTGATCTCATCGTTGAGCCTTGGCTCCTGAGCGGCTATGGCGCCCACCTCCTTCGCGCTTCCGCGCAACAAAAAGACCTGCAGCGCACCACAGGTCCTAGGAATCATCTTGCTCGCATGCGACACCCCTCAAAGGGCACATTCGCACGAGCTTCCATATTCAGAGGACCCATCAGCAGCATATGCGCCGAAGCAGGTGGAAAGGCTTGCGCCCTTCGCTTGATTCAAAACAGCTTGCGTAGTGTAACACAAGATCACCACGAGGAAAGCCCTTCTTCCACCGTTGAGCACGCAACCGACAGCACGCGAGCGAACGCTGCGCCCATCATGCCATGAGGTCGGACTTCTCCACCTGCTCGAGATACCACTCCATGAGGCGCGCGAGCGGCTTGCGCAGCACGAGCCCCAGGAGCGCAGCGGGGATCAGGAACAGAAGCAGGCCGCCAAGCTGCTCCCAGAACACCGCACCATGCATCCCCATCATGGCCTCGCGCATGGCACCCACCGCATACGTTGCTGGCAGGTACGGGCTCAATGCCTGCACGAAGGGAGGCAGGATCTGAAGGGGGAACGAACCACCGCATCCCGTCACCTGGATGATGAGCAGCAGGACCGCGATGGCCTTGCCTAGATTCGCGAATGCGACCACGAGCGCATAGATGAGGAAGGTGAACACGAGCCCAGCAACCCAGAACGTGAGGAGATACGCCCAGACCTCTGCCACCTGCACCTGCAAGAAGAGGATGTTCCCGAGCGCCGCCAGCGTGGTCTGCGCAAGGGAAGCGAGCGCCATGATGCCGAAATGCCCGAGGAACACCTGGCGCGGCTTCGGGTCATGCAAGAGCGCCAAGGTCTGCCTGCAGGGAGTGGGCCGCACGACCACCAAGATCAGGAGCGATCCGATGAACAACGCCAGGGTAGAGTACAAGGGCGCCATCTGCGATCCGAAGTTCTCTGCCGGATAGACGGGGATCCGCTCCATGCCCACCGGTGCTGCCAGCGCATTCGAGAAGGCAGCCACATCCGTGGTCAGGATGGCGCGCAGGTCTGCATCATCCCCGCTCGCAAGCGCGCGGCGCACCTCATCCGCAAGCTCGTCGATGCCATCAGCGACCCCACGCAGCTCCTCTGCAGTCTGCCCCAGCTTGGTCGTAGCATCCCCGAGCACGCCGGTGGCAACACCTGAGGCTGATCCCAGGGATGACCCCACGCCGTCCAAGGCACCGAGCGAGCCCCTCACGTTCGATGCGAGACGCGATGCCTCATCCGATATCTCTTGCAAGCCAGGTCGCAGCGCCTCGAAGGAGCCCTTGAGCCCGTCTGCAGCCTCTTGCGCTTGGGCGAGCAGGCGCTTCACCTCATCTCGCTCAACCTGCAGATCAGCATTCCCCGCGTCCAGCTTCGCCGCTGCCGAGCGCAGGTTCTCCTGCAGCTGCGTGAGCGCATCCGCTTGGAAGCGGAGCATCTTGATCGCTGCGGAGAGGGCATCCTCATACTGGGGGTCCACGTGCCCCACGAGCGCCTCAAGCTGATCGGCGACCTGCCGATACGCCGAGATGCGCCCATCGAGCCCATCTGCCGCATCCCGCATCTGCACCGCAGCATCCGTGGCAGCGGCGCTCGCATCATCGAACATGCGATCCGCGGCGCTCGCCACCTCATCCAAGCTACCGTCCCCACCAGCGAGCGCATCCTCTATCCGATCCAGCGCCTCAGCAAGGCTGGATGCCAACGGCACGAGCGCGTCAGCGCCACCTGAAGCTGCATCTTCGAGCTCCTGCACCTGCCCGCGCATCTGTCCCGCCAGCGCATCCGCCGACTGGATGAGGTCCGCCGCCGAGGTGGAGAGCCCTCCGTAGATCGCGAGCACATCCGCTGCCTGCCGCACATCCGTGGCAACATCTCCCATGTGATCTGCGAGCGCCGCGATGCGGCTCGAAGCATCTGCATCATCGGCATAGCGCGCGAAGGACTCCGCAACAGAGAGCGCCACCTCCGAGAGCGTCTTCGCGAACACCTGGTTCACCTCATAGGACACGGTATCCGCACCTTGGTCGGTGATCTTGGGAGCGATGGCGCTCACCTTCTCATTGCTGTAGTAGATGATGCTGGCATGCTCCCCCGCGTCCGCATAGAACGTGAGCATATCCCGGCTGAACTCCTGAGGGATGACCACCGCCGCGTAATATCGCCCTGAGCGCGCCCCATCGACGGCATCTGGGCCATCGGTGAACACCCAGTCTATCTGCGAGTTAGCACGCAGCGCGCTCACCACCTGCTCCCCTACGTTCACGCGCAGAGGGACCAGGTCCGACTCGTATCCCTCGTCATCGTTCGCCACCGCCACGCGCAGCTCGCCCGTGTTGTCGAACACGTTCCAGCACGCGATGATGTTGTACCAGGCGAAGATGGAGGGCATCACCACCAACCCGATGGCGATGACCACCGAGATCACGTTCATGGTCGCACGGCGCAGGTCGTCGCGGAAGATGATGCGCATGTTACCCACGGCGCTCACCCGTCCTCTCATCTTCTGCACCTGTCGCGGCCCCATCGAATGCGCCAAGCGCACCAGGCACGCCGCTCATCTCAGACGACGCATCTCCCTCACGCCCTTCGACCGACCCCGTCACCGACGGCTCCCCATCGCGAGGGGCCACCCCACGTGACCCGAACAGGCTGATGAGTCCTTCGGTCGGCATGTCCTCAAGGCGCATCTGGCGGATGATGGAGTAGCGCACGCCCTCCACCACCACGAGCGCGATGACCACCAGCATGATCCAGAGGAGCCAGAAGGTGAGGAGCCACACCTTCTCGGCAGGCGTCAGCGCGAACACGACCGAGATGATGACCGGGATGAGCGCGCCGCCGATGGCGATCCCGCGCACCAGCTTCGGGTAGAGCGCCGAGTACCGCTCGTAGCGTCGCGTGATGGCTTCCCGATATTCCTGCTTGTCAGAGAGCGCACGCAGGATCTGGGAGATGCGGTATCTGCGCGCCGGCACCTCTACGCGCTCAGCGTTGTAGAGGCCACCCGCTCGTATCTGGCGCGCCACCATGCGATTCACGTTCGCCAGATGCGGGCGCACGAGCAGCCCGAGCGCCATGGACACGGCGAAGAACGCCGCCAACACGATGAGGTCGCGTGCATACAGCGAGCCATAGAAGCCGCAGATGGCCTCGCGCATGGCGCCGATGCCATAGGTGAAGGGGAATGCGGGATACACCGCCTGGAAGAAGCCGGAGGTCATCTCTATCGGATAGAGGCCCGTGGCACCCGGTATCTGCGCGAACACGAGGATGATGCAGATGCCCTTCCCGATATGCTGCAACGTGACCGAGAGCGCATAGATGAGCGAGAGGTAGGACAGCGACGCTACGACGGCAGCCGCGAAGAGCGCAGGGGCGCTCACGGCCTGCACGCCCAACGCGAGCACGCCGACGCAGCAGATAATCGCCTGCAAGCAGGCTATCAGCGCGAGAAGGAGGAAGCGACCCAGATAGCTCTGGGAGACGGTGAGCCCCGGGATGCCCGTCCGGTCCACCTCTTGGCGCATGATGACCAGCAGCATGAATGCGCCGATCCAGAACGTGAGGTTCATGAATAGCGGCGCCATAGCCGAGCCGTACGCATTCAGGGGGTAGAGCTCTTCGGTCACCAGCTCGGTGGGAGAGCCCATGAAGTCGGCTATCGCATCTGCATCCAGGTCATCCAGACCGAAATAGCTCGCCAGGCTCACAGAGCCATCCAAGGCCATGATGTCGGCATGCAGGTCATCGAACCGACCCTCGAGGCCTTCGAGCAGCTGATCGGTCTGGGTCGCAGCATCAGATGCAGCAGCAAGAGCCGCGTCCATCTGGCCGAGCATGAGCGCTGCCTCGTCCGCCACGCCCGACGCCCCCATGATGGCCGCCGAGAGCGATGAGGCTGTGGCGGCCACGCTGCCAAGGAGCGCATTCGCCTGGGGGAGCAGGTCGGTGGCAACGCCATCCCAGGACGCTTGCGCTGCATCCGCTGCCTGCTGGACCGCATCATCGAACGCGCGCGCAGCATCTGCCGCCGACGCTGCAGACCCCGCGATGGATGCGCTTGCAGACTCCAAGCCGTCAAGGCTCTGGGAGAGCTCTTGGTTGCGCGCGTCGAGCAAGCTGACCACGGAGAGGATCTGCTGCTGAAGAGGGTCGGTATCGGGAAGCCCGTGCGCCATATCCTCGAGATAGCGCGCGAGCTGCTCGCTCTGCTGGAGGACGATGCGCGCCTGCTGGATGGATGCGTCCACCGTTCCCTGCGCACCCTGGATATCTCCCGATACGGCTCCGATGGCGCCATTCGCCTTGGAGGATGCCTGGCTGATGGCCAGGAGCGCACTGCTCACATCGGGCGTGGCCTGCGCGATGACATCCGTGAGCTGATCTTGCATATCAGCTGATAGGCTGGATATCCCCGCGAGCGCATCTGATGCGTCAGAGATGCCCACCTTCGCACCCTCGAGGACCTCGAGCGCATCCGGCACGCCGTCGCGCGCAGCATCCACATCCGCTCCAACCGACGCGAGCACCGCGCGCGCATCCGAGAGCGACTGCTTGGCCTTCCCTGCCTTCTCTGCCGCGGCGGACCGCACGCGAGACGCGCTTCGCTCGGACTCATCCACGGCTGCGTCGACCGCCTGGACCACGGCATCGCTCACCGTCGAGACGAATGCCGCATTCACCGTCTCATCCAGCGCAGTGGCACCCGCATCCGTGATCTTCGGGCTCACCGGCCCCGCCTTCTCATTCACGTAGTATTCGATATCCGGCTTCTCGAATGCGCCAGTGGTCAGCGTGAGAAGCTGTGCGGTGAAGTCCGCCGGTATCACGAACACCGCATAGGCTCGCCCCGCATAGAGCATGTCCATGGCCTCATCGCGCGAGGTGAACTCCCAATCGAGCTGATGGTCCTTGCGCAGCTCCACCACGATCCGCTCGCCCACATCCAGCTTACCCGTGAGCTCGGACGCGCCACCGCGATCCTCGTTCACCACGCAGACCTTCAAGTTGGACGTATTCTCATACGGGTCCCAGAACCCCACCACGTTGTACCAGGTGTACACAGAGGGCAAGATGGCCAAGACCAGCACGACGACGAACGCCGCCGGCGCGTGCACGAGGCGCACGATATCCCGATGCAAGACCTTCAGGACATTCCGCATCCCTCTCCTGCCGCCTCCATCCGTTCGGTATCGGTTCGATAGCAACGCGAGCACTGCGCTTGAAACGCACTATTCTACCCATATCAGCGAAGGCGTGCGCGTGATGCGATGAGGAGGAGGCCGATAAGGATGGCGATCTGCTATGAGCTGGAGGAGCTGCGCCCGACCCAGATCGGCGACCACATGTCCAGCCTCGTCAAGGTGAGCAGCACCGAGCCTAGCACGTGTGCACGGCCGACCGTTGCCGTGGTGTCGCGGGAAGAGTTCGAGCGCCTGGGCCTCGAAGAGCGCGGTGCCCATGAATCGCTCGCAGAGCTCGCGGCATCCGAGAGCAACTACGTGGACATCTACCCAGACTACATCGTGGGGTCCATCGCGGTGCCCAGCAAGGGAAGCCTGGCCGATCCACCCTCCCTGTTCGCCTTCTATCTGGACAGCCATCTGCTCATCTTCGTGGATGAGGGCGGCACCGCTGAGGCTGCGCTCGAGCGAATCATGGACATGGGCGTGCTGGCCGCTTCCAGCACCGCCCACTGCCTCTACATCTTCTTCAAGGAGCTCTTGGTGGATGACCTCTCGTTCTTGGGCGAATTCGAGGACCGCATGGAAGCCATCGAGGAGCAGATGCTCGATGTCTCCTCGGGCATCCGCACGAACACCATCATGGAGTACCGCAGGCAATCCATGCGCTTCGGTGTCTACTATCAGGAGATCGCCACCATGGCGAGCGTGCTCTCAGACAATGAGAACAAGCTCATGGACAAGCGGGAATCCCTCGCGTTCGACCACATAGAGCATCTGGCTGACCGGCTGGCGCGCCGCTCTGAGACGCTCAAGGAATACAGCCTCCAGCTCCACGAGCTGCACCAGACGAGGATCGACCTCAAGCAGAACTCCACGATGCAGATCTTCACCATCGTCACGGTCCTATTCGCTCCGCTCACGCTGGTGACGGGCTGGTTCGGCATGAACCTGCAGATGCTCCCGGGGCTCGACTGGCCGTTCATGTGGGCCACGCTGATCATCGCAGCGCTCATCTGCACGAGCGCCCTGCTCGTGTTCTTCCGCTGGAAGCGGTGGCTCTGACCCTCGCCCCGCCTCCGATGCTCCCCTCGCGACCGCAGCGCACGCGATGCCGCCGCGTGCCTGCGTGCGCTATCCTGCTTGCAGACGCGCGATGCCTCGCACGCGCACGATGCCCGACCCCTGACCGATCCTGAGGATGCGCATGGCAGACCAACTTGCAACATACGCCCGCACGCTCCAACGCTACGTTGATGGCAACGATGCGCTCAGGTGCGCGATCGGCGCATCCCCTGAGGACTCCCTACGCCTCTCCCCTCTCGGAGAGGGAGAGCACAACGTGAACCTCAAGCTGGACGTCGTGCGCACCCACGCCACGGATGCATGCGCGAAGGCGCGCCGGGACGCGAGCTACGTGCTGCGCGTGAACGTGCTGCCGCAGCCCTTCCATGCAGATCAGGTGCGCTATGAATACGATGCGCTCAGATGCGTTGCCCCTTCCGGTTGCACGCCGCTGCCGCTGTTCCTGGATGGCTCTGAGAGCGCGCCGGGCGAGGGCGTCCTCGTGGAGGCGTTCTGCCCCGGACCCGAGCTCGACTTCGATGCGCTCGCACCCGATGACCTCGTGCGCGCGGCCCACATCATGGCCGCCTATCATGCTGTTCCCGTGCCTGAGAGCTGCACGCTCCATCGACCAGCAGACCCGTTGCGCGAGCTGTTCCAGGAATGCTGCGAGCGATTCGACCTCTACCGAGCCTCCGCCTTCGAGGACGCACGGGTGACGCGCTGGGCAGAGCGGCTCTGCGCGCTCACCGCACGTGCCATCGACCAGGCAGGCGAGCCCGATGACGCCGCTCATATCGTGAACACCGAGCCCCTCGCTTCCCACTTCCTGCTGCCACGCGGGTCCGACTCAGGCTGGTTCGTCGATTGGGAGCGGCCCATCGTGGGCGAGGTCGCACAGGACCTGGCGTTCTTCCTGGCGCCGACCACCACGTTCTGGGACAGCAGCTATCTGTTCCCTCGTGCGGATATCAGCGCATTCCTGGATGCGTACTGGGATGCCGTTGACGGGCGCTTCGAGCGCGGCAGGTCCGATGAGCGCTTCTCTGCCTGGATGAAGGTGTCAGTGCTGCGCGCGGTGGCATGGTGCTGCAAGGCGCTCATCCGCTACGGCGGCAGCGACGAGCATCAGACCGACAAGACCGCGAAGAAGCTGCCGATCTACCTCTCCGACGGCTTCCTGGAGATGCTCATGGATGAATGCTTCTGAGAGCTGACCCCCCCCCGGCTCAACAGCTCAGGAGACCACGGGAGCGCATGCGATCAGCCAGGTGAGATGGACAGCGAGCGCAGCGCGACCGCTCAAGGAGCGGGAACGGTGCACGCAGCGCGGAACTCCTCGCGCAGGGCATCCCCGATGCCCAGCTGCTCATGGACGAAGGCATCCACGTTCCCATACCGCTCGCATACGGCCTCCCAGAACGCTTCGAGGTTCTGACGGCGTGCGCGGTGCTCATGCACGAGCCTGCGTGCACGAGCCTCATCCCCCTCTGCCATCCTGAGGAACTTCACGTACACCGCCTCGAGCTGCGCATCGCGGGAGATGTTCGTCAGGAGATAGTCATCCAGGATGTGCTGGAAGCTGGCGCCCAGCACCGTGAGCACCAACATGGCCATGATGCCCGTCCGATCCTTGCCGCCACTGCAATGCTGATAGACCGCGAGCCCATTCGTCGTGCGTGCGATCACATGCGCAAGGCACTCGCGCATCTGGGCCACGGTCCTCGGATTCGCAAGGGAGCGATAGAAGTCATCCGGATCGCATGCCACATCGCGCCCGACGCGCTGTCCTGCCCGCGCGCCCTTGTCGTATTCGACGCCCACCTTCTCAAGGTCATAGAAGGGGATGTGCAGCTGGTCCACGCCGTCATATGCGGGGTCGGGCTTCGCCTCCACCTCCCACCCGCAGCGAAGGTCGATGACGCAGCTGATGCGAAGCTCCTCGAAGAGGCGATGCCGATCGGCAGACGTAGCACCCGAGAGCGCCGCACCGCGGAAGATCAGGCCCGACGCTACGGCACGACCGCCATAGACGGGTATCCCGCCTAGGTCGCGAACGTTATCCACGCCCTCGAACGTCATCATGCGCGGCGCATGCACCCGAGCTATCTTCGTCAGATCCTCCATGCTCCGGAGTATAGCAGCCGTCCTCTAACGGACATGCGCGAATAGAGCGCTTCTCGATGACGCAGACGACCATGGAGAGCGCCAAGCCCACGCAGGCGAAGACCGCGAGCATCCATATCACGAGCGGCAGCCCCACCGAATCCCCCAACGCGCCGAGTGCCGGGGACACCACGCCACCCACGCAGACGGCAACGCCGAACGAGAGCCCCGAGGCCATCCCCAGATGCGCAGGCAGGTATGCCTGGCTGAGCGCGACGGCAGCCGGATTGAAGAGGTTCACGCACACGGCGAGCAGCATCACCAGCGCAACGCACACCCATGCATCCCCCGCCGTCACGAACAGAGCCAACGATGCCGTCATGAAGATGAAGCAGAGCACCATGAGCCGCGGCGTCGGCACCTTGTGCGCCACGGAACCCGAGAGCGCCGTGGCAACGGCTCCGCAGATGGAGAACGCCGTGATCAGCAGCGCAGCAGCGTCCTCCGAGGTGCCGAATGCGCTCACCAGATACAAGGGGAAGAAGCTGGTCACGCCGTAGAACACGATGGAGCGCACGGACAGCGTGCCCAACACGACGGAGAACGCACCCCATCGGTCGCGCCCTGCCGTCTCACCATCTGCTTGGCCCGCACCCGCTCCGCACGCCAAGAAGCGGCCATTGAAGGCCAAGAGCACGAGCGCATAGGGGATGCAGAGGACAAGGTAGGCGAGCGTGCCCGCTAGCCCGAACGCCGTTATGGCTGCAACGCTCAGCACAGGGCCCACGCAGAAGCCGATCTGGCCGCCGACGGAGAAGATGGACATGCTGACGGCCTTGTCCGCGCCCCCAGCGAGGTTCGCCAGGCGCGCGCCTTCCGGATGCAGCATGGCATTCCCTATCCCGGAGACCATGGCCGCGACCACCACCAAGGGAAATGCATCCAAGACGCCGATGAGCGCGATGCCCAGCCCCGCGAGCGCAACGCCCACGGCCATGAGCCATGGGCGCGGCTTCCTATCCCCCAGCCACCCGAAGAGCGGCTGTATCACCGCAGAGGCGCTGTTGGACGCGAGGACGAGCGCCGTGATCTCGACATACGAGTAGCCGGATTGGATGACCAGGAACGGCAGCACGGATGCGAGGCCACCCTGGGCTGCATCCACGCAGATGTGCCCTCCCATCAAGAGGTAGGGGAGCTTGTTCGGAAGGCGCCCTGCGCCCGCACCCTTCCCGCGCATGCTACGCCGCTCCTCCCACGTGGGCGCGCCCATGCAGGGCAGCGCTCATACCGGCACAGGACCATCTGCTCATGATATGCGCTCGCCAGCGAATGCGTAGAAGCGTGGCGTGTCGATGAGAGCATCTATGGCGAAGCGCTCCTCCCACGGAGTCTTCTCCGCATCTGCCGCTTGAAGCCCCACGCTCACGCCTGCCGCCACCGCATCGTGATGCGCGTTGATGCGCTCGCGCCCCACAGAGTGCGCCACCACGAACCGCCCTCCTGGCGCAAGCGCGCGCCAGCACATCTCCACGAGCGCGGGCCTATCCATGAAGTGCGGATACGCGTTGTAGATGACCACGCTATCGAAAGCACCTGCGAAGCTCAGGCAGGCAGCATCCCCAGCCACGAACTCCACGCGCTCCTCGTCTTGCCACCGCTGCGTTGCGAGCCGCACCATCTGCTCTGAGATGTCCACGCCCATCACGCGCGCGGCGCCGAGCTCGAGATAGGTGGGGACCATCACGCCGAGACCGCAGCCGAGATCGAGCACCGACGATCCAGGCGCGACGCCTGCCAACGCCGCCACAGCTGGCTGCAAAGGGCTCCTCGTAGAATCCTCCATCTCAAGCCAACCCTCTGCACGCTCATCGAAATATGCAGCAACATCCGCCATGAGACCAGCACCCTCCCTTCGAGCCCGCTATACGGGAACAGTGACCTTCACGCCATCGTGCTCGATGATATCCACGCGAACGCCGTAGATGCGCCGCACCTCATCTGCCGTCACGACATCCACACCCCCCGCGACGTCCACCACACCATCCTTCAGGAACGCGAACCGATCGCAGTGCCGCAGCGCGAGGTTCACATCATGCAGAACGGCTGCTGCGCCCACGCCTGACGTTCGCGCGCGCTCCCTCACCAGCGAGAGCACCCGATGCTGATGGGCCATGTCAAGGTTGTTCGTAGGCTCATCCAGCAAGAGATAGGGCGTATCCTGCACGAACGCGCGCGCCAGCATCGCCGTCTGGTATTCCCCGCCTGAGAGCTCATCCAGATGCCTGAGCGCAAGCGGTTCCAGCCCGAGATGGACGAGCGCATCCTCGCAGGCCGCCAGGTCCTCCTCGTCAGGGGCGCCATCCATCCACGGCCTGCGCCCCAAGAGGATGGCGTCGAACACGGAGAGGCGGTTGCCGTGGCTATGCTGCGACACGAACGCGATCTTGCGAGCGCGCTCAGACCGGGGGATATCCGCAAGCGGAGCACCGTCCAAGAGCACGCACCCCGCCTGCGGCGATCGCGCTGCCGTCAGAAGCGACATGAGCGTGGACTTGCCGCATCCATTCGGCCCGAGGATGGCCGTGAACGTCCCTGGCGCAACGGCAAGCGACACGTCCCGCAGGAGCGGACGAGAGCTCTGATAGGAGAATGCGACGCCCTTCGCTTCCAGCATCTATCGGCTCACCCCCCGGAAGAGCAGCCAGATGAACACCGGTGCGCCCAGGATGGACGTGATGGCGCCTATCGGCAGGATCAACGGCGCCACGATCAGATGGCACACCGCATCCGAGAAGAGCAGGAGGGTCGCGCCCGCCATGGCGCTCGCAGGCAAGAGGTAGCGATAGTCGGCTCCGAGCAGACGCCGCATCACATGCGGGGCCACGAGCCCGACGAAGTTCACGATGCCACAGAATGCGATCACCGTGGACGCGCATGCGGATGCCACCACCATGGAGAGCAACCGGGTGCGCCGCACATCCACGCCTAGGCCATGCGCCAGACCCTCCCCGCCCTCGATGGCGTTGTAGCTCCACCGATGCGCGAAGAAGAACGCAGCGGACAGCGCACACGCGAGCGCCATGGCAAGGAGCTGCGCGCGCGTCACGCGCCCCAGGTCCCCAAAGGTCCAGAACACCACCGCTGCCACTTGGGAATCCTCTGCGAAGTACTGCACGAGCGCCGTGCCACCCGTGAACAGCGCCGAGAGGGCCACGCCCAACAGCACGATGGCCTCCGGGGTCATCTCCCGGAAGCGGGAGAGCGCGAAGATGACCCCCGTTGAGAGCATGGCGCCAGCGAAGGCGGCGAGCGCTGTGGTGAGCGGGTCAGCCATGGAAGCACCCTCGTAGGCCGAAGCCGCTGCACCAGCGGATGCCGCACCGCCCCCGATGACGATGATGGCGATGCTGGCACCGAACGCTGCTCCTTGGGAGATGCCAAGGGTGCTGGCTGATGCGAGCGGATTGCGAAGGGTCGCCTGGTAAGCGCACCCAGCAAGCGCGAGCGCCACTCCGGCCACCACCGCCGTCAGCACTCGTGGCAGGCGTATGTTCTGCACGACGGCGTTCACCTGCGCATCCGCCAAGCCGAGCGCCCCCAAGAGCACATCGGATGCAGAGAGCGAGAGCGATCCTATCCCCAAGGATGCGCATGAGGTCGCGACCAAGACAGCTGCCAGCGCCGCGAGCACGAGCCGCTTTCTGCGCACGTATGCCGCATACTCCCCGCGGACGCACGCGCGCGCAGGCGCATCCGTGGTGCGGACCTCATCCTGCATCGTGAGACGTTGCTCTTCCAATCAGCCAGCGCTCCTCATGTACTGACGATCATGCGAGGGCAGGAAAGCGCCCGAAGCCCATGTTCGCCTCGCGCATGAGGCCATAGAAGTCGAATCCATCCAGCATGACCTCATAGACCTCAGCATACTTCGCATCCAGGTCAACATCAGCGTACGAATCCGGATACGCCATCGCCGCGATGAGATAGGCATCGCACACGCCAGTATCCACATTCGTCCCATTGAAGTTGTAGAAGGGTTGAGTGTAGAGGCTGTCCGTCTGGAATGCGCGCAGACCTTGGAAGAATGCCTGATTCTCATCATATTCGGCACGGAGCAGATCGAGGTTGCCTGCATTCAGGAACATCATGTCCGGATCCCACTGCGCTATCTGCTCGAGGCTCACATCCACAGCACCGCTCTGCCCCGTGGCATCCGCTACGTTATCCACCCCCGTAGCCTCTGCGGGAGCATAGTGCGCATAGGTGCCGCCCCAGCTCTTCGCGCCCTTGTAGTTCACTGCTCCGATATAGGCAGTGGGGATGCTCTCAGGGTCGGCAGCGCGCGCCTCAGCAGCGCGGCTGCTCAGGTCATCATGCCACTCGCGCAGCTTGGCGATGACGCCATCCGCATGCTCCGCGGTCCCGAGCGCCTCGCCCGTACAGCGGAGGGAGGCATAGACATCATCTGAGAAGAGCTGGTTCTGATAGGAGATCCCGATCACGGGGATGCCGCTCTGCTCTTGGAGCTGGTCGCACTCTTCTGACGAGCGACTGGAGATGATCACGTCAGGGTCGATCGACATGAGCTCCTCGACGTTCACGTTGGTCTCCATCAGATGATTGCCATTGCTCGTTGACGGCAAGCTCCGGAACAGGTCAGCGAAGGCCATGGTGTAGGGACGGTTCATCCCAGGCTCTGTCTCCATCTCCGTCACGGCGACGAGCTTGTCTTGGCCGCCCGCATACACGACGAAGCGCGCAGCGGACCCCACCGTGGCAGCAGACTGGACCTCCTGCGGGAGCGTCACCTCGCGCCCGTAGGCATCGGTCACCATCCGCGTGCTCGCTCCTGCGTCCCCATCCGCCTTCGCACCATCCCCTGGTGCGGCCTGGCTGCACCCCGCAAGGATGAGCACCGCGCCCAGCATCGTTGCGCACAAGATCGCTTGCATCCTCTTCTTCATCGCGTCCACCTCTCTCCGTTCGGTCGCATCACTGATGTTACGTCTTTGCGTATCGTAACACTACAGGCAAGCGCATGGTTCGGGAGGTGCCGCGAGCGGCTTCCCATTCCGACATGGCACAGAACCATCCCGTACAGGCTCATACCCATTACAAGACATGTGCTACTATATGACCCATTGCATCAGATGACAGGAGAGGAACGGATCATGAAGAGCATCTCAAGGAGATCATTCGTCAAGGCAGCAGGCATCACCGCCCTGTCGGTCTTGGGAACAGGCGCGCTCACAGCATGCAGCGGGAATGCCAACCCCAGCTCATCAGCTGCCAGCGCAAGCTCTGCGACCACCGCTGACGAGGCATTCATGTCAGCTGGCAAGGGCGAGCACCTGGTGGTGGGACGACGCGGCAAGCTCTTCAAGATCGCGCCCACGGTCATCGCCGAGAACATGGGATTCTTCGCAGAAGAAGGCTGCGATGTCGAGTTCCAGCAGGTCGAACTGGCCGAAGGGTTCGCATCCCTTGCCGCCAACAACCTGGATATGATGCTCATGGGCACCGTCCAGAGCCTGGAGTACATCGCCAAGGGAACGCCTCTCTACATCATCGGCGGAACGGTCCTGAATGGCACGGAGATCCTCGCGGGACCCAGCTGGGAAGGTACGCTGGAAGGCCCCGAGAGCTTCAAGGGCCTCAACATCTCGTACTTCCGCGCCGAGACCGGGCAAGTGGCATTCCGCTCATGGCTCAAGGACCAGGGGTTGGACATCGATGGGGGCGACGTCACCTTCACGCCCATCGACAGCGAGCAGGCTCAGATCGAGGCCATGCTCAAGGGCGAATGCGACCTCTCGCTGGTGAACAACGCATTCGGCTACATCAACCGCGAGCGCGGCATCAAGGTGGCAGGCTTGGTGAAGGACTTCACGGGCGACTATCCCTGCTGCCGCCAGAACGCATCCGATGATGCATACCACAACAAGTTCCTCTCGCTCGTGGACTTCGAGACGGCGCTGTTGCGCGGATACAAGGTATTCCGCCAGCAGCCCGATGTCGCCATCCCCATGCTGGCTGAGTACTCCGGCCAGGAACCGGACTACATCAAAGCTGCGCTCTACGGCACCGATGACTACGAGGCAGCCATGCAGCTCTTGCCCGACCCCTGCCGCGATGCCACGTTGGCGTTCTATGAGTCGCTCAAGGATGTGGACCAGCTGGATGCGAGCGCGCCCTCTGCTGACGAATATGTGGTGGACACGGTGTATAGCCGCGCGCTCACGTCCTTGATGGAGCGCGAGCCAGAG
Source organism: uncultured Eggerthellaceae bacterium (assembly GCA_910589125.1). Classification (GTDB taxonomy): domain Bacteria; phylum Actinomycetota; class Coriobacteriia; order Coriobacteriales; family Eggerthellaceae; genus MGBC163016. The sequence goes on from CAJURX010000005.1 coordinate 42,963, forward strand.
GATGAGTTCTGGAAGGACCTGGAGAGCATCTACAAGAAGCAGAACGTCCACTAGCGGACACCATCCATCCCACCAGCCAAGGGGAGCGGCGCATCACGCGCACCGCTCCCCTCTTCATGCATCCCTCCCCGTCGCGCGCGAAGAGGGGTACACTGCACTACCATCGAACATCCCGGCCATGCCGGTGCCTGTTGCGGATCCGCTACGAGAAGAGGAGGTCATGTGCACGCCATACAGATCAAGGGCGTCTCATTCGCCTATGATGACCTCCCGCGCTCGAAGGGCACTCAGGCCGAAGCGGTCATCCACGACATCAGCCTCGAGGTCCCCAAGGGTCAGTTCCTCTGCATGATCGGGCACTCAGGCGGCGGCAAATCCACCCTGCTGCGCCTCCTGGCGGGACTCTCGAAACCCACGGAAGGCCAGATCCTCATCGACGGGACGCCCATCTCAGGTCCCGGGCTCGATCGCTCGATCGTATTCCAGGACTACTCCCTGTTCCCGTGGATGCGCGTGCGCAAGAACGTGGAGTTCGGCATCGAGCAAGCCAACAAGGAGCTCGCCCGCAACCTCTCCAAGCATGAGATCGCCCAGATCGCCGAGGAGCACCTGCGCCTCGTCAACATGCAGGACGCGCAGGACAAGTACCCCTATCAGCTCTCTGGCGGCATGCAACAGCGCGTCGCCATCGCACGTGCGCTTGCCATGGATACCCAGATCGTGCTCTTCGACGAGCCCTTCGGCGCGCTCGATGTGAAGACGCGTCGGTCGCTGCAGGGCCTGGTGAGCCAGCTGTGGGCGAAGAGCGAGCATGGCAAGACCGCCATCTTCGTCACGCATGACATAGCCGAGGCCATCGTGCTCGCAGATCGCGTCGTGTTCGTGGCCGATGGTCGCATCACGGCAGACTTCATGGTGGACCTGCCACGACCCCGCACGATGGAGCTCTTAGCGAAGAGCGAGGAGGCGCGCGCGATAGAGCAGCGGCTGACGGCGCTCTTCTACGAGAGCGGCCCGATCGATGCCGAAGATGAGCTGGATGCCCTCGCACGGAATGCGATGGATGAGGGCGCGCTCACCCCTGAAGGGACAGGGGCCTGCACATGGCGGTGATCTTGAACAGGCGCTTCCTCATAGCGCAGATGCTGCTCTTGGTGCTCGTGGCCATCGTGGTGGGCATGCCCAATGCGAAGATCCTCTCGGTCACCTACTATCCGTTCCTCATCGCACTGGGCATCATGGACCTGATCTACATAGCGCTCCTGATATCAAAGGCGAAGCGCGGCATGGAGTCCACCGGCCCCAATGACATCATCGTGTTCGTCTGGGTGATCATCTTGATATGGGAGCTGGCTTCGACGAAGCTGGCGCTCACGCCCAACGTCATCGTGCCCACACCCGAAGAGGTGTTCAACGTATTCGCCACCAGCTACGACACGCTCTGGGAGAGCGTCGTCTCATCCACATCCCTGCTGATGGTGGGGTATCTGGGCGGCATCCTGGCCGGCGTGGTGCTCGGCGTGATCTGCGGATGGATCCCGCGGCTGCGCGAGATGTTCTTCCCCATCGCGAACGTGATGGCGCCCATCCCACCCACGGTGTTCGCACCCTATCTGGTGGTGCTGATGCCCACATTCAGGTCGGCATCCGCCTGCATCATCCTCTTGGGCGTGTTCTGGCCCCAATTCCTGAACATGGTGCTGCGCGTATCCTCCCTTGACCCGAAGCTCATGGACAACGCCCGCGCGCTCTGCGTGAAGGGACCTGCCATGGTCACGAAGATCATCCTGCCCTATGTCACGCCAGGCATCCTCCAAGGGCTGCGCGTATCCTTGACCACCGCATTCCTCATGCTCACGTTCGCCGAGATGATCGGTGCGCGCGCAGGCATCGGGTTCTTCATCACCAATGCCAACATCTACGCGAACTATGCTGCGGTGATCGCGGGCATCATCGTGTGCGGTGTGGTGGTGACGGTGCTCTCAGCCATCACCTCATGGGTGCAGCGGCGCTTCACGCTCTGGCGGTGAGGCAAGCATCCCCCGATCAGAGGGTGCGGAAGAAGCAGGTGCGCTCACCGGTATGGCACGCGGGACCTGCGGGCCTCACGAGCGCGAGCAGCGTATCCGCATCGCAGTCATACCTCAGGCTGACCACCTTCTGCACGTTGCCGCTCGTGGCGCCCTTGTGCCAGAGCTCGCGTCGGCTGCGCGACCAGAACACCGTCTCGCCCAGCTGGAGCGTTCGGCGCAGCGACTCCTCATCCATCCACGCCATCATGAGGACCTCCAGCGTATCAGCATCCTGCACGATGCAGGGGATGAGACCGCGCTCATCGAATGAGAGCTCTGGAAGAGCTACCTGATCACATCCTGACGGGTATCCCATGAGATGCCATATCCTCCTTGACCTGGCGAATGGACAGCTCGCCGAAATGGAACACGCTCGCAGCGAGCACGGCATCCGCCTCCCCTTCGATGATGCCCTGCGCGAAATGCTCCAGGCATCCCACGCCGCCGCTGGCGATCACCGGTATATCCACCGCCCGCGCAACGGCACGCGTGAGCGCGCAATCGAACCCCTCGCGCGAGCCATCTCGGTCCATGCTGGTGAGCAGGATCTCGCCCGCGCCGCGGCGAGCAGCCTCGCATGCCCACGCGACGGCATCAAGGCCCGTAGCAGTGCGGCCCCCTGCCGTATAGACCTCCCACTTGTCCACCCCGCCGCTCACGCGCTTCGCGTCGATGGCCACGAGGATAGCCTGCGTGCCGAATGCGCGCGCAGCCGTGGTGATCAGCGACGGGTCCCGCACCGCAGCGGAGTTCACGGAGACCTTGTCAGCGCCAGCTGCGATCATCTGGCGGATATCCTCCACCGTGCGGAATCCGCCTCCCACGGTGTAGGGCAGATGCAGCTCCTCAGAGGCACGGCTGGCAAGGTCGATCGCCGTCGAGCGCCCATCGGAGGTTGCCGTGATATCCAAGAAGATGACCTCATCAGCGCGCTCCTGGTCATACGTGCGCGCAAGCTCGATCGGGTCTCCCGCATCGCGCAAGCCGACGAAGTTCACGCCCTTGACCACCCTGCCATCCTTGACGTCCATGCAGGGGATGACTCGCTTCGCCAGCACGCCCTATCCCTCCAGGTCCTGCAGGGTCAGCGGACGCTCCAACCGCTCCGCCCCTTCCGACGCCACTTCAAGGGTGGAGCGACACGCAGCCACGCCATCAGCGACGCTGAACGAACCCTCGTAGATGGCACGCCCGGTGATGGCACCCTCGATGGCGTCGGACACCTTCGCGAGCGCACGGATATCCTCGAGGGTGGAGATGCCGCCGCTGGCGATGACGGGGTTGCGGAAGGCCTGCGCCATCTCCACATATGCTGCAGGCGCTATGCCCGTGCGCATCCCGTCACGTGCGATGTCCGTATAGATCAGATGCTCATAGCCCATATCTGCCATGCACCCTGCCAGCTCGAGCGCATCGATGCCCGCACCCTGCACCCAGCCTTCCACCTTGACATCCCCGCCCTTGGCATCGATGCCGGCAGCCAGCATGTCAGGGCCGAATTCCTCGCGCGCCGCTTGGGCGAGCTCCGGGTCGGTCACCAAGGAGGTCCCGAGCACCATACGCGCAACGCCGAGGTCCGCCATGCGCCGCAGGTCATCCAGCGTGCGCAGGCCACCACCCACCTCGACGCTCAGGCTGGTCAGCCTGAGGATGCGCTCGATGATGCCCGCATTGGCAGCCACGCCATCGCGCGCGCCATCCAGGTCCACCACATGGACCCATTCCGCTCCATCCTCTTCGAAGAGCTGCGCTTGCTCAGCAGGGTCATCGTGATACACCGTCACCTTCGCATAATCGCCGCGCTCAAGGCGCACTGCCTCGCCGTCGAGCAGGTCTATCGCTGGGAGGAGATACATGGCCTATCCTTTCATTCGCGCGAGCATGCCTGCATCATGCATCTGCCCGCACCATGCGGACGAAGTTCGCGAGCAGGGCCGCACCCGCATCCGAGCTCTTCTCTGGATGGAACTGTACACCGAACGCGCGATCGCGCGCGCACGCTGACGGGAACGTTGCCGAATGGGTGGTGCGTCCGCAGGTGTAGGGAGAATCCGGTGCCTGATAGGAGTGCGTGAAATAGAAGAACGAATCGTTCGGGATGCCCTCGAACAGGGCTCGCCCGCTCGCACCCCCTACATCCACCGTGTTCCATCCCACGTGGGGCACCTTGTAGGCACGTCCCTGCGCATCGCAAGCAGGCATGCGCCCCACCACTCCGGGCAAGAGCCCAAGACCGGGTGTGACGCCATCAAGGGCATGCTCCTCTCCCGCCTCATACATCAGATGCATCCCTAGGCAGATCCCCAAGAAGGGCACGCCAGCTCCGACCGCATCCCGGATGGCATCGGCCTGACCCGTCTGCTCGAGCGTGCGCATCGCGTCAGTGAACGCACCCACGCCAGGCAGCACGATGCCGTCCGCCTCGCGGATGCCTGCCGCCGTCTCCATCACGCGCACATCCGCACCGCACGCAGCCAGCCCGCGCTCAACGGACTTGATGTTGCCCTTCTTGTAGTCGACGATGGCTATCACAGCGCACCTTTGGTGGAGGGGATGGCGTCTTGGGTACGCGGGTTCACGGCCACCGCGTACCTGAGCGCGCGACCGCATGCCTTGAACGCAGCCTCTATCAGATGATGCGCGTTCTCTCCTGCAAGCTGCCGCAGATGCAGCGTGATGCCCGCATTCGAAGCGAACGCGATGAAGAACTCGCGCGCGAGCTGCGTGTCGAACGTGGAGATGGCATCAACGGGGATGTCCATGTCCCAATGCGCCTGCCCGCGCCCGGAGATGTCGATGGCACAGAGCACGAGCGCCTCATCCATGGGCACGATCGCGCTTGCGAACCGCTCGATCCCCCGCTTGTCGCCAAGCGCTTCTGCGAATGCCTGCCCGGCCACGATGCCCACGTCCTCCACGCTGTGATGCGCATCCACCTCAAGGTCGCCCGTGCAGCGCACCTGCATGTCGAAGAGCGCATGCCGTGAGAAGGCATCCAGCATGTGATCGAAGAAGCCGACTCCCGTATCCAGCTCCGTCACTCCCGCACCGTCGAGGTCGATCGTCAGCTGGATATCGGTCTCCCGCGTCGTGCGGTTAACCCTTGCCGTGCGTCCATCCATCATGTCCCCTCCTTGGGTACCGGCCCCTCGCACCCTCACCGGACGATGCGCCTCAGCGCATGCAAGAATGCGTCGTTCTGTTCAGGGGTGCCCACCGTCACGCGCAGCGTCCCCTCAAGACCGGGTGCGGCGCTGAAGTCCCTCACCAGGATGCCCACCTCGTAGAGCCGCTGCCAGACCTCTTTCGCCTGCGGAACGGAGAAGAGCACCCAATTGGAATGGCTCGGATAAGGATGCACGCCCGGAAGGCTCCGCAGCGTGGATGCCATCCGCTCCCGCTCTGAGATGATGGCTTCGATGCCCGTCTCGAATTCCGCGCGGTTCTCGAAGATCACGCGCGCGATGGCCTGGCTCACCGCATCCACTGAATAGGGTTGGCGGACCTTCATGTACTCCCGGATGACATCAGGATGCCCCAGGATGTATCCCACGCGCACGCCCGCCAGGCTGAATGCCTTGCTGAATGTGCGCAGGATGACCAGGTTCTCATTCGCCTCAAGATAGGGGCGCATGGTCATCCGCGAGAATTCGAAGTACGCCTCATCCACCACCACGAGCGCATCCGTTGCCTGCAAGAGCGCCTGCAAGAACTCCGTGGGTGCGCGCAGGCCCGTAGGGTTGTTGGGGCTTGCGATGATCGTGAAGTCCACCTGGCTGTCCGGTCCGGACACTGCCTGGAGGACCGCCTCCTCGTCGATGGCGAAATCCTCATCTGCCAGGCGAGGGATATCGATCACATCCGTATCGGTGAGGCGCGCGTTGGTCTCGTACACCGAGAAGGTGGGTGGCATGTTCAGGAACGTGCGACCCGGACCACCCCATGCGAGCGCCGTGTCGAAGAGCAGCTCGTCCCCGCCATTGCCGACGAGCACCTGATCGCGATCGAGCCCGTTCGCCTCTGCTATCAGGTCGCGCAGATCGTTCGCGAGCGGATCGGGGTAGCGATTGAGCGGCACGCGGCGCACGGCCGCCTCTATCTTGCGCCTGAGCTCGTCGCTCACATCCTGCGGATTCTCATTCGCAGACATCATCGCATCAGCGGGCAGGTACTTCGGGTCGTATGGCTTGAGCCCTTCCAGCTTGCGTGCAGGGCGGCGAACGCTACCCATGTGCGCGCTCCCCACCTTCGTTGATGGTAGCGCCCCAGCCAGCACCCACAGGTGCTCGCTCAGCCTCCTCACTGGCTGCCTGCATGCGCAGCGCCACGGACTGAGCGTGAGCCCAAAGCCCCTCATGCATGGCGATGGCCATGACGGACTTGGAGTCATTCATGAGCGCGCGGGCGCTGTATTGGATGATCGAGCTCTTCTTCACGAACTCATCCACCGAGAGCGGGCTTGCGAAGCGAGCGGTGCCTCCGGTGGGAAGCGTATGGTTCGGCCCTGCCACATAGTCCCCCACCGCTTCCGGCGTCCAGGGACCCAAGAAGATGGCACCTGCATTGCGTATCTGACCCAGATGGTCCATGGCATCCCTCATGTGCAGCTCGAGATGCTCTGGCGCGATCACATCCACCGCCTGCATGGCTTGGTCCACATCATCGACGATGACGATGAGCCCATGATCCTCGAGGGAGGCGCGGGTGATGTCCGCGCGAGGCGAATGCGCAAGGTGCTCCTCGACCGCATGCTCCACCTCATCCGCATAGGCGCCCGAAGGACAGACCAGATAGCATGCCGCCATGGGGTCATGCTCTGCCTGCGCCATGAGGTCGATGGCCACGAGCGAGGGGTCAGCCGAGCTATCGGCCACCACGCATACCTCTGACGGCCCTGCGATCATGTCGATCCCCACATCCCCTGAGACGACCTTCTTCGCCGCAGCCACATACGCATTGCCTGGTCCTGTGATCTTGTCGACAGGGCGGATGCTCTGCGTGCCGTACGCCAGAGCCGCCACCGCCTGGGCGCCGCCCACCGTATAGACCTCTGTCACGCCCGCCAGCTTGCATGCAGCTAGGATGGCCGCATCCACCGTGCCGTCGTGCTGGGGCGGCGTCACGCACGCGATGCGCTCCACGCCCGCAACGCTTGCAGGGATGGCATTCATGAGGACGGTGGAGGGGTACAGCGCGCGACCGCCCGGCACGTAGATGCCCACAGAATCGAGCGGCGTCACCTTCGCGCCCACGATGGCGCCATCCTCGCGCGCGAAGAGCCAGCTCTGGGTGACCTGGCGCTCATGGAAATCGCGTATCTGAGCGGCAGCATGGCGAAGCGCCTCGAGCGTCTCTTCATCCACCTGGTCCATCGCCGCATCCAAGGCGCTCTTCGGGAGCGCGAATGCCTCGATGCTCACGCCGTCGAATCGCTGCGTGAGCTCGCGCAGGGCATCGTCTCCGCGCTCGCGCACATCCGCCACGATGTCCGTAGCTGCCTTGAGCGCACGCGCATCGAAGGCGCCCGTTCGATCGATCAGCTCCTTGCGGAAGGGTTCCGTTGGCTTGAGCTCTATCCGTCTCATCATCTCGTACCACCTGCTATCGGATCGTATTCGACGCGCATCGCATGTTCTGCGAGCGCGCTCGCCAATTCTACTATGCGCGCATCGGTGCGCATCTTGGAGGGGTTCGCGAAGAACCGTGCGGTAGAGGACAGCACCTCATCCACGATGACCAGGTCGTTCTCGCGCAGCGTCGTGCCCGTTGCCGTGATGTCCACGATCCGGTCAGCCAACCCCGTCATGGGCGCGAGCTCTATGTTGCCATTCAAGCGGACGATGTCGGCTTGGATGCCCGCAGCCGCGAAGTGAGCACGTGCGATGTTGGGATACTTGGTGGCCACGCGCAACGAGCCGAGCCTCCGATAGCGCTCTGCGATCTCCGCATCCGTCCCAGCAAGCTCCGCGACCACGAACCTGCATCCGCCGAACTTGAGGTCCGCCAGCTGCACCACCTGCGCATCGGATTCCAAGAGGGAATCACGACCGCAGATCCCGCAATCAGCAGCACCCGTGGCCACGAAGGCGGGGGCGTCAGAGGGCCTCACGATGATGTAGTCCGCCGACGGCGTGGAGATGATCAATTGGCGCCCCGGATCATCCAAGCCCGTCACATCGAAGCCGACCGCTTGGAGGCTTGCGATGGCGTCAGCGTTGAGCGCGCCCTTCGGCACGGCGATGCGCAGCTTGCGATCAGGGTCCCCCGCACGCACCGACGCTGCCTCAGCAGCCTCCGCTGCGGCTGCGGCCATGACCTGCTCCAACGAGAAGGCGAATCCCGCTGCCGAGCGACGAGCTCCGAATGCTGCGAGCATGTTGTCATAGCGTCCACCCGAGCCGAGCGCGCTCCCCAGATGGGGCGAATATGCCTCGAACACGAGACCTGTGTAGTAATCGAAGGAGCTCATGACCGAGAAGTCCACGAGGAGGCGCGCATCGGGGCACATCTCCTGGATGCTCGTGTATGCTTGCGCAAGCGCATCGAGGCCGTCCGCGCATCCAAGCGGCTCAGCTATCGCGCGCGCCTGCTCTATCGCATCCGCGCCACCACGCACGTGCAGGAGGTCATGCACCGCCTTCGCATAGGCCGGAGCCACGCCTGCAGCATCCACCGCGACGCATGCGCGGACATCCGTCAGGTTCGCCAGCTCCACGAAATCCGATGCATGGCATGCTGCGAGCACCGCCTGCACCCAGGCAGCATTGCCACCCGAGCGCTCCAAGAGCGCGCGAAGCGGCGCCACCGTGGCGATCGCCATGGTCACATCACGCACGCCTGCCAAGCCGAGCGCCTGGAGCATGAGCGCGACGAGCGACGCATCCACCTGCCACCCATCCTCATTGATGTCCTCCACCCCGATCTGGGTCAGCTCTCGCGGCGTTGCCTGCGCAGCACCCTCCATCTCGCGGAACACGCGCTGCGTATAGCGCAAGCGCAGAGGCTCATCAGCCTGGCGCAAGCGCGCCGAGCACATGCGCGCCACCTGGAGCGTGACATCAGGGCGCATGGCGAGCAGCTCGCCTTGGGAATCGAAGAAGCGGAAGGGGGATGCCGGTAGATGCATGCCCGCATCCACCACATCCATCGCCTCCAAGGTGGGCGTCTCTATGGGACGGAAGCCCTTGTGCGCGAAGAGGTCCTGCACGCTGCGCGTGATGCGCTCGCGCTCGGTAGCCTCATCAGGCAGGACATCACGAAAGCCCGTGGGCGTGCTCTGGATCATCGGTCTCCTCTTAGGCTGCCTCCACGGCAGCGCATCGATATCAGCGACATTCTCAATAGCCTTCTCTTGGTCTCCCCGAGAAGGACCGTGCACGATGATATCACTTTAGCACAGTAGAGTGATAAAGCATTCTGCGAAGGGTGCGGAGGGGCCCGCAGGGCTTAGGATATGCCACGATGGAGATGCCCGCTCGTGGTGTTGGGCATCTTGGGAACAGCGCCACGTCCGCACGCTGCCTCTTCGATGGCGTGCCGGATGCGCCCGACAGCCTGCGCCGTCTGCTCCGCATCCATGAGGGTGGCATCCACGAGGAAGCAGCTGACCCCCGCTGCCATGAGGTCGGGCAGGTCAGGGACGATATCAAGGGTCACGCTGTTGTAGAGGTGGCTGCGCCCTGCGACATCGGTGACGACGGGGAAGACATAGCCCTTGCGATCCTTCAGCCCGAAGGAGACGGACCGACGCTTGCAAGCAGCGCAATCCTCATCGCATGGGCCCTGGCTGGATAAGAGGCAATGCTCGGTGACCATGAGCTCCTGCGCACCGTACACCTTGACGCCCACCTCCATGGGTGCTGCCTTCGCCATGCTCCGCAGCTGAGCCGCATTGAGCTCAGGTGAGAGCCACGCACGACGCACGCCGAAGGCCTCTGCCACTGCGAGCGAGGAAGGGTTCATGAGCGGCATCTTCGCACCCACGTCAATGATGCAGCCAAGCCCCTGCGCACGATGCATCCCGCCAAGGGACTCCACCATGACCTCCGAGCCTGGTGCGATGTTCTTCCATGCATCCAAGCCGCGCAGAGCCTCAGCGGACGCACCGCACCCGTCGCGGTCGATGGAGGGCATGACGATGATGCAGCCCTTCGGATATCCCGCCTGGTCCACTTCCTCGCGGGCGCATCCCGCGACCTCAGCACCACCGCGCTGGTAGTTGAATGCCGGAACGTATATGAGATCGGCTCCCGTGCGCTTGGCGATGCGCGCCGTCTCTGGGCTGGTGGCGAGGACAGCGATGAGCGGTGCTGCGGAGGCCTGAGGAGCGTTCGCGTGCGGCGCGAGCGCGTCTTCCGTACAGCTCGTGCGATCGCGGAAGGGAGCTAGGAGCGCGCGCTCCAGCTCCTCCAGTGCTTGCGTTCGACACGCATGCAGCTGCGAGAAGCCGATGCCGACGCCCGCATCCAGATGCGCCACCGTATCCGCGAGCACGAATGGCGTGGATCCCATGCGCCCGATGTGCTCCTCCACATCCTGGCGCGTGACCGCCTTCGTGCGCGCTGCTTCGACGACGGGCCCCACAGCATCACCTGCAGCCTCTGGCAAAGGGCGCGGGAAGCCGTCGATCACGCGGAATCTCATGCGCAGCGGCTCACCCTGGATGAGCCATACCTCAGCAGATACCGGCACGCGCGGCTCATGGGCATCCTCTTTGAATGCCGCCTCAGCAGACCGGATGCGGAACACGCGATCGTTCGCGCGGATGCGCTCCACTCCCTCAGCAGAGAAGCGCACCGAGCGCTTGGAAGCGCTCGCATCGTGGGGCACCGTGAAGCGGACGTTGCCCTTGCGCGTCCATGCCTCCAGAAGGTCTCCCGGGACGAGCTGCACCTCGGATGCGATGCATATCTCATCCCCGCTGACGGACTTCACGCGACCGGCGAACTGCCCCCGATTGTTCGGACGCTGATAGCTCATGAGCTCATCAGCGCTTTCGCCATCGAGGTAGGAATCCGTGAACCCGCGCGAGAACACCGAGCCGAGAGCCTCCCGGTCCTCCTGCGAGAGCACTCGTGAGCGCCCCTCCGGACCACCTTGCTCGCCATCTGCACACGCAAGCCGATCGAGCGCGCGACGATAGACGGAGACCACCGCATGGACGTATTCGGGGGACTTCATGCGCCCCTCTATCTTGAGAGATGCCACACCAGCGCTCGCAAGGTCATCCAAGCGATCAGCGGTGCACATGTCCTTGGGAGAGAGCAGGAACTCGCCGGGCGCTCGCAGCTCGCGATCAGGAGCATCAGAGCGCACCAGATGATAGGGCAGCCGGCATGCCTGCGCGCATACCCCTCGATTCGCAGAGCGACCGCCTATCATGGACGACATGAGGCACTGGCCCGAATAGCACACGCAGATGGCGCCATGTGCGAATACCTCGCATTCGACGCCCGCCTCGCGTCCCACCAAGACCAGCTCGGAGATCTCTCCCAGGGAGAGCTCACGTGCCAGCGTGACGCGGCTCGCACCCAGCTCGGCTGCTGCAAGCAACCCATCAGCTGAATGGATGTTCATCTGAGTGGAGATATGGAGCGCCTCAGGCGGCAGCATCCGCATGATGTTGGCGGCAAGGCCCAGATCCTGGATGATGAGGGCATCAGCACCGCGCTCATAGGCAGCACGCGCCGTCGAGCACGCCTCGCGCATCTCGTCGCCCAAGATGAGCGTGTTCATGGTGACGTAGACCTTGACGCCGCGCAGATGCGCGTAATCACATGCACGCTCCAACGCATCGAGCGTGAAGTTGTCCGCATTCTGGCGCGCATTGAAGCGGTCGAGCCCCAGATAGACAGCATCAGCCCCCGCGCGCACAGCTGCATTCAACGCAGCAGCGCTGCCAGCGGGAGCCAAGAGCTCAGGCATCTCCATGTCAGATGAGAGGTCGGATGTGCGCGAAGCGCTACATCTCAGTGGCTGACTTGTCAGCGTCTTGGAGCGCCTGCACCGCAGCATCGTATTGCGCCTGGATGGCGCCGATGCGGTCTGCATACCCATCATAGTCGAAGGGGTTGCGCACCGTGGAGGAATCGATCTCCGCATACAGGTCGATGTACGCGATGAGGGCATCCTTGAGCTGAGTGCACGCATCAACGTACTTCTGCTTCAGGTCAGAGAGCTCGTCAGGAGCCTCCATCTGGGACATCTGATCTATGACAGAGGTGATGCCATCCGCCTGCACGCGCATGGATACCAGGTCCTCGCGCGCGACCGCATCAGAGAACGACGCCATCTTCTCCTTGAGCGCATCCGATGCCTCATTCATGTCAGCCATGTAGCTGCGCGACGTGGGCCCGGATTCCTCCTGCTCCGATGACTGCGCGCCCATCTGCTGCGAGCAGCCGCCCAAGATCATGCAGCACGCAAGGGCCGCGGTCAGCACGAGTGCGATCGTGCGCTTGATTTCACGTGAGAATGGCATGTGTCTCTCCTGTTCGTATCAGGTGAGCAGTATATCTCATGAGCGGAGGGAGCAGGTCAGCTCGTTCCCCCCGCAGGGGGCGTGACGGGTGGGTCAGGCGTATCAGGCGGGTCGGGAGTGTCGGGTGGATCGGGCGTATCAGGCGGCGTGGGCGTCGGGTCGGGCGTTTCCGTCCCTGTGTCTCCACCCGTTGTTCCCTGGTTCCCGCTCGCGCCATCGTCGGGCGCTTCCGTGGTCTGGCCGCCCGTGACGGTGCCGTTGGGGTCTATCTCCACATTGTCAGACCAACCGCTCCCATCTCCGCCGATGTTGTTCTTGGAATCCCGATAGTTCTTGATGTACTCCGGCGCATCGGCTGTGGGGAACTGCTCTATCTCAGACCACTCCATGACGCGATTCATGAAGTATGCGAAGGTGCTAGCAGCAGATGCGAACGAGGGGATGACCGATGCCTCAGCGTAGGAATCCGCGCGCTCCCCCAACCAGATGGCAACGGAGAGCTGCGGTGTGAACCCGACGAACCAACTGTCCTTCTTGTCATCGGTGGTGCCGGTCTTGCCAGCAACGGGCTGAGCCGAATCAAGGCGGGCAGCTGAGCCTGTGCCGTTCATGACGCCTTCGAGGCCCTCGACAGCGGCAGCCGCCACCTCAGGAGAGAGCACGCGCTCGCCCTCAGGAGAGGAGTTGTCCACGATGACGCGCCCATTGCGATCCGTGATGGAGACGATGCACTCGGGATCGTAGTGCGTGCCGCCATTGGCGAGCGTGGCGTACGCGTCAGCCATCTCCAGCGGCGTGCATGAGTCGATGCCCAGCGTGATGCCCGCGACATTCTGGATGTTGGACGTGATGCCCATGCGCTGCGCCACATCGCGCACGTTCTCGATGCCCACCGACATGATCAGGCGCATGAAGGCCGTGTTGGAGGATACGGCGAGCGCGCTCTTGATGGGCCTCGTGCCGAAGTCGGTCTTGTTGATGTTGAACACCTCATTGGCACCGTCCAGCTTCACCGAGCGACCTGCGTCGATGAGCGTGTTCGGGTCGATCCCTTGCTCGATGGCAGCTGTATAGGTGAACGCCTTGAACGTGGACCCCACCTGTCGGCCCGAGCCACCCTCGCCCGTTGCCATGTTGACCTGCTGGCTATCGTAATCATGGCCGCCGACCATGGCCTTGATGTAGCCGTTGTCAGGGTCCACCGCACAGAGCGCCACCTCGAATGGCTCCCCTACCTCGGCTTCCTTCTCAGCCGCTGCGGCCTCTGCCGCCTCTTGGTCGCGCACATCGAGCGTGGTGATGATCTTGAGGCCGCCCGCGAACAGATCGGCCGTGGAGAACGCATACTTGCCATCCTGGTTCATCAGCTGGTTGCGCACATAGCTGGTGAAGTACGGATATGCGGTGATGCCGGTCATGGACGATTCCGTGGGGTTCAGGACGATCTCCTCAGCCTTAGCGGCGGCCGCCTCCTCTGCGGTGATGTATCCATTCGACTCCATGCGCGAGAGCACGGTGTTGCGACGCGACAGGCAGTTCTCCATGTGATCGATCGGGTTATTGTAGGTGGGTGACTGCGGGATGCCCACGAGCGTAGCAGCCTCCGCCAGCGTCAGGTCAGAGGCATCCTTCGAGAAGTAGCGCTCAGACGCCGCCTGGATGCCATAGGCACCAGACCCATAGTTGATGGTGTTCAGGTACATGAGGAGGATGTCATCCTTGCTGTACATCTCCTCCACTTTGGTTGCCAGCACCATCTCGCGGAGCTTGCGCTTGAAGGATATCTCCGTCATCTCCTCGGAGAGCACGGTGTTCCTCACGAGCTGCTGCGTGATGGAGGATCCGCCCTCGCGGCTGCCGCCCATGAGGTTGTTCACCATGGCGCGCATGGTACCCATGAGGTCCACACCATTGTGCGTGTAGAAGCGCTCGTCCTCGGTTGCCACCGTGGCATCCTTCACGTACTGGGATACCTGGTCGAGCTCGACCGGCTCGCGATTCTCGAGCTGGAACTCAGCCAAGACCGTCTCGCCGTCGGAAGCGTATACGACAGAGGTGGATGAGGTGGAGAACTGATCGGTGTTGGAGTAATCCGGCAGGTCCTCCAGCCAAGAGTTCGCAAGCGCTACCGCCCCGAAGCACAAGGCACCGACGACGGCTACGACGACAGCCAGAACCGACAGCGCTATGACCTTACCGGACTTCTTCTTGACGTGGTATCTGCCCTTGACGGCGCGAGAGGCCATGCACACCTCCTGTTGTGTTTTTGCGGCATTCTATCATCGTGCGGATGGCACCGTCCCCATGATAGGCCGGCGATCGAACATCGGTCTGCAAGAATCACACAAATCCACGCACATCAGAGCAGGGATGCGAGGATGCTCACCGCCTCGTCCACATGACGCTCTTCGCAGATCAACGGTGGCAGGAAGCGCAGCGTCTGCGGCCCTGTGGCGTTGAGGACGAGTCCCGCCTCCAACGCACGCGCGACGATGCCAGGCGCATCCAAGCCCTCCACCACATCAGCGCCCACCATGAGGCCGCTCCCGCGCACATCACGCACTCCATCCAAGGATGCGAGCCCCTGGACCAAGCGCTCCCCCACGCGCGTGATGCGTGCGCACGCATCTTCCGAATCCAGCTCATCCAACGTGGCGAGCGCAGCAGCGCAGGCGATGTTCGACCCCCCGAAGGTGGAGCCATGCTGACCCGCTTGCAGCGTATCCCCCAGCTCCCCGCGTGCCGCGCACGCGCCAGCAGGGATGCCCGAAGCGATGCCCTTCGCCATGGTCACCACGTCAGGGATGACCGCCGCATGCTGAAAGGCGAAGGGGCGACCCGTGCGGAAGATGCCGGTCTGCACCTCGTCGAAGATGAGGAGCGCACCCGTCTCGTCGCAAAGCTCGCGCGCGCATCCCATGAACTCAACAGAGCATGGGTGCACACCGGATTCCCCTTGGATGGGCTCCATCATGATGGCGCAGACCGAATCCCCTACGGCGTCCATCAGGCGACGGAGTGCGTCCGCATCATCTATGGGCGTAGGGCAGAATCCCTCCGGCATGGGCTCGAAGCCATGATGCAGCTTGCTCTGCCCCGTGGCTGCGAGCGTTGCCAGGGTGCGCCCATGGAAGCTCTTCACCAGCGTGATGACCGTTGCAGGCGCAGCATCTGGATCGGCGCCCCGCGCCTCAGCGCGACGGCGCGCATGCAGCCGCGCCAGCTTGATGGCGCACTCATTGGCCTCAGCACCCGAATTGGCGAAGAACATCTTCCAGCCTGCGCGACCCTCAGCAGGCGCTTCGCGGTCGAGCAGGTCAGAGAGCTTGCGTGCCAGCTCTCCGCGGTGCTCGATGTAGAAGTAGTTGCTCACATGGATGAGCTTCTGGGCTTGCTCGACGATGGCTCCGACCACCTTCGGATGGCAATGGCCCAAGCTGCAGACCGCGATCCCTGCGAGGAAGTCCAGGTAGCGCTTGCCCGTCGCATCCGTCAGGTACATCCCCTCCCCCGAGACGAATTCGACATCCTTCCGAGCGAAGGTGGGCATCACATACTGCTCTTCCAACGCCTTCTCTTCCTTGATCCCCATGGTCTGCTCCTAATCGTTCTCTATGAGCTTCGCGGCGAAGTTGCCCAGAGGTGCCGCATCGAATCCTGCAGGCGCGCGCCGACCGGTCACCATGGTGCCGATGCCCCGGTTCGTGAGCAGCTCCAGCAACAGCGCATGCGGGGTGGTACCGTTCACGATATGCGCGCGGCTCACCCCCTCCTCGAGCGCCAGGACGCATGACTCCAGCTTCGGGATCATGCCTCCTGTATTCGCGCCGTCTTGCACGATGGTGCGTGCCTCGTCCAGCGTCATGGAGGACACGAGCGAGGCAGGGTCGGGGTATTCGGTGAAGTATCCGTCGATATCCGAGAGGAAGATGACCTTGTGCGCGCCGATGGCAGCAGCCACATGCCCCGCTGCCACGTCCGCATTCACGTTGTAGCAACCCTCGTCTTCACCGATGGCGATGGACGCGATGATGGGGATGTAATCTGCGCTGACCAGGTCCTCCACGAGCGCGGGATTGATGCGCGTGATGCGCCCGACGCGCCCGAGCTCAGGAGAGGCGGCCTCAGCCACGATCACGCCCGCATCCGCGCCGCTGATACCGACCGCCATGTTGCCGTGCTGGTTCATGGCCTCCACGAGCTCCTGGTTGACCTCACCGGTGAGGACGCGCCTGACGATGCCCATGGCGGCATCTGTGGTGACGCGCTGGCCTCGCACGAATTCCACCGGGACGCCCTCGCGCTCCATGGCAGCATTGATGGCCTTGCCACCCCCATGCACGATCACCGGATTCACCCCGATGATCTTCAAGAGCACGATGTCCGCCATCACCTTCGCGCGAAGGTCAGCGTCCACCATGGCAGCGCCCCCGTACTTGATGACGACGGTCCTGCCCGTGACGTGCTTGATCCAGGGCATGGCTTCGGTGAGCACTTCCCCAGTGACGCTTGAGACCCCTTCGGGTCGGCTATCCTTGTCGAACTCCACGTGCTCTCCCTGCTCCTTGATCGCGTTCGCTTCTTCGCTCCACATCTTCGGATGCGCACCGCATCATGTGCGGTAGTCCCCGTTGATGGTGATGTAGTCATGTGTGAGATCGCAGGTCCACACGGTGGCCTGCGCTTGGCCGACCCCCAAGTCGACCTGGATGCGGATCTCCGGGTCCTCGAAGCGGGCGAGCGCTTCGTCCTCATCGAAGGCAAGGGCCAGGCCGCCTTCGCATACGGGGATGCCCATGATGGAGATGCTCACATCCTCTTGGCTGAACGCCGCACCCGAGCGCCCGAGCGCCGCCGCGATGCGACCCCAATTCGCATCGCGGCCAGCGATGGCCGTCTTGACCAAGGGCGAGTTCGCCACCGTGCGGGCTGCTGCAAGCGCATCCGCTTCGGTCGCAGCACCCCCCACGCACACATCCACGAGCTTGGTGGCCCCTTCGCCATCCTTGGCCATCTGGCGCGCCAGATATGTGCAGACCGCGCTCAGAGCTTCCTCGAATGCGGCGAAGGCGTCATCTTCCGGCTCGCACGGATCCGCACCGTGGAGCGCTGCTGCACCCGATGCCATGAGGATGCACATATCATTCGTGGAGGTGTCCGAATCCACCGTCACCCTGTTGAAGCTCGCATCGGCAGCGCGCTTCAAGGCCGCGCGCAGATCGCGTGGCTTGCAGGGGATATCAGTGGTGATCACGGCGATCATCGTGGCCATATCGGGCATGATCATGCCCGAGCCCTTCGCCATGCCGCCCACGGTGAACGTGCACCCGGGATATCCGATGCCATCCCCGGAGAATCTGACCGCGCATTGCTTGGTCACGGTATCCGTGGTCATGATGGCGTGCGCTGCGTCCTCCCCACCCGCACGGGAGAGGCGTTTTGCCACCTGAGGCACGCCGGTGCGGAATGGCTCCATGGGCAGCTGCACGCCGATCACGCCGGTGGATGACACGATCACCTCATCGGCTGGACAGCCTATCTCGTCAGCCACGATGTGCGCCGCCTCTTCCGCAGCAGCCATGCCCGCATCCCCCGTGGCCGCATTGGCGTTCCCGGAATTCACGACCACGGCGCGGGCGATGCCATAGCTCTCTCCTTCCACTGCGCCATCGAGGATGCGCCGGCTGCGCCTCACGGGCGCCGCTGCGAACGCATTGCGCGTGAACACGCCTGCTGTGGGACAGGGCTCGTCCGCAACCACAAGCGCAAGGTCCAGGCGATTCGGATTAGCGCGAAAGCCCGCATGCACCCCCGCGGCCGTGAAGCCACGTGCCGAGGTGACGCCTCCGCCTTCCACGATGCTGAACGGATGGGATGCGCTCGCCGCGCTTTCGGTCAACGTCCTCACGTTCGTCAGATCCTCCTATGATGCTCGGCTCACGCCGTACGATTCATCCATGCCGAACACAGGCGCATCCCTCAGATGGGGAGCGCAACAGAGCTCAGCCCTGCTCCCTCATCCATGTCGAACACGATGTTCGCGCACTGGATGGCCTGTCCTGCAGCACCCTTCCCCAGATTGTCGATGACAGCTGTTGCTACGATGCAGCGCGTGCGCGCATCGAATGCGACGCCCACCTGCGCACGATCGGTGCCCACCACCGATGATGTCTTGGGCTGCTGACCTGCTGGCAGCACCTCTACGAAGGTGGCACCCTCATAGAACGTCCGATACAGGCGATGCGCATCCTCGGTGGATGCGATCGAAGCGCCGTCGGCCAGCGGGATGGTGACGGTGGAGAGCAATCCCCTATTCAGCGGTGCCAGATGCGGCGTGAACACCAACCTGCCGCCAATCCCGAGGATCTGCTCTATCTCGGGTGTATGTCGATGCGTGGTCACGCCATACGCCTCAAGGCTCTCGTTGGCGAAGCAGAAATGCGTGCGTGCGCTGGGCTTCTTGCCAGCACCGGTGACGCCAGAGATGGCATCGGCCACCACCACGGCACCCTCGCGCAGCGCACCTGACCTGATGGCGGGAGCGGCCGCCAGGGACGTGGCTGTGGGGTAGCACCCCGCACACGCCACCACCACAGGTTGCCCAGCTTCACGGCGGCACCGTGCGCGAACGAGTTCTGCGGGGAAGAGCTCCGGCAGGCCGAAAGCGGCATCCGCCAGGATATCCACCTGCGTATGGGGCGTGCCGTACCAAGCCTCATACGTTGATGCATCCTTCAAGCGGAAGTCTGCGGAGAGGTCGATGGCAACGGCCCCACGCTCGAGCACGCGCGGGGTCTGCTCGAGAGAAGCCGTATGCGGAACAGCCAGGAACACGACATCCAGGTCAAGCTCCTCCAGCTCTTCGCTTCGGCAGAATGCGAGGTCGGTCACGCCCGCGAATGCAGGGTAGGCCTCTGCCAAGGGAGTTCCCGCCAACGAGTCAGATGCCACTGCCGCAAGCTCCATCTCAGAGTGATGGATGAGCGTATGCGCAAGCTGTATGCCAGCGAAGCCAGCAGCCCCCAGTATGCCTGCTCTCCTCAAGATATCCTCCTCATATATGCCGCCCCACGCGCCCCTGGGCGCAGATGAGCGCAGCCCTGGACGCAAAGGTCACGAAATGCCGTCGCTTGGGTGGCAGGCAGAGGCCCCGCCTCCGCATTTGCTACTATTGACGGCATGTGCACGACTTCAACCGTGCATTGTACATAAGCAAAGCGCGCATGCGTTTTCCCAATGGGAGGATCAGAGGTAAGCAGCATGAAAGAGCAGCCCGCAAGGGACGAGAACATACGAGCCATCGTCGCATACTTCGAAAGCGGGGTGAAGGAGCGCGCAGAGATGATCGGGATAGAGCTGGAGCATACGCTCGTGCACGCAGACGGCACTCCCGTCTCATATCTTGATGAGGATGGCCAGCGCATCATCCTCGAACGGCTTCGCGAGACCTACCCCATCTCGGAGAGAGATGCGACGGGCAACATCACGCTGCTCTCAGATGGCGTGGCGAACATAACGCTCGAGCCTGCCGCTCAGGTGGAGGTGTCGGCCGGACCGTTCAGCAGCCTGCACGATGCGCTTGCGCGCATCAGAACGTTCCAGTGCGACCTGGATCGCGCCTCTGCGCGTGACATCAACATCACCACGCTGGGCTACCACCCCACGCGACGCGCCTTCGACCTCAAGCTGATCCCGAAGGCACGCTACCGGATCATGAACGAATACCTGGGTGCCGTATCCTCGTTCGGCATCTGCATGATGCGCGGCTCTGCATCCACGCAGATATCCATCGACTACACGTCTGTGGATGATTGCCTGCGAAAGCTGCGCCTGGCGAATGCCATCGTGCCCATCGTATCGCTGATCTGCGACAACTCCCCCGTATTCGAAGCTGCCCCGCGCACCCATCAGCTGGTCCGCACCGAGATATGGGAGAAGTGCGACCCTGATAGGTGTTGCACCCCTCCCGGCGTGATGGATGCGGGCTTCGATCTGCGCGCCTATGCGGAATACATCCTGGATGCACCTGCCATGGTGGATATCTCCACAGGTTCGCCCGAGCTCTCCGAGAGGACCATCGGCAGCATCTATGCGGACAGGAAGATGTCGGAAGCAGACATAGAGCACGTGCTCTCGGTGTTCTTCACGGATGTGCGCCTCAAGCACTACATAGAGATACGCCCCGCGGACGCCCTGCCCGCGCGCTTCGCCGTGGCCTACGCTGCGCTGATAAAGGGGCTGTTCTATGCTGATGCATCCCTTGATGCCATGGACCGCATCTTCCAAGGCGTGAGCGGAGACGATATCGTGAATGCCAAGGCGGCGCTCATGGAACAAGGGTATGCTGCTCAGGTGTATGCGCATCCGGTGTCCGAGATCGCAGACGAGCTCATGAGCTTGGCTGCAGCAGGCCTGCCGGATGATGAAGTGGACCTCTTGAAGCCGCTGGCGGTCTTGGTGGCGAACCGGGTCACGCTGGCAGACATGGAGACGGTAAGAGCAGGCAGCGTTGAGGACGACGCCTGAGACCAATGAACCGAAAGGACGGATTCGCAGATGAGCAACGAGGGAAAGATCGTGAAGATCCACTATATCGGCTCGCTCGATGATGGAGAGGTGTTCGATACATCGCGCCCCCACGGCGACCCCATCGAATTCGAATGCATGGCGGGCACCGTCATCAAGGGATTCGACGAGGCCGTGAAGGACATGGAGGTCGGCGAGAAGAAGCACATCCGCCTTGAGCCTGAAGATGCGTACGGCGACATCCGCGAGGAGCTCATCCAGACCGTGCCGGTGGATAAGGTGCCGAACGCCCAGGACCTCCCCGTTGGCGAGAGCGTATACATGCAAGGCCCCGACGGCCATCCCTTCCCCGTCAAGGTGGTCAGCGTGGATGATGAGAACGTGGTGTTCGACATGAACCACCCCATGGCCGGCAAGCCCCTGAACTTCGAGCTGGAGCTCATGGAAGTCAAGGACAAGTAGGCTTTGCCCCTCATGCGAGGATGATGCGGCTCTCCTGGTCGGCTCAGGGGAGCCGCTTCTCATATCTGGGGATATCCATGCAAGGGAGCCCCCGTACCGACACGGCACCCAGACCGCTGCGCGCACGACCCTCCCCATCAGGCAGCCATGGTGCGCTTGAGGCAATGCGCCATATTGCATGCATCGACCATCCCGTTATGGCTGAGCAAACACGCAACGCGCTCCATCTTCTGGTGGTGCTCCTCATAGCAGCGCACCGCGTGTGCTGAGGGGGTGCCTCCGCGCCCGTGCTGCCGCAGGGACACCGTCCTCATCTCGAACAAGGACTCAGCGAATCCGCTGAACGACATCACCCAGAACAGATGAGCGAGCACTGATATGCGCTCGTAGTCCGTGAGCGCATAGGGGAGCCAGATGGCATACCCGAGCACATCCGCCCAAGGCGTGCCGATGAAGGCGTCTGCGGATGACAGTAGGCCATGCGCGATGTCGCGCTTCCCATCTCCGACCGCAGCGCTGCTGCCAGAGAGGCACGCTGACGTGGATGCAGCGTAATCAAGATGGGTGGCACCCTCCTCCTGCACAGCCGAAAGGTCCAGGATGGCAGCTGATATGGTCCTCTCGATGCAGCAACCACGTCCCGGATATCCGAATGACTGGATAGGGACGATGATCTGGTCAGAGGATGCCATGGGAGCGGGCTCCATATCATGCATGAGCCCGAGCATGGCGGCCGTCTTTCCAATCAGATGCCTCTTGGCTGCCCCTTGGAGGCGCAGTGGATCCACAGTCCATCCGAGCCTGGTGTCCATGAGCACGCAGAGCAGCGCCTCCGGATCGATGGATGCCAAGGCCGCATGGACGCACGTGATGTCCTCAGGCGTTGCCTTTGCCTCAACGAAGCAGCACTGGATGTGGTCCTTCTCAGATGATCCCATGATGCGCACCTGCCCTTTCCCTGACGTTGTCCGCAAGCGTTATAGCGGGCACGAGGATGTGCCGGCGAAGTGGACGCTCAACTCCTGCGGCCAATCAGGGATGGGTGCGCTTGCTCCGTATGATGGAGCGAGTATAGCACATATATGGAACAGATGTTCGACTATTTGAGATGAGATGCAGATGGATGACCAGGGATCCATCCCTAGGATCAGAGCGCTCGCGCCCCTTACGCGTGCTACTTCCGACCAGAGCTCAGCGCGTCCAGCTCCTTGCGAGCGCGATTCCAGCGACGAGACCCATAGCCCGCAAAGCCAGCGGCAACGATGGCACAGACGAAGATGGCCATGTTGGCTATCTGGCTGTTCGCCCATTCCGTCCCCGCAGATGCGAAGGTGGTCTTGATGATTATCAAGACCACCATGATGACGATGGCAGCTACCGCTTGGATGAGCCCCGAGCGCTTCCTCATCTCCAGCTCCTGGATCCTCTGCGCGCGGCGACCCTTGCTCTTCTTGCTGCTCATCGGAACCTACCTATCTGATGCACGCGGCATCGCTACTTCTGCTCTCCAGCCTCTGGGTCCACATCGTAGTCGAAGCCTTCGATGTTGTCAGTGGGCGGAACCTCATCCACGAGACCTGCGAGCGCAGCCTGAGCCTTCTCGATATGCACCTGATGGATTGGCTTGCGGCCGAAGCAGGCGTTGTAGATGATCCACGTGAAGATGGCCGTGATGGCAAGGCCCGCGACAGCCAGCAGGAACGAACCCAGATGCAAGAGCGCTGCCCCCGAATGCCCGATGGCAAGGTCGAAGCCAACGTTGTACATGTTGTAGCCACCAACGGTGATCATGACGGAGAAGCCCTGACCGCCGATGGCTGCAAGTGCGCCAGAAACGCCCAGCGGAGCGAAGATGGCGCCGCACATCCATGCCGTCATCAGAATATGGAGCGGCTTGACCTTCTTATTGACGCCCTTGAGCGCAACGAAGAGGATCTGGAAGAGCGCCGCCAGGCAGCCGCCGATGAAGAACGCCAAGGGGAACACCGTGGCTGAGGTGTTCTTCTCAACGGTGAACAAGGGCTCGATGCCCGCCATGCCGAAGGCGAACCCGATGGCGATGCACACCGCCGCGAACACCACGTTGAACCAGACGACGAACCAGACGATGTCCTTGATGATCTTCCCCACGGTAGCGTTCTGCGTGGTCCAAGGACCGACGCCCTTCATGCCCACCGCCATGGCGAAGCCCGAGAACGGGAGCAGCGCACCGAAGGTGGCCCACTCCTCAACGTATTGATAGCACGCAAGGCCGCCCAGCACGCAGCCGATCACGCCCATGCTGATGAGCGTAGAGCCGCCGATGAAGAACTCCATCGGAGTTCCCGTGAGCAGCGTGGTCCACATGGTCACCAATGCTTGCGCGATGAGCGCGAACATGCCCCCCACGAAGAAGCTGTAGATGATGGTCTTATAAGGCTTCATGTTCCTCCCCTAGATCAGATGCAGCGGACGATGGGCGATGACGAGCACCACCTTGCAGCTGCAATCCCCCTTGCAATGCGCGCATCCCCTTTGCGCGCTAGTGTGGAGATTATACGGGAAAGCACCTTGGAATCTGAGCGCACGGCTGCTTGTACCCAAGATCGCGGGGAGAGACCATCCGCCAGAGCAGCGATGGGAAGAGCCGACACGTCAACAGGAAGGACCGGACGGGACAGCAGGAGGGGTCGGCAGATCACCGGGAAGGGCCTGAGGCCCCAAATGGCGAAGAGGGCGCCGGACCTCTTCGATCCGACGCCCTCCACCTTGACCAAGCTTCCCGCGAATGCAGATGCCACCAGATCAATTGCCCTGCGCGCGAGCCTTCTCGTAGTCCTCGATCAGCTTCTTCGTCACATCATGGGGCGCCTCTTCGTAGCCTTCGATCTGGATCGTGTACGTGCCCGATCCGCGCGTGAGCGACCGCAGGTCCTTCGTGTACTCGATCACCTCGGCATACGGGACGCGCACCTTGATGATGGTGTCTCCTGCATCTCCCGCATCGGTGCCGATGATGCGGCCGCGGCGCGTGGAGATGTCTCCCATGACCGCACCAGCATATTCCTCACCCACCGTGATATCCATGGTGGCCATGGGCTCCAAGATGACGGGATTCGCCTTCTCCGCTGCCGCCCTGAAGCCGATGCGCGCTGCGGTCTTGAAGGCCATCTCGTTCGAGTCCACGGAATGATACGAGCCGTCGAACACGGCGCACTTGATATCCACCATGGGATACCCCGCCAGGAACCCTTCCGCCATGGCCTCCTGGACGCCCTTGTCCACTGCCGGGATGAGGCCGTTCGGGATGACACCGCCCTTGATCTCATCAAGGAACTCATATCCCCCGCCCGGATTGGGCTCGAGTCGCAGCCAGCAATCACCGAACTGGCCTGCGCCACCCGTCTGCTTCTTGTGACGACCCTGGGCCTCGGCCTGCTTGCGGATGGTCTCGCGATACGGGATGCGCACGGGCACCAATCGCGCGTCAACGCCGGTCTGCTCCTTCAAGCGGGAGAGGAGCATGTCCACCTGCGTCTCGCCCATGGCATGCACGATGGTCTGATGCGTCTGCTCGTCGCGCGTGATCTTGAGCGTGGGGTCCGCCTCAGCAGAGCGCGCCAAGAACGTGCCCAGCTTGTCCTCCTCATTCTTGTTGACCGCTTCGATAGCCACCGGATAGAGCGGCTCGGGCAGCTCGAGCGGCATGATGGCGATATCGCCCTCCACCGAGAGCGTATCCCCATTGCGCGTCTCTGACAGCTTCGGCACGACCACGATGTCGCCTGCCTTGGCGCTCTTCACATCCATGGGCTCCTTGCCCATCATGACCTGGATCTTGCCCAAGCGCTCCTTCTTGCCCGTGCGGGAGTTGATCAGCTCGATCCCCGGCTCCAGATATCCTGAGAGCACCTTCATGAAGCTCAAGCGCCCGACGAACGGGTCAGAGATCGTCTTGAACACGAATGCGGAGGGACGCTTCGTCTCGTCGATGGGGATGGTCACGCCATCGGACATCTGCTTGAAGCCACCGTGGCTGCGCGGATGCGGGAAGTAGGTAGCCACGTCCTCCATGAGGTTCTGCACGCCCTGCATGATGATCGTGGAGCCCACGAACACCGGCACGATGAGCTCCTGCGCGATGGCCTTGTCCAACAGCGCCTCCAGCTCCTGCTGGGTCAGCTGCTCTTCGCCATCCAGGTACTTCATCATCAGCTCGTCATCGGCCTCAGCCACCAGATCGCAGAGCTTGTCGCGCGCCGCAAGAGCGGTCTCCATGTATTCCTCGGGGATGTCCTCCACGGTCTCGTCGGTGCCCTGCGCGCTGTGATATCGCGCCTTCATGCGGATGACGTCGATCACGCCCTGGAAGTCCTTGTCAACGCCCATGGGGATGGTGACCGGACCCAAGCGCGTGCCGAAGCGCGCGTGCAGCGTGGCCATGGCGGTGTCGAAGTTCGCGTTCTCGCGATCGATGTGATTGATGTAGACAGCGCGGGAGATGTCCATCTTCTCCGCCTCGCGCCACAGATGCGTGGTCATGACCTGAGGGCCAGCCACAGCATCCACCACGAACAGCGCCATCTCGGATGCCTGCATGGATGCCAGCGTGTCGCCGATGAAGTCGGGATGCCCCGAGGTGTCCAGCAGGTTGATCTTGTAATCCTTGTACGGGATGGGCGCGACCGAGGTGTTGATGGTGAACTTGCGCTTGATCTCCTCAGGGTCATAGTCCAGGTATGACTTCCCGTCATGGGTCGTGCCCATGCGCGAGGTCTTGCCAGATACGTAGAGCATGGCTTCGGCGAGCGAGGTCTTTCCGGCTCCATCCTGCCCTACGAGACAAACGTTCCTTACGTGCTCCGTTGCGGGTGCTGCCATGTTGAACCACCGTCTTTCACGTTGAGCGCTCATGACGTTGCGCCTGATGAGCGCGTCGGACAGGATTACCGCCACTGACCCGGAGATGCTGCAAGTGACCGTGACTGAGATTCTACAGCAAAGCACACCCCCTCGATGATGGGAGCACCTTCCCTTCAAAGAGGATGCAGAAGGTTACAGATAGCTGACCATATGCACTATTCGACCATCTCTTATCACTTAGCAAGTAGCATATCTATTAGCTGATAGATCATCTTGAGGATCGATCCGCTTCGGATGGCACGCTCGTGCCTCCTACGTCGCCTTGAATGGCCTGATGCTGCCCAGATGACCGCATCCCGGATCCAGGCCCTTCAGATATGGATAGGGGGAACCACATGGGGAGATCGCATCGCAAGGGCAAGCCGCAGGAGCTGAGCAGAGCCTCGTCCGTGCCCGGGTCGGAGCTTCGCAACGCGCTGCTGCTCACCGTCTCGCTGGCTGCATTCATCGCGATCATGGGCCGAGTGCAGATGTCCAAGATGCAGCATGATGTGCACGCAGAGGGCCAGAGTATCCGAGAGCGCTTGCCGAAGGTGCAAGCCGCAGGCGTGCGGGATGCGGCGAAGGATGCCGCCTTCCACTGGAGGGAGCTCTTGCGAAAGCTCCCTCATGACCTGCAAGGCCTTGGCATGACGAAGCGGCAGGTGCAGGTAGGGATCGGCATCGTGCGCCAGAAGAGCTACCTCAAGATGGCGAGCGAGCTCAGATTGGAAGAGCGCACCGTCAGGCAACATGCAGAGAGCGCGTTCCAAAAGGTGGGATGCGCGCGGAAGGCGGATTTCCTGGCCGCCGCCATGGATGCCATCCAAAGGCAGCACCCTGATATCTGAGGGGATGCGCGCGGTCTGCATGCGCCACGCAAGATGCAGTGCAGGCCGCGCATCATGCGGGTACGAAAGAGCGTAGAGAGCTCCCCTTGCCCCATGCTCGCTTCGAGGCGGATGCAGGCGCATCCGTCCATCGAAGGGCCAGAGGAGCTGATGCCTACAGCTCGGAGATGATGCGCTCCGCACGCTCGGCTACCTCAGCTTTCGCGCGCTCCACATCCACGCCGCTCCACGCACCATCCTCATACACCACGTTGCCATCGGCCATGGTGAGCACCACGTCGCTCCCGTCTCCAGCGAACACGACGTTGTATGCCGGCTGGGTCATGGGACACCACTGCGGGCCGGTCACATCCAGGATGGCAAGATCAGCCTTGAAACCCTCCTTCACCAGCCCGCAATCCTCGCGTCCCTGCGAGAGCGCGCCCGTGCGCGTAGCCGCGCGCAGGATCTGCCTCGGATCCACGACGGCGGGATCGAGGGTGTTGCCCTTGTATATGAGGCCCATGACATACAGGTCCGAGAAGAGGTTGTGGTTGTTGTTGGAAGCCATGCCATCCGACCCCACGCAGACGCTCATCCCGCGTTCGAGCATCTCGGGGATGGGTGCGAAGCCGCTGCCCAGCTTCATGTTGGATACGGGATTGTTCGCCACGAACACCCCTTTGTCCTGCATGATGTCCATATCTGCGCCATCCACCCACACGCAGTGCGCTGCCGTGCAGGGAACATCGAACACGCCGACCCCCGCGAAGTACTCCACCGGTGAGAGACCCTCATGGCGCTCGCGGCACTCCCGGACCTCCTTCTCCGTCTCGGAGAGATGCACATGCAATCGCAACCCCTTGTCAGCAACGATGCCGACGATGTCCTCGCAGACCTGCTGGTTGGACGTGTACTCGGCATGGATGTTGTAATCCATCTGGATGCGCCCGTTCGCGCTGCCATGGAGCGTGCGCACATATTCCTCGTTCTGCGCAGCGATCGGATATTCAGCATACGGTTTGGGCTCGAACGCGATCAGGCCTTCGCAGAGGTTCGCCTTGAGTCCCGCTTCGGTGACCGCACGCGCGCGCTCAGGAGTGCCGTAGTACATGTCAGAGAAGCCCACCACCCCGTAGCGCGCCATCTCTGCGCACGCTAGCAGGCACGCCCAGTAGATGTCCTCAGGCGTCATCTTCGCCTCGAAGGGCCAGCACTTCTCCTCCAGCCAGCGCTGCAGCGGCAGGTTCTCGGCGAAGCCGCGCAGAAGCGTCATGGGAGCATGGGCGTGCGCGTTGTAGAGGCCGGGCATCATGAGCTTCCCCCGCCCGTCATAGGCGCGCCCGAACCGGTCGGGGTCCTGCGGCGCCGCATCCCCGATGTAGGCTATCCGCTCCCCTTCCGTGGCCACCCACTTGGATGGCTGGTACTGGAAGTCCTCATCCAGGATGGCGATATCCTTGAACAGCATGCGCGCTCCTCCTCCGATGCGTGCGCTCCTTGCCGAGCGTGGCTTGATGCGAATATGATCGGATATAGTCTAATACCTGTAACGCGCGAGCCTATCCAGAAACGCGTCTTGATGTTTTCCAAGAAGATGATGCATCGTGCGCACCTTGTGCTATAGTGTGCAAGCACATTCTTCGGGGCCTTAGCTCAGCTGGGAGAGCGCATGGCTGGCAGCCATGAGGTCAGGGGTTCGATCCCCCTAGGCTCCACCATGATCGTCGCAGCCGTCAACGCATGTTGGCGGCTTTTTTGATGGCCGCACACGGACCAGCTATCGCGGACCCGCCGAGCGACCGAGAGGAACCTGCGCTGATCTGCGGATGACCTTCGTTGCAGGGATGACCAGCCGCGACCTACAGGGCCTCGCGAAGGCGCGCCTTCGCGGATGCCCTTCCGTAGGTGCTGGATTTGTCAACACGTTCCACCCTCGTGGGGCCGCATCCCGTGCAAGCCCATCACTGCATTCGAGCAGTCGGCTTCCCATGGTCCCGGGCGCACATGAAGCGCGCCCTGCGATCATCTTGCATCAGGCCGACCCCTCCAAAAGCGCAAGCGGGCAGATCATGCATCCCCTCGATCCTCACGCCCCTATCGCTTTCATTGTTGTACAATGAATGTTGTACGAAGGAGGCGCTATGGAAGATGCCATGGTCACAGGCCGCATGCCCTTGCAGAAGAAGGCAGCCGGCAATGCGATCCTGAGGGATGCCGGGATGAATGCATCGCAAGCCATCAATCGCATGTACTCCAAGCTCATAGAGGACCATTCAGCCAGCTTCCTCGAAAGTGGGGATGACCTCCACGAAGATGAGCCCACGAGATGGGCGATGGCGGCCTCGTTCATCGATTCGCTCCTGATCCCCTTGGACTTCCACATCTCAGATATGAGCGACATCGATGCGAAGATGGACCGACTCCGCTCCAAGGGCTTGGTCTAGATGGCAAAGCTGAAGGTCCTCCTGGACACCAATGTCATAGTCGACTGCCTCGGTGCGCGCGAGCCCTTCTATGAGCTTGCCAGGCGCGTGCTCCTCTGCGGTCGCGTTGGAGAATTCGAGCTCTGGTTGGCTTCATCCCAGTTCACTGACCTGGTCTACATCCTCTCGAATGGCGGGGCCAAGAGCCGTTTGGCCCCTGCTCTATCCGCACTCCAAGGATTGAGGTCATTCGTGAACGTGCATCCCGTTGGCGCAGCTGAGATAGATGCGATGTTGGCAACCGGATGGAAGGACCCAGAAGATGCGCTCCTCTTCGAGGTAGCCATGAGGGTGAGAGCCGATGCGATCATCACCAGGAATGCATCGGACTTCGAGACCACCGTCATCAACGTCTTCGACTGTGAGGGCTTCTTTGCTTGGCTCTCTGAGAGCGTCGGGTTGGATTACTCCGAGATCGAATTCTAGTTGAGCAGCCCCGAAACACCATCGTGACAAGTGCGGCAGAGGCCTTCCCCAGAACAAGCCTGTGCACTAGCATGGACCCCATGGATGCTTGGATGATCATAGCCATCTGCGTTGCCCTCATCGTTCCCTTCGCTGGGAATACGCTCGGTGCTGCCTTCGTGTTCTTCCTGAAGCGCGGCATGGGCGAGCGCTTCCAGAAGGCGCTGCTCGGCTTCGCCGCAGGCGTCATGGTGGCAGCCAGCGTCTGGAGCCTCATCATCCCCTCCCTCGATGCTGCCGAGGGCGGTACGCTGCCCGCATGGGCGCCTGCCACCATCGGCTTCCTCGGCGGGATGCTCCTGCTCCTCCTGATCGACCACTTCCTTCCGCATCTGCACGTGAATGCCGACGCGCCTGAAGGCGTGAGCACGGGTCTCAAGAAGCCCACGATGATGCTCTTCGCCCTAGCCATCCACAACCTCCCCGAGGGCATGGCGTGCGGAGCCGTTCTCGCCGGCGCTCTCTCGGGAGATGCGGGCATCGCGCTCTCAGCCGTCATCGCGCTCTCCGTGGGCATCGCCATCCAGAACGTCCCGGAAGGTGCCATCGTGTCACTGCCCTTGGTATCGAACGGATACTCGCGCGCGAAGGCATTCGCGACCGGCACTGCCTGCGGAGCCGTGGAGCCGTTGGGGGCGGTGTTGATGCTCGGCGTGACGGAGCTGGTCACCCCCGCGCTCCCCTACATCCTCTCCTTCGCAGCTGGAGCCATGATGTACGTGGTCACCGAAGAGCTGATCCCTGAGACGCAAGACGGCAAGCACACCAACATCGGCACCATGGGGTTGGCGCTCGGGTTCGTGCTGATGATGATCCTGGACGTGGCGCTCGGCGCCTGACCGGATGCCTAATCCAAGACGATGAGCTCGTAGTCCTTCGTACCGCAGCCGAGGCGTGCCGCATCGTCGATGATCTTCGTGCCGTTCTTGGAATCGATCCGCTCCAGCAGATGATCGCGACCGGGGTCATCGGATGCCTTCACCGCGTCGATGCACGCCTGGTCGATGGCCACCGGATCCAAGGATGCGAAGATGCCGATATCCTGCATGCAAGGATCCTCCGCGACCGCACAGCAATCGCAATCCACCGACAGGTTGCAGGCGATGTTCACATACGCCAGATCCTCCCCGAATAGCTCCACCACGGTCTGCGCTGCCTCCGCCATGGCCTCCAGGAAATCATCCTGTTCTGCATGCTTATCCCAGAAGTCCGCCTGGTCGAATGACTGGCCGCCGGTGTGGATGTTGACCTTGCCCTCATTCGATGCGCACCCGATGGACAGCTGCTTGAGCGCGCCTCCGAAGCCTCCCATGGGATGCCCCTTGAAATGAGACAGGATGAGCATGGACCCGTAATCCTTGATGTTCTTGCCCACGCGATTCTCTTCGATGACGCGCCCGCCCTTGATGGGGAGCACGATATCCGGGCCCTCCGCGTCCATGATGTCCACGTCGAACACGTCCGCCCAGCCATGGTCGCGCATCAGCTTCTCGTGCTTCTCGGTGGTGTCGCGCGCACCGTCGTAGGCGGTGTTGCATTCTACGATCGTGCCATCCACGGCCTTCACCATGGGGATCATGAACTCTGGGCGCAGATAGTTCTGATTGCCCTCTTCGCCAGAATGCACCTTGACCGCCACCTTGCCAGGCAGCTCCACACCAAGCGCCTCATACAGTCGGACCACGTTCTCAGGGGTGATGTCACGGGTGAAATAGACCTTTGCCTTGCTCATGCTGAGCTCCTTTCGGCCCTGTCTCGTCTTGGCGCCATGATAGCCAATGTCGCCCGTGCGCGCGAATGAGGAGACCGCCCTTCCCCTTGCACGTCACCACCCCCCTCACCCCTTAGCCCCACAGCAAGCGCAACGAAGAGGCGGCCCCGCGATGAGCAGGGCCGCCTCCTGAGCCATATGAGCCGTGCGCGCTATCATGCAGCCGCACGCATGACGCGCAGCACTTATGCGTTGCTGACCGGGTTGAAGGTGTTCCAGAACGGCCAGACGATCGGCTCCGTATCCAGCGCCTTCAGGGACTCGGGCTTCAGCAGCTTCTTCGGGATGGCAACCTCGTACACGAAGTTGTCGAACCACTCATCCGAGCAGACGAAGTACCCGTTGTTGCCAGTCTTCTTGCCGCCGTTCTCCGTGCCCCAGGAGTTCTCGATCTTCCACTTGGTGGGCTTGCCCTCCTTGATGTCCACGCCTGCGATGGTCATGGCATGGGTGGGCAGGCTCTCGTGCATGGCGAAGCGCTGCGCCTTGTCCATGTCGAACGTCACGCCGAACAGGGACTCAAGGTCATACAGGTCAGATGCCATGACGCCTGCGTTGCGGTCGCACCACTGCAGCACGTCAGAGCCGAACCACACCGGATCACCCTGCTTCAGCGACTCGATGACATAGCCCTTGAGCTCATCCATGGGCACGTTGAGGTAGAGGTTGCGCCTCTCGGGGATCTGATCGGAATCCTGGACGGTGAAGACGCGACCGTACGGATTGCCCTCGCCCGGCACGTTGATGACGCCGATGTAGTCGTCCAGATCGATCTTGACGTACTTGTCCAAGAACTCCAGCGGCGTGATGCCCAAGTCTGCGTGATACTTCTTCTTGGTATCCACATAGGTGAAGTCGAACTTCTCCGGCGGCTCGCCGAAGCAGACGGCCAGGATGCGATACACCTCGTTCAGCATCTCCAGCTGCGTCGCTTCCGTGTCCTTGCCCTCATTCGCCATGGTGCGCAGCTTGATGGCATCTTGGCGCAGGAGGTGCGAGAGCACGGTGTTGACCTCTGCCGTGTCGTTCGTGCAATGGGTCTCGGCCATGGCCTCGTGCGGCATCACGCCGTACTTCTTCACCAGCGCGGCCACCATGTCCCAGTCACCGCCATCAGCCATGGGCGTTGAGATCAGCCAATCCACCTCGCGGTCATCGAGCGCCTTGTCTGCCGTTGCCACGATATGCTGCAAGAACCATGCAGCACGCTCCAGCTTGCTGTAGAACGCCAGATAGGTCTGGGACAGCTCGAAGGTGCCCCGCGGCAGATCAAGCTCCTTCTCTATATGGAAGCGCAGCACGTTCAAGCATGCGAACATCCAGCAGCGCCCCGACATCTTCTGATTCGCGACTGCCTGGTCATCCACGTCGATGGAGAACGCGAAGTTCGGCGGGCTCATCCGCTTCAGCACCTCCACGCTCTCTGCGGACTCCAGGATGCCGTTCTTGGTGACGGCGCGCTGGGCCACATGCTGGCAGCACATCTTCCCGTAATCCTCCGACATCTTCTTGATCTGTTCCTTTGACAGCTTCATATCCCTCAGCTCCTCTTCGCATCATCTGACATCATCATCGCTTGCTGGTAGTGCTCTGTGCTATGTCTCACAAGGCGCCTGGCCGCGCCTTGGCATCGCTTGTGCGCACCTGCGCGGTGCGCCCTTGCCGAACAGCGCTAGTCGAACAGCGTCCACGGCTGCGTGGGGCGATCTTGCAGGTACCCATCCATCCACCTCCACAGCGGATGCTGATCCATGAAGTCCTTCGCATTGAACTCCACGCCATCAGCGCGCCCATAGCGGCCCCACATCTTCATATGCTTCACATCATCGGGGCCCGCTGCCTTGGCATCACATGAGCCCGCCGGATAGAACGGGATGTTCCAGACCGCATCCGGATCGTCTGCGTAGTACTGCGGGTCAACGTCGTAGTGCGCGCAGATATCGCGGCTGGATGGGCAGTCATAGCCCAGGTAGACGTCGTAGGTGTCCGCGAGCATCTTCTTGACCACCTCGAGGTCGATCTTGCCGTAGTACTGATCGATCAGCTCCATCCACCGCTGACGGCGCGCCCCGGTCTGCTGACGCGGGTCGTTGAAGCCGTTGTCCTTGCATTCCAGGTTCCGGATGCGCGGGTCGAACACGGCATTGCAGCCGAAGAACGTGCCGTCCTTCGTGCGCTCCAAGCTCGTGAACTCAAGGCCCTGCTCGAAGCGGGCGATCTCACCGGTGTTGTGGTCGGCGATCAGCCATGCGTTCGCATATCCGCCGTTGTTGCCCTTGTTGAGCCGATCGACGAACTCGTCGATGGTGTTGGAGAACTGGATGGCATCGCGGATGCGCACCCACTCCGGCATGCCGGAATCGTCATAGCGATCGAACCCGGCCAAGGTGGTCTCGGTCACATTGAGCCCGGCTGAGGTCACGTAGAAGTCGGTCATGGAGGACAGCATGCACGGCGCAGATGCCTGCATGACGAAGCTGTACCCCTCGCTCGGCTCCACGTGCTTGCAGATGTTGAAGTACTGTCCGCTCCAGAACTCGTCGAAGCTCTCATGCCCCAGATACGGCTTCCCATCCACGGTGGCAGAGCCCGTTGCGGCGATGGCGGAGCAGTGCTCCTTGCGATGCGTCTTCATGAGCGGACGGCTCATGACCTTGCCCGCATTCTGCGGCCACCAGTACCCCGTGATCTCCATCCAGTCATTCCATGCGATCATGTCCTCCAGTGCGACATCCAGCCCGGCGGCCGTCAGCCCATCGGCCATGCCCTGGAGCTCTTGCTCATAGCGCTCCGGGATCATGGAACCGTGCAGGCGGATGGACTGCTTCGCGAACCAGTCGTACTCCATGCCGAAGGACTCCAGCGTCATGTACTTGTACACGCGCAGAGCATCCTTGAACTCAGGTTCCAGCAGATAGCCTTCTTGGAAGCCGCACTCATAGGGTGTGCCCTTCACCTTCAAGTGCTGCCAGCCGCTCTTCTGCTGCAGCTGCGCACCTTCGATGATCTGTTGTTGTTCTTGGGTTAGCATCTCTCTTGCCGAACCTTTCTCTTGAGGATGTCGTGCTCGTGTTCGGAAATCGGAGCTGGGGCGCTCCGGCCTGGCGCGCCCCACGCTCCTGCGTCATCAGTCCTGATGGCGCTTCTCGTAGAACGCATGCAGCTCGGGCGCCATCTTCTCCAGCGTGGGCTGGTCCTCATACGCCATGTGCCCGTTCTCATGCACGTGGTATTCGATGCGCTCCTTGAGGTAGTCCGGCAGGAACATCTTGGAGATGGAGTGCCGCACGTTCCAATAGGGCGTAGCCGCATCGTGGATGCCGCCGAAGAAGAGCACGCGGCACTTCGGATTGCGGCGCAGCGCGGTCGCCATGTCATATGCCGTGTTCGGGCACACGGGGCTTCCCATGGTGCCGGGAGCCTGGTGCGTCCAGTTCCAGTCCTCATTCACCTTGAAGGACAACAGGATGTTGATGGGCGATCCCTTGAAGCCGGTCTCCTGGACGAGCTTCATCCATGCGGACTGGTCGGGGGTCATGATGGCATCCCCGGAAGGATCCTCGCCTGCGAAGAACTCGTTGTCGCCCTGCACGTCCATGTAGGCACCTTCCGTGAAGCGCATGTCATAGCGCCCCGTGAACAATCCCTCGTCGGCCAGGATGGTCTTGCGGAACGTGTCGAGCTCGATGCGCAGATGCTTCTTCTGGATGAGGTCGGCCGAAAGCCCGATCAGCTTCGACATCTCGCGCGCCATCATGCGCTCCTCGCGCTCGGTGATGGTGTCGCTCTTGATGAGGGCCTGCCCGTAGCGCTCATCCACGAACTTCCATGCCTTGTCGAACCACTCGAACTGATCAACGCCCTTGCCGGCCTTGCCGAAGTAGTTCGCCGTTGCCGCATAGACCGGGAGCATGCCCATGTAGTACAGGTCGTTGCCGGGGAGCGTGGGCGCATAATCCAGGATGGTGGACTGCTCGATCACGCCCGTGAGGGCGATGCCGCGCTCGCCGAGCACGCGCATCAGCACGGAGTTGCGCATGGTGCCGTACGACTCGCCGTACAGGTACAGCGGCGTGTTCCAGCGCTCATGGGTGGTGAGCCACTGAGCGATGCCCCGCATGAACGCATCCGCATCCCCGTCCACGCCCCACACCTTCTTCGGGTCGTAGCCGTGTGCGATCTGGGAATACCCGGTGCCCATGGCATCCAGATACACCAGGTCGGTATCCGGCAGGAGGGAATACGGGTTGTCCTCAGGCTGCGTCGGGCACGGCAGCTGCTCTTGGCTGGAGATCGGGATGCGGCGCGGCCCCATGCCGCCGATGTTCACCATGGCAGAGGAGCCACCCGGGCCACCGTTCCAGCAGAAGGTCACCGGGCGGTCCGTCTTGTCCTGCGCATCGCTCACATAGGACAGCGCGAACATGTGCCCGATCAGCGTCCCGTCATCCTGATGGAGGGGCAGCATCTCAGCCGTGGCCGTGTACTTGATGGCCTGCTTGCCCTTGCCCTTCCACGTGTAGTCGCGGCTCGCGGGCTCGGGGATGGCTGCCGCAGGCTTCGCAGCCGCTCCGTCGTTGATGGTCACCGTGAATGATGGCGTTGCCTGCGTGGTCTTGGTCTCTGGCATCTTCTTCTCCTTAGAACGTTTGCCTTATCGCTGTTGCTTGGATCGCTTGCTTGCAGAAGGTCCTCTTCGCACTGCCTCCTCGCTCTGTCATCCGAGGTCGATCTCGCGCTTCATCACCTTCGTCAGCACCAGGTAGTAGATGATGCCGATGAGGATGAACACCACGCCGACCGCCAGGGCCACATCGCCCACCGACAGCATGATCGCGAAGCAGACGAGGGCACCGAGCGCAGGGAACACCAGGTGCATGAGCACAGCCTTCGCACCGGTGCGCTCCTTGAGCTGGAACCAGCAGAAGACGATGACCGCCAGGTTCAGCAGCGTGTAAGTGGACAGCGCGCCGAAGTTCGATATCTTCACCACGGTATTCATATCGATCCCGCTGAAGTGGAAGATGAGCGTGAGCACCACCGAGAGCAGGATGATGAAGATGACCGCGTTCAGAGGCGAGTTCGTGCGCTTGTCCATCTTCGCCATGAACTTCGGCAGGCATCCGCCCTTCGCCATGGTGAACATGACGAACGCGATGGAGTTCTGCTGGGCGATGGCGGTGAACACGCCTTGGGCCAGAGCCACGCCTACGGCGCAGAGGATCATCAGCCACGGACCAGCCGCCACCTTGGCCACCAGATAGAACGCGTTATCCGTGTTGCCCGCGAAGGCAGCGCCGGACGGGTCGATGCTGGTGGCGATGAAGCACTGCAGCACATACAGCACGCAGAGCAGGACGGCCATCACCATCATGGCGCGAGAGGGTCCGTGCTTGGGATCCTTGGCCTCTTGCGTCAGCGTGGCGATCGCACCGAAGCCCACATAGGACATGACCGCCAAGGATACGGCCGACATGGTCCCGCCCAGCTCGAACTTATCCGGGTTGAACAGGTTGGTGGGAGAGAAGCTCGCGCTTCCGGGGTGCTGCACCACGAACATGATGCCGCAGATCACGAACAGCGCCAAGATCGCCAGCTGTGCCACGAGCGCCACCTTGTTCACCACCATGGCCGTCTTCATGCCGATGAGCGACACGATGGCAACGATGACGAGGAAGCCGAAGCACAAGGCCAATATGGGCACATCCGGCAGCATGCTATGGATGGCGATCGCCGCGATCAGATATACCATGGCCGGGCTCACCAGGTACTGCAAGAGCATCAGCCAGCCTGCGATGAAGCCGGGCATCTTCCCGAACACATGGCTCACATACGTGAAGATGGAGCCCGATGACGGGAAATGCTGGATCATGATGCCGAAGGAGAACACGCTGAACAGCACCGCCACGAACCCGATGATGAACGCCAGGGTGGGCATGCCGCCAGAATCAGCGAACACGCCGCCGTAGACGGCCATCGGGGAGATGGGCACCATGGTGATGAGGCCCCAGACCACCATATCCTTGACGGTCAGGGTCGCCTTGAACGTGTCGCCGCCCTTCTGCTTCGTGGCAACGGTGGGCTTGGTTACCGTGGTCCCGTTGTTCTCCGGCATCGACATGCGCACATGGGCTGCCGGATCAGCCGCACTGGTCGCGGCCCCTGCGTGGGGCACCGCG
Source organism: uncultured Eggerthellaceae bacterium (assembly GCA_910589125.1). Classification (GTDB taxonomy): domain Bacteria; phylum Actinomycetota; class Coriobacteriia; order Coriobacteriales; family Eggerthellaceae; genus MGBC163016. The sequence goes on from CAJURX010000005.1 coordinate 81,115, forward strand.
CCCGCGGATGCGCTCTGCTGCGCTACCGCTCTCTTCGTCGTATCAGTCATTCCGAACACCTCGCATCCCCAACGGGGTTGCACCCCTGACCACGAGCGCAACCCGCTTCATGAAGTCCTACTTGCCAGCATCCTTGGATGCTGCATCCGCACCCGATCCAGCCGTCCTGTGCGCAGCCGGAGCATCACCGGTGCCATCGGAAGGAGCCGGAGCCTGCTGCGCTACGGTCTGCCGTGCGGCAGCTTGCTGTGCTGCTGCAGTGGCCTCTTTGACCTCGCGCTCGGCAGCCAGAAGGTCGCTATCTGCCTCCACCTGGTCCTCGTAGGCACGAGCTTCCACGGCATAGCGCTTCACGTCCTCCTCGGCCTGCTTCTCGCGAGCCAGCGCCTCCTGCTCCGCCTTGGTGGCTGCAGCCGCGTCAGCGGTGACATCCTCAGGGATCCTCACGGCTTCGACCTGAGCTGCGGGGGCCGGTGGGACGTTGGAGGATATCTGCACCTGCACCGTCTCCTCTGCACGACGCTTGGCCGCTGCATCCCTCAGTCCCACGCTGGCCGCTGTGCCGATGCCAGCTTTCTGGGAGATGATCACGGGCTGGCTCATGGGCACGGCCACGGCTGTGTTCGCAACGCCGTTGGTCTTGACCGGATGGTTGAGCGCTGCCGGGTCGTCGCCAGCCTCGACGGCAGGAGATGACGGATGATGCTTGCCCGGGATGTACTCGTCCGGGAGCACGATCTGCTCATTGGGGTCCCACAGCTTCTTCACGGGCATGCCCATGGGGTTCTGGCCTTCGCTCATCATCTCTGATGGCACGTTGGACATGACGCGCTCGGGCTTCTTCAAGCCTTCGAGCTGCCAGGTGAACGGAGCGAACACGTTATTCTCGTCCACCCAGTCATGCTTCTTGGAGGCCTGGTAGACGCCGAAGCAGATGCCGAAGGTGACCAGGATGATCGCCAAGATGACCACCACGTAGGTGACAGGGCTTCCCACCTCTTCTGCCACCTGGGCGGGCGGGATGATGGCCAGCACGATGCCGAAGGCGCATGCCAGAAGGCCGATGCCTGCAACCACCCACGCGCCTACCGTGCCACCCGGGACCCGGAACAGACGCGGACGGTTCGGCTGATCGCGGCGCAGCTTCAGGAACGACACGAACATCAGCACGTAGTACATCATGTACAGGATGGTGATGGCCTGCGTGATCAGGACCACGAAGCCCTCGATGTTCGGGATCAGGAAGCACAGGAATGCGATGAGCGTCATGAAGGCCATCTGGAGGTACATGAGGCGGCTCGGCATGCCGTGTTTGTTGGAGTTCTGGAGGATCTTCGGCAGGAAGCCGGAACGACCAGCCTGGCCCAGCATGAACGACGGACCCGCCATGTTGGTCACGAGCGATGCCATGGAAGCACCCAGGCCGACCCAGACGAATGCCACGTAGATCCAGGGACAATTGAAGGTGGCGCCCAAGATCTTATAGGTCTGATACAGGCCGTAGACCAGGTTCATGTCCTGCTTCGGCGTGACGATGGCAATGCAGACGGTGCCCGCGATGAAGATGATCAGCGTCAAGATCATGGCGATGAAGATGGACAGCGGGAATTCCTTCTGCGGCTTCTTCAGCTGCTTGATGTGCGCAGCATTCATGTCGATGCCTGCGAAGCTGAAGAACACGCCGGCCGCCAGCGCCAGGTTGGTCAGGCTGAATCCGCTTCCGAAGGGATTGAATGCCTCGGGCGTAGGCGTCACGTTGGACACGTTGCCCTGAGCCAGCCAGACCACCGTGAAGATGACGATGAACGCCAGCGGGATGAACGTGCCGATGATCACGCCGTACTTGGTCAGGCGCGCGAACGCCTTCACGCCGTGCGTGGATATCCAGGTGAGGCCCCAGTAGTAGGCCAGCCACGCCAGGATGATGAAGAACTGGTTCTCCGGATGGTTCATGAACTGGACCGCCCAGTCCCAATCAGGCGTGTAGAACCCGATGGTGGCTGATGCAGACGCCACGCCCATGCCGAAGTTGATGGAGGTCTGGAACCAGAGGATGAGCAGGCACGTGAAGGCCAGCCCCGGCCCCATGGCCTCGCCCACCCATCGGAAGATGCCTCCGCGCTGCCCCCAGCCGCTCGCAAGCTCCGCGGCCACGAGCCCTGTCGGCAAGAAGAACACCAACGCGCCGATGATGAACAAGGTCACCGACGACAAGCCATAGTAGGCTTGCTGCACATCATTCGCGACGCTCCCGATGATGGTCACATTCATCATCACGAGCGCCATCAGGGAGATGTACGTCCCCGGGTTCTTCGCAGGCGATGTCGCCTGCTTGGTCTTGGCTGTCGCGCTGTTCGTGCTCATGGATACCCCCTTCGGTTCAGTTCGCGATTTGTGCGAATGCGCCGAACCGGCAAGCCGATTGAGGTATGCGCGCAAATCGTGGGCCAATACATGTGCGCTCGCACAGATCTGCAAAACGCCCTGCAAATCCGGCTCACTACGATTTGCATAGTAGGAACGCCACCTCCCGGCCAGCCAACCAGACCACTGATGTTTCCCTCTCGTTTTCCAGTTGCGTCATCTGCGTTGAAAAGGCTCATCTCGCGACCTATGCGCATGCGAGCGCGCATCTTGCATATGTTTCGATCCGTCTTCCATTCGGTGACATATCCCTGCTCGAGCCGCGGTCGATGAGGACGTGCGATATACCCGGAAGCAACTGCAACCTGCCTGATGAGCTTCCCCAGGCTGAGAGGAAAGGATGTTCCCATGGCATGCACGTCATTGCTCGTCGGGAAGGGCGCCACCAACGACGGCTCCACCATCATCGCTCGCAACGAGGACGGGGAGGACTTCTCCTTCGACCCGAAGAAGATGATCGTGGTGGAACCAGAGGACCAACCGCGCACCTACACGGGCGTCGCCAACCACTTGACCATCGAGCTGCCGGATGACCCCTTGCGCTACACCTGCACGCCGAATGCCGATCCAGCCCAGGGCGTCTGGGCCGAGACCGGCATCAATGCGGCGAACGTCTCCATGACCGCAACGGAGACCATCTCTGCGAACGCACGCGTGCTGGGTGCCGATCCGCTGGTCGTATACCAGCCCGCGAAGGGCAGACCGGGGGATGCAGACTATCAGCCCGAGGTCCCCGGCGGCATCGGAGAGGAGAACCTGCCCACCATCACGCTCCCCTATATCAGGAGCGCGCGCGAAGGCGTCGAGCGCCTGGGGATGCTGGTGGAGAAGTACGGCACCTACGAGACGAACGGCGTTGCCTTTGGAGATGCAGATGATGTCTGGTACTGGGAGAACATCGGCGGACACCACTGGATCGCGCGGCGCGTGCCGGACGATTGCTACGTGGTGCAGCCCAACCGCCAGGGCATCGACCACTTCGACCTGGCTGATGCGCTGGGAGACCAGCACGACTACATGTGCAGCGCAGACCTAGCCGAATGGATCTCCGAGCATGACCTCCTGATGGACACGCCCCAGCATGAGGGAGATGCAGGAGAGACCGTGAAGGGGCTTCCACGCTACTTCAACGCGCGCATCGCCTTCTCCACCTACACGTGGCTCGACCAGCTCTACAATGCGCCGCGCAAGTGGTATCTCTGCAAGCGGCTCACTCCCTCCGACGCACGCTTCCAGGGTGCAGCGCCCGAGTTCGGCCCTGAGAGCCTGGATATCCCGTGGGCCATGCGCCCTGACAAGAAGCTGTCAGCCTCTGATGTGAAGGACCTGCTCTCCACCACCTACGACGGCACGGAATACGACCCGTATGGCACGAAGGGCACGCCAGAGAGCCGCCATCAGTATCGCTTCGTGGGGATCGACCGCACCTCGGAGTGCTCGGTCCTCTGCATCCGCGGGAACGCACCGAAGGCGCTGCGCGGCGTTCACTGGTTCGCACCCGCATCGGGTCCGTTCAACACGGCGTGCGCCATGTACGCGAACGTGAGCACGCTGCCCGCCTATGTGGACACGCCTGCGCAGGTGACCACGGACAGCCTGTACTGGAACAACCGCCTGGTGGCCGGCTTGGCTGACCCCCAGTTCTTCGAGAGCTACGAATCCATCCAGGCATATAGGCTGAACACCATGGCGCAGGGATATCAGTCCTTGCATGAGACGGACGCGAAGCTCATGCAGATGGCGAAGGATGGCAAGGTCGATCTTGACGACATGGATGACACCACCGTGCAGGCAGAGCTCGCAGCCGCGAACCAAACGCTCATGGACAAGATCCAGGCTCAGACGAAGGACCTGCTGGGTACCGTCCTCGACCAGCGCACCGTCACGATGAAGAACGCCTTCAACATGAACGACCACTGATGCATCAAGAACGGGCGCAGCTTGCCTGCGCCCGTTCATCGACCGTCCCCCGAACAGCCTCCCAGAGGAGGATCCAGCGACTAGTCGATCATCCAACCTTGAGAGGGGCCATCGAGGATCTCCCACCCAGCAGCCTTGAACATCTTGTACTGCTGATCGAAGCTGGCACCGCGACCACCATGCTCCGTGCGCTCCAGCGCATCACGCGGATTGGTGCCCACTTCCGCCCATGCAAGATTCGCACCAGACGCCGCGGTCATGACGGTATTCGCCGAGCAATTGAGGCGCGGATCCAAACCCGTAGCCAAGCGATACACCGCCACGTAGTTGGCGTTCGCCACATCCGTATGCATCCCCAGGTCATAGAGCTCCGTGTTCGGCACAGGGATGCGCTTACCGCACCCTGCTGACTGAGGATGCACGTCGATGCACCGATACGTTGCCTCGGTCAGCTCCTCCGGTGAATGCTCGGGCCCGATAGGCTCTACGCATGTGGAGAGCGACATGCCAGCGGCGGCAAGGTTCTCGAATGTCTCCAAGCGCTTCTCGACAGGGATGCCCGTGTCAACACCCTCGCGCATGCGCACGGCATGATAGGCGCCATTCGCACCTGCCGCCTTGAGGGCCACACAGCTCTCATAGGTCATATCATCGGTGTTCACGAGCAGAGGCATGTCATGACCGATGACGCTTCGCACGCCTTCGACCATCTCGAGCAGCCGCTCGAAGCTGTAGCTCGCCGTGGTCAAGAGCAGGATCAAGTTCGCACCATCGTCCACATAGCGCTGTGCATATTCGAGCACATCAGCTTTGGGCAGCTCGAATTTGCCCTTGCGCGCATCATTAGAAGCTGCGAACGAGCAGAACTTGCAATTCTTCGGGCAAATGGTGGAATTGAGGCCGATCTGAGCATGCACTTCAGCAACACCGTTCGCCGCCCTCATGGACAGCTCCTGTCCGGCCCAGCGCAGATAAGCTGCCTCCTTGCTGGTCTCAGGCAAGGAATAGAGCTTGAGCGTCTCAGCAGGCGTGAGCCCGACACCCTCAAGACCCTTCTCTATGATGTCGCATATCTCTTGGTCGAAAACCTGCATGGGCTTTCCTTTCTCTCGAGCCCATATCTCAGCATAGGCTTATATTAGATAGTATCAAATATAGAACACAGTCAAAGGAGATGGCCCTATGAACACGCGTCAGTGGCGGGTGATGTCGATCCTCACGCTCCTCCTCATGGCAGCTACGCTGGTCGCAAGCACGCTTCTCGGAGGATGTGGCGGACAGCTCGAGCTGGCATCAGGAGGCAATGTCCCCATGAAATGCCACTGGGCCTTCATGGCCACAGCCTTCACCTCCCTCGTCGGCTGCGTCTCTGCCACCTGCGCGTTCTTCTCAAAGGGAACAGAAGCCCGACGCATGACAACCCTCCTCTCGCTGATCATCAGCATCGCATGCGGCATCCTGCCCTCAAGTGCGGCCATCGGCGTATGCGGAGGCGCTGAGATGGGCTGTCAGACCACGACCGCCATCATCTGGGCGCTCACCGGATGCGTCGCGATCATCTCCATCGTACAGCTGATGAGAGCTGATCCGATGGACGCACAGAAGCCGAAGATGCACCTCTGACCACCGATCAGCGTTCTCAGTCCTCAACGAACGCATTTCCCTGCAGGCGCATGACGCGATCTGCTCGCGCGGCAAGCTCCAGGTCATGAGTGGCGAACAGGAGGATGCCACCCTCCTCGGTGCGCTGGAAGAGGCGGTCTGCCACGCTCCGAGCGCTCTCCCCATCCAGGTCGTTCGTTGGCTCATCCGCGATCACCACCGGCGGGTCGAGCATGAGCGCCCGAGCGAGCGCCACGCGACGCTTCTGCCCGATGGAGAGCTGGAAGGGGAAATGATCCTGCCTATCTCCCAGGCCCACCTCCTCCAAGAGATGAGCTGCTCGCTCGCTCAGGGAGAAGGGTAGTCCACGAGCACGCTCGAACCGAGCCGGCGCTTCCACGTTCTCGCGAGCGCGCAAGGACCCCACGAGCTGCGTATGCTGGAACACGAATCCGAAGATCGTGCGACGCAGGATCGAGAGCGCGCGATCATCCAAGTCGCTGACATCTTGCCCATCTACGACGACGGTGCCTGTCGTGGGCGAGAGCAACAGCCCCATCATGGATAGCAGCGTGGATTTCCCCGAGCCCGAAGGAGATACGAAGGCGATGGATTCACCAGACCGCGCTTCGAAGGAGACGCCCTCCAAGATGACATCGTCACCATAGGTCTTGCCAAGGTCCCTCGCTTTGATCACAGTCATGTCAATCGATATCTCCTTGCTGCATGGCAAGGGACGGATCCAGCTTGCCTATCTGATAGAGGGGCCATGCGACCGAGAGCGCAGAGATGATGGCGAACAGAGCCGCGATCGCAGCCACCAAGAGCGCCACCGCACCTGCATCCATCCCGATGAACGGGAAGGCGATCGAATCCTGCAAGAGACCCAGGATCGCTTGGTATAGGATCACCCCCAAAGCGAACCCCACCACAAGCCCCGCCATCACCACCAAAGCTATCTCACCTCCGATGAGGCAACGCACATCCCTCTTGCTCGCCCCGATGGCCCGGTACAGCGCAAGCTCGCTCTTGCGGTCCCATGCGCACGAATAGAAGCGCGCGAAGAGCTGCAAGAGCGTGATGACCATCATGACGATGGCAGCCCCCGCCAACAGCGCGAATACGCTCCTCAGCTGTTCCGTGACCTGCTCCGCTGTCTTCGCATTCTCCACATAGGAGATGCCCTCGGTCAGATTGAGCTTGATCTTCAGCTTCTCATACGCTTCCGCATCGTCGGTCGCCTGCACCATGATAGCGCTGACGAGCTCATCAGGGGATCCATAGCGCTCCCAGGTGGTCTTGAGCCCATCGGTCTCAGCGGAGATGCGCCGTGCCGCGTCCATGCTCATGATGATCGAATGGTCCAGATCCCCACCAGATTCCGCCATGGTACCTACAACATCGTAGGGCTTCCCATAGATGAAGAGCGCACCTCCCGCGATGCCCGTGACCCCGCTGCCCACGATGACCTCATCTTCTCCCAACGCATCCGAGGAACCTTCAGGCAAGAGCGGGGACACGACGAAATCGGTCTCTGGATCGATGCCTATGAGCCGCGTCTCCTCCCCCGCCGAGCAACACGAAGCGTTCAGGGTCTGGCTGAAGAACTGGCTGCTCGTCGCTTCCACTCCATCCAGCTCTGCGATGGCCTGCTCTACATCCTCGGTCATGTAGAACGGAGCAGGAACGCCTGTATAGAGGAGCGCCCCATCATCCAGATGCGTCCGCGCATCCTTCGGCACGACCAGAAGGTCTGCACCCGTGCGCTGCGAAGACACATCGATTCCCCGCATCACACCACCATAGATCATGCCTAGCACCAGCGCGAGCGCAACGCTCAGAGCCACTGACACCAGGATGGAAGCGGTCTGCACCTTGCGCATGCACACGCTATGCAGGATGAGCGCATTCATGCGAGCCTAAATGGTGTAGGCCGGACCGCGCTGCTCCAGTTTGACCACCACGCCCGCGGTGTCAGCAGTAGGTGCAGCCTCAGGTGCATTGCCATGCCAGCGAGCCACCATATCCACCAAGCCGTCTAGGTACTCGTCCAGCTGCTTGTTGGTCTGATCGTTCATCTGATCGGTGAAGGGATTCACCGGAGCCTCGGTGAGCAGGCCCGCGTCTGACAGCTCGCGCCAGCGCTCCTTGATGGAGCGACGGAAGTCCTCTTCGCTGCCATGCCCGAACAGGTAATTCTTGGTGAGGCCGCGTTGTATCTCTGGATACTCGGAATCCATGTAGCCACCCTCCATGGATTCATTGGCCGCACGCTCTGGATCCTCATTGATGTAATCGATAGCACGAGCCATAGCTGTTGCCACCTTGTCTCCGATGGTGGGGTCCTTCTCCAGGGCGTTCGCATTCACACCAGTGAAGCAGCAGTAGAACTCACCCAGCTCATCTGCCGATGTATAGAAGAAATCCACCTCATCGGGGTGGTTGTAACGGATCGGATAGGTAGTGGCATCTGACCCACAGGCAGCATCGATCTCGCCGTTCATGAGGGCTGACTCGATGGTCGATCCCGTATATGCGATCCACTGGATCTGCGACGGATCGCCGCCCTCCCGGGCGCAGAGCGCCACGCACTCAGTGTAGGCTGGACCGTTCATCATGGTGGTCCCCACGCGCTTGCCCACTAGGTCCTTGCAGCTCTTGATCTCCGGGTCGTTCGTGACGCCCGACCAGCACCCCACATGGATAGTATCCACATGCTTCAGCGGCATGCCCTGATAGATAGCGGGGAAGTCCCCCGGGGTGGATTCGAATACATCGATCTCGTTGTTCGCCAGAAGGATGGATACATCTTGCGTGATGAGCATGAAGTTCGGCTCGATCCCCGCATCCTCCCAATAATGCTGCTCCTTGGCTACGTACATCGGCAGCTCGCAGGGCGACCCTCCCCAGTAGCCGATGGTGAGCGGGGTCAAACCGCTCTCCCTCGTTGCCGCACTGTGGGAGCTTGCAGCGCTGGACGCCTGATCGCCTGATGAGCAACCCGCGCCTACTACTCCCATCGCTCCCGCTGCGACCGCAGCCCCGATCGCCTTCGCGAAGCTGCGACGGCTCATCGACCTCATCTCTCCCATGGTCCCCTCTTCCTCTCTTCGGATGCAGCGCTCATCGCACGGCACCTCGGCCATCTCCCTGCAGTGCATCTTTGGGCACAGCAGGTCCTTTCTGCTGGAGCTACCAGCGAACCAGTCCCTTCTGCCAGCGAAGCAACCAGTTACGCACGGCGAACATGATCGCCGTCAACGTCGCGAATATCAGGATCATCGCGAACACATACGCGAATACCACGCCGAAGTTCGCAATGGTCCCCATCATGCGCACCGCCAGTGCAAGCCCCGTTCCCACCCCGCACAGCTCTGCTGCCGCCAAGGCGCCGAACGAGCCAGAGAGCGCCATGAACAGCGCATCCGCCAAAGCTGGGATGGCATTCGGGATCATGACATGCATGACGATGAACGCCCTGGAGGCTCCCAGGGTCTCCGCGCGCTCGATCAGGGAGATATCGGTGTTCTTGATGCCATTCGCCAATATGAGCGTCATGGGGAACCACACAGCCAGCACGATGGCTGCCAAGGAACCCGCAAAGCTGGACTGGAATGCGATCGCGAAGACGGGAAGCCACACGAGCCCGGGCACCGGACCGACGATCTTCAGCAAGGGCGATACCCAATAGCTTGCAATGGAGGAGCAACCACAGAGCACACCCGAGAGGAATCCGAGCACCAGCCCTATAGAGAGCCCTTGGGCGAGCAAGGTGATGGACGCCACCGTGGCCTTCACGATGTTCGGGAAGTTGGCGATGAGCTGCTCGATGACCTTGTCAGGGCTCGGGATGAAGGGGAGCCTCAACGTCCCGGTCTTGAGGGTCGCGATATCCCATGCCTCGAAGAAGAGGAACACGAAGGCGATGAGCCACGAGAGGCGACACGCCCTCTTGCGCACAGGCACCACCACGAGCGATACCGCATAGATGATCGCCCACAGGGCTGAGCAGATGAGCAGAGCGGTCGCCCAATGCTTTGGCATATAGCCTTGAGGATAGGCATTCGGGATGAACATGTGCAGCAGATAAGCCACGAAGATGCCCGCGAACGGCACGAGCATCTTCACCGCTTCGCGCAACCGCGCCATCTTGATGATGCCTTGTGTCCCCGTCGCTCGCCCTGCCACGGATGCGCCTGCTCTCATTGCCTTACGCAAGATCCAGCGCATCCAGCACCTGATGGCGCTTTGCGATGAATTCCGGTGAGATGCGATCGCGCGGGTGCGGCAGATCGACAGGGATGTCCGCGACATTCGTACCGGGACGCGAAGAGAGGACCACCACCCTATCGCTCAGATAGACAGCTTCCTCTATGTCATGGGTGACCAACAGCACGATGGGATGGAACCGCTCTACCATCTTCAAGATCTCATCTTGGATGACGGCGCGCGTGAATGCATCCAAGGCGGAGAGCGGCTCATCCAACAAGATGACCCCAGGATCCATGACCAAGGTCTGCGCTATGGCCACCCGCGCAGCCATGCCACCAGATATCTGATGGGGATAGGACCTCTCGAAGCCCGTGAGACCCATGAGGTCGATCATCTCCTGGATCCGACCCTTCTTCTCTTGGTAGACCTTGCTGGCCTTGAGCCCGAATGCCACGTTCTTCTCAACCGTAAGCCAGGGGTACAGATTCGCCTGCTGGAATACGAATCCACGGTTGGGATCAGGGGAGGCGATAGGCTCCCCATCGTAGGTGAGCGTCCCCTCTTGCACCTCGTCAAGCCCAGCCACCAGACGCAAGAACGTTGATTTTCCGCAACCGGACGGCCCGATGAGCGCCACCACCTCGCCTTGGCTCACGTCCAAGCTGAAGTCCTTCAGCGCCAAGAGCCTCACCCCGTCCTCCGAGGTGAACCACCGCGTGATGTGCTCTGCGCTCAGTTGATGGACACCCGCTACCACTGGATCGCCCCTTTCGACCATCTCATGCAATGCTGCTGGACCTTGAACAAGATGGTCAGCAAGATGAATGCCATGAGGATGAAGATGATGATGGTGCTGAAGATGAGATCGAATTCGTTCCAACCTTGGGCATAGTTGATGAGCCACCCCAAACCCGCTTTCACGCCCAGCATCTCCGCATTCACGAGAGCGGTGAGCGAGAAGCAGAGTCCCATGAACAAGCCGGTGAAGATGTTGGGGAGCACGGCTGGATAGATCACGTGCCGGATCACATGCCAGGGGGAGGCACCCATGATCTCGGCGCGCTCGATATAGGTCTTCGGCACGCCGCGTATGCCCCCGGAGAGGTTCACGGAGAGCGGGAACCACGTGGTGAGCGACACCATGAACACAGACGCCATATGGCTTGACGGAGCGAGCACCATGGCGATGGCCATCCATGCCGTTGAGGGCACCGGTCCGATGACCTTGATGAAGGGCTGCAACCAATAATTCCAGAAACGGCTATACCCCATGAGCGTGCCATAGATCATGCCAGCCACGAACCCGAGTCCCACCCCTTGCAAGAGAAGGGAGAGCGAACCCAAGAGATGCACGCCCATGCGCCCCATGTCACCGAAGAGTGCGGCGAGGACCCTATCAGGGCTCGGCATGACCGGAAGCAAGAGATTGCCGGTCTTCACCGTGTTGTAGTTGTAGATCATGAGCAGGATGAAGGCTGCGATGAGCAGCCCCCAGAGATGGATGATCTTGAAGCGCACGGGCTTGAACCAGATGGAGAGCGCAGCTAGGACGAGATAGACGATGATGGAGACCATCAGGAACACGGGATAGAACCACTCTACGTAGCCCTCAGGGTAGACTGTGGGCAGCGTAGCATCTTGGATGAGCGCAACCACCATGACCACGAGCGGGCATGCGAGCTTGACCGCTTCCCTAGCAGTGGCGAACTGGATGAGTCGGAATACCGATCGACCATCCACCCGTTCTCTATCCTTCGCTCGTGACGCCATGCTCTCCCTCATACAGCGCTTCTTCGATCGCCAGCAGAAAGCTCGCTTGCCTCTCATCGCATCTGGGATCTCTCTGTGACATGAGAGCCTGAATGCGAGCACCCGATGCCATCACGGGAAAGCGCCGGACGCTCTTCGTGATCCAGACCTAGGTCAATATATGACATGCACTACTACCCTGCAAACGTTTTGGTAGTCTATATCCTATATTCGATATGAACGAGCAATATTCGACCGCAAACGGCATTCCGAGATGTCGCGAGAGGGATGAGGATGCAACCCACATTGCATCTTCATTGCCGTCATCTGTGGCAGGTACCGGCAAGCCGGCACCTGCTCATAGGGGCGCAGCTTGCCTGCGCCCGTTCATCGATCTCCCATCTGTCTCATTGATTCTTGCCGATATCGGCAATGATTATCACCTCTTTGCTACAATGGATCCTCGACACCTTGCCGATAGGAGGTGCATCATGGGATTCCTCTCAGTTGCCGAGACGGCAAAGCGCTGGGGCATATCAGGGCGCAGCGTTCGCAACTACTGCGCTCAGGGACGCATCCCTGGCGCCTTCCTGACGGGCAAGACATGGAGCATCCCCGAGGATGCCACCAAGCCGGCACGGTCGAACAGCCGTCCGCCACACCCTTCACCGCTCCTCGAGCGATTGCATGGCGAGATGACGACGCGGGCCAAAGGCGGCATCTATCACAAGATCCAGGTAGAGCTCACCTACAACTCCAACCACATCGAAGGCAGCCAGCTCTCCCTCGATCAAACGCGTCTGATCTTCGAGACCTCGACCATCGGAGTGCAAGCCGAACCCATCAACATCGACGACCTCATCGAGGCAACCAACCATTTCCGCGCCATAGACTTCATGATAGAGAATGCGCTCGAACCGCTCTCTTCTCGGATGCTCAAGGAGCTGCATCGCATGCTCAAATCCGGCACCACCGATGCCGCGAAGGATTGGTTCAATGTGGGCGACTACAAGCAGCTGCCCAATGAGGTAGCGGGACGACGCACGACGCTTCCCGAAGAGGTGCCCACAGAGATCGACCGCTTGCTCGCTGGTTACGACCCCAAAGCGCAGCATGCATTGGAGGACATCGTGGCGTTCCATGTGGCATTCGAGCGCATCCACCCCTTCCAAGATGGCAATGGACGCATCGGGCGCCTCATCATGTTCAAGGAATGCCTCGCGAATGCGATCCCTCCATTCGTCATCGAAGATGAGATGAAGGGCTACTACTACCGCGGCCTCGCGGAATGGGACACAGAACGCGGCTTCCTCATGGACACATGTCTTGCAGCTCAAGACCGCTTCAAAGCAGCGCTGGATTACTTTCGCATCCCCTATGAGGGATGACCCTCCATCCTCATGTGCATCCGCAGTGCGCCCGACATGCGAGCACCCGATGCCATTGAGGAGAGGCATCGGGTGCTCTTCGTGTTTCAGACCACGCTCAATATATGACATGCACTACTAACATGCAAGCATTTTGTTAGGCTATGTCCTATATCCACAAGAGATGCATGAGATCCGCTCGCGGATGGCGATGCTGACATGTCACAACATGGATGAGGGCGCAACCCTCGTTGCGCCCTCATCGCCACCATCTATGGCCTGTGCCGGCAAGCTGGCACCTACTGTAGGGGCACAGCTTGTCTGCGCCCGCTCATCGACATCACGTGCACCCGTCACGTCATGGCCGCACGCAACGAAAGCCAGCACCTATGCCTTGTCGGCTGCATCTCCGATGCGTCGAGCATCCTCCGCCGCCACTGCCGCAACGGCAGCGTCAGCCTCCACGCTCTCCTCCATCTGCTCTGCGCGGGCGAACGCACGTGCAGCATCAACAGCCTCGCCCGTCACGCCGAGCACGCCCTGGTCATCATGATCGCGCGCATCATCTGCGCGCTCCAGAGCCTCAGCCTTGACGGACTCCGCCTCATTCACAGCAACCACTTCATCCAGTTCGCTCATCGTCGCACTTCCCTTCTTCATCGAATCGTCCTCCAGGCAGCGCTCTGCTCGCCTGGTCATGCCCATGATCATGAGGAATATCCCAAGAGCTCCTTCGCTTGCGATAGCGTGATGACCGATCCAGCTTCCACGCCAGAGCGCGTCACCAAATATCGGATCGCATTGCGTATGTCATCGGGGCTCTCCCTGAAGGGCCCCGCTATGAAGCTGAGTGCTTCATCGGAGATGATGGGCGCATCGTCTCGGCCGCTCTGGAGGCGGTCATGCACGCGATGCGCGAAGAGCTCGAAGCCCTCCTCATCCAGCGGTTCCACCTCGATGATCTCATACCCCACCAAAGCATCGCGTGCGCCGGCCAAGTCAAGGTCGAAGAGCGCCACATCGGAGATGACCACCGTATCCAACCCTCTCCGGTTGCGCTCGGTGAGCAAGAGCCGTGCAAGCTCTTGTCCCACCCCGTCGCAGAAGAGGCTCTCGAACCCATCCAAGATGAGCGCATCCGCTTCCCCCACGGCATCCAAGAACCCATCGTTCACACCGCTCTCAAGGGACGCACGCAGCTCAGCCGCATGGCAGGAGATGACGCGCCGCGTCGAGAGCAGGTCGCGTTCACGACCCCGCGCATGCGCGATGGTGGACTTGCCGGAACCAGATGGCCCCCAGATGAAGAGGCTCACCATGCCCTCATGCGCATCCGTGATATGCCAGATGCGCTCGAAGGCCTCGCGATTGCCATCCGTGATCACGATCTCATCGAACAGCGAGGTCATGCGCCGCTGCCTCCTTCCAAGTCTGCCGATCCCGTCACCACGCCATTGCGTTGCCCCGCAGGCGTGAAGGCCACGCTGCCACAGCTCTCACATACGCCGCTCTCAGGGCTGACGGTCCCACCACATGCAAGGCACGGGATGGATGCAGGCGGCACGTAGAAGACGCTATCCTCGTGATACTTGCCGCATCTTCCGCATTTCGTGCAGGGGTAGCACACCGTGGCATCTCCCTCTCAGCTCAGTGGATATCCACGAGCTTGATCCAATAATCCAACGTCTTGCCCGCGAACGGATGATTGAGGTCTATCTTCACGTTGTCCGCGGTCATATCCGTCACGAAGGCGGGCTGCTTGGTCCCGTCATCCGGGTTGGCATGGAACATGACGTCGCCCACCTTGAGAGAATACCCTTGGTCGATCATCTGCTTGGGATACCACTGCGCGAGCGCTTCTTGGTATTCGCCATATCCGAGCTCTGGCGGGATGTCCAGCTGCTTCTCCTGGCCGACCTCCATGCCGATGAGCGCCTCTTCGATGCCGCGCGGCAGCTTCATATCCCCTATCATCACGCGCAAGGGCTCTCCCGCAGATCGGTCATCCAGCGCCTCTTCGCCCTTGGCGCCGCCCTTGTACAGGATGCTGACCACGCTTCCCGTGTGAACCTTCTCTCCCATGATCCTCCTGCCGTCCCGAAAGCCTAGGGCCGCGTGCTGATGACGCGGCCCGCAACGTCGAGGCTCCTCTCAGAGGAACCTGCTGAGCTTATTCCTCGGTCTCGTCGATCTCACCGACCTTCGTATCGTGGCGATGCACGGCGTAGTTCGCCTTGCCCGTACCCTGGACGTCGATGTGCGCCGCCTTGTGCGAGCTCTTGTTCTGAGAGACGAACACGCCCTTCGAAGCGATGGGATCGAACTCGGGCACCACCAGGAACTGCTTCGGCTTCTCTGCCAGCTTCTGCGCCAGCTCCTCGACCGGACCGTAGCTGATGATGTTCGCCAAGCAGTGGTGCACGCACATGGGCTCGCGACCCTTGGCGGTGCGCTCGGCGCACATGTCGCACAGATCCGTCACCAGCGGCCAGTTATTGAAGTTCCAGTGGTCGTCATTGATCTTCCAAGGGCCATCCACGAGCACCTTGATGCCCGTCTTGCCCACCGGGTAGTCATGCTCTTCCTGGCAGGTCACCTGACACGACCCGCAGTTCGTGCAGTACTCGTAATCGAATAGAAGTCCGTAAGTCGCCATGATCACACCAGCTTTCCAAACTTGTCCCAGATGAGGTCCATATCGGTGTCGTAGTTCTCAGCAATGGGCTCCACCTTGCAGACCAAGCACTTGTTGGGAGCTCCGAAGCCGAGCTTGCCGAAGTGGAAGTTGGGGAGCAGGTTGTTGATGTTGGAGCGGAAGTTGCCGTAGAGGTTCGGCTCATTGCCATCCTCCTCGGGGAACCACCATGCATGCTGCGCGTGGATGGTCTTCTCGTCCACGATCTCGGACACGCGCGCCTTCTGCACGCACTCGCCGAAGGGGCTGGTGAGGCGCACCCACTGGCCATCGGCGATGCCCAGCTTCTTTGCTGCCTCCGGGTTGATCTCCGTGATCGGGTTCGGGCAGAGCTCGCGCAGACGCGGTATCTGCCTGTGCTCCGAATGGAAGAAGGCGGTGGTGCGAGCACCCGTGGTCAGGATGAAGGGGTACTCCTTCATGAGCTCCGGATCGACCGGACCGAACTCCGGCTCCTCGTAATACGGCAGCGGATCGTCGCCGAACTGCTCGAACGCCGTGGACCACAGCTCGATGCGACCGGTCGGGGTGGCGAATCCAGGGCTCCCGTCAACGCGCATCTCCCCGCGCTCGTACTTGTAGTAGTCAACGGGGATCTGGCTCACCACGCACTTGGACACCTTGTCGAAGTATTCGCCGTTCTCCCGCTTGCCCAAGCGCAGCGCCTCCATGAACTCCTTGGAGGAGCGGAACTTGAACTCATTCTCCCAAAGCTCGGGGCGCAGGCGACGACCCAGCTCGTAACAGAGCTCGTAGTCGGTCAGGCAATCCCCCACCTCGATGGCCTTGTTCATGAAGCCAGCCGTGACGGTGCAGGGCGCGTAATGCGTGAACACCGTGCCCTCGCGCTCGGCGATGGTCTTGAGCGGCAGGAAGATGTCGCATGATGCCTCGATGGAAGGGTTCATGAAGGTGTCGAACCCGATGCAGAACTCAAGGGACTTGACGATAGCGTCATGCCAGCGCTTCGGCTCCATGGACGTGCAGCTCATGAGGTTGTTGCCCGCGTAGAAGCCCATCTTGATCGGATAGGGCTCACCCGTCTCCAGGGCTTGCAGCATAAGGTCCGCGTGCGCATTCAGGATGAGCATGCAATAGGCCGGATACTGGTCAAGGCCGATCATCTTCTTCTGGAGCTCTTCGCCCAGGCCCTTCTCGAAACCGAAGCCTGCCTCATTGTGCCCCGCACCCGTGCCTGGGAGGATCTGCCCACCTGGAACATCCAGGTTGCCGGTGATGGCCATGAGGTCCACCGTGATCTGGCCGTGCTGCATGCCGTTGGTCTTCTGGTCTGCAGCAAGCCCCCACTGGATGGCGGCAGGCTTGGCAGCAGCATACATGCGCGCAGCCTCGTAGATCTTCTCAACGGGTACATCGCAGATCTCAGCTGCCTTCTCGGCTGGCATGGTAGCCACGCGCTCCGCCAGCTGCTCGAAGCCATAGCACCAATACTCCACGAAGTCGTGATCGTAGAGGTCCTCCTTGATGATGACATCGCACATGGCCATGCCGAGCGCGGTGTCGGTGCCGCTCCTCAGCTGCAGATGGATGTCCGCACGCGCAGCGAGCCACGTGACGCGCGGGTCGATCACGATCAGGCGCGTGCCGCGACGCATGGCATCCACGACCGCATGGCCGAAGAAGCCGTCGGGGTTGGACTCCAGCGGTGCCTTGCCCCACACGACCAGCACCTCGGTGAGGTCATAGCGCGGGTCATCCCAACGCCCAGGAAGAGCACCCGCATAGTCCCACTCAGGATAGGTGGTGCCGCCGATGTAGGCGATGGCGGCCAGGCGCGGCGTGTAGCACGCATAGCCCGACTGGCTATAGCAGAAGTTCGGCGTGCCGAAGCACATGGTGCTGTAGGGAGCGAACGTGCCACCCTCGCGGCCCGTGCCCGCGAACACGACGATGGACTCGCGGCCATACTGGCCTGTGATCCGGTCGTACTCCTCCTTGATGATGTCGAACGCCTCTTCCCAGCTGATCTGCTCCCACGCATCGGCATTGCCGCGCTCCTTCGGATCGCGCTTCATGGGATGCAGCAAGCGCGCCGGGTTGTAGATGTAGTCCTTGAGCGCGATGCACCTGGGGCAGAGCCTACCCTGGGTGACCGGGTTGTTCTCATCGCCCTCAACGCGGACGAGCTTGCCCGCATCATCCACGTACAGCTTGAGCCCGCACCCGACCGGATGGCACCCCGGGGGCGACCACGGGCTCGTGCGCGTCACGGTGAGGCCATCCTCCTCGTAGCGCCAGGGCTTCCCGATGTCGTTCACATCGGAGAGCGTGTCGAGCTTGACAACCGCAGCGGTCTTATAGAAATCGTCTTCGCTCATGTCACATCCTTCCTCTCTCTGACAAGGCTCTCGCACCTCATGGGTGCGCGCCTCTTCATGCTCTAGGCTAGAGTCCCCATGCACGCCCTGTCGACGCAGCGCATGGGGTATTTCATGGCATACCCAATAATTGACGATGGCTCACTCAGCGGTCGTGGTGAACAGGCTGAAGCGGCTCTTGCCGTCCATCTTGGCGGCCAGCTCCTCCACCTCGCCGAAGTACATGCACCAAGCCTGGCAGTGCTGGACGCACATGGGCATCTTGCCCTTCTCGGTGCGGTCTGCGCACATGTCGCACGCCTTCGTGATGACGGGAAGCCAGGTCCACTCCCACTTGTTCGGAGCGGCCTTCCCCTCGTATTCATACGGGCCCACCTCAGTGAGCTTGATGCCGAACTCGCCCTTGAGCAGGTCGAGATGCTTCTTGCACGCTACCTCGCACGAGTGGCAGCCCGTGCAGTAGTCGTAGTTGATGAGTATTCCCTTCATGGATGCATGTCTCCTCTCCTTGATATGGATGGATGCCTCATCAGGCGTAGACCTCGTCGGTCTTGAGGTCCAGGCGAACGCCATCCTTCGTGGTGATGATGTTGTTCAGCGCGTCGTACTCAGCGCCAGCCTCCATGTAGGCGCGATGCTTCGCTATCTCATCTGCGCGTGGGGACTCCACCTTCTCGTACCAGGAGAAGTTGCCGTGCTTGGCGACCGTCTCATACGGCATCTCATCTCCCTCTTTGACCGGATAGACCTTGCAGATCATGCCCTTGATGGGAGACCCGACGCCGCCCTGGCCGGTGACGAATGCCTTGGTGCAGTTGTTCGGATTGGACTCGAAGGTGCCGAACAGGAAGGGAGCTGCACCCTCGGTCTCAGGGAACCACCATCCGTGCTCGGCATGGATGGTCTTCTCGTTCACCACCGGGCTCACCTTCGCCTGCTGCTTGAAGCGACCATGGTCGTTCTCTATCCAGATCCACTGCCCATCCTCGATGCCATGCGTCTCGGCGGTCTTGGGGTTGATGAGCACGCGCGGCTCAGGATGCAGCTCGCGCATGGTGGGAAGCTGGCGATGCTCAGAATGGAAGAACTCGAATGAGCGCCCACCGCAGGTGAGGATCAGCGGATACTCCTCCATCATCTCAGGTGTCGAGAGCGGGCTCTCGGGCGGCTCGGTATGGAACGGCGTGGTCGCAAGCCCCCAGTACTTGAACAGCGCAGGTGCCAGCTCGAGGCGACCAGAGGGCGTACCGTAGCCCACAGAGCCGTCCGGGCGGAACATGCCCTTGGCGGCCTTGTTGTAGGTCGCGTTGAACTCGTCGTAGGCATGGCCCAGCATGCTCGGGTCCTTCACCAGCTCCTCCCAAGTGGGCTTGAAGAGCGTCTTGCCGGAGTTCTTCGCACCACCCTGATCGGTCGCCTCAGTGGTGGCGGAGAAGGAGCCCGTGCCATCATGCAGATACCAATCCAACCAGTCGATATCGGTCTCCCATTGGTCGAACACCTCGGGATTGAGCCTCTTGCCCATCTCAAGGATGATCTGCTCGTCGGACTTGGCCTCATAGAAGTCAACGACCTTCACCATGGCGCGCGCCGGCGTCCACCACGTGCGCGCGGAATTGCGCTCAGCGCTCATGGCAACGGGCAGGAGGATGTCCGCCAACGCCACCGAAGTGGGCGTGATGTAGGGGTCTGCGTTCACGATGAACGGGACCTTCTTCATGGCCTCAAGCACGCGCGGGGCGTCCTGCGACGGACAGGACAGCGTGTTCGATGACTGTATCCACAGCATCTTGATGGGATACGGGAACCCATCCTCGATAGCCTGGAGCAATCCATCGGACGAGGCATGGGCCACGAAGTCGCCGCCCTCCACCCCGAGCGCGAAGCGGTTGTTCAGCTTCTTGGCACGCCACTCAGGAGGCGTCAGATCCTCACCCGACGCATAGCCGGCATTGCATTCGAACGCGTTGTGGACCAAGATGTTGCCACCCGGGACATCCACGTTCCCGCACAGCGCCATGAGGTCGCAGCCAGCCAAGGTGAGCGCCATGGCAGAGAGCTGCTGGTCGAAGGCCAGGCCCCACTGGATGGCACCAGGCGTAGCGGATGCATAGAGGCGCGCAGATGCGCGGATATCGTCTACGGACAGGTCGCATATCTCAGCAGCCCATTCCGGCGTCATATCCTTCACGGACTCAGCAAGCTCGTCGAAGCCAGCGCACCACAGGTCGACGAATTCCGCATCGTAGAGCTTCTCGGAGATGATGACGTTGATCCAGGCGCACGCTAGAGCGGCGTCGGTGCCGGGACGGATCTGGAGCCAGTATTCGGCGCGCGCTCCCCACCAGGTCAGGCGCGGGTCGATGGAGATGATCTTCGTCCCCATCTGCACGCACTGCACGAGCCAATGCCCGATGTAGCCATCAGCGTTGGAGGCAAGGGGCTCGTTGCCCCACACGACCAGCACCTCGGGCGGCACCCATTCATCATTGCTGTACCGGTCCGGATGCGTCTCGGAGGCATCCACGATCGGGAAGTCACCGAACGGAGCAATCGACCCGCAGATGCGCGGCATGTAACACGAGAAGCCCGTGAAGCCGAACGTGGAGATGTTCGGCGTCTTGAGGCCTGCCTGCCCGAAGAAGGGGACCTGCCAATTGATGTTGCGGCCTGTGCCGTGCACGCAGATGATGGCATTGCCCCCATCCGTCTCCCAGATCTCCTTGACCTTCGCTTCGATGGTGTCGTATGCCTCGTCCCACGTGATGCGCTCCCACCTGTTCTCGCCGCGCTCACCAGCGCGCTTCATGGGGTACTTGAGGCGATCGGGATGATTGACGGACTCATCCATCGTCAAGCACTTGATGCAGAGCTTGCCATTGGTGCACGGGTCCAGCGGGTCGCCCTCCACGCGAACGAGCTTCCCGTCCTTCACATACAGCAGGATGCCGCATGAGGTGTGGCACCCCGGAGGCGAGTAATGGTATGTGCGCGTGACGGTGTAGCCATCCTCCTCCCACTGCCATTCCCCTTCGTGATAGGCAGCTCGATCGATGCTGTTCAGGAATTCCTGATAATCAGCCATGGTCTCTCCCTCTCTTTCTTCTCTCGTGGATGCAGGGGCGCAGAGGCGCACTGCATCTGCCCAGTGAGGTGCTGCGCATCGTAGGGAGCCGCACCCCACGCGGACAATCCACGTTCAGGCTGCAATGAGCGCGTGATAAGGCTTAAATCAGGCGTCAGCTCATCTAATCCTGGTGGTCCTATGAGCTGAAGCCCAGCATCTCGCAGGCAGGACCTGTTATTCCCACCGCGCGCGGATCTTCTTCCTTTGCTTGAGCGCGATGGCTACCAAGATGGCGCAGATGATGAGGATCACGATGCCTCCGAAGAACGAGCCGACATAGCTGCCCGTGATGTCGTAGCATGCGCCCACAGCCGCTGCACCGAAGCACCCGATGATGCCCGACATGCGCGAATAGGACAGGATCTGCGCGAAGTACTTCTTGCCGAATATCTCCGAGAGGAGCGTCGGCACGGAGATGGTGATGATGACCGAGTTCATCCCGAACACGAATGCGGCCACCATGAGCGGGATCTGGTCTTGCAGGAAGGCGAATCCCAGAAGCGAGGCCGCCGTGATGCCGAGCGTGATGTAGGTGGAAGCGGCAACGCCGATCTTATCCGTCACCCAGCCCATGACCAGCGTGGCAACCGTGTAGCCGAGCTGCGCCAACGCCAAGATCTCCGCCCCGAAAGCAGCGGAATAGCCCAGGGATTCTGCGAACCCGGGCAGATGATTGTTGTATCCGCTGAACAGCGCCTCTATGCCCGCGTAGATGAAGATGCAGACGAAAGCCAACGTGAACAGCGCCTTCTTCGCTGGCATGCCATGGATATCCTTGCGCTCCTCTTCCACGCTCTCAGCCTCATCAGCGCCGTAGGGCTTGAGGCCCATATCCTCGGGGTGGAGCCTGAACACGAAGAGCGTCCAGGGAAGGACCAGGATGCAGATGATGACGGCGATGGCGGGATAGGCCATGCGCCAGCCGATCTCGCCGATGAGCCAGGTGCCCAGGATCGGGAATATCACGCCGCCGATGCCTGAGCCGCACATGGCGATGCCGAGCGCCGTGCCGCGCTTCTTGATGAACCAGTTCTCGATGAGCACCGTAGATGCGACCACGAACACGAGCGCACCCGATATGCCCAGCACCACACCAGCCAAGTACCACTGCCATATCTCGGTCATGAGGCCCATGCATGCCTCAGTGGCCGCGATCACCAGGAAGCAACCGGTCAGGAAGATGCGGAAATCCCACTTCGGCAGGAACTTCGCCACGAAGGGATAGGTGAACGTGGTGGCGATGAAGTAGAACGTCAGATACAGAGCCAACGCACCACGGTCGAAGCCGAGGTCGTTGCAGATGGGAACGAAGAAGATACCGCCGGAATTCATGATGGCGCCCAGTGCGCCTGCCTGCAAGAAGCAGCATCCGATCATCACGATCCATGCGTAGTGCAGGCCAGTCCTTCTCTCAGTCAAAGCAAAGCACCTCCAAAGGGAATGGGTCCTCGGCCGATCGGGCCTGAGGGACCCCTATCAGATCGTCGGATCAATTCGGCATGAACCACATGCGACCAGGAAGATGAAGGCCGGTCTCGCGGCTGAACCTTCCGAGGACCATCGTCTTTGACAAGGTCATCTGATCGCACCTCCTTTGCTCGGTCCAGAGAGGGGCTGACCTGCTGCGGCCAGCCCCGATCATCGGCTTACTCAGACACCCAATGCTGCTCTTTGGTCTTCTTGGCCGTGACATAGGTCACGAGGAGGAGCACCAAGGTGACGGCAGCCACGATGGCGCCGATGGTGAATGCTCCCGAATAGGTGCCCGTCGAGGTGTAGAACAGCGCGATCACCGGTGCGCCGAACGCGCCACCCAGGCCCACGCCCATCATGGCGTAGGAGAGGATCTTGTCGAAGGAGCGCTCGCCGAAGTGATGGCGGACGATCATCGGGACAGAGATCGTGACGATGGCGTTGTTCATGCCGAAGAAGAATGCGGTGATGGCCATGGTGACCTCATTGGTGGCAACGAATGCCCAGCACAGGAACGTGATCACCGTGATGGCGAACAGGATGATGGTGACGTTCCTGGCACCGATCTTGTCGCAGAGATACCCACCGCACAGCGATGCCAGGATGTAGCCTGCCTGCAGCAGCGTCATGAGCGTTGCGGAGAACGTGGCAGCCTCAGGCCCCAGGACCTCCATGCAATTCGCCTGGATGTAGGAGTTGAATCCACCCGGGAAAGAGCAGCCGATGCATGCGATCACCAGGATGATGAAGGTGAGGGATGCCACTGCGTACTTCAGCGGAACACCAGGACGCGCGCCCTCGGCGATAGCCTCGCCCGTGGGAGCCGGGCCGAAGGGCTCAAGGCCGCTCTTGGAGGGATCGGTGGAGAACACGGTCAGGGAGAAGATGAGGATGAGGAGCACGAGCACGGCGTTCACATAGTAGACGCCCTGCCATCCGATGGACTGGAAGAGCTGCGTGAACACCAACGGGAAGATGGCTCCGCCGATGCCGGAGAACAGGTTCGCGATGCCCAGATAGCGCCCGGCCACCGGACCAGTGAACCATGAGTTGATGAACAAGGGGCATGCGTAGATGAAGAACTGGCCACCGAACAGGCCCATGATGATGCCCAGCACGGAGAACTGCCAGGTCCACTCAGGCGTGGCGAACGTGAAGCCCACCAAGCAGAGCGCCACCACGATGACGTCGATGGATAGGAACAGCTTCGCGTTCTTCGGCAGGAGTATGCCGCCCAGAAGCGTGCCCACGAGCGCCGCGATGCCATACATGGAGATCCACATCACATAGGACACCATGTCCACGCCAGCGAGGACCGGCATGAAGGCGAAGTATGCGGATGATGAGTTGAGGACGGTGCCCAGACCGACTGCCTGCATGACGCAGCAGCCGACGAGCACGAGCATCGCCCGTGACTTTGACCGGGCCTGGATGTCTGTCGTTGTCATTGTCATTCCTCCTTCTCTTGGGGATTCGATCTCTATTCAGCGGTCGTGGTGAACAGGCTGAAGCGGCTCTTGCCGTCCATCTTGGCGGCCAGCTCCTCCACCTCGCCGAAGTACATGCACCAAGCCTGGCAGTGCTGGACGCACATGGGCATCTTGCCCTTCTCGGTGCGGTCTGCGCACATGTCGCACGCCTTCGTGATGACGGGAAGCCAGGTCCACTCCCACTTGTTCGGAGCGGCCTTCCCCTCGTATTCATACGGGCCCACCTCAGTGAGCTTGATGCCGAACTCGCCCTTGAGCAGGTCGAGATGCTTCTTGCACGCTACCTCGCACGAGTGGCAGCCCGTGCAGTAGTCGTAGTTGATGAGTATTCCCTTCATGGATGCATATCTCCTTTACGGCTTCATCGGCTCGAAGTCATCACGCCAACCACCACGCTCTGTGATCTGAACGCCTGCAGGCGTGTCGCCTTCCTTGTACTTGTAGATCCGGCAACGCGTGCACTTGATCGGCGATCCGATGCCGCCAGGTCCTGCCTGGAAGTTGCGTGTCAGGTTGTTGACGTTGTACTCGAAGCAGTTGTTGAACACGGGAGCAGCAGCCTCATCCTCGGGCTTCCACCATCCATGCTCGGCCGAGACGCAATCATCCGGGATGCCCTCGAACACCTTGACCATCTGACGGCAACGACCCTCATGGTTCTCCATCCAGATCCAGTCGCCATCCTGCAGCCCATATTCCTCGGCCGTCTTGGGGGAGATCTTCACCAAGGGCTCGGGGTGGAACTCGCGCATGGTGGGTGCCATGCGATGCTCGGTATGGAAGAACTCATAGGAGCGCGCACCGTTGATCATGTAGAACGGCAGCTCCTCCATGATCTCGGGCGTAGTCTCCCACGTCTCAGGCGCGGGCGTATAGACCGGCATCGGCGGGATGCCCCATGCGGTGAAGATGGAGGGGACCAGCTCGATGCGCCCAGAGGCGGTGTTGAACCCGACCTGCCCGTCAGGACGCAGAAGGCCCTTCTCATGCTTGTTGTACGTCGCGTTCCAGTCATCGTAGGCATGCCCGCACGCCTTCTCCACCAGCTGATCGAAGGTGTAGGGGCATTTCGTGGTGATGGACGGGCCGCCCTCCTCGGACACCGAGGTGTGTCCCCAGTCCTCGTCGGTGGCAGCGGAGAAGTTCGCCTTCTTGACCTGACCATCCTCCCCCACTACTGCAAGGTCGGTCAGCAGGTAGTCATTGATGAAGTCCTCCACGTGATCCCAGCGCTGGAACAGCTCGGGATTCAGGCGCTTGCCCAGCCACAGCGCTATCTCCTCATCGGACTTCGCCTCATAGAAGGAGGTGACCTTCTTCATGGCGCGCAACGGCGTCCACCACGTGCGCGCGGAGTCGCGCTCGACGGACATGGAGACGGGCAGGATCAGATCGGCAAGGGCCACCATGGTGGGCGTGATCATCGGGTCTGCATACACGATGAAGGGGATCTTCGACATGTACTTGTAGGCACGAGCCACTGCACCCTCATGCCCTGCGAATGCATTGCAGGACTGAGCCCAGAGCATCTTGATCGGATACTCTTCGCCATTGACGGGGATCTCGCCTGCCTCGAGAACAGATGCCATGGCATCGCAGTTGGACATGCCGACGAAGTCCATGCCCTCGTCCCCGATCATCCACTTGCGGAACTTGCGCTCCAGTGCCTTCGGGTCCGCATAGAGGTCAACGGAGGAATAGCCGGCGTTGATGTCGAAGGAGTTGTGCACCAGCACGTGCGTGCCAGGCTTCTCGATATTGCCGCAGATGGCCATGAGATCGCAGACCGCCTCGGTCCAATGCATGGCCGAAGACGTGCCCGCATCGAAGACGAGGCCCCACTGGATGGCACCGCGCTCAGCGTTCGCATACATGCGGGCAGACCCCACGATGTCATCAACGGGAACGCCCGTGATCTTGGATGCCCATTCCGGCGTGAACTGCTTGCAGTGCTCCTTGAGCTCATCGTAGTAGGCGCACCACAGCTCCACGAACTCATGGTCGATGAGGTCCTCTTCCATGATGACGTTCAGCCAGGCGAGCGCTAGGCAGCAGTCGGTGCCCGGATGCGGGCGCAGCCAGTACTCAGCGCGAGCACCCCACCAGGTGAGCACCGGATCGATGGAGATGACCTTGGTGCCCGCCTGCACGCAGACGTTCAGCCAATGGCCCAGATAGCCGTCACCGTTGGACTTCAAGGGCTCGTTGCCCCACACGACCAGCACCTCGGGAGGCTGCCAATCCGGGTTCGCATAGCGATCGGGAAGCGTCTCGGATGCGTCCACGATGGGGTAATCGCCCAGAGGGCCCGCAGCACCGCAGACACGCGGCATGTAGCACCACCAACCAGAGAAGTAGATGCCGCCCACATTCGCGGTGCGAAAGCAGGCACCTGCGATGAACGGGACCTGCCAGTTGATGTTGCGGCCCGTGCCGTGACCTACGAGGATGGCTTCGCGACCCAGCCCCTTGTCGTCGATCTCCTCCTTGATGTAGGTCTCGATCATGTCGAGCGCCTCTTCCCAGGAGATGCGCTCCCACTTGTTCTCGCCGCGCTCGCCGGCACGCTTCATGGGGTACTTGAGCCGCTTGTCGCTCTCGACCATCTCGATCATGTCGAGGCAGCGCATGCAGAGCTTCCCATTGGCGTACGGGTCCAGCGGATCGCCCTCGACCTTGGCCAGCTTGCCGTCCTTGGTGTAGAGCAGGACGCCACAGGAATCATGGCAGCCGGGAGCACTGTAGTTGTACGTGCGGGTGACCGTATAGCCATCCTCTTCCCACTGCCATTCGCCCTCGTGGTAGGCTTTGCGGTCGATGCTATCCAAGAACCCTTGATAATCAACCATAAGCTTTCCTCCTTCTTCTCCGAGCTCTCTTTCAGAGCCGTTGAGGAAAGCCTAGAGAGCACCGATGCCCCCTGTCATCATCGCAGCATTGGGGTTTGAGAGCATACCTAGAAATTGATGATGCCCTGCTCCAGGGCATTCGCAACCACATGCGCACGCAACGCTGGCGAAGGCGCTCCACATGACAGTGCAGGTGCCCATCGTGAGGCGCGACGCGTGCAGCATGGGCCGCACCCTCCCCTCGTCAATCCTCCCCGTAGAGCTTCGTGCCCTCGATGAGGTCCAGCAGCTCTTGGCGAGAATGGACTCCAAGCTTCCGGTAGATGTTGCGGATATGCGTCTGGACGGTGCTGAGGGAGATGGTGAGCGCATTCTCGATGTATCTCGCATTGCGGCCCTGAGCCATGAGGACGAGAACCTCCTGCTGGCGCTCCGAGAGCTCATGCTTCTCCGCCACAGCCTTGCATCTCCGCTCCCACGTGACGCGCAAGCCCTTCTCTGTCCCATCGGCCTCGGGAGTGAATCCGCTCTCGGGGAAACGGGGCTTATGCGAGAAGAATGCGAGCAGGCAGAACGAAGCCGCCACCACGACGCCCAGGCATGCGCCATAGTCGGCAGGGAGCACAGCGGCAGCGAAGCCGCATGCGATCCCGATCATGAAGCCGCCATGATCGGCGACGCGCGCCTTGGCATACACGCGCACCGGCGCCAGCTTGCAGAGCCGCACATGCTGGACCATCGCCGCCCAACCGAACGAGATGTAGACGGTGCAGATGACAGCCCATACGCAGAGCGCCGCGACGCGGATGGCATCCCCGAACATGAAGATGAGCAGGAAGGCCATCACCGTCAGCGGTGGGCTCACGGGAGAGAGGCTGCGCTCTGTGAGGAGGCCACCTGCAGACGCGTCCACTGCAAGCGCCACTGCTGCGAAGAGCGCAGCGCACGCGCAGATCCCGATGGCACCCACCTGCATGGAGAAGCTGAGCACGAAACCGAATTCGAAGAAGCTGATGGACAGCATGATGGTGGACACAGCCTTGATGCGGGAGCGCTTATCGGAGACCTTGCTCTCTATCCGGCAGGTGAAGGCATCGCTGGACTCTCGCATCAGCAGGCCCGCCAGGACCAAGGAGACGAATGAGCAGACCGCGATCGCCCCTGTTGCGACCACAGGCTCCATGAACGCGAATCCCAAGCAGAGGGCACACCCCACACCCACTCCCACCGCAACGAATCCGAGGACCATCCTGCCCTCGTGCTGGCAGAGCTGCACGAACCAGACGCATCCCGTCCCTGCTGCTCCCATGCATGCGAGCACATAGCAGACCCCCAAGACCCAGAGCGGGACCGCCGCAACATCCACCAGCACCGCCAGCATGACAGCCGCAAGGGTGCCCACTGCTGCGCAGAGCAGCAGTGGAAGCCCTGCCGTCCTGCCGATGACCTGTGCTGCCGCATGGATGACGACGAATGTGACGAACACGGTGAACGCGGCTAGCATCTCGCATGCGAAGGGAGCGAACACGCCTCCGGCTTGGGAGAGCGACCTGGGAGCGAACGCGATCAGCCCTATGAATTCAGCCACGAGCGTCGTGAAGCCCATGAAGCCAGCAAGGGAATCCAATCCCAGACGAAGCGACCTCACATCAAAACCCATTCGCAGATCCATCGAAGACTCCCTCCGAACCTCGCACGAACGCCATCGCGCACGAACCTCTCAGCTATGCCGCACTGCTCCCTTCCCGGCGCCCTTCTCAGCGCCTCGCTCCTTCGCTCCCAACGCATCCTTCCCTGCATCCTCTCCGGCCATCCTCCCCGCAGCCTCCACGAGGTCGATCAGCTCTTGCTGGGAATGCAGGTCCAGCTTCTTGTAGATGGCGTACGTATGCGCCTTCACCGTATGAGGCGATATCACCAGCTCCTCTTGGATGTAGGCGGTGTTGCGCCCCTTGGCAAGGAGATAGAGGACCTCCTCTTGGCGCTCGGTCAATCCGAAGCGATGGGCAACCTCCCGGCACCTCTCGCGGAAAGCGCGTTCCACATCAGCGAAGGGTGCCGGTGCGCCCTCGCAGGCTTCTGCACCCAAGAAGGTCCCTACGCCGTCCGCCTCATCATCGCCGGGATAGCAGCTCTTCGATGTGACCAGCGAGAACACGACGACGAAGATGAGCACCACGACCACCACCCACACCTGCATGGTGAGCTCCCCGAACATGTCGCTAGACGTGGCGAAGCCGCCGAAGAGCAAGCCGCAGAACAACCCCACCACCGCATAAGGTCGCGCCGTGGAGAAGGCGCGCGCCGTTGACAGCTGACAGCGCACGATGTGCTCGCAGGTGGCGAACAGGGCGCTCGCATAGGGCAGGAACGAGAAGGCGAAGGTGATGAGCGCAGGCAGCGGTCGCCACTCCTGAGGCGTGAAGAGCAGCGCGAGGATGCTCGACGCGATGATGGGCAAGAACAGGCGCCGAATCAAGGATTCCTTGATGACGAACCGATGCATCGTGTCGTAGAGCAGGCATGCAGACAGCACGAGCGCCGACCCGATGGCCACCAGCGCTATCCATGAGGGAACGGGCTCGGGCGGCAAGATCCACGAGAGCGAGAAGCCCTGCGCCATGGAGCCGACCACCGTGAGCAGCACAGGCCGCCAGGTGATGAGGTTGCGCTCGTCGGTCTCGGTAGCGTCGTAGCTCGGGAATGCGCTCTCTCGGGTCAAGCTCCGACAGAGCACGAGATACGCCACAGACGATGCGAGGGAGTACGCGAATATGACCGATTGCGCGTACGCGCCATCAACGAGGAGCAGGCAGAACGACCAAAGCAGGCCGAGCGTGAGCGCCATGGCGAATGATTTGCGGATCACGCGCCCAAACTCCATGCACAGGAATTCGATCCAGAGCGTGAGCGCCAAGGCCACGCCCGCACCTGCACAGGCAAGCCTTGCCACCATCAGGACGAACGAATCTCCCCCAAGAGGAAAGAATGCGCATGCGCCGCACGCCAGAGCAGCGATTCCCATCGCCTGCCGATGCTCCTGGAAGGGACCGACCATGAATGACAGGATGAAGTATGCGAGCAGGAGCGCCACCGAGAAGCCGCAGAGCAGTGACAACCCATTCGCATCCTGATAGCCCGGAGCCAAGAACTCCGGCCTGACCAGCAGCACCATATGCCACGCCATGCAGAATGAGGCACCCAACACACCGATGATGAGCCTCAGGTCTATCCGCATGGGATCAGGTGACGAATAGGACCGCTTTGATGACTGCGCAGGAGCATCCGCGAGGTCGGATGCACCCATGACTTCATCGGATATGCCCATGACCACCCCCATTCATCCATCAGCAGATGCCGGAAGGACCTGTCGCTCTGCGGGTGCCCGCATGAGGCGATGCGCACTCCTCGACCCCATCGTCAAGGGAGTCTGATGCCCCTATCGGCATACCGGGAGGAGCGGGGAACGTGAATCCGCACGCTTCGCAAGACCGCGCAGCTGGATCGTTCACATGTCCGCACGATGCGCACAAGCCCAGCCGTGGCATCCGACCGCACTTATCGCAATGGGTGCAAGGGTAGCACATAGAGCACCTGCCTCAGTCGCGCTGCATGATGAGGACTCTACGGCATCTGGCATGCGAAATCATTCCCTGATGAAGGCTAAACTTGCCTCATGACGCGTAATACCGCGCGTCTTATGCCCTCTCCTGACCGGGCGCATCTCTGTAGGGGCGCAGCTCGTCTGCGCACGATCACGGCACTGGCAGCTGATCGCAGCCTACTCGTGCAGAACGCTCGTAGCCACCCCATCATCGATAGCCTCGTTGCAGAGCGCATCGATGTTCGCCGCCGCCTCCTCGGGCGTGATGTTGCCCATGAGCAGCTCGTGCATCTCCTTGTAGAAGACCTCTCGCACCGCACGCGTATCAGGATTGCTCCCCGTGAAGTCAACGACATTGTCGCGATTCGCCGCGAAGAGCTCATAGGCGAGGATCTGGTTCCCGTATTCCGCCGCCACCGCCTTCGATGCCGGAAGCGTGCCTGCCGAATAGCTCATGAGCTCCTGGTTCCCATACACGAACGCGAGGAAGTCCTTCGCCACCTCCATCTTGAGGGCGTCCCCGTTATCGAACACCTCGAATCCGGATATGAACGTGGTGGCGCACCCGTCCTCATCAGGCCCGGGGAAGTTCACCAGTCCGATGGTGTCACCGTAGCGACCAATGGATGCGTTGTTGATCATGTAGATAGCAAGCTGCCCCTCCCGGAACAGGCTCGAGCAGTCCTCTATCTCAAGATTCTCGCTGTGCGGCGGGAACCAGCCTTTCGCATTCCCCTCCTGGATCCACCTGAGCGCCGCGATGCCCTCAGGAGTGGACAGGTTGAAATGCCCTGTCTCGTCGAAGAAATCCGAGCCCGCAGACCGGAGCAGCGTCATGATGTGCGTATCTCCCTGGGAGCTACCCGCATACATCATCATCGGATACGTAGACTCGGGAAGGCGCGCGGCCAGCGTATCCAAGATATGCGTCCACTCCTTGCGTGACCATGACTGGATGGCGCCCTCTTCGATATAGCTCTCCAATCCCGCCTGCCGGAACAGGTCCTTGTTATACGCTAAGACGTTCTGCCTGACCAGATACGGCATCATGTAGACCTTGTCACCCAGCGAGCTCATGTCCCACAGATATCCGTGCACGTCAGCGCGCACGGCCTCGCTCACCGCATCGTTGAGCGGGACCACCCGACCGGAATGGATATAAGTGGACATGTTGAAGTAATCCCCGTACAGCACATCAGGGGAGCGGTCGGTGTCGAACGCATCGACGATGGCGCTATCGTATTGGTTCTGCTCGAACACCTCGATCTCGATATCTACGGGATGCTCCCCGTAGGCAGCTTGGAACTCGTCAGCCATCTTCGATATGACCTGGTCGATCTGCGTGATGGACTCATCGAATACGACATCATGGCTCGTGCGGGGGACCTTCACCAGAAGGTGCACCGTTTCCTTCTCAGGTGCCGTCTCCTGAGAAGCGCACCCGAGCCCGCAAACAGCAAGGAGGCAAAGCATGCCCGCAAGGGCAGCAAGAGCCGCCCGCAGCGCCTCCATTCGGGTGCCCATCCTCCCCCGGTTGCCCGTAGGGGCGCAGCTTGCCTGCGCCCGTTGCTCCGTGCGATGCATGGTATCCATAGAGCTCCCCTATCAGCCCGCGTTGATCCCCTTCAGCTTCTCCAGCATCACCTGCACGTTCAGCGGCTTGGGCAGGAAGTCATCCATCCCGCTCTCGAGCGCGCGCTTCCTATCCTCAGCAAAGGTGGAAGCCGTGCATGCGAAGATGCGCACGGTGGAGGCATCCGGCCTCTCCAGCTGCCTGATCTCCCTGGCGGCCTCGTAGCCGTCCATGACCGGCATGTGCGCATCCATGAGTATGGCCGCTATCTCCCCTTCGGCTGAGGCGGCGAAGGCCTCCACCGCCTCTTGGCCGTTGGCAGCCAAGGCTATCTCATACCCCTCCTCCTGGAGGATGCTCGATATGATCTCGGCGTTGAGGTCGTTATCCTCTGCCACCAATATCCTCACGGGCGCTGCCTCGCAGCTCAGCCCTTCCTGCTCAGGCGAAGGCATTGCTCCGTCCGCAGCGGGAGCAGCACCCAGCGAAGATGGACCATCCGCACCAGCAAGCGGCATGGTCACCACGACCGTGAACGTGGAGCCCTTGTCCAGCTCGCTCTCCACGCTGATGGTGCCGCCCATCTGGCTCACCAGAAGGCTGCTGATGGCCATGCCGAGCCCCGTCCCCTTCTGGCTATCATCGTTGAAGGTGCGCTCCTGCGTGAACGCATCGAAGATGCGCCTCTGGAACGACGGCGTCATCCCGCATCCCGTATCTTGGATGATGAACGTGGTGACCACGCGGTCATGCGCGCTCGGAAGCTCTTGCTTGACGGTGACCGTGATGGAGCCGCCCTCGGGCGTGAATTTCGCCGCATTGGACAGGATATTCATCAGCACTTGGCTCAAGCGCGTCTCATCGCCCCTCACCTGCGGATACGGCACATCCATATCCACTTGGAATCCGATCCCCCGCGCCGCAATGGACTCGCGCTGCATCTCGCAGACATTGTCCACTGACGCCACGAGATCGAAGGGGCGCGCATCCAGCTCCACCTTGCCCGCATGCAGCTTGGACACATCCAAGATGTCGTTCACCAGCGATAAGAGGTATGCCGCCGCCTTGTCCATCTTGCGGACATACCCCTCCATGGCTTCGCGGTCATCAAGATGTCGCTCCATCAGATGATTGAGGCCGATGATGCCGTTGAGGGGCGTGCGTATCTCGTGGCTCATGTTCGACAGGAACTCCGAGCGCGCCGTTGCCTTGGCATCCGCGAGGATGGTCTTCTTCGAGGAATGATAGATCAGCAGCATCATGACGATGAGCAGGAGCACCACGGTCACGAGCATCACGATGGTCATGGTGATGAAGGGAGCGAAATGCTGGTCGAACACGCTCATGGGCACCGTCATGATGAACGCCCATGCCGTGCCTTCGACCGGAGCGAAGCTCATGACCAGCCGCTCTCCCGTTGCCGTGGTGCAATTGATGACGAAGCTCTTTCCTTCGCCGATGTTGCGTCTCACATCATCGATCGTGACCCCATCCTCGATGGAGCCCGTCTTCAAGACGTTGTAGAAGTTGTCGCGCCCCGCCAGGTCAGCCGCATGAGCCCCGCTCACGATGTAGTAGCCCTGCGGATTCACCACGCTGGAGATGCCTTGCCCATCGAAGCTCTCTATCATGAGCTGGTCGCTGATGATGGACAGGTCGCTGCGCCCGAGCATGGCCACGATCCGATGGCCGCCGATGACCATGTCATCCAGCTTGATGCCGTAGATGAGCGATTCCTTGATGGTCTCGAGGCGCCCGTTCGCGTCATCGTAGAGGATGGCGAAATGATCGCGACCATCTGAGAACATCTCATCATAGGTATGCATGGAAGCATCCAGCCTGACGTACGAGCTGCTATAGAGGTCCCCATTCGCATCCAGCATGTAAATGGCATTGAAGAGGGCAGACGATGCGGCCTCCAGGTTCATCTGCTCCTGAGCCTCTTCCATGCTCTCCACGTCATAGACGCGCATGCGCTTGGCGACGGAATCCAGACGCGCATACGAATTGTCCAGAGAGCCTTCGATGGTCTCCACATCGTGTCGGGATATCTCATGCATCGTGCTCATGAGGTTGCCCGCGACGGTGCTCTGCAGCTGAACGAGATAGATGCATACGGCGCCCACCATCAACACGATGGCCGCCAAGACGATGACGATGTATCTCCTCTTGCTCAGGTCCGTACCCTCCCCGATATGGCCCGACCTTTAGCCTCTAGTGTATCGCTCTTGGCCGCATTTGGCTCCCGAAAGGGGAAGACCGGCCCATAGAGGACCGGCCTTCCAGAGATGCCGCTGTGCTCTCTTCGTGAGGCGAGGGCTATTCGTTGCGCCTCTCCGTATCATCGGATGCCTTCGCCACATCCACGATCGCATCTCCCGCTCCATCCTTCGCCACGTAGACGTATCCGATCGTCCCCTCTGCGGGCAGCTCGTTGTAGGCCACCGTCTCAGCGATCTCAGGAGCCGTTGCGCTCTTGGGCATGGTCTCCAGCAGATATGCCGTGTCAGCACGACGCGCCATGGCCTCGCGGAAGTCCTTCGTGCCCACGAACACCTCCTGCTTGTACGGGTTCACGCCGAGCTTCTTCGAGCGATAGATGATGTAGGCCAGCGCCGCGATGTTCGCGACCAAAGCCAAAAGCGACACGACGAGGTTCACATCGGGGTTGTTCACCGACTGCACCGCGAAGATGGAATCATTCGCGAACATGGGCACCATCTGGCAGAACATGCACCACATGGCCAGCGTGAACGCGCGATTCTGGATCCACCCGCCCTTGTTCCACATGAGCCCTGCGATGGTCGGTGCCAAGAGCAGTGCGATGCCGGCATACCAGGAGTGCGTGGGCAGGTTGTTGTAGGTGTAGCAGAAGTTCCAGATGTCGTAGGAGATGATGAACACCCAGGTCATGTCAGGCCACAGCATGTCCTGGCGCTTCTTCGAGATATAGATGCCGAACCAGCCGGTCATGCAGGCGATGTTCAGCAGGCCAGCAACGCCATTGAACACGTTGTGCCAACCGCCATGCAGCGTGACGCCCTCAGTGGTGACCCACGTGGTGCCGAACGCGCGGAAGGCGCTCTCGAAGTCGCTCACCACGGCGATGAGGATGTTGATGGCCACGATGACGAACGGGAATGCCTTGAACCAATGGCTGCGCCCTATCTTGCCCCAGCTGTACTTCAACGCCATGAAGCCGATGCACCCGGCCAAGGCAGCGTATACCTTCGCGTAATGGAACCAGCTGTTCATATCGGTGTGTGTGGGATTGGCGAGCGCCCAATCAGCACCCATGGCTGCGCTGATCTCAACAGCCAGACAGTAGACGGTCATGACGGCCGCCATGCCGAAGAACATGATGATGCCGCCGGCCTTCGTTCGCCGAGCGAACTCGTTCAGCAAGATCAGCGCCACGAGCACCATGACCAGTCCCGACCATTGATACAGCGCATTCGGCCCGTATACATCGAATAGCATGCTTGCCTCCTTACCTAGGGCCTGTCCAAATAGAGCGTCTGCGCGATCACGTCAGCGATCACCTGATCATCCGCATCTGGGTGAGTGCGCAGATACCCGATCACACCGAGCGTGAGCACGTAGAACGTCTCATACAGGTGTTCGATCCGTATCTCATGGAGCTTTCCGTAGTCCTTGACCGTGTTCTCGATCATGTGCGTGGCGATGTGATGCGTCACGCGATTCACGAACTCCAGATACAGCGCGGAGTTCTCCTCGGAGGCAAGCGCAGCATGGAGGGGGCTGTTCTCGAACAGGCCGACCCTCAGCAAGCGCACGACAGAGGTCAGTGCGTCATCTATCTTGCCCTGCTGGCGTTCGCCATCCCAGTAGGTGAGCGCTTCGATGTATTCCTCTACCAGCGAATCCAGGACAGCCAACGTGAGCTCGTCCTTGTCCTTGAAGTAGTGATAGAACAGCGATCGCGTCATGCCCACGCGAGCCGCGATATCTTGGATGGAGGTCTTGGTGAGGCCCTTCTCCTCATAGAGGTCGCGCGCAACCGAGATGATCTCCGCGCGGCGAGCTTCCGCCTTCGGAGACATCTGCTCTATGCTGCCACCCTCCTGCACGCGCGCCATGTGCCCCACCGCTCTTCTCCCTGGATCACCATGTGCTCCACACGGTACGGCGGCATTGACGGAGCGTCAATGAACACAATCGACATATCGTCAATATCAGCCGATCTGTCACCCTGGCGTAACGACCGGGTAAGGAAGCCCAGGGGAGGAATGCGGTCAGCTAGCGGATGCAGAAGGGCAGGATCTGGCGATACGCGCTGATGAGCTGATCCAAGGATACGGCAGCATTGGCAGGGCTCGTAGAGGGAAGCCGCGTGCACGGGATGCCCGTGATGGGCGCACAGTGCTTCTCGTAGAGAGAGGCCGCCTTCGCACCCGTGCAGAATACAGCCTCCACGCAAGTGCGCTCCAACAGCCACGGGATGTCGTTCGGGATGCATTCCGTGATGCTGCTGTCGCTCGCACCGGTGATGGTGCACTCGGCGAGCACATCCCAGAGCGCTATGCCGTGCGTCAGCATGAGAGCGCGCTTCTCCTCGTTCGTCTGGGGCAGAGGCGCCCCGAAGAGCGCCGCCATCACGCGCCAGAAGCGGTTCTGCGGATGACCGTAGTAGAAGCCCGCTTCGCGAGACTTCGGAGACGGCATGGTGCCCAGCACGAGGACGCGAGAGCGTGCGTCATAGACCGGCTCTATCGTGTGCTGCACGCGCATGGGTGCGCTGCCCTCTCTGCGCGCTTTGGCCGCCTCCGCTCCCATGGGGCCTCCTCGCCTATTCTGTGCGCTCGGACGCCTGGTAAGCGCGCACAGCATCCGCCAGGAACGCGGTCGCACCCGCACCTGCCGCAGAATCGTAGTAGGACACGAACCGCGGATCCGCGCCATAGCCCTGCACCAAGCCCAGATATGCTTCCCTGTCGCTGATGCCGCCCCAATGGATGGACACCCAACGCTCGTGCATCCGAGCGAGCTCGCGCGCCTTCGCGCTGCTCGCATCTCCCGTTGCCATGGCAAGGCGCAGCTGCACCTTGATGGATTCCTCCAACAGCTCCTTCGCATCCCACTCGTCTTGGGAGAGCGCCATCATCCGCGCGTTGGAGGCATCTATCGCGTCATCGCCATATCGCTCGCGTGCCTCCGCACCGTACGTTGCCTCGAATTCCCGCAGGCCCTGAGCCTTGAGCTCTTCAAAGGCATCTCTTGCTTCCATATGATCTATCCTCTCGATCGCTCGCATGGCGGCCTCCGTGTGCGCCGCCACCAGCTTCAATGACTCACCCTGGGCGCGCAGGGTGAGGAGGTGGTGAGCAAGCGCGTCATAGAGAGATGCGCTCTTCCCATCAAGGAGCTCGCGTATCGTGCCCAGCGGAAGCCCGCAGAGCTTCATGGCCTGGATCTGAGCGAGCCGCTTCGCGTCGGCATCCGCGTACGCACGATACCCGTTCCCTGACCGGTGCGGGCACAACAGCCCGATGCTCTCGTAATAGCGAAGAGTGCGCGTGCTCACCCCCGCTTGCTCTGCTAGCTCACGGGGACGCATCCACTTCGTGCCGCCTGATGTCGCATCCACGCTCTCACACCTCCTTGGCAGCCATCATGGACCTTGACGCAGCGTCAAGGTCAAGCCCCTAGAGCAGACCCTCCTCAGCAAGGGTGCGACCGATGCTCACGTATTCCTGACAATTCACCGTGAGGCTGGCGAGCTCTTCTTCGGTGAGGTCGCGTGCGACCTTGGCAGGGGACCCGACGATCAATACGCCATCCGGCGCATCCATCTTGCCCGCCACGAGGGCGCCGGCACCGATGAGGCACCGCCTCCCGATCCTCGCGCCGTCGAGCACGATGGCGCCCATTCCCACCAGAGATCCATCGCCTATGGTGCAGCCGTGCAGGATGGCACCGTGCCCCACGGACACATCCTCTCCCACCACGACATCGCCATCGATGGGAACGTGCAGGCATGCGAGCTCTTGGATGTTGCTGCGCGCGCCGATGCGCACATGGCCGCCCATGTCTCCCCGCAGCACAGCGCCGTAGAGCACTGTGACATCTTCGGCGATATGCACATCCCCCACGACGGTGGCGTTGGAAGCTATCTTCGCGGTTGGGTGCACCTCAGGCGTTCCGTATGCCATGTCATCTCCTATCCCTCGTTCGTGAAGGAGACATTAGACCACAGCGGAGTGCGAGCGAGGCATGAGCGCGGTGGCGAAGGGACGTTCAGCACAGCTGATCTGCGAGAGCCTCCATGGAAGCGCAGAGGTGGTCAGGAGCTTCGGCTTCGAGCGCGTCCGCTGAGAACATGCCCCAGAGCGCTGCATAGGTCGTGCATCCGGCCGCATTGCCCGCTTGCATGTCATACGGGCTGTCACCGATATAGGCGCAGGCAGAGGCGGGGAGCTGCAGGAGATGGCAGCCATGCAGGATGGGGCCGGGGTCGGGCTTGTGCTCGGGCCAGTCATCAGAGCCGATGAGGAAGTCGAAGAACGACAGGATGCCACAGAGGTCAAGGCCGCGCTCGGCCATCTTGTGGCGCTTGGATGTCACGACGCCCATGCGATATCCCGCGTCGCGCAAGCGCTCAAGCGCTTCCTTCGTGCCAGGGAACGCTCGCACGCCTGTATCGTGGATGGCATCGTTGTGCTCGCGATAATCCGCCACCATCGCGTCGGCTTGAGCGGCGTCCCCGCCCGCGAAATGGAGCATCTGATCCAGCAGCGGCGTGCCAACGCCCTGCATGAGCTCTGCATCAGTATAGGAGGCTCCATAGAGGTCATTCACGGTTTGCCGCATGGATGCCAGGATGATGCCCTGGGTATCGATCAACGTGCCATCCGCGTCGAACAGCAGCCCCTTCGTCTCGGTCATGGATATGCTCCCCTTCCCACTGCGAACGCTTCACCATGGCAGCACTCGCAATCTCCTCTGATGCGCACAAGGGGCACCGCCACGCCGCTTGCGGTGACCATGAGCATCCACCTATCCCTCAGAACCTCACGGCCTATATCCGCATCCCCTATCACGCAAGCACCCAATTCCCAGGACCACTGCTCCAACCCATGCAATGCTCACGCGCGTCCTCAGACCCTTCACCATAACCCATATTCCAAAACTGTCGAGGATGCTCCCTGGGACCGCTCCAAATCTATGAGAAAACGTTTCCGTGATGGTTTCCCCCAAAAGCGATAGCACAGCATCAGCACCCTTGCGTCCTCTCAATAACTAGCGTTATCGCGGTGCATCTGTTGTCCCCCTTTTTTCACATGCAACCTACGCTGAGGATAGCGCGTTCGACTTTCAGCGGCATTCCATAAGGAGCAGACGTGAATCACGCTCGCTGATGCATGAAACCGCCTCCGCATCGCTTCGCATTCCTCAGTCCACATCGACATCCCAATGCTCCTCAATAAAGGCTGCAAGCTCACCGTGGTTATCTTTGTATATTTGCTCAAGCTCATGTCGTATCGGTATGATTTCCTCGAGGAAAGACCTATCGCTGTTCAGGCTCATGCCCGATTGACCTTCTATCCAATTCTCAAGAGCTTCAAAATGCCTCGATTGAGTGTATTCGTATACCGAAGCCCAATAATCCGCTAAGTAAGAGATAACTTTTCCACATGCGATAGAGTAATCACCATAC
The DNA here is from genome assembly GCA_910589125.1 of uncultured Eggerthellaceae bacterium. Classification (GTDB taxonomy): domain Bacteria; phylum Actinomycetota; class Coriobacteriia; order Coriobacteriales; family Eggerthellaceae; genus MGBC163016. The sequence goes on from CAJURX010000005.1 coordinate 121,217, forward strand.
TGATAGATGGCAGCCGTTCTTCCGCTACTCAGATCAATAAATTCAGGATGACCTTCGAGGGGTAGGTGAATATACCGAGAAAGAGCCCCATACATCCGCCCCACCGGTACGACCTTCTTCTTGAGGGCATTAATGGTCTTCTGCGGTTGGATCTCTGCATCTTCAGGATTCTCTGCATCAGCAATCGCAAAGGCCCATGCTATCTGCTCCAACATCAATCGACTCAGAGCATGTCCTTCGATCAGATGACCCTCTCGATAAAGCCACGCAGCAGCATAGTATGTATTTCTCGCTCGCGATAACGCTGCATCGGCATACACTTCCCCGCAGGTTGGAGAAACAGCCGGATTCATCCGATTCAGCGTTTCTTCCATGTGCTTCTTTCCCGCAAAATACATTCTTTGAAAGCTGGCATACAGGGCGGAAGGCTCACTGGACATCTGATCAGCATACATCCTGAATGCATGGTCCATTCCAGTGCCAAGATGGTACGCAATGATGGCAGATTCAAGGTATTGAGCCAGTTTTCCGGTATTGCCCTCGGCGCAAGAATAAGTGTTGACCCGCACCCGATGACGATGTGATCTTCTTGCAAGCAGCGCTCAGCCATTGAGCGATCAGCACCAAGAATATCCACAAAAGCATCCTTGTCATCTTCCCCTTCTCCAAAACACGTCATCTCTTCCGAATCAAAGAGCCCAGTAGCTTCTTTGGGCTCATCCATGAAATGGTCATGGATTTCATAAAGCAGCTCTTTCGTATCGTCCCATATATAGCCATTCGCCTCGAACAGACTTGGGGACCTATGGTCAACGGAACGGGGGTCGAATTCCGTCAGCTTCGCCTGTTCTTCATAATACTCATCATTGCAATCAGCCATATAGCAGATGATCTCTGGCATCACATTCGAATGCCGGAATATGACTCGAGGAATCAATCCGAAAAAATCACGTAGGTTCACTGCATCGACAGCCTCGCTTGAAAGCTCCAACGTATGCACATAGAACACATTCCGACACAAACCATCAGAGCGCTCAAGAACACCTTCCGCATTCAAAGACTCAGCAATGACGAACAAATCTGCTGAACAGTCATCGCATAAGCTAACGAGGTCCCACCCATCTAGATTCGCCTGTGTCCCTAGAAGCAACGCACCCACCATTCGCCCTACCCGATTTTCCCTGCATTCGTATCCTGGCGTCGCAGGAATGCCCTCTTCGTCCTCAATTACAAAATCGATCATCATCCATTTGATATACCGATACATCTCTTCAGGCCAAAGAGCCTCGTACTCCTCGTCGCTCTTCGAAAGAGTTGAAATCTGAAGCCTCTCAAGGTCGATTCGCTTTCCCATGCTCTCCTCCTCTGCCCTTCGCAAGCAATGCAAGTTTTCACACCTTGAATATTAGATAAATTCGCAAAGAACGAGGAACTGGCAGAGAAAGCTCACACTGACCATGAAGATCATCTTCAGCTGCACCCGCACGCTCGGCACGATACGGCCATACCTGCAAACAAAAGCACTGCACAAAATGTCATCGAAAATCGACTACCCTAGGACCTCAGTTGCTAAGTCCGAGCTTTTTATGTCGTCCTGCTCCGTTTCCATCAATCCTTTGACCTGCCTCGCAAACGGTCCAACTTCGCGAGCGTCATGCAGCACAACATCTTTTACTTTCAAAGCGTGCTGACGATCGAATCCTTGATGAGGCGCCTTGCTATTTCAACAGTCCCTCCATCTGGAACCGACAAACGCTTCATCGCAATTTCCTCTTCTTTTGAAAGGATGCCTACTCCACTCTCGCTATAGAGCACAGCTCTGCGGCGTTCAACAGGCAAATGCGCATCAGCGATGCAGCTCAACATGGAATCTGCCTCATAGACACCCATCTTGCTGACTAACTCCGCATAGTTACCCTAAGAGCAAGTGACATGGCAACAGATTCCGACGCATTGTAGATTCACGTGAACACGACACAACTATCAGCGCAAGCCTCACGCGCCCCTACCCCTAGAGAATCTACAAAGCCCAAACACGCTCAAAGCACTCGCTTGAACGCGCAGTGCTCATAGAGAGGTCTTTATCATTGAAGAACATATCGTCATACACTGCACCACTCTTCTAATACCTTCCCCCCGGTAGAGCAAATTTTTCTCTTTGCATTATATTTATCACTAATTTATCATTTATTTATCATACGAGACAGAGAAGGAAGCACAATGGCCTCTGAAACAATGGAGATCATATATCAGCTCACGGGATATCCCGCTGAAACGGAATGGCTTGAGTTCAAGCAAAGCATGAACAATGCACAAGCTGTCGGAAAAGACATAAGCGCTCTCGCCAATGCTGCAGCATACCATGAGCGTCCTTATGCCTATAAGATTTGGGGTGTTGAAAACGAATCCCGCGAGTTGGTCGGGACCTCTTTTAAGCCCTTGGAAACCAAAGCACAGGGCAACCAAGATTTGGAGATCTGGCTCAGGCACCAACTAACACCTAACGCCAACTATGAATTCATTACCCTTCAGGACGAAGAAAAAGAATTCGTCGTATTGAAGATTGCGGCTGCAAAAAACCACCCTGTACGATTCCAATCTTCCACCTACATTCGAGAAGGCAGTTCCACCACCCAACTCAAACCCGCCTCTGAAAAAGAGGCTGAATTATGGCGAAGACTGCAGCAGTCGGATTTCGAACATGGAATCGCCCGCCAGAGCCTATCCTTTGAAGAGGTCGAAGAGCTTCTCGATATAAGCTCTTACTTTAGCTTGGTTAGAATCCAGCAGCCTGCTCAGATAGAATCAGTATTGGATGCATTAGTGCGTCAAGAGCTCCTCATAAGGCAAGATGATGGCCTGCTGTCCATCACGAACCTGGGAGCTATCTTGATTGCGAAGAGACTAAGCGACTTCCCCTCACTGAGAAAGCGCCGCCTTCGCTTTGTAAGGTTCTTGGGGAATGGCAAGACAGACATCATCGAAGATGTCTTCTTCGAAAAGGGGTACGCTCTCACTCTTCCAGAAGCCCAGGACCGCATCATTGCCGCTTCTGATCAACAAGATATCCAAGAGGGAGCATTTCGGCGCATTCGCTCCACATTCCCTGAGCGCGCTGTTCGCGAACTGCTTTCTAATTTGGTAATCCATCAAGACCTGAACGACAATACGCAATCTCCGGAGGTCCATCTTTTCAATAATAGAATCGAATTCACCAATCCAGGAACAATGCTCGTACCTCGAGACAGAATCGTTAATGCGCAACCAAAAACCCGTAATGCCGCTCTTGTGAACATACTACGCCAAATGGATTTATGCGAAGAAGAAGGAACGGGCTGGGATCGCATCATAGAGGACTGCGAAGCGCGTCATATTATGGCACCTGCTATTTCCAGCGAAGAGGGCTCAGGAACGCAAGTGATCCTATATGCTGGTAGCCCTTATCAAAAAATGACCAAAAAAGAGCGAATGGCTGCAGCGTATTGGCACGCATGTCTCATGGTTACTCAATTCTCCGCCCTCACGAACACATCTCTTCGAGAGCGTTTTGGTCTTTCTTCGGAACAGAAAAACATCGTTTCGATATCCAGGCTTATACGAGAATGCTGCAACGAAGGGCTTATTAGAGAAGAGGATCCAGATGCAGGTAATCGCAGTATGAGATATCTTCCCTCTTGGGCATGATCTTAAATCTTTTATTTGCTGCGAAAAAACAATTCAGAGCATGAACCTGCAGATCATCCACAAACAGCCCGTTCAGAGCATCACTGGCTTGCGCTTCTTATTTATCGATCATTAACAACGCCAAGGACATCATTCACGCATCGGCCACCCCAGCCAAAAGTGATTTCAAATGGTCATCAATAGCACCGACATGATCACCAAGCTGACCCAGAAGCAGCCTTTATCATGGGATCAACGTTGATCTGCTACGGATGCCATTTCTCTTGCCTTTCACCACGCGTGCTATCATCCTGGCCGAACGAGGAGAAGGGATCCCATGACAGCACAGCACGCCCTCTACACCGCTGACGACTTCGATGCCGATGCGCACGTCTCCCCCGCAGACGCACTCGCGCGGCTCGAGGAGGGGAACCGCATCTACGTCGAGGCTCTAGACCACGAACGCGACCTCTCCCCTGAGCGCATCATGAACCTGTTCGAACACGGCCAAAAGCCCTTCGCCACGATCATCACATGCGCAGACTCGCGCATCGTGCCGGAGCACATCTTCATGACTGGACTCGGAGAGGCATTCGTCATCCGCATCGCAGGCAACGTCATCGGACCCATCGAAGCAGCCAGCGCCGTCTACGCGTGCGAGCACCTGCACACGCGCCTTCTGCTCGTGCTCGGGCACACCCATTGCGGCGCCATCAAGGCAGCGCTCGAAGGCGAGCGCGGACCGCTCGCGCCCATCACGGAGCAGATCGCGACTGCCATCGGAGACGAGAGCGACCCATACCAGGCAAGCGTCCTGAATGCCACCGCAGCCATCCAGCGCCTTCGCGGCGAATCAGAGCTCCGCACCCTAGAGCATGACGGCGCGCTCCAGATCAAGGGCGCCATCTACCATACCCATTGCGGCGTCGTGGATTTCCTCTAGCTGACGGACCGGGCGAGAGCAGCCGGGGGCCGCAAGGCGCAAGCAACCAAACACGATCCGCAAAGCGTGCCCACAAGCGCCAAGCACAAGGCGCGGTCACTCCGCTTCGCGAGCTGCGTCCCTCTCCTCAGCCGCCTCGGTAGCCACGAGCATCTGAGAGAACATGGATGCCGTCTGATTGAAGTCCGACGGGAGCACAACCGTCGACTGCCGACCGCTCTTCGCGAACTCGCTCATCATATCGGTCCACTGCGTGAACACGAACAGCTGGTTCGCCTCAGCAGCGCTGATGCCAGACTCCTGGATCACGGCAAGCGAATCCGCAATGCCATCCGCGATGGCGCGTCGCTGCGCGGCGATGCCACGGCCAGCCTCTTCCATGGCTTCCGCCTGCGCCTTCGCCTCGGTCACCACCTTGATGCGCTCTGCATCAGCCAACGACTGCGCAGCCACCTTCTCGCGCTGTGCGCTGTTGATGGAGTTCATCGAGCGCTCCACATCCGGCGGCAGCCCGATGGACGTGATCAGCGTGGACACCACATCATATCCGTAGTCCACCATGAGCTCGGACACCGTCTCGTTCACATCCCGCGCGATGGCATCCTTGCGGTCGAACACCTCATCCAGCGTGTACTGCGGGACCGCGCTGCGCAGCGCGTCGATCAGATACGACCGCATCTGCCCCACTGGATTCGACAGCATGTAGAAGCTGCGCCAGATGCCCGACTCTTGCGGCGTGGCCCCCTGGGTCGTGCTCACGCGGAACTGCGCGGCGATGTCCATGGTCACGGTCACGTTATCGCGCGTCTTGGCGTCGATGGAGAACTCAGTCTGAGAGGTGCGCAGGTCCACCCGCGCAGCCACGGTCTCGATCAGCGGTATCCGGAAATGCAACCCTGCCGTATTGAAGCGATTGAACTTGCCCAGGCGCTCGATGATGTACGCCTTCTGCTGCGGCACGATGAACACCGAGAGCGCCACGAGGATCACTATCAATACGAGAGCAACGAGCATGAGATACATGAGGGACCCCATCCATGAGAGATGACCAGTTCATCTCATGGTACCCCATACCGGAGACGCACGCGCTCAATCAATCTCACTTTCCCTATTCAACACTCTACTTATCTATGTGCATCTACACGAAGCTCACCTCCTCAAACTATCAGCATAAACGCATCTTGGCAGGGCCGATTATGCAGACATATCACAACCATCTAGCGATATAGCGAATTAGACCGCGAACAATCTGAATCGATCGTCCCTCAAACCACCCTGAAACACGCATACCCTTAATGTCTTTAAGTGTTCTTGCCCGAGATTCGATTCCTCCAATCAGGTTTCGGTCACATGCAAAAGAATCAACTTCACTCCCGCACCAAACAAGCAGATGCATGTCGCTCCTATTTGCAGCACGAATCGTCGTCCCCCATCATGAAATATCTTAGATTGCGCGACCCTCAAAGCCGTCAAGACCCCTAGGGTGCCAAACATCCCCACGCATCACAAACATCAACCACAGCGCTTCGCAAATGAGCATCCATTTGATATGGACAAATGAGAGAGAAGGGGGATGGCTAGTCACATGCCAAAATTTCTTCATGTTTCGGCATATAAGCAGGGGAGCTATCCTGCTCTCATTATCGATTTCCTTGATGCCCATTCCTCTCCTTCCCGAAGGTCAAGTCAATCAACACACAGGCTATCGCGCAACGGAGGTTTATCTCGGATGACCAGTAGGCGCACGTAGATAATGAAACCATCATCTGTCAAGAAGCAATAAAAGGCAGCAAATATACCAGCATCTTTACCCTTACTGCGCACGCTAATCATCATCCGCAGTTAAAATAGGCAATCCACTTAGCACGCATTAGGTTCTTTTTTACTTGGAGCATACTATGCAGCTCAATCAAACGACAGGATATATTTACTCATCCAATCCCTAGCGTATGATAAACACGAGATACGCATACACTTTCATGAAATAGACGAATTTGCACACCGTATGATCCTGCGAAAGGAGCGTATCATGAATCCCGTCCGAGCCTTATCAAGCAAAATTGGGCAAATGCTCCAAACTCTTGAGCAGGGGCACAAATCCAGCATGGTCAATAATTCGCTACAAGCACTCACTCCCACCTTGTTGAGCGAAGGCGAGTTCCAGCATTATGCAAGCGAATTCGAGTTCATATTCAACGATTCTCAGATACGCAATATCGCTTTAACGGGTCCCTATGGCGCAGGAAAAAGCACAGTTATTCAAACCTGGAGCAACGAACAGAGGCATGACAAAAAGGGACACAGGTGCACCTATATTTCATTGGCTCATTTTGAAGAAAGCAACGATTCCATCAATAACATTGAGAGTGAAATACTCAATCAATTGGTTCATAAGACCAGAGGAACAGATATCCCCAAGACCCGATTTCGACACACGTCAAATGATTCGTGGCGCTGGACTATCTTCAAGTCGTTCATCATTCTTCTATTTAGCTGTTTGAGCATTGCTGCGATTAGCCTGCTTATTCGAGATGGCTTATTCCTCCCCAATGCAACCGCCCTCAGCCATCCCATCCTTGACCTCACTTGGATATCCCTTTTCTTTTTGCTTCTTATATATGGAGTAAGAAGAAATAGCTTGACCAATCTCATTCGTCGAATACGTATTCTCGGAAACGAAGTTGAACTATTTGACCTCAAAGAATATAATGAAGAATCTAGCGATTCTGTTTTCAATAGGTATATGGATGATGTTCTATACCTGCTAAATGGGACATCCTCAGATGTCATCATCTTTGAGGACCTCGATCGATTCAAGGAAAAATCAATCGGCATACTTGAAAAACTTCGCGAAATCAATGAGCTTGCCAACGAATGCCGGATGCACAAAAGGGGAACCCTGCGCTTTATCTATCTAGTCAGAGACGATCTATTCACCTCTGCCGAAAACCGCGCCAAGTTCTTTGATTACATCATTCCGGTTGCACCCTTTATTGATTCGGAAAATGCATTTGTGGAGATGCGCGCATGCCTGCGGAGCATCGGTCTCAAGATTAGGGAGCCTTTCCTGTATGGACTATCGACCTTCATATTTGACTCTAGGCTCCTAAAAGACATCCTTAATGAAACCCAGCACTATCTTTCTGTCGTATTTGGAGATGCAAGAACGCAACTGAACGAAGATGAAGCGGAGCATTTAGTCGCAATGATGGCATACAAAGCGTCATGGCCTGACGATTTCTCAAGCTTTCAGATAGGCCAAGGCTGCGTTCGTAAAATTCTAGATAGCAAGGAAGAGCTCATTTCCTCCTGCTCGAGAGAGTTACAGAGCGAAAGAAGCGAACTCTTGGCTGAAATTCGTGAAATCGACGAAAAGGTCAAAGTCAATTTAGAAATCGTAGTTCTGATTGAAAATGTCAAGAGGTGGAACGAACTCGACAACCTCATTGAACGAACTAGATTTACCAACGGACAAACTGTAACGAGCTCTAAAACCTGGTCAGATCGCCTTGCAGTCATCAAAGCAAATAAAGATGCCAATGAACTTTTTCAGGAAATGATTGACCAATACAAGAAAAATGACTGCGAAATTGATTTCGAGGTGGAATCCAGAGAAGCCTTAACGACCCGAAAAGCCAAGTGCAATGAGCGAATCACTAACATAGATGACAAGCTTGCCACAATCAGGCATTATAATCTCGCGGAACTGCTTCTTGAATGCAGCAACGAATCTGCATTTAATTCAAAACTTGAAGCAATTAGCTCTGAAGATGACCAGGGGATGCTCCTCGTGAAACACCTCATCACACAAGGATTCATCGATGAGTCTTCGGAAAAATACATAACAAGATATAACCCCCAAGGATTATCCGTCGGAGACATGCGAAATCTTGCATTACTCATGAGAAACAAGGCATCTAATCCGATGTATGTTTTCGAAAAACCAGCTGAGATTCTAATTAGATTAGACGAAACACATCTTTCCATTCCAGGTGTTCAGAATTACTCATTGCTGCAGCACCTCCTCAAAACGCATGATGAGGCCAAAATACATTCTTTCATGCAGGGCATCAAAGCACAAAATCATGCTGACTATCTATTGAACTATATTGCATCTCCTCAATACCATCCGGACATCTTTCATTACATCGAATCGGAGTTTGACGATGAGGTTATTGCGATCTTGAACCCCATCGAACACTCTCATACAAGCCTGAGAGTGTTCTGCCATAAGCTGATTCAAGTCGTCCCCGTATGGGGCAATAAGCGAATGACTGATGCTTTTAACGACTTCGCTGCTTATGATCCAGACTTCCTGAACATAGCTGATGACCTCATTGAGGAAACAACCAATGGACTGCTTAAATTAGATACCCGATTTGTCGATATCAACTTCTCCTGCACAAATGCAGAAGTGCTAGACATGGTATACAAACACAATCTCTACGAGCCGAACATCTCGATGATCAAAAAGTGGGTCGAGCATCTTAAGTGCTTCACCCCAACAGTCAAATCAATCAGTTTCGCTGATCTTTCCGAACAAATATTTATCATGAATGATGAGCCAATACATGCAAATGTATCAAAGAGGATGGACCGATTCATCTCTTCATCCCTAAGCGAAATATCCAAAGGGCTTGCGTTAAAAGAGGATGTCCTTATCTGGATTTTAAACAACCTACACAGTGACGACATAGGTATCAACCTCCTCTCTAAACTTGAGTGCAAGCTTGGAGACCTATCCAAGGTTAAAAACCAGCAATTCCAGAAGCATCTTCTTCTACTGAATCGCACATCCCCCAACAGTATCGAACATCCTTTCGTATTGCAGCAATACCGAGAGCTCGATTAACGAAACGTTGGTTCATTACATCAACCACCATTCGATTATCAACAATCTCAACGATGACGAAGCTACATCCCTCTTTATCAAAGAGGGCTTCATCACCAAAGCTATCAGCGGCGCTAGCGGCATTGCAGATGAAGCACTAAATGACCTTTTATCCGCTATGCACCCAAGCCCTCAATCATTCAGCGATGCGAGCATGAGCTTTGCACGATTTCATATTCTGTGCAATCACAAGTGCTTTACCGTCGATGTGAATCTCATTGGCCTTCTTCGCAATTCTTGCACCGAGGAATACGAAACATACCTTGCCACTTCAAATACAGAAGAATACATTTCGCTGCTAGCCACCGACGAGACATCTGAAAACAGGGTCACTTTCAAAAAGTCCATCGGTCTAGCCATGCTTGAAGAACAAGGCATTTCGCTAGACAGCAAGCTTGCCTTGCTTGATTTCTTCGATACCCCCATCAAACTCGACGGCAATTATCCAGATTCGGTCAATATGGCCATCATGGAAGCTCATTTCGATGAATCAGATATCGGGCTGCTTCCACTCTTCTATTCGACCGCAGAGGCCAAATTCCGTAAAGGCCTCATTGATGCCTCTGTTAATCACATTGATGCCCTCAAAAAGATAAATAATATCATCGACAACAAGATGCTTGTGGAGGTTCTACGCAAACTAGCTTCATCAGATAACACTCGATCCGATAGGCTCGAACTAATTGCTTCCCAGTTATTGCTTGACAATTCCCCATTAACAAACCGAAAAACAATAAAGAAGTGCTTCGATGCAGGGGATCTGGCTGACTATTCCAAATTGACAGACGGAAAACAAATTGGCGCGCCTCTTTCTGCCGCTAATGCCGCTATGGCTAACGCGCTAATACACAGAGGCATGAGCAGCGAGAAAGGAGCACGCAGCGGAGCAAGCGAATCCATAATCGTCAGCCCGAAAGGATACAAACGAGCATCTAGAAAGAAATAATCACCTTATGCGCCGCCACCCAATGATAGATATTCACTTATATAAAACATCTCACAATACTCACCGAATCAACACTCCTTGCGCAATAACAAGACATCGCATTCATCAGAACCGACAGATGCGAAAAGCGTTTATCTGATGGCGTCATCAACCTGCTGCATCTTGACCCCGTGTGCGTCGATTAGCTTATCAATTTGACAAACGACGAATCTGAATTCGATGGCAATAAATCCAAATGGAGAACCGCAATATGGGCAACGCAAATGAGCTCCACCCAATCAGCTGACTTTATAAGAAGTCAGCATCACTAGCTCTACCCCATATCACCTACCGGGCGACCCTCGCACCGAGTCAGCTTGGCCAGGGCACCTGATCAAGCCCCATGATCCCCAAGGCTCATCTCAGCGAAGTCCAGGAACTCATTCGCCCGCCCGTTCTCCATGAGCGCGCACATGCAGACCGTCATGACGGTATCTCCCCCGTCCAGCTGCTTCCAACAGATGTCATCCCGCTCGCTCAAGCCCGCATTCCCCAGCATGCCCGACGAGGTGAGCATCACGGCGCGCCGATCGAAATCTGACAGGAAGAACGCGGCAGGGGACGCGATATCGAAGTGCACCGGCTTCATGAACGCCACCATCCCATGGGATTCGAACAGCGTCTCGGTAGCCTCGCGTATGTAGTCGAATGCGTCTGTGACGCTGGTCATGATGGGAGTGCAATCGAGCATGTCCAAGGTCAAGCGCTCGGCCTGTGCAAGCGGGTTCTCCTTGCTCATCCAGACGATGATGGGATCCTTCTTCAAGGGCAGCGCGCGGATCCCCGCATGCGCGCACTCCTCCTCATACATTCGCAAGTCGCCACAGCGGCATGCCAGCGTCACGTCGAAGATCCGCAGCGGAAGAGCGCTCTCGGGCGTATACCCGATGAGCTTCTCGAAGATCACCTCGCACTCCGGATGCAGCATCTTGAACTCATTGCGCAGCTGGAAGAGGAGCCCATTGACGATGTTGCCATCCAAGAGCAGCTGCACCTTGAGCATGTTGTCGTAGCGCTGCTGGAGCTTCCGGCATTTGATGAGGCAATTGTCATAGGAGGAGACGATGGGCGACACCTCTCGCAAGAAGCACTCGCCGACCGGCGTCAGCGAAACGCTCTTGGGACCATGCTCGAGCAGGTTCAATCCGGTGGTGCGCTCTATCTCGGCGATATGCTTGCTCAAGCACGACTGCGTCACATGCAGGACCTTCGCAGCCTTGCTCAGATTCTGGGAAACGGCGAAGACTTGAAACTCTCGCAGCAATTCCAGATCCATGCGTTCCTCCAATCTTGTCGATCGGTGCCATCGTCCAAGGACAAGATGCGCCCTCTCCAAGAAGGGCTTCGCAAAAGGACGCCCTCAAGGGACGATGCGAACCTCAGTATAGAAGAAGCGAGCGGACAAGGCCGCCTGGCCCTCCCCGCTCGCTGCAAGCTCTCCTGATGTAGGTCGCGCGCATCAGCTCTCAACAGGTGCGGGTGAATCCCACTTCATCTTCCCGATGAATCCGCACGCCACCAGAACGCCGATGCCGATGAGCACCACGATGGCCATCGCAGCCACGAGCGCTGCCTGGTAGGAGCCGAGCGTCTGGTAGACGAAGCTGATGATCGTGCCGCTGATGCCGCCCATCAGCCCATTGACGGTCATGAGATTCGAGAAGATCTTCGAGTAATCCTTGTTCCCGTACAGCGAGCGCACGAGCAGCGGATATCCCACGGACACGAGCGCATTATGGGTGCCGAACAGGAACGCGCCGATCAAGAGCACCGCAGATATCGGTACGAATGCCCACAGTCCGAAGCCGACCAAGAACGCCACGATGAATACGATGAACGTGACCTTCAAGCCAGCACGCCTCTGCATGAATCCGAAGATGATCTTCCCGCAGATGTTTCCCACGGCAGCCACCGAGGTCATGGAAGCGCCCAGCATGGCAGCAGCCTGCATGTCCATCGACCCGCTCATCGCCTCGGTCGCGATGGCAACCTGATTGCTGTTGAAGCCCATGCCCATGGACGTGAAGAGGATGACCACAACCATGATCCAGAACGGAGCGGTCTTGAGCGCAAGGGAGCGGCTCATGCCGAGCTTCATGGCGTTCGCGCTCTGCGCCTCGAGCTCCGCGTCATAGCCATAGGGCTCAAGGCCCTTGTCCTCAGGCTTGAACTTGAACACGAACAGCGTCCAGGGGAGCAGGCACACGGCGATGAGCGCAGCGTTCAGCTGGTAGGCCGTCTGCCATCCCAGGCTCTGGATGATCATGGTGAACAGCGGTGCCCAGCAGAAGGTCCCCACGCCCGTGAAGGCAGCTGCGATGCCCAGGAGCTTCCCGCTGTACTTCTTGCCGAACCAGTTGCCGATGAGGGTAGGCACCGTCAGCGTGGCGATGCACGGCATGGCAAAGCCCAGCACGCCACCCCAGATCCAGAACCACTGCACGCTATTGCCGAAGGAGAATGCGAACACGGCGATGGCGAGCGCGGCCGCGGAGACGGATGTCACCACATTGATGTTCTTGGTCTGGAGGAACTGCCCCCAGATCGACGTCACGATGCACGACACGATGGAGCACACCGTCATCCAGAGCATCCAGTCACCTGGGCCCACCCCGATCGACGATGATACGGGGAGCAGATACACCCCGACGATGCTGATCGATGCCGCCATGGATGCGGCATTGACGAAGCAGCATCCTATGAAGATGAGCCATGCGTAATGCAGTCTTCCCTTGTTGGTCTCAGTCATCTCTCTGACCTTTCCTCTATCTTGCGCCCTGCGCCCTCCTCATCAGAGAGCCGGGCCTCATCCTTATCTGATCGGGCCTGTGCCCTTCCCGCTGGCGCGGGCGCTACCCATCCGCATCCGCAGCGCGCTTCCGCCTCCGAGGCGAGCGCGGCCCCGCATGCGGGACACACCCCCTCTGCAGCCACCCAAAGCGGAGCACCTTGCGTGGCTGCTCGGGGACATGCACCGCAACCTGCGCAGAAGAAGCACATGGCCGTCCTATCCCACAGATACCAATCTCAACCAGTAGGTGAGCTCCTTGCCGGCGAAGGGGTGGTTGAAGTCGATCGTCACGAGCTGATCGTCTGCCTTGACCACCCTGACGGGGATCGGCTGTCCCGATGCGGGATTGGTCCACGGGAACACATCTCCCAGCTGCATCTTCTCCCCGCCCTCGATGGCCGCGCGCGGATACGTTTGGACGCCTTGGGGGTCGTGGGGACCGAAGCCCTTCTCGCAGGGGATGACGATCGTCCGCTCCTCGCCCGCTTCCATATCCAGCAGCGCCTCATCGATGCCGCGAGGCAGCTGCCCCACGCCCACCACGAGCTCCTCTGGCTCTCCCGCGGAATGGTCGTCCAGAGGCTCCTCACCGGTCGGCCCTCCCTTGTAGAGAGCCTTGACCACTCTTCCGATCCGCTCTTCGCGCTCCATGCTATCGCCGCCTCACTGCTCGTTGAGCTCTTCCACGTTCCTCACGTCAGAATCATCCCGGTGCGTTGCGAACTCCACCTGCACGTTCGCATCCACCTCCATGGCCGCAGCCCTGCGCCGATTCGCATCATCCTTCCTGGCCGACACGAAGGCCCCACGCGCCTCATAGGGCTTGTACTGCGGGACGAAGAGGACTTGCTTGGGCTTCTCCTCCATGAATGCTGCCAGCTCCGCAACAGGCCCATACTTCATGACATCGGCAAGGCAGTGGTGCACGCATGCCGGCTCGCGCCCCTTGGCGGTGCGCTCAGCGCAGAGGTCGCAGAGGTCGGTGGGGAGGGGCACCTTGTTCCAGTTCATGTGCCCCGGCTCGATCTCCCACGGACCGTCGTCC